>NZ_AWXZ01000001.1 GCF_000496075.1 Lutibaculum baratangense AMV1
CTGCATCGACGAGAACCGAGCGTTCCCGGCGTGGGTGTTGCGCTACCTTCGGAGTCTGGCCAGCGACCCGCCGCTGCCGCAGGAACGAAGGCCCACGCCGACGAAGGCGTTCTATGACCCTATGGACGTGTTCTCGACCGTAACGGCATGGCGTCAGGTGGGGCGGATATCGCTGCAAAGGTGCTTTGAGAGATACATCAATGAGCGCCTAAATGGCCGGGGAGAGGAGGAAACGCTCAAGACAGCGTATTATCGCGGCCTGCGAATGGCCGAGAATGAGATTGCCTTTATGGACACAATTGCCAAGCGCCCGTGAGTACGTCAGCGAAGGCAAGCAGCGGCGGCGCCCCACGCTCGCACCCGCCGACCGCAGTCGCCCAGCGCTCCCTCGGCTCTCCGCGGCGCTCTA
The DNA here is from genome assembly GCF_000496075.1 of Lutibaculum baratangense AMV1. Taxonomy (GTDB): domain Bacteria; phylum Pseudomonadota; class Alphaproteobacteria; order Rhizobiales; family Tepidamorphaceae; genus Lutibaculum; species Lutibaculum baratangense. The sequence goes on from NZ_AWXZ01000001.1 coordinate 410, forward strand.
CCAGTAGCCCCGCAGCGGCACCTGCCCGACATGCGCGCCGACCGACCGATGATCGGACAGCCAGAGGGCCATCGCGGTCGCCATGGCCATGTCGAGGTGGCCGTCTGCCATGTCGCCATCGATCCGCAGGCGGCCGGATGCCGAGACCGTCATCTCGAAGGCTTCGAGCTCGGCTTGCAGGTCCGCGCGGCGGGCAAACGACCCGATCTTGAGCTCACCGACATGCAGCGCGGAGTTGAGGTTGCCGAGCAGCAGGTTGCGCGAGACGTTGTTGAACGTGACCCCGCGCTCGCGGGTTTCGTTCTCGTTGTCGCCGCCGACGATCTGCATCCGCGTGTGCTGCACGTTCTTTGCGTTCAGCAGGTCGCAGAATGCGCGCCCCGGCCCCCCGGCGTCCACCACCAGATAGGCGCAGTCAGCCAACGCTCGCTCCTGCATCAGGTTGCGCACCACGACGGCAAGCTCCGTGTAGGCCATGAGCGGGATGAAATCCGCCTTCACCACGACGCGACGGCGCGGGGCGAGCTCCTGGGCGTAGCGGGTCCATCGCGGCACGCGCTCGTCGAGGATGATCGCATAGGCGTTGCGGTCGCGGCTCTGGGCGATGTCCAGCCCGATCAGGAAGCGGCGGTAGCCGGGCACCACCGTCACCGCCGGATCGTCGCAGGGCAGGATCAGGCGGTCGCCCTTCTGGACCAGTTCAGCGCGTTGCATAGATGTCTCCCAATTCGAGCTCCGGGGTGTCGGTGAAGGCGCTCTCGATGGTCCGGGGGGCGAAGAAGGGCGTGCCGCCGCCACCCAGCCAGCGAAGCTCGTGCTCGACGGCGAACTGGACGGGGGGCATGAACTTGCGGTCGAAGGCGACCTTCTCGGCCATGCGCGGGATGTCGGTGGACCGCGCCGTGATCTTCTCGATCTCGTCGTTCTCGACCCAGAGGCGATGGGCGAAGCCGCCCTTCCGACCAGGCGTGGTGATCATCAGAATCCGGCCGCCGTCCTCGCGGATGGGCAGCGTGGCGTCGTATACTGCGTCCGGGATGAAGGCGCCTTCCTCGTAGACGAGGATGCCGCCGTTCTTCACGCCCCAGCCGCGCGCGGATTCGCCGTCCTGCCCTGCGGGCACGCAGACGACGGCCGAGCCGTTTTCCAGCTCCATCACCTGCTGCGTGAGCCGGGTCTTCTGGATCGGCAGCGCCATCGCCTGCCACGCCTGCAAGCACTTCTTGAACAGCAGTTGCGACTGCGACAGCGTGGGCGACAGGATCAACACCGTCCGCTCGGGCGCAGCGACCGTCTGAGCCGCGAGCACGCCGGTGGTCTGGCTCTTGCCGATGCGACGTGACGCGAGGACCATGGCGAAGGGAGAGCGCGAGCGCAGCATGTCGCTCTGCCACGGGTCGCAGGGTGCGCCCACGACACGCCGAAACAGGGCTGTCGGGTCCACCCGTTCTTCCAGCGTCCGCAGATAGAGGGCGAGGTCACTCAAGCCGCAGCCTCCGCGCCTCCACAAGCTGGCGGAAGGTGTCGAAGGCGTCGGGGTGGGCCTCGAACACCTCGAACAGCACGCCTTGCAGCTTCGCCCACTCGGGCGACTCGTTGATGGACAGGACGATGGTCGTCTTCTCTTTCAGTGCCGTGTAGGATTTCAGCAGCCGCTCGAACGACTGCCCTGATCGCGCAGAAGTTGCGAGAGGGCGGGCGCGAGGTCTTCCACGTCGCGCCCGTCACCGAGGCGGTTCTTGATCTCCCGGTAGAGGTCTTTCTGCTCCTTGATGACCTCGCGCAGCCCCTTCTGGATGTCGTCTTGGGCCGCGTTGATCTTCTCGTCCACCTCTTCGGATTCCGCCCTCTGCGCCTCGGCCATGACCACACGGGCGACATCCGGGGTGCAGAAGGCGTCCTTGAAGCGCTGGATGGTGCAGTAGGACACGCCGATGCGCCGCGCGATCTGGACCATCGAGCGGCGGCCCAGCACAATGTCGCATACGATCTCGGCATAGTCCGCGCGGTTGCGGATGACGTTCGGCCGACCGCCGCCCTTTTCCTGCGGGATCGCCCGCTTGATCACGTCCATCCGCAGCGCAGCCATCAGGAGAGGGACTCCACCCAGCGCTTGAACCGCCGCAGAATTGGCATGGCCCACGGCCACTGGACGAGAAACTCCCCGAAGAAGCGCTGCTCATGGGCGCCGAAGGCGTCGAGCACGACGCCGCGCGCGACCTTGCGCTCCGTGATGCGGTTCTCCGGGTGGCGGTAGCTGTCGCGGACGAACTGATCCGCGACCTGATCGGCCATCGTGTCGAGGTCCATGATCAGCCCTCCCGCACGATCTGCAACGGCACGCCCGCCTTTTCGGCCTGCGCCTTCGCCGCGCGATAGATGGCCGGGTCGCGGGCCTGTTCGCGGGTGAGCTGGATCGGCTTCTTCGCGGCCGGGGGCGTGAAGGTCTGCGGCATGGTCGGGGACGGCTTGCCGACCGCTTCGAGCACCTGCCGCATCTGGTCGAGCAGCTCGTCCTTCTCGGCCGAGGCGCGGCGATGGTCCTTCACCTCGTCGAGCAGCTTGGTCGCGTTGTCCTTGAGGCCCGCGATCTGGCCCTCGACGTGTGGGGCCAGCGCCTCCACCAGCTTCGGCAGCGCCTTCTCGATGAAGGCTTCCATCAGGCGGGTGTTCTGTTCGTCTGCGGTCGTCATGTTGCATCTCCAGAATGCGAAAGGGTCGGCGCAGGTGAGCACCGACCCCTCCTTCGTCACCCTGGAGTTGCGGCCCCGCCTGCGTCGACATGATCGGAAGCGCTGCGGGGGCGCTCAACCTCAGATTGAGGTGGCGAAACGGTTATCCGAGGTAGTTGGCGAGGATGTCCACGACCTCGTCACGGGTGGAGGGGCGCTGATCGGTGGCAAGCTGGCGCAGGCGGGCCTCGCGCCGTGCCTGTTCCGCGCGGCGCTTCGCCTGTCTGCGGCGCTTCTCCGCAAGCGTCTGTTCGCGGTGACGTTCCATGCGCATGACCGCTTCCCGCCTGTCCGCGACGATCTGACGGGCGGCCGCCAGCCCGGCCGCGTTGCCGACGTGATCGAGCGGCGCGCGACCGTCCATGATCGCCAGCACCTTGTCGCGGAGATAGTCGGGATCGAGACCGGCGGCGACCGCGAACTCTTCCCGCCGCCGCGCCCACGGCCCTTCCGTAGCCGTCAGGAAGTCGAAGGCATCCTCTCGGTGCCGCCGCGTGTCCCACTCGCCCGGTATCGTCGGGGTCAGCAGGTCTTGCACGGCCCGCACGATGATGGCCGCGAACAGCTCGCGCTCGGCCATGTCACGATGCGATGGGCAGCCGCAGCATCGTCGCACCCATGTCGCCGCCCTCGTCGGCGATCATCTCGCGCTCTTGCTCGAACGTGCGGTCGGGCGAGGCGACCTCGCCAGCTTGCAGGTTCTCGTAGAGGGTGCGGTGGCTGATGCCGCCCGACTGCCAGAGCTTGACCAAGCCCTCGATCTGGCGGCCGTTCAGGGTCGCTTCGATGAAGTCGCGGCTCATCTCGACATGGGCCTCGGCGGGCGGCGCCCCTACCCATTCCGCCGCGATCCGCAGCAGCTTGTTGATGCCCGCCTCGACCGACACCACCGTGCCATGCAGCAGCGACAGCTCGCCCCGCGTCCGCTGCGTCGCCGTCTCGATGGACTCGTTCCGGTTGACCGTGGTGGTCAGCATCCGTGCACCGAGCTGCGCCATGACCTCGATCTTCTCTTCCATCAGCTCTTTCATGGCGGAGACGCCCGCGCCCGTGAACTCGAGCATCCCGACCTGCGCGCCCTCGGGCAGCACCCACAGCGCCCCCGCGCCGATGGCACGCGGGATGCGATCCTCGGTCAGCGACCCGGACACCCACGGGGTCGGGGCCGAGGTCAGGAAGATGGCGTGCTCGCGGTCGCAGGAGTTGCGGAAGTGGGACAGTGCGACCCGGCACAGCCCCGAGAACGGCGGGCGCACGTCGGACGGCCGGATGCCCTGATGGCTGACCATCAGGAACGGGATGAAGTCGAGCGCCCGGCCGTTCACCTGCGGGATGATGCCCTCTTCGATGTCCACGCGCTTCTCGGACGGCCCCTGACGGACGAAGCGGCGAATCTGATAGATGCTGTCCTCAAGGG
>NZ_AWXZ01000002.1 GCF_000496075.1 Lutibaculum baratangense AMV1
AAGGGGCGGTGCTGAAGCACCGCCCCTTCCTGACTGAGCCTTGGCTCGGCCGGTGGCAGGACTTAGAAGTCCATGCCGCCCATGCCACCCATGCCGCCCATGCCGCCGCCGGCACCTGCGCCGGCCGCTTCCTTCTTCGGAAGCTCGCCGACCATCGCCTCGGTGGTGATGAGCAGACCGGCGACCGAGGAGGCGTCCTGCAGGGCCGTGCGGACGACCTTCGTCGGGTCGATGATGCCGGCCGACACGAGGTCGACATAGTCCTCGTTCTGCGCGTCGAAGCCGTAGGTCGGCGAGTTGCTCTCGAGCACCTTGCCCACCACGATCGAGCCCTCGACGCCCGAGTTCTCGGCGATCTGACGGATCGGTGCCTCGAGCGCGCGGAGCACGATCTTGATGCCGGCCTGGATGTCCGGGTTGTCGGAGGAGAGCTTGGCGACCGCCTCGCGGGCCCGCAGCAGCGCCGTGCCGCCGCCCGGGACGATGCCTTCCTCGACGGCCGCGCGGGTCGCGTTGAGGGCGTCGTCGACGCGGTCCTTCTTCTCCTTCACCTCGACCTCGGTCGCGCCGCCGACGCGGATCACCGCGACGCCGCCCGCGAGCTTGGCGAGACGCTCCTGGAGCTTCTCACGGTCGTAGTCGGAGGTCGTGTCCTCGATCTGGCGCTTGATCTGGGCGACGCGCGCCTCGATCGCGTCCTTCTCGCCGGCGCCGTCGACGATCGTGGTGTCTTCCTTCGTGATCGACACCTTCTTCGCGCGGCCGAGCATGTCGAGCGTCACGTTCTCGAGCTTGATGCCGAGATCCTCGGAGATCACCTGGCCGCCCGTGAGCGTGGCGATGTCCTCGAGCATGGCCTTGCGACGGTCACCGAAGCCCGGAGCCTTGACGGCCGCGACCTTGAGGCCGCCACGGAGCTTGTTGACGACGAGCGTGGCGAGCGCCTCGCCCTCGACATCCTCGGCGATGATGAGGAGCGGGCGCGAGGACTGCACGACGGACTCGAGCACCGGCAGCATGGCCTGCAGGTTCGAGAGCTTCTTCTCGTGCAGCAGGATGTAGGGGTCCTCGAGCTCGGCGACCATCTTCTCGGCGTTCGTCACGAAGTAGGGCGACAGGTAGCCCCGGTCGAACTGCATCCCCTCGACGACTTCGAGCTCGGTCTCGAGGCTCTTGGCCTCCTCGACCGTGATGACGCCCTCGTTGCCGACCTTCTGCATCGCGTCCGCGATCATCTGGCCGACTTCCTTGTCGCCATTCGCGGAGATCGTGCCGACCTGGGCCACCTCGTTGGAGGTGTTGATGTTCTTCGAACGCGCCTGCAGGTCCTTCACCGCCTCGGAGACGGCGAGGTCGACGCCGCGCTTCAGGTCCATCGGGTTCATGCCGGCGGCAACCGCCTTGGCGCCTTCCTTCACGATCGCCTGGGCGAGAACGGTCGCGGTCGTCGTGCCGTCGCCGGCGATGTCGTTGGTCTTCGAGGCGACCTCGCGTACCATCTGGGCGCCCATGTTCTCGAACTTGTCCTCAAGCTCGATCTCCTTGGCGACCGTCACGCCGTCCTTCGTGATGCGCGGGGCACCGAAAGACTTCTCGATCACGACGTTGCGGCCCTTGGGGCCGAGCGTCACCTTCACCGCATTGGCGAGGACGTCGACGCCGCGCAGCATCTTGTTGCGCGCGTCGGTGCTGAATTTTACTTCCTTGGCAGCCATCTTATTCTTCCTTCGAAATTGAGAGGGGAGGTCTTCGGCACGAAAAAGGCCGCGTCAGAGGCGGAAAAACGCCTCACGCAGCCTTCTGGCCGGCCTCGGAACCCTCGATGATGCCCATGATGTCGGACTCCTTCATGATGAGGTAGTCCTGACCGTCGATCTTCACCTCGGTGCCCGACCACTTGCCGAACAGGATCCGGTCGCCGACCTTCACGTCGGGCTCGACGCGCTTGCCATCTTCGTCGCGGGCGCCCGGGCCGACGGCGATGACTTCGCCCTGGCTCGGCTTCTCCTTGGCGGTGTCGGGGATGATGATGCCGCCCGAGGTCTTCTGTTCCTCTTCGACGCGCTTCACGAGCACGCGGTCATGCAGGGGACGGAAGCTCATGTGTCTTGCTCCTAGCGAACTTGCCCCGAACCGGGGCAGGATGACACGGATTGAACCGGTGTTAGCACTCTCCGTGGGTGAGTGCCAACGAACGCGCCGGAGATAATCTGCGGCGATTTTCGTGTCAAGGGGCGCGGCGGCGCCAGAGCGCCGGCCAGCGCCTGCGCGGGAAGATCGGCCAGCCGGGGCGGCTGGCGAGAAGGCAGGCGCCGATGATCGCGACGGCGCCGATCCAGGTCATCGTTCCCGGCGTCTCTTTGAACCACACATAGGCGAAGAGTGTGGCCCAGATAAGGTTCGTGTACTCGATCGGCGCGAGGCGGGCGGCGGAGGCGCGCCCGAAGCCCCACGCCATCAGCAGGCTGCCGCCGGTCGCGAGGAGGCCGATCGCGACGTAACGCAGCCAGTCCGCGGTAGATACGTCCTGCCAGAAGAGCCAGACGAACGGCGCCATCAGCGCGACGCCCATCACCTGCTGCATGAAGACGAGCGCCGGAGGCTTCGCGTCGATCGCGTGCTTGCGCAGCAAGACCACGCCGAGCGCGTAAACCGCCGCGGAGCCGAGGATCGCCGCGGTGCCGCCGACGGTCAGGCTGCCGCCGCCGCCTGCATCGCCCCAGACGACCGCGACGACGCCCACGAGGCCGAGCGCGACCGCGGCGAGGGCGCGCAGCTCGATCGGCTCGCCGAGGATCGGCTTTGCGAGAAACACCATGAAGATCGGCGCGGTGAAGGCGAGGGTGACGACCTCCACGAGCGGCATGCGGGTGATCGAGTAGAAGAACAGCCCGGCCGCCACCAGCATGACGACGGTGCGCAGGAGGTTGTCGCGCAGCCCCTGGCGCGTCAGCCGGTGCGGGCCGGTCGCGAGATAGACCGGAAGGGCGAAGGCCGCCCCGAAGAGATAGCGCAGGAACACGATCTGGAGGATCGGCACGGCCGGCCCGAGGCTCTTGATCGTCGCGTCCATGAGCGACAGGAGCGCGATGGCGGCCGTGACCGCGAGAACCGGCCCCGGCGTGCTCTGTGAGGTGGACATCGGGCGGATCCGGACTGCGGCGAGGCCGCAGGTGAAGCACACGGGCGTGCCGACCCGCAAGCGCTCTCGTGAGAGGTGGCCGCGAATGGTCGTCGCGCCGGGAGCCGGCTATCGCACGGCCGTGCTCGCGGCGCCGTCAGGCCGGATTTCGATCGCCGTCTCGAAGGCGGCCTCCTCCTCGTCGATGCGGTCATGCACCGTGGTGGTGAGGATGTAGTCCCCGGCCGGGACCCCCGTGAAGCGGTAGTTGATGACGAGGAAGGATTCCCTCGCCCGCTGCGGCGAGCGGATCCGGAACTCGCCGAAATCCTTCTGCCCCGCGATGATGCGGCCCTCGGGCGTCGACAGGATGAAGTCCGCCGTCAGGTCGGTCTCCCAGCCATCGCCGCCCTGCCGCCAGCCGAAGCCCACGGGGTCGACATAGATCGAGATCTCCTGCCCCGGCGCGTAGGCATTGTCCTCTCGCGGGGCCACGCGGTCGTAGCCCTCGGGCGCAGTGTCGATGAGCTCGATGCGCCGGAAGGCGAGTGGCAGCCTCTGCCAGACGGCGAAGAACGCGTCGTCCGCGACCTGAAGCGCCTCGAGAGTCTCGCCCCGGTCGAGCATCTCGACCGCACGGTCCATGAGTTCCACCGGGTCGGCGGAGGCTTCGGCTCCGGTCGCGCCCGTTTCCGCCCAAATAAGGGCGAGCGCGGCAAGGGAGAGTGCTGCCGAACGGGGCTGGAGCATGCCAGTTTCCTCTGGTCTGTTCTGTCAAGGCCGCCGCATCTCCCGCAATCTATGCGGCCCGAGGGTTCCCCGACAAGGGCGGCTCTGTCCGGGACAGGAATGGTTGCGGTCGCGCCACGCTCTGATAGTGTCCGAGCCTCGCCCCACGCGTGATCCGGAGCACTTGCATGTCCGCGGCAGACGATCTGGCCCGCTCGGAGGCCCTGTCCCCTAACGACCTCGGCGCCTTCTGGATGCCGTTCACGCCGAATCGCTCGTTCAAGAAGAACCCGAGGCTGATCGCGCGCGCCAAGGACATGTACTACTACACGCCCGACGGCCGGGCGGTGATGGACGGCACGGCCGGCCTCTGGTGCTGCAATGCCGGCCACGCACGCGAGCCGATCGTGAAGGCGATCCAGCGCCAGGCGGCCGATCTCGACTTCGCGCCGACCTTCCAGTTCGCGCACCCGCAGGCCTTTACCCTGGCGACCGAGCTCGCGCTCATGGCGCCCGAAGGGCTCGAGCACGTCTTCTTCGCGAACTCGGGCTCGGAGGGCGTCGATACCGCGCTGAAGATCGCGCTCGCCTACCACAACGTCACCGGCAACGGCTCGCGCACGAGGCTCATAGGGCGCGAGCGCGGCTATCACGGCGTCGGCTTCGGCGGCATCTCGGTCGGCGGCATCGTGACGAACCGCAAGCACTATGGCGGCCTCCTGGGGGGCGTCGACCACCTGCCGCACACCTACGACCGGGAGAAGCAGGCCTTCACGATCGGCGAGCCGGAGTGGGGCGGGCATCTCGCCGACGAGCTCGAGAGGATCGTCGCGCTGCACGACGCCTCGACGATCGCCGCCGTCATCGTCGAGCCGATGGCGGGCTCGACGGGCGTTCTGCCCGCGCCGAAAGGCTACCTGAAGCGGCTGCGCGAGATCTGCGACAAGCATGGCATCCTCCTGATCTTCGACGAGGTGATCACCGCCTTCGGCCGGCTGGGCTATGCGACCGCGGCCGAGCGTTACGGCGTGACGCCCGACATCATGACCTTCGCCAAGGGCGTCACGTCGGGCACCGTGCCGATGGGCGGCGTCATCGTCAGCGACAGGATCCACGACGCCTTCATGAAGGGCCCCGACCACGCGATCGAGCTCTTCCACGGCTACACCTACACCGCCCATCCGCTGGCCGTGGCGGCGGGCCTCGCGACGCTGGAGGTCTACAGGGGCGAGGGCCTGTTCGAGCGGGCACGCGAGTTCGAGGCGCATTTCGCGGAGGCCGCCATGAGCCTCAAGGGGCTTCCGGTCGTCGCCGACATCCGCGTCGTCGGCCTCGCCGCGGCCGTCGACCTGCATCCGCGCCAGGGCGCGCCCGGCGCGCTCGGCTACGAGGTGATGGAGCGCGCCTTCCACCATCACGACATCATGGTGCGGGTGACGGCCGACACCATCGCCCTCTCGCCGCCGCTGATCGTGAAGCCCTCCGAGATCGATGCCCTTTTCGAGACCCTGAAGCGGCTCCTGGGCGAGTTCTAACCAGAGCTGCCACGGATCTGGACCTGTTGACGACATGCGCTTCTTCTGGACGCTGATCGCCCTGTTGTTGGCAGCCGCGGTGGCGACGATCCTTGTGCTGCCGGACCAGATGCGCCTGCGCGACCTCGTCGGCTGGCGCCCCGGGGGCGACTTCGAAACCGCGCTCAAGGACAATTCGCGTGTCCCCAGCACAGGAGGCGAAGCCGTGCAGCCCGTGGGGGCGTCCCCGGAAACGGCAGGCGGGCCCCCGGAGCTGTCTCCCATTCTCATCGATCAGCTTCCTTTCGACACGACTTGCGCCCTGATGCTGACGCCGGATGGCAGTCAGGAGGTGATCTTCGCCTCGCCCCGGTCGGGCGCCGCAGGGGGCGATGTCGTCGCGGCCCTCAATATCGGCGGCAGCCTGCAACTCGTGCGGCGGACGGAGACCTTCGGCGATCCTCTCGCGAGCAACATCTATCCCCGCGCCAACTACCGCGACGGCGACGGGGCGCTGACCGTCGTCGCGACGGTGACCGGCAACTCGCCCTCCGGAGAGCGGATCAATATCGAATCGGGCGAGTTGACCGTGATGATGGCGGGACGCTCGACCCTGAAACTGCCCATCAAGGGCGTGTCGGGCTGCGAGTGACGCGCGGTCGCACCGCCGACCGAGTACGGACGCGTGCGCATGCGGGATCTTGACGCCGCCATGTGTGCGCCGAGATGTGCTGGCGGCAAGAATCACTTACTCTGCCGGGGACGAGGGTTCGCAGTGACGAGATGACCATATCCGCCGATTCTCCTCTGGCACCGGTGAGCGACCGCCGTGGAGCGCGCCCGCGCTCCGCTCCGGGCGGCTGGTTCGTCGCGATCTGCATGGCGGTGATCGCGATCTCGCTGGGCGTCGTTCTCTACACGCAACTCGGCTTCACGCTGCCGGAGGCCGGCTGGGCCTCGCTTGCATGCCTCGTCACGCTGGTCCTCGCGGACATCTACACGCTGCGCAACCGCGAGAGGGCGAGGTTCGAGCAGGACGTCGCCCAGATCTCCCGCGGCACGAGCGAGCTGTCGCGGGAGGTGAGGCAGCTCGTCCAGAAGCTCGAGCAGAGCGAGAAGCAGTCGAACCGGCGCATCCGCGAGACGGTCGACGCGCGGCTCGGCACGGTGCTCGACGACATCTCCTCGCTCGACACGCTGCTCCGGGAGCTCACGGAGGAGGTTCGCGAGCTGAAGGAGATGCAGGCAGCGGCGCCTCCGCCTCCGCCTCCCCCCGCGCCGCCCGAGTCACCGGAGGAGCCGGAGTTCGGCCACGAGGAGCCCGAAGCCGAGGCGTCGGTGGTGGAGGCGGCGCCGGCCGCCTTCGTGCCGAATGCCGAGACGCTTAAGACGATCGTCCATGCCCTGCGGAGCGACCGGATCGACGTCCACCTGCAGGTGATGGTCGGGCTGCCGCAGCGCCGGCCGATGCACTACGAGGCTCTCGCGCGCCTGCGCGGCCCCGACGGCGGCACGCTGATGCCCGGCGACTTCCTGCCGGATGCCCGTCACGCCGGCCTCGTCAGCAAGATCGACGCTGCGGTCGTGGAGCGGTGCTTCAAGATCGCCGACCAGATGAGCCGCCGGGACCGCGTGGCCACCATCTTCTGCAACATCTCGCCGGACACGCTCCGGGGATCCGCCGCGATGGCGCTGATCGACGCCACGGAGCGGCACAAGGATCAGGCGGGGCACATCGTCTTCGAGCTGACCCAGGCCGAGTTCGATGGCCTCGGCGCCATCGAGCGCGAGACGATCGAGGCGCTGACGGAGTTCGGTTGTCGCTTCTGCGTCGACAACCTCACCCGGCTTCGGGTCGACGGACCGCTCCTCAGCCAGCAGCATGTCCGCTTCGTGAAGCTCGACGCCGCGGTGCTGCTCGACCCGGGCGTCGACTCCGGCGACATCCACCCCTCCGACTTCGCGCGGCTGATGGCGCGGTCCGGCATCGAGGTGATCGCCACGCGCGTCGAGACGGAACCTCAGGTGCTCGATCTCCTCGATTTCGACGTCGGCACGGCGCAGGGGCACCTGTTCGGGCGTCCCAAGCCCGTCCGCCTCGGGGCAGCGGCGGGCACTTCGGCCGCTTCCGTCTGAGCCCTCCTGGAGAGATCGATGCAGGACTGCACTGATGGCGTGCTGAGCCATTTCCGCGAAGTGGCCGACCGCTACGACATCGTGCTTTGCGACGTCTGGGGCGTCGTCCACAACGGGGTGGCCGCCTGGAAGGAGGCCTGCGAGGCGCTGCAGGAATTCCGCACGGGTGGCGGTCGGGTGGCGCTGATCACGAACGCGCCGCGGCCCTCGGCGGCGGTCGAGGCGCAGCTGCGGGCGCTGAACGTGCCCGACGACGTCAGCGACGCGATCGCGACCTCCGGCGACGTCACGCGCGACATCATCAAGGCGCATGGCGGGAAGGGCATCTATCATCTCGGGCCGAAGCGGGATCTCGGCGTGTTCGAGGGGATCCGAAGCGAGTTCTCGACCCTCGAAGAGGCGACGCTCGTCGTGAACACGGGCCTCTTCGACGACGAGGTGGAGACGCCGGCCGACTACGAGGAGCGGCTGCAGGCCTTGGCCGCCCGCTCCGTCGAGATGGTCTGCGCCAACCCCGACATCGTCGTCGAGCGCGGCGACACGCTACTCTACTGTGCCGGTGCGCTCGCACAGCGCTACGAGGAGATCGGCGGTCGCGTGGTCTGGGCCGGCAAGCCCTATCCGCCGATCTACGAGAAGGCGCTCGAGCGGCTGGGGCTGAAGGCCGGCGAAATCGACCCCTCGAAGGTGCTCGCCATAGGCGACAGCGCCCGGACGGACGTCGCCGGCGCCATCGGCCTCGGCTACGACGCCCTCTTCGTCGCGAGCGGCATCCACGCCACCGAGACGGTGCGCGAGGGAATTGTCGATGCCGAAGGGCTCATGCGGCTGTTCGAGGGCTCGAGCCACCCGACCCAGGTCATGAGCCGACTGCGCTGGTGAGCCGCGCCCCGGCTGACCCGGGGCAGGGGCAACGGCAACGGCCGCGTGACGCGACACGACCCTGACGTGTCATCCTTCCACCTGCCGCATCTGCGATACTGCATGATGGAACGGACTGTCCGCTGTTGGCCAGTCTCCCGCCATGTGATGATCCCGCTGGACAGTCGCGGTGGGAGAAGATGCCGAGCATCCTTCAGTTCAAGCCTTCGAATTGCGTCAATGTGGCTCACACGCTCTTCCTTGCGGGATTGCAGTCTCGGAAGAGAGCTCGGCGGGTTTCGGGCTGAGATCGGGAGAATACCAGATCCAGTTCTGGGGAGGGACCTGAGCTATGATGGAAGCGGCAAGCCCTCGGGGGTGTACATCGAGACGCGTGGTCCAACGGCCGGGACGCTCTCCCGCTCCTGGCGCTTGACGGCGGGGCGATCCTGCTGGTTCCTTCGCGGTCGGTTGCGGTCGCGAAGGTGGCCGGCCGCCCCACAGAGCCCGTCGAGGACCGATGCCGCCACTCTCCATCCCGGTCGTCTCCGCCGTCGAGGACCTCCCCGCCTCGCTGAAATGCGGAGTGGTGGCGATCGGCAACTTCGACGGCGTCCACCGCGGGCACCGCATCGTGATCGACATGGCCGTCTCCCGGGCGAGAAGCGCCGGATTGCCTGCGCTCGTGATGACGTTCGAGCCGCATCCGCGCGCCTTCTTCCAGCCCGGCACGCCGATGTTCCGGCTCACGCCGGCACACGTGAAGGCGAGGCTTCTCGAGAGGGCGGGCGTCGACGGCGTTCTCCAGCTCACCTTCGATCGCGATCTCGCGGCGCTGACGGCCGAGGAGTTCGTCTCGCGCGTCCTCGTGGAGGGGATCGAGGCGCGGGAGGTCGTGGTCGGCTATGACTTCCAGTTCGGCAAGGGCAGGGCCGGCACGCCCGCCTCGCTCGTCGAGATGGGGCGATCGTCGGGATTCGGCGTCGACATCGTCTCCGCGGCGGGCAATGCGGGCACGATCTTCTCGTCGAGCGCGGTGCGCGCGCGGCTCGCGGAGGGCGACGTCGAGGGTGCGGCCGACATTCTGGGCTACCGCTGGTTCGTGATCGGCGAGGTCGTGCACGGCGGGAAGCGGGGCCGGGACCTCGGCTTCCCGACGGCCAATGTCGATCTCGGCGAGGGCTGCGGCCTGAGGCACGGCATCTACGCCGTCCGCATGAAGGCCGAGGGCGAGTGGCACGACGGCGTGGCGAGCTACGGCCGGCGCCCGCAGTTCGACGACGGGGCGCCGCTGCTCGAAACCTATCTCTTCGACTTCTCGGGCGACCTCTACGGGAAGGAGGTCACGGTCGAGCTCTTCGACTTCATCCGCCCGGAACAGCGCTTCGAAAGCGTCGAGGCGCTCGTCGAGCAGATGCGTCGCGACGAGGCGGATGCCCGCGCGCACCTCGCCGACGCGGTGCGGCGCGAGGCGCCCGGGCCATGAGCCTGCCGCCGGCCTCTCCGCGCTTTATCCCCCGGAATCGCTCTGCTAAAAGACGCCGCATGCACAGAAGGCAAGGCGCGCATTGGGCGCGCGGGATCGTTCGGCGAATTACCGGCCCGGCTTCTGCCTGACGCGAGCCGCATGGCCACGCGTCGCGGACCGCCGGGAGCCTCCGTTCGCCACTGCCCGATTGATCACGAAGATTGCAGCATCATGAGTTCCGAAACCGATTCCGCCCCTGCGCGCGACTACTCCGAAACCCTCTTCCTGCCGAAGACCGAGTTCCCGATGCGGGCGGGTCTGCCGAAGCGGGAGCCGGAGTTCCTGGCGCGCTGGGACGGGATGGACCTCTACCGCCGACTGCGCGAGGCCTCCCGGGGGAAGGAGAAGTTCGTTCTTCATGACGGGCCGCCCTACGCGAACGGCCACATCCACATCGGCACGGCGCTCAACAAGATCCTGAAGGACGTGATCGTCCGCTCGCGCCAGATGGCGGGCTTCGACGCGAACTACGTGCCAGGCTGGGACTGCCACGGCCTGCCCATCGAGTGGAAGATCGAGGAGCAGTACCGGGCAAAGGGCCACGACAAGGACGAGGTCCCGGTCAACGAGTTCCGGGCCGAGTGCCGCCAGTTCGCCGAGGAGTGGATCGACGTCCAGCGCAGCGAGTTCCGCCGCCTCGGGGTCGAGGGCGACTGGTCGAACCCCTACCTGACGATGAGCTTCGCCGCCGAGGCGCAGATCGCGCGCGAGCTCATGAAGTTCGCCATGTCGGGCGCGCTCTACCGCGGCTCGAAGCCCGTGATGTGGTCGGTCGTCGAGAAGACCGCGCTGGCGGAGGCCGAGGTCGAGTATCACGACCACCAGTCGGACACGATCTGGGCGAAGTTCCCGATCTCGGCGGGATCGGCCACGCCGCAGGTCGAGATCGAGGTCGACGAGGAAGGCCGCCCGATCCCGTTCCGCGCCGAGCAGATCCAGGCGCTCGCGAGCCAGGGCAACGACCTCGCGCAGGCGAGCGTCGTGATCTGGACGACGACGCCCTGGACGATCCCCGGCAACCGCGCGATCGCCTATTCCACCCGCGTGTCCTACGGCCTCTACCGCGTCACGGAGGCGGCGGCCGACAACTGGGCCGAGGTGGGCGATCTCTACATCCTGGCCGACGCGCTCGCCGCGGAGGTGATGTCTGCGGCGAGAGTGGAGGGGCACGAGCGCGTACGGGCGGTGGAGCCGTCGGAGTTCGCGAAGCTCGTCTGCGAGCACCCGCTCAGGGGGCTCGAGGGCGGCTACCAGTTCGCCGTGCCGCTTCTCGAGGGCGAGCACGTGACGGACGAGGCCGGCACCGGCTTCGTCCATACGGCGCCGAGCCACGGCGCGGAGGACTTCGAGGTCTGGATGGAGCACCGCGCGGACCTCATCCGCAGCGGCATCGATCCGACGATCCCTTACACGGTCGACGCCGACGGCGCCTACACCTCCGACGCGCCCGGGTTCGAAGGCCGCCGGGTAATCACGGACAAGGGCGAGACGGGCGACGCGAACAAGACGGTGATCGAGGCGCTGCGGCAGGCGGGCCGGCTCGTCGCGCGCAGCCGGCTGAAGCACCAGTACCCGCATTCCTGGCGGTCCAAGAAGCCGGTCATCTTCCGCAACACGCCGCAGTGGTTCATCTCCATGGGCGACGAATTGGGGGGCGACGGCCTGCGGTCCAAGGCGCTCGAGGCGATCGAGGCGACCCGGTTCGTGCCTCCTTCGGGCCAGAACCGCCTGCGCGGCATGATCGAGCACCGGCCGGACTGGGTGATCTCGCGGCAGCGTGCCTGGGGCGTGCCGATCACCGTCTTCGTGCATCGCGAGACGGGAGAGGTCATCCCGAACGCGGCGCTCGCGAACGCGGACGCGCTGATCTCACGCATTGCGGAGGCGTTCGAGGCGGAAGGGGCGGATGCCTGGTTCGACGAGCGCGCGGCACAGCGCTTCCTCGAGGGCCTCGTCGACGATCCGGCCGAATGGGACCAGGTCCACGACATTCTGGACGTGTGGTTCGACTCGGGCTCGACCCACTCCTTCGTGCTCGAGCAGCGGCCCGACCTCAAATGGCCGGCCGACGTCTATCTCGAGGGATCCGACCAGCATCGGGGCTGGTTCCATTCCTCGCTGCTCGAATCCTGCGGCACGCGCGGACGGGCGCCATACGACGCCGTCATCACGCACGGCTTCACCATGGCCGAGGACGGCCGGAAGATGTCGAAGTCGCTCGGCAACACGATCGCGCCGCAGGACGTGATCGCCCAGTACGGCGCCGACATCCTCAGGCTCTGGGTGATGTGGTCGGACTACACCGACGACCAGCGCATCGGCGCCGAGATCCTGAAATCGACCGCCGACAGCTACCGCAAGCTCAGGAACACGCTGCGCTGGCTGCTGGGTAGCCTCCACCACTATCGCGAGGAGGACAGGGTCTCCTTGGAGGAGATGCCGGAGCTCGAGCGCTACGTGCTGCACCGGCTCGCCGAACTCGACGCGATCGTGCGCCAGGGCTACGCCGATTACGACTTCAAGCGCATCATGCAGGCGGTCTTCAACTTCGCGACCGTCGACCTCTCGGCCTTCTACTTCGACATACGGAAGGACGCGCTCTACTGCGATCCTGCCTCCAGCGTGACGCGACGGGCGTGCCTCACCGTGCTCGACCGGATCTTCCACAGCGTCACGACCTGGCTCGCGCCGATGCTGCCCTTCACGATGGAGGAGGTGTGGCTGTCGCGCTTCCCCGACGAGGAGGGCTCCGTGCACCTGCGCGGCTTCGCCGAGGTGCCGACGGAATGGCGCGACGACGCGCTCGGCGAGAAGTGGCGGAAGGTGAGGCGCGTCCGCCGGGTCGTCACCGGCGCGATCGAGATCGAGCGTGCCGACAAGCGCATCGGCTCGAGCCTCGAAGCGGCGCCGGTGGTCCATGTGAGCGACGCCTCGCTCCTGGCGGCGCTCGAGGGCGTCGATCTCGCGGAGATCTCGATCACCAGCCAGGCGAGCCTCGTGGAGGGAGAGGGGCCCGCCGACGCCTATCGCTGGGAAGACGTGCCGGGCGTGGCGGTCGTCGCCGCCCTGGCGGAGGGCCGCAAATGCGCCCGCTCCTGGAAGATACTGCCCGATGTCGGCTCCGATCCCGACTATCCCGACATCACACCGCGCGACGCCCAGGCCATGCGCGAGTTCGAGGCGGCCCAGCTTGCGGCGGAGTAAGGCTCACCCTGCCGCATGGCCGGCCGTTTTCCGACTCGGCCTGGCCGTGGCCATCGCGGTCTTCGTCCTCGACCGCGTCCACAAATGGGTGATGCTCGACCTCGTCGACATCGCCTACCGCCCGCCGATCGTCGTCACGCCGTTCTTCGACATGCGCCTCGTGTGGAACCGCGGCATCAGCTACGGCCTCTTCCAGCAGGAGGGATGGATCGGCCAGGCGGTGCTCATCCTGATCGCCGCCGTCGCGACAGTCGTGCTCCTCGTCTGGCTCTGGAGCATGAACTCGCGGCTCGCAGGCGTGGCGATCGGCCTCATCGCCGGCGGCGCGGCCGGGAACGGCATCGACCGCATGCTCTGGGGCGCGGTGGCGGACTTCTTCCACTTCCACGCCTTCGGGTATTCCTGGTACGTCTTCAATATAGCCGATGTGGCAATTGTTGCTGGCGTGATCGGGCTCCTGTATGACTCGCTGCGGCCGAGCCACAATCATGCCGGAAAGGAAGGCTAGCCCTTCCGGCTGACGTTCGGCGACGAACATCGAGGGCGGCGGCCGGCCGTCCTCGGCGGAGCGGGCCCGCTGGGTCGCCTCGCGAGACGCGAAAGAGACGGGTTCAGTTGAGCATGATCGAAACCTCCCGCCGGATGGCCCTCAGAGCGGTGCTACTAGCAGGCACGGCGGCGGGACTGGCCGCGTGCTCGGGCTCCGGCCTCGAATCGTCGATGCAGGATCCGCTGGAGGGACTGATGGGTGGCGACCCCATGGTCGCGATGGGCCTGCGGCCCGACCCGAACGCCGTCGAGATCGAGTACACGCCGCGCTCGCCGCTCGTGCTGCCGAGGGATGCTTCGCAGCTCCCGGCGCCGCGCCAGACTGCGACGGCCTACGGCGCCGACTGGCCGGACGATCCCGACGCCCGGGCGCGCGCGCAGCGCGCCGCGGAGCGCCAGGCCGCCTACGAGGCGAGCTTCCAGAAGCCGAACGAGACCGGCACGATCCTCTCGCGGCAGGAAATGGACGAATGGGCGCGGCAGGCCGCCGGCCGGGGCGTCGCGGGCGTCAATAGCGGCTATGAGCGGGCCGACGAGAGCGCATCCGACGCGGTCAGCCCGCGCGAGCTTCTCGACCGCCGCAAGGATCCAACGCAGATGTCGCGCCAGGAGCCGGCCCGCCAGTCCCTGACGGAGCCGCCTCCCGGCTATCGCACCCCCGCCGTCGGCGCCGACGGTCAGGTCGCCGCGCAGCAGGCGGAGCCGAAGAAGAAGAGCTGGTTCGGCCGCCTCTTCTAGGCCGCGAACCATCAGGCCGACCTGGATCGGCGGAAGGCGGCCCTTCCGGCTAGCTCGCGGGATCGTACATGAACTCGCGAAGCTCCTGCGGGCAGCGACAGGCGACCGCGATCTTCCTGGCCCATTCAACCGCATCCTCCCGGCTCGGCAACTCCAGCACCGTGAACCCGCCGTTGAGGTGGCTCCCGGGATAGATTGCCCTGGACACCGACCCGTCGGCGGACACGAGCACGGGATCGACCCCCTCCGCGATGCCGCCGCCGAACACGTAGACGCCCGCGGCCTTCGCTTCCTCGATCACCGCATGGGAATCGACGTCAGCATGCGCAAGCTCATCTTCCGTGAGCTGCATGGCTTCGGCCGGGAAGGAGATCAGGTACTTCGTCATGCCCCGATGATGGATCGCCGACCGGGGAATCGCAAGCGGGGCCCGGGTCGCGCTTACGCGGGACGCTGACGCGGCGCGCGGCCGATCCCCTTGGGTTAAATCTCCGTCATCTTCGGGTGCGCCCATGGTCCCGTGTGGGAGCGCCCTTTATCTTGCCGCCATCATCAGTCGTCATGCGGCCATCGACTTTGGCCCGAAGATGGGGAACGGCATGCTATCGAGAGCTCTGGCGGGCGCGTCCGGCGCCCTGCCGCTTCGCAACGTGCGGATGCTGGGGGTGGCGGTGCTCCTGAGCGTCGCGACGGCCGCACCGGCGGATGCGTCACAGTTCGGCGAGAACGTCGAAACCTTCACCCTCGAGAACGGGCTCGACGTGGTGGTGATCCCTGACGGTCGGGCGCCCGTCGTCACCCACATGGTCTGGTACCGCGTGGGCGCTGCCGACGAGCCGCCCGGCGTGTCGGGGATCGCGCATTTCCTCGAGCACCTGATGTTCAAGGGCACCGAGGCGCATCCGGAAGGCGAGTTCTCGCGGGTCATCTCCGAGCTCGGCGGACAGGAGAACGCCTTCACCTCCTCCGACTACACCGCCTATTTCCAGCGTGTCTCGAAGGAACACCTGAAGACGATGATGGAGTTCGAGGCCGACCGCATGACGGGCCTCGTGCTCGCGCCTGAGCAGGTCGCGTCCGAGCGCGAGGTCATCATCGAGGAACGCCGCAGCCGGATCGACAACGACCCGAGCGCGCAACTCGGCGAGGCGATGGACGCCGCGCTCTACATGAACAGCCCCTATGGCCGGCCGATCATCGGCTGGCCCGACGAGATGGCCAATCTGAGCCGGGAGGACGCGATCTCGTTCTACGAGGCGCACTACACGCCGAACAATGCGATCCTCGTCGTCGCGGGAGACGTTTCGCCGCAGGAGGTGCGCGTGATGGCGGAGGAGACCTACGGACAGGTCGAGCCGCGCGGGGAACCTGGCCCGCGCGTGCGGCCGCAGGAGCCGCCGCATCTGGTGGAGATGACCGTGTCGCTTGCGAGCCCGCGCGTCGATCAGGAGAGCATGCGCCGAGCCTGGCTGGTGCCGAGCTACACCACCGCGGAAGACGGCGAGGCGCCGGCGCTCGATGTCCTGAACGAGATCCTCACCGGAGGCTCGACCAGCCGGTTCTATCGCGAGCTCGTGGTCGGCCGCCAGCTCGCCACGGCCGCCGGCGGCTACTACCAGGGCACCGCGCTCGATGCCGGCAAGTTCATGGTCTATGCCGTGCCGCGGCCGGGGGTCGAGCTGGAGACCCTGACGAGCGCCATCACGGAGGTCATCGAGGGATTCGTCGAGGGCGGGGTGACGGATGTCGAGTTCGAGCGCGCCAAGCGCAGCCTGATCGCCTCGACCGTCTACGCGCAGGACAGCCAGCAGACGCTCGCCCGCATCTACGGCGCGGCCCTGACGACCGGCTCGAGCGTCGAGGACGTGAACGGCTGGATCGGCCGCATCGAGGCGGTGGAGAAGGAGGACGTCGTCGAGGTGGCGCGGAAGTATCTCGATCCGGAGACGGGCGTCATCGGGTACCTCCGCTCGAAGCCGGGCGTCCAGGCGGCCGCCGAGGGGGCAAATCCCCTTCCGGTCCCGACCGAGGAGATCACGCAGTGAGGAGCTTTCTCGCGATGACGATACCGCACGGTGCGATCGGTGCTGCTGCCGCGCTCGGACTTCTGGTCTTCACGGCGACTCCCTCCGGCGCGGTCGAGGTCGAGCGCGTCACCTCGCCCGGCGGCATCGAAGCCTGGCTGGTTGAGGAGAGCGCGGTCCCGATCGTGACGATGAACTTCGCCTTTCGCGGCGGCGCGTCGCAGGACCCGGCCGAGAGGCCGGGCGTCGCCAACATGCTCTCGACGCTGCTCGACGAGGGGGCGGGCGACCTCGACTCGCAGGCTTTCCAGGAGAGGCTGGCGGATCTCAACGTCAGGATGTCGTTCAACGCCACGCGCGACGCCTTCTACGGGCAGCTCGTGACGATTGCCGACTACCGCGCCGACGCCTTCGATCTCCTGAGGCTCGCGCTCAACGAGCCGCGCTTCGACGAGGAGCCGATCGAGCGCATGCGCTCCAGGATCGAGGCAGGCATCAGGAGCGACCTGCAGGACCCGAACGCGATCGCCGGCCGCGCCTGGTCGGCCGCGGTCTTCGGAGAGCATCCCTATGGCAGCCCGGTGGAAGGCACGCTCGAGAGCGTCGCTGCCATCACGCCGGACGATGTGGCGAGGCTGCACGGCAGCATGTTCGCCCGCGACAATCTCACGGTCGCCGTCGTCGGCGACATCGGTGCCGAGGAGCTGGGCCCGCTGCTCGACACCGTGTTCGGAGGGCTGCCGGAGAGCGCCGATCTGACCGAGGTGTCCGAGGCCGACATGCCGCGCGACGCCGTGGTGGAGCAGGTCGAGATGGCGATCCCGCAGAGCGTCATCCAGTTCGGCCGGCCCGGTCTGAAGCGTGACGACGAGGACTTCATCCCGGCCTTCGTGATGAACCACATCCTCGGCGGCGGCACATTCTCCTCGCGCCTCTACGAGGAGATCCGCGAGAAGCGGGGCCTCGCCTATTCGGTCTACACGCATCTCGCCCCTCTCGACCGGGCGGGCCTCTTCGTCGGCGGCGTCGCGACCCGTGCGGACCGGGCGGGGGAATCGCTCCGGATCATCAAGAGCGAGATCGAGCGCATGGCGGTCGAGGGGTCGACGGAGAAGGAGCTCGAGGACGCGAAGAAGTACCTCAAGGGCTCCTACCCCTTGCGCTTCGATTCAAGCGGCAAGATCGCGCGGCAGCTCGTCGAGATCCAGCTCGAGGACCTCGGCATCGACTATATCGACAGGCGCAACGACCTGATCGACGCCGTCACGATCGAGGATGTGCGCCGGGCGGCGGGCGAGGTCCTGGGCGATGGGGCGCTCTATGTCGTCCTCGTCGGCCAGCCGGTCGGCGACGCCCTCGAGGCGCCGGCCGAAGGGGGCTGACGCGGGCGATCCGCACTGGCCGGAACCGGCCTCATCGACTAAGGATTGATCCCGCGCGGACTGAAGGCCCGTGCGGGATCACGTCTTTCGGGGGGAGCGGCAGTGCTTCAGCACATCGACTATTGCTTCGAGGTGGAAGTGGGCGAGCGCGGCCTCGGCCGCGACGAGTTCGAGACGGTGCTGCAGCGGGCCGAGCCCGGCGTGCGGTGGCTGCGCGAGGCCCACGAGACGAACGCCCTGCCGCTTCTCCGCCTGCCGGCGAAGGAGGACGACCTGGCCGAGATCGCCGAGGCGGCCGCGTGGCTCGCCGACGGGACGAGCGACGTCGTGATCCTCGGCACCGGCGGATCGAGCCTCGGCGGCCAGACGCTCGCCCAGGTCGGCGGCTGGCGGCTTCCGGTGATCGGCGACTTCCGCCAGGGCCCGCGCCTGCACTTCCTCGACAATCTCGACGGATCGAGCTTCGAGGCCGCGCTCCGTGCCCTGCCGCTCGCGACCACGAAGGTGCTCGCCGTGTCCAAGTCCGGCGGCACCGGCGAGACGCTGATGCAGGTGATGGCGATCTGCAGCGCCTATGAGGACGCGGGCCTCGGCGGCACGCTCGCCGACCACCTCATGGGCCTGTCCGAGCCGGTGCATTCCGGGGCGCTCAACAAGCTGCGCAAGATTCTCGAGCCGGCGGGCGTGAGGATCCTGCCGCACGATCCCGGCGTCGGCGGACGCTTCGCCGCGCTCACGAATGTCGGCCTCATCCCCGCGGCCATTGCCGGTCTCGACCCCGCGGCCGTGCGCCGCGGCGCGGCGAAGGCGTTCCAGCCGGTCATCGACGGCAGCCGTGTGGGCGATATCCCCGCCGTCGCCGGCGCCGCGCTCGCCGTCGCCTTCGCCGAGGCGCGCGCGATGCCGATGGACGTGATGCTCGCCTATTCCGACCGGCTCGAGCGCTTCACCCGCTGGTGGGTGCAGCTCTGGTCGGAGAGCCTCGGTAAGCAGGGACGCGGCATGACGCCGGTGCCGGCGGTGGGGCCGGTCGACCAGCACAGCCAGCTCCAGCTCTTCCTCGACGGTCCGGCCGACAAGTTCGTCACTGTCATCACGACCGACTGCCGCGGGACAGGCCCGAGGATCGACGCGGCGCTCGCCGCGGAAGCAGGACAGCCGGAGTTCGGCGGGCGCACGATGGGCGACTTCGTGGCGGCCCAGCAGAAGGCGACCGCCGACACGCTTGCCCGCAACGGCAAACCCGTCAGAATCCTCTCCGTCGAATCGGTCGATGCCGAGGCGATCGGCGAGCTGATGATGCACTACATGCTCGAGACGATCGTCGCCGCGCATCTTCTGGGAGTGGATGCGTTCGACCAGCCCGCCGTCGAGGAGGGCAAGGTGCTCGCCCGCACCTATCTCTCGGAGAGCTGACCTTCGGAGCCTGGTTTCGCGGGGCTCCGACAACGCGAACGGAGCCCTTCAGCCATGGCGGTGCGCCGGCTGCCCGACACGATCGTCGACCGCATCGCCGCCGGCGAGGTGATCGAGCGGCCGTCGAGCGTCGTCAAGGAACTGGTCGAGAACGCGGTCGACGCGGGCGCGCGCCGCATCGACGTGGTCGTGGAGGCGGGCGGCCGTCGCCTGATCCGCGTGTCGGACGATGGCTGCGGGATGGACGAGAACGACCTCGTCCTCGCCGTCGAACGGCACGCGACATCGAAGCTCCCCGAAGGCGATCTCGTGGACATCAGGACGCTCGGCTTCAGGGGCGAGGCGCTGCCTTCGATCGGGTCCGTCTCGCGCCTGACGGTGACGAGCCGCACGCCGGCCTGCGACAGCGCCCACCAGATCCTCGTCGAGGCCGGCGCGCGTCACGCGGTCGCGCCGGCCGCCCTGTCCTGCGGCACGATCGTGGAGGTGCGCGACCTCTTCGCGGCGACGCCCGCCCGCCTGCGCTTCCTGAAATCCGAGACGGCGGAGAACCAGGCGGTGTCGGACGTCGTCCGGCGCCTCGCGCTCGCCCACCCCGAGCTCGGCTTCACGCTGACGGTCGGCGAACGCAACACGCTGAAGACGGCGCCGGGGCTCGGCGACGAGGCCCTTCGCGGTCGCATCCGAGACGTGCTGGGAAGGGAGTTCGTGGAGAACGGGCTCGAGCTTCTCGTGGAGCGGGAGGGCGTGCGCCTGAGCGGCCTCGCGGGGTTGCCGACCTGGCACCACGCGACGACCCGGCACGTCTTCCTCTTCGTCAACGGCCGGCCGATCCGCGACCGGGCACTGATCGGCGCGATCAAGGCGGGCTATGGCGACGTCATGCCGCGCGACCGCTATCCGGCCTGCGTGCTTTTCCTTGATCTCGACCCGCGCGAGGTCGACGTGAACGTGCATCCCGCCAAGAGCGAGGTGAGGTTCCGCGATCCGGGCCTTGTGCGTGGCCTCCTCGTGTCGGGGCTCAGGACGACGCTGCTCGCCGCCGGCCCGACATCCGCGCCGTCCCGCGCGGCCGACGCGATGGCCGCAATGCAGGCCCGCCCGGCCGCCGGGTATGGCGGCAGCACGGCGGGGCAGGGCGGCTGGAGCGCCCCGTATGCGCCGCCGCGCCAGGCTACGGCTTACGGCCCGCGCAACGGCTTCTCCGAGGAGAGCCCGGCCTTCCAGGCCTTCGCCCCGCCCTCCGCCGACGCCCGTCCCCCCGAGGGCGAGGCCGAAAGCGGAGAGGCGAACGGTTTCGCGCATCCGCTGGGTGCGGCGCGGGCGCAGCTCCACGAAACCTATATCGTCGCCCAGACGGCGGACGGCATCGTCATCGTCGACCAGCACGCCGCGCATGAGCGGCTCGTCTACGAGGGGCTGAAGCGCCAGCTCGCCGAGCGCGGGCCTGTCAGCCAGGGCCTGCTCATTCCCGAGGTCGTGGAGATGGCGCCAGCCGACGCGGAGCGTCTGGTCGAGGCGGCGGACGAGCTCGCGCGGCTCGGCCTCAGGATCGAGGCCTTCGGCCCCGGCGCCGTGTCGGTGACGGAGGTGCCCTCGCTGCTCGGCGATTTCGACGTGAAGGGCCTCGTGAAGGACCTCGCGGAGGAGATTGCGGAGATCGGCACGAGCGCGAGGCTCGCCGACAGGCTCGACCACGTCGCCGCGACGATGGCGTGCCACCACTCCGTGCGCGCCGGCCGCCGCCTGAACCCGGCGGAGATGAACGCGCTCCTGCGCGAGATGGAGGAGACGCCGAACTCCGGCCAGTGCAACCACGGACGGCCGACCTTCGTCGAGCTCAAGCTCGGCGACATCGAGCGGCTGTTCGGTCGGAAATGACGAAAGCCGCTTCCCCCTCCGCAAAGGCCCGACATGACCAGGGAACACGTTCAGCACCCGCCGAAGCTCTCCGACGTCGACCTGTCGAAGCGGCTGCCGCACGGCACTTATGACGACCGGCTGAAGGAGCTGCAGACGCGGCTGAAGGAGATTCAGCAGGCCTATCTCTACACGAAGGACATGGCCGTCATCGTGTTCGAGGGCTGGGACGCCGCGGGCAAGGGAGGCACCATCCGGCGCATGTCCGCCGTGCTCGACCCGCGCGGCTTCAAGGTCTGGCCGATCGCTGCGCCGCGGCCGCGCGAGCTCGAGCAGCACTACCTCCAGCGCTTCTGGACGAGGCTGCCGGCGCGCGGCGAGATCGCCGTTTTCGATCGCTCCTGGTATGGCCGCGTCCTCGTGGAGCGCGTCGAGGGCTACGCCGAGCCCAAGGACTGGAAGCGCGCCTACGGCGAGATCAACGAGTTCGAGAGGATGCTCGTCGACGACGGGGCGAGGGTCGTGAAGATCTTCCTCTACGTCTCGCAGAAGGAACAGCTGCGGCGCTTCCAGGAGCGGCTGTCGGATCCGCTGAAGCGATGGAAGCTCTCCTACGAGGACTTCCGCAACCGGAAGAAGTGGGCGGAGTACGAGGAGGCGGCCGACGAGATGCTCCAGCGCACCCACACCGAGCATGCGCCTTGGCTCGTGGTTCCGTCGGACTCCAAGCACTACGCCCGTATCGTCGCCCTGGAGGAGATCGCCGCGCGCCTGTCGAAGGGCGTCGAGCTCGGGCCGCGCCAGCTCGGCGAGCAGGTCGAGGCGGAGGCGAAGAAGATCCTGAGCTGGGACGGCGTCGACTGAGGTCGCCCCGGCTGCGGCTCGCGGCGGAGACTTCGGCGGCAGCGGGTTTGGTTGCGGCGTGCGGACGCTCCGTCCGATGGCGCTCCGGGCCGGGAGGGAAGCGATCTTTGGGCTCTCCTGCGGCGTAGGTGCGGGTGACGTCGGGCATCCCGGCACACATGGCTGCCCGCGCGCCCGCGGAAGCCCGCAACCCAGGAGTTCCCCATGAAGACGCTCAACATGATCGCGCTCGCTCTCGTCATCATCGGCGGCGTGAACTGGCTGCTCGTCGGGCTGTTCGGATTCGACCTCGTGGCCGCGATCTTCGGTGGCGAAGTCGGACCGCGCAGCGCCCTGTCGCGCATCGTCTACGTCCTCGTCGGCGCGGCGGCGCTCTACGCGCTCACGCTCTTCGGACCGCTCTCGAGGGACCACCGCCACCACTGAGGGCGAGGAGGCCGGCGCGGCCGATGGTTGCGCCGGCGCTACCGCTTCATGTTCAGCGCCGCGCGCCGTCTCAGGCTCTCCGCCGGCCACAGTGCCTCGATCTCGTAGTACTCGGCGAAGGCCGGCACACCGGGAGGCAGGGCGACCCATGGCAGCTTGGAGCGGGTGTAGATGTGGACGTCGGGCGTGATCGTGACCGGCTCGTCCAGCGTGCCGACCCGCAGGAAGATCATCGTCCCGCGCCGTCCATAGTCGCTCCAGGCGGCGACCCGACACTCCGGGCAGCGAAGGATGTCGTGGGGGTAGCCGCTCTCGGTCGGCACCGTGACAGGCTGGGGCTTGCCCGCGATGAGTTGAACGTGCGAGCTCTCGATGAGCGCGTTCACGACGAAGCCAGATCCGGTCTGCCTCTGGCAGTCGCGGCAGTGGCAGCAATGGACGAACATCGGCGGGCCGTCGAGACGGTAGCGCACCGCGCCGCAGCTGCATCCGCCCGTCGTCATCTTGCGAGCACCCTCCCGTGAAGTCGCGGCATCGGCGGCCGTTCCGCTCATCATCGCCGATATCCGATGCCGGCAGAAGTGACCGGGGTTCCGCCGCGGGCCCGGAACGTGGCTCCCCGCCGCCGCGTTTGCTTCCTGAACAACAACCCGGAGCCCGACCACATGCGAAAGCAGATTCTGGCGACAATGCTCGCCCTCGCCATGACTCCCGCCGCCTTCGCCCAGGACGCGGGCGAGGTGGAGGTGGAGGAGGAGGGGTTCTTCGAGCGCGCCGGCCGGGCGCTCGACGGTGCCGCCGAGGCGACCGGCGAGGCCGTGAGGGATGCGGCCCGCGACGCCAGCGAGTATCTCGGCGATGCCGCCGAGCGCGCAGGGGACGCAGCGGAGGATGCGGGCGACGCCGCCCAGGACGCCGGCGAGGATCTCAACGAGGAGGAGCGCATCGAGGAGCCAACGCCTCCGGACCAGACCACCGAAGGCAGGACCTAGCCACGGCGCAACCGGCCACGCGCACCGAGGCCTGAGACGAAGAAGGGGCGGCTTCCCCGGAGGAAGCCGCCCCTTG
>NZ_AWXZ01000003.1 GCF_000496075.1 Lutibaculum baratangense AMV1
CGGAACTGCGCACCTTAGGAGTGTAGCTCAACTGGCTAGAGCACCGGTCTCCAAAACCGGGGGTTGGGGGTTCGAGTCCCTCCACTCCTGCCAGTTCCGTCAACCGACCGTCGGTCGGAAAGGTTAGAAAGGGTCATGGCGAAGACCAACCCGTTCCAGTTCCTGCAACAGGTGCGCGCGGAAGGTGCCAAGGTGACTTGGCCCTCGAGGCGGGAGACGGCCATCACGACCGTGATGGTCTTCATCCTCTCGGCCGTCGCGAGCCTGTTCTTCTTCGTCGCGGACCAGTTCTTCGCCCTGGGCGTCGAGCTGCTTCTCGGCATCGGAATGTGAGGTCGCCGCCATGACCGCACGCTGGTACATCGTCCACAGCTACTCGAACTTCGAGAAGAAGGTCGCCGAGGCCATTCGCGAGAAGGCCGCCCAGACCGGACTCTCGGAGAAGTTCGAGGAGATCCTCGTGCCGACCGAGAAGGTCGTCGAGGTGCGCCGCGGCCGTAAAATCGACACAGAACGCAAGTTCTTTCCGGGCTACGTTCTCGTGAAGGTGGATTTGACCGACGACGCATACCATCTGATCAAGAACACGCCGAAGGTCACCGGATTCCTGGGCTCCGACAACAAGCCCATGCCGATCCCGGACTCCGAGGCGCAGCGTATCCTGCAGCAGGTGCAGGAGGGAATCGACCGCCCGAAGCCCTCGATTCATTTCGACATCGGCGAGCAGGTTCGCGTCGCCGATGGCCCCTTCGCCTCCTTCAACGGCACGGTGGAAGAGGTGGACGAGGAGCGCGCACGACTCAAGGTCGCGGTCTCGATCTTCGGCCGGGCGACGCCGGTCGAACTGGAATACGGCCAGGTCGAGAAGCTCTAGGCTTCTCCTGGCCGTCTCGAAGCGTGGGAGTTCCGGGCCGCCCGCCAGCCGGCCCGACGGAACGCACCACGACCCCTAACGCGCCACCAGGCGCAAACAGGTGACAACATGGCAAAGAAGATTGTCGGCTACATCAAGCTGCAAGTGCCGGCCGGCTCGGCGACGCCGTCGCCCCCGATCGGCCCCGCGCTCGGCCAGCGCGGCCTGAACATCATGGAGTTCTGCAAGGCGTTCAACGCCCAGACGCAGGACATCGAGAAGGGCAACCCCTGCCCGACGATCATCACGGTGTTCCAGGACAAGTCCTTCACCTTCGAGATCAAGACGCCGCCGGCGTCGTTCCTGCTGAAGCAGGCGGCGAAGGTCCAGAAGGGCTCCAAGACCCCTGGCAAGGCGGGCGCGGGCAGCGTGACGCGCGACCAGGTTCGCTCGATCGCGGAAGCGAAGATGAAGGACCTGAACGCGGTCGACATCGATGCGGCGATGCGTATCATCGAAGGTTCGGCCCGGTCCATGGGCCTCGAGGTTCAGGGGTAAGAGAGATGGCGAAGCTTGGTAAGCGCCTCCGGGCGGCCCGCGAGGGTGTCGACGTCACCACTCTCCTGCCGCTGGACGAGGCCATCCGCATGGTCAAGCAGCGCGCCACGGCGAAGTTCGACGAGACGGTCGAGGTCGCGATCGGCCTCGGCGTCGATCCGCGTCACGCCGACCAGATGGTCCGCGGCGTGTGCCAGCTGCCGAACGGCACGGGCCGCACCGTGCGCGTCGCGGTCTTCGCGCGCGGCGACAAGGCCGAAGAGGCGAAGGCGGCCGGAGCCGACGTGGTCGGCGCCGAGGACCTTGTCGAACAGGTCCAGCAGGGCAATATAGACTTCGATCGCTGCATCGCGACGCCGGACATGATGCCGCTCGTCGGCCGGCTGGGCAAGGTGCTCGGCCCCCGCGGCCTGATGCCGAACCCGAAGACCGGCACGGTGACCCCGGACGTCGCCGGCGCCGTCAAGGCGCAGAAGGGCGGCGCCGTGGAGTTCCGCGTCGAGAAGGCGGGCATCATCCATGCCGGTGTCGGCAAGGCGAGCTTCGGCGACGAGCAGCTCGTCGAGAACATTCGCGCCTTCGTGGACGCGGTGATCAAGGCGAAGCCGACCGGCGCGAAGGGGTCGTACTTCAAGCGCATCGCCGTCTCGTCCACGATGGGACCGGGCGTGCGCGTCGAGCCGTCGAGCGCTCTCGAGGCGTGACGGCTCGTACAGATTGAGAGTTTCCGCCCGGGTTCTCCGGGCGGATTTCAGGGTTCCGGGATCCGGCAGGATCGCGGGACCCTAAGCCTGTCCGAGACTGCAGGTGCCACCCGGCCTAAGCCCACTCGCGGGGCCTGCACAGACGGGGATGAACCGATAAACGGCCTTCGGGCCGCTTCGGTTCGGACCTTGTTGTCCTTGCGGCGTGTCGCTGTCGGGGCTGGACAGGATTGCGAGCGTCGCCCTGTCCGGTTTCGGCCCGATCGGGCGGCAATGGCAACCAGCGTCGGCCACTTCGGTCGTCGCTAGATGGAGAGAGCAAGTGGACAGAGCCGAAAAGCAAGAGCTCGTCACGACTCTCCACGACGTGTTCCAGAACACGTCCGTGGTCGTCGTGGCCCACTATTCCGGCCTCTCGGTCGCCCAGATGACGACCCTTCGCGGTCGGATGAAGGACGCCGGAGCGTCGGTGAAGGTGGCAAAGAACCGGCTCGCCAAGCTCGCGCTCGAGGGTACCGACTACGCCCACATGGGCGACCTGTTCAAAGGCCCGACCGTGATCGCCTATTCCGACGATCCGGTCGCTGCCCCGAAGGTCGCCGTGGACTTCGCGAAGGCCAACCAGAACCTGGTGATCCTTGGCGGGGGCATGGGCGCCACGTCCCTCGACCCGGACGGCGTTCAGTCGCTGGCCACGATGCCGTCGCTCGACGAGCTGCGGGCGAAGATCGTGGGCATGATCAACACGCCGGCCACCCGGGTCGCGCAGGTGCTCGCCGCTCCCGGCGGGCAGATCGCGCGCGTGCTTGCGGCCTATGCCGAGAAAGACCAGGCGGCTTGATCCGCCGCCACATCCAGCAAGGTTCGAATCGAAAGGAACTAGACTATGGCTGATCTCGCCAAGATCGTGGAAGACCTCTCCAACCTGACGGTCCTCGAGGCCGCCGAGCTCTCCAAGATGCTCGAGGAGAAGTGGGGCGTCTCCGCCGCCGCTCCGGTCGCCGTCGCCGCCGCTGGCGGTGCCGCCGCCGGTGGCGCCGCCGAGGCCGCCGAGGAGAAGACCGAGTTCGACGTCGTCCTGGCTTCGGCCGGCGACAAGAAGATCAACGTGATCAAGGAAGTCCGCGCGATCACGGGTCTCGGTCTGAAGGAAGCCAAGGACCTCGTCGAGGGCGCTCCGAAGACCGTGAAGGAAGCCGCCACGAAGGAAGAGGCCGCTTCCATGAAGGAGAAGCTCGAGGCCGCCGGCGCGACCGTCGAGCTCAAGTAAGCCAGAACGACCGGCGCGGCCCGCACTTGCGGGCCGCGCCGACCCGACCGACGACGCCACGAAGACAGGAAACCACGGACGTCTCCCCCGAAAATCCGACACACGCACCGATCCCGCGAGCGGGAAGGGGCAGGGTTTTCCGGCGAGCCGTTCGAGAGCGATACGAGGAGCGACGATGGCCCAGAGCACGATGGGGCGCAAGCGCGTTCGCAAGTTTTTCGGCAACATCCGCGAGGTCGCGGCGCTGCCGAACCTGATCGAGGTCCAGAAGGCCTCCTACGACCAGTTTCTGCAGGTCGACGCGCCACAGGAGGGCCGTGACGAGAGCGGGCTGCAGTCCGTCTTCCAGTCGGTCTTCCCGATCTCCGACTTCGCCGAGACGGCCATGCTCGAGTTCGTCCGCTACGAGTTCGAGCCGCCGAAATACGACGTCGACGAGTGCCGCCAGCGCGGCATGACCTTCGCCGCGCCGCTGAAGGTGACGCTCCGGCTCATCGTGTTCGATGTCGACGAGGACACGGGCGTCAAGTCCGTCAAGGACATCAAGGAGCAGGACGTCTACATGGGCGACATGCCGCTCATGACGGAGAACGGCACCTTCATCGTCAACGGCACCGAGCGCGTCATCGTCTCGCAGATGCACCGCTCGCCCGGCGTGTTCTTCGACCACGACAAGGGCAAGACGCACTCTTCCGGCAAGCTCCTCTTCGCCGCCCGCATCATCCCGTATCGCGGCTCCTGGCTCGACATCGAATTCGATGCCAAGGACGTCGTCCACGCGCGCATCGACCGTCGCCGCAAGCTGCCGGTGACGACGCTGCTGTTCGCGCTCGGCCTGGACGGCGAGGAGATCCTCGACACGTTCTACAACAGGATCGAGATCGAGCGGGCGAAGGACGGCTGGCGCTGGCCGTACGACCCCTCCCGCATGCGCGGCGTCAAGCTCGCCCACGACATCGTCGACGCCGACACCGGTGAGCTCGTGGCCGAAGCCGGCAAGAAGCTGACGATCCGGAAGGCGCGCGAGCTCGCCGAGAAGGGTCTGAAGGCGTTCAGCGTGGCGGACGAGAACCTCGTCGGCCACTATCTCGCCGAGGACATCGTGAACCTCGAGACGGGCGAGGTCATGGCCGAGGCCGGCGAAGAGGTTTCGGTGGCCATGCTCCAGACGCTGAGCGACGCCGGGATCGACACCCTGCCGATCCTCGACATCGACCACGTCACGACCGGCCCGTTCATCCGCAACACCCTCGTGCTCGACAAGAACGCGACGCGCGAGGAGGCTCTCTTCGACATCTACCGCGTCATGCGCCCGGGCGAGCCGCCCACGATCGAGGCGGCGGAGGCGATGTTCCAGTCGCTGTTCTTCGACGCGGAGCGCTACGACCTTTCGTCGGTCGGGCGCGTGAAGATGAACATCCGTCTCGACCTCGAATGTCCCGACACCGTTCGCACCCTGCGCCGGGAGGACATCATCGAGGTCATCCGGACGCTGGTCGCGCTTCGTGACGGCCGCGGCGAGATCGACGACATCGACAATCTCGGCAATCGCCGCGTCCGCTCGGTCGGCGAGCTGATGGAGAACCAGTACCGCGTCGGCCTCCTGCGCATGGAGCGCGCGATCAAGGAGCGCATGTCGTCCGTCGAGATCGACAACGCCATGCCGCAGGACCTGATCAACGCGAAGCCGGCTGCCGCGGCGGTGCGCGAGTTCTTCGGCTCATCGCAGCTGTCGCAGTTCATGGACCAGACGAACCCGCTGTCGGAGATCACACACAAGCGGCGCCTGTCTGCGCTCGGACCGGGCGGCCTGACGCGCGAGCGCGCGGGCTTCGAGGTGCGCGACGTGCATCCCACGCACTATGGCCGCATCTGCCCGATCGAGACGCCGGAAGGGCCGAACATCGGCCTGATCAACTCGCTCGCCACCTTCGCGCGGGTGAACAAGTACGGCTTCATCGAGGCGCCCTACCGCAAGGTCCGCGAGGGCCAGGTGACGGACGAGGTGGTCTATCTCTCCGCCATGGAGGAGGCGCGCCACCACATCGCACAGGCGAATGCCGAGCTCGATGCGGAGGGTCGGTTCGCGGAGGAGCTCGTGACGTGCCGCATCGGCGGCGACGTCCTGATGGCCTCGCGCGACAAGGTCGGCTACATGGACGTGTCGCCGAAGCAGCTCGTGTCCGTGGCGGCGGCGCTGATCCCGTTCCTCGAGAACGACGACGCGAACCGCGCCCTGATGGGCTCGAACATGCAGCGCCAGGCCGTGCCGCTCGTTCGGGCGGACGCCCCGCTCGTCGGCACCGGCATGGAGTCGGTCGTCGCGCGGGATTCCGGTGCGGCGATCTCCGCGCGCCGGACCGGCGTCGTCGACCAGGTGGACGCGACCCGTATCGTCGTGCGTGCGACCGAGGAGGTCGATCCCGGCAAGTCGGGCGTCGACATCTACCGTCTCATGAAGTTCCAGCGCTCGAACCAGAACACCTGCATCAACCAGCGTCCGCTGGTGCGCGTGGGCGACGTGGTGGCGAAGGGCGACATCATCGCCGACGGCCCCTCGACGGACATGGGCGAGCTGGCGCTCGGCCGGAACATCCTCGTCGCCTTCATGCCGTGGATGGGCTACAACTTCGAGGACTCGATCCTCATGTCCGAGCGCGTCGTGCGCGACGACATCTTCACCTCGATCCACATCGAGGAGTTCGAGGTGATGGCCCGCGACACGAAGCTCGGGCCGGAGGAGATCACCCGCGACATTCCGAACGTGTCGGAGGAAGCGCTGAGGAACCTCGACGAGGCGGGCATCGTCTATATCGGCGCCGAGGTGAATGCCGGCGACATCCTCGTCGGCAAGATCACGCCGAAGGGCGAGAGCCCGATGACGCCGGAGGAGAAGCTTCTTCGCGCGATCTTCGGCGAGAAGGCCTCCGACGTCCGCGACACCTCGCTCCGGGTTCCGCCCGGCGTGCAGGGCACGATCGTGGAGGTGCGCGTGTTCAACCGCCACGGCGTGGAGAAGGACGAGCGCGCGGTCGCGATCGAGCGCGAGGAGATCGAGCGCCTGGCGAAGGACCGCGACGACGAGCAGGCGATCCTCGACCGGAACGTGTTCGGGCGTCTTTCGGAGATGCTGGGCGGCAAGAGCGTCGCCAGCGGACCGAAGGGCATGAAGAAGGGCATCGTCGTCGATGACGACGTCCTTGCCGAGCTGCCGCGCCAGCAGTGGTGGCTGATCGGCCTCGAGGACGAGGCCGCGATGGGCGAGGTCGAGCAGCTGAAGCGGCAGTACGACGAGTCGAAGAAGCGTCTCGAGCAGCGCTTCCTCGACAAGGTCGAGAAGCTGCAGCGCGGTGACGAGCTTCCGCCCGGCGTGATGAAGATGGTCAAGGTCTTCGTCGCGGTGAAGCGGAAGATCCAGCCGGGCGACAAGATGGCCGGACGTCACGGCAACAAGGGTGTGGTGTCGCGCATCATGCCGATCGAGGACATGCCGTTCCTCGAGGACGGCACCCATGTCGACATCGTCCTGAACCCGCTCGGCGTGCCCTCCCGCATGAATGTCGGGCAGATCCTCGAGACGCATCTTGGCTGGGCCTGCGCAGGGCTCGGCAAGAAGATCGACAAGGCGATCGCGGCGTTCCACGAGAGCGGCGAGGCGGACCGCATGCGCGAGACGTTCGCGCAGGTCTACCAGGACGATCCGACGGTCAAGTCGATGGACGAGAAGGAGCTGATCGAGCTCGGCGGAAACCTGAAGAAGGGCGTTCCGATCGCGACGCCGGTCTTCGACGGCGCGCGCGAGCCGGACATCGTCGAGGCGCTGGAGCTCGCCGGCCTCAACTCCTCCGGGCAGTCCACGCTCTACGACGGCCGCTCGGGCGAGCCGTTCGACCGGCAGGTGACGGTGGGCTACATCTACATGCTCAAGCTGCACCATCTGGTCGACGACAAGATCCACGCCCGCTCGATCGGACCCTACAGCCTCGTGACCCAGCAGCCGCTGGGCGGCAAGGCGCAGTTCGGCGGCCAGCGCTTCGGCGAGATGGAGGTGTGGGCCCTTGAAGCCTACGGCGCCGCCTACACGTTGCAGGAGATGCTGACCGTGAAGTCGGACGACGTCGCCGGCCGTACGAAGGTCTACGAGGCGATCGTCCGCGGCGACGACACGTTCGAGGCCGGCATCCCGGAGAGCTTCAACGTTCTCGTCAAGGAGATGCGGTCGCTGGGCCTCAACGTCGAGCTGACCTCGAGCCGTACACCCACTGGACCGACGGGCAACCAGCCTGCCGGGCCGCTGCTGCCGAGCGCCGACGCAGCCGAGTGATGATCGGGCTGCGATAGAGCGCCCATTTCTGATTTGCCGGCCCGTGAGCGACGAGCTCCGGGCCGGTCCAACGGGAGCAGGACATGAACCAGGAAGTCCTCAACCTCTTCAATCCGACCGCGCCGCAGCAGGTCTTCGACCAGATCCAGATCTCTCTGGCCAGCCCAGAGAAGATCCGGTCGTGGTCGTTCGGCGAGATCAAGAAGCCCGAGACCATCAACTACCGGACGTTCAAGCCGGAGCGGGATGGGCTGTTCTGCGCGCGGATCTTCGGGCCGATCAAGGACTACGAGTGCTTGTGCGGCAAGTACAAGCGCATGAAGTACAAGGGCATCATCTGCGAGAAGTGCGGTGTCGAGGTGACGCTGTCGCGCGTCCGCCGCGAGCGGATGGGCCACATCGAGCTCGCCGCCCCGGTCGCGCACATCTGGTTCCTGAAGTCGCTGCCGAGCCGCATCGGGATGATCCTCGATTCGACGCTCAAGGATGTCGAGCGGGTCCTCTACTTCGAGAACTACATCGTCATCGAGCCCGGCCTCACGCCGCTGAAGCAGTACCAGCTTCTGTCGGAGGAGGAGTATATCGAGGCGCTCGACCAGTACGGCGAGGACGCGTTCACGGCCAATATCGGCGCCGAGGCGGTGCGGGACATCCTGGCCGGCCTCGACCTCCAGAAGATCGCGGCGGACCTGCGCGTCGAGATCGCCGAGTCGACCTCGGAGCTTAAGCCCAAGAAGCTCGCCAAGCGCCTGAAGCTCATCGAGTCGTTCATCGAGTCGGGCAACAAGCCCGAGTGGATGATCATGACCTACATCCCGGTCATCCCGCCGGACCTGCGTCCGCTCGTGCCGCTCGACGGCGGCCGCTTCGCGACCTCCGACCTGAACGACCTCTATCGCCGCGTCATCAACCGCAACAACCGCCTGAAGCGCCTCATCGAGCTGCGCGCGCCCGACATCATCATCCGCAACGAGAAGCGGATGCTGCAGGAGGCCGTCGACGCCCTGTTCGACAACGGCCGCCGCGGCCGCGTCATCACGGGTGCCAACAAGCGCCCGCTGAAGTCGCTCGCCGACATGCTGAAGGGCAAGCAGGGCCGCTTCCGGCAGAACCTGCTCGGCAAGCGCGTCGACTATTCCGGCCGTTCGGTGATCGTCGTCGGCCCCGAGCTGAAGCTGCACCAGTGCGGCCTGCCGAAGAAGATGGCGCTCGAGCTCTTCAAGCCGTTCATCTATTCGCGGCTGGAGGCGAAGGGCCTGTCCTCGACGGTGAAGCAGGCGAAGAAGCTCGTCGAGAAGGAGCGTCCCGAGGTCTGGGACATTCTCGACGAGGTGATCCGCGAGCACCCGGTCATGCTGAACCGGGCGCCGACCCTGCACCGCCTCGGCATCCAGGCCTTCGAGCCCACGCTGATCGAGGGCAAGGCGATCCAGCTGCATCCGCTCGTCTGCGCGGCGTTCAACGCCGACTTCGACGGCGACCAGATGGCCGTCCACGTGCCGCTGTCGCTCGAGGCGCAGCTCGAGGCGCGCGTGCTGATGATGTCGACGAACAACATCCTGCACCCGGCCAACGGTTCGCCGATCATCGTGCCGTCGCAGGACATCGTCCTCGGCCTCTACTACATGTCGCTGATGCACGAGAACGAGCCGGGCGAGGGCATGCTGCTCTCCAACACCGGCGAGATCGAGCACGCGCTCGAGTCGGGCGCCGTGACGCTGCACGCGAAGGTGAAGGGCCGCTTCCGCCGCATCGACGACAACGGCAACGAGGTCACGGAGATCCACGAGACGACGCCCGGGCGGCTGCTTTTGGGCCAGCTTCTGCCGAAGCACCCGGCGATCGGCTTCGAGGTCGTGAACAAGCTCCTGACGAAGAAGGAGATTTCGCGCGCGATCGACACGGTCTACCGGCACTGCGGCCAGAAGGAGACGGTCATCTTCTGCGACCGGATCATGGCGCGCGGCTTCCAGCAGGCCTGCCTCGCCGGCATCTCGTTCGGCAAGGACGACATGCTGATCCCGGAGACGAAGGAGAAGCTCGTCGACGAGACGCGCGAGCTCGTGAAGGAGTACGAGCAGCAGTACAACGAAGGCTTCATCACCCAGGGCGAGAAGTACAACAAGGTCGTCGACGCCTGGGCGAAGTGCACGGACAAGATCGCCGACGAGATGATGGCCCGTATCTCCGCCGTCGAATACGACGAGGAGACGAAGCGCCAGAAGCCGATCAACTCGATCTACATGATGGCGCACTCGGGCGCCCGCGGCTCGCCGCAGCAGATGAAGCAGCTCGCCGGCATGCGCGGCCTCATGGCCAAGCCGTCGGGCGAGATCATCGAGAGCCCGATCATCTCGAACTTCAAGGAAGGCCTGTCGGTCCTCGAGTACTTCAACTCGACGCACGGCGCGCGTAAGGGCCTCGCCGACACGGCGCTCAAGACGGCGAACTCGGGCTACCTGACCCGCCGTCTCGTCGACGTCGCGCAGGACTCCATCATCACCGAGCGCGATTGCGGCTCGACGCGCGGCATCGCCATGACGGCGGTCGTCGACGCGGGCGAGGTGATCGTGTCGCTGGGGCTGCGCGTGCTCGGCCGCACGGCCGCGGAGGACATCGTCCATCCGGCGTCCGGCGAGGTGATCGTGCCTGCGGGGTCGATGATCGAGGAGCGTGACGTCGAGCAGATCGAGAAGGCGCAGCTCCAGGAGGTGAAGATCCGCTCGGTCCTCACCTGCGAGACGAAGAACGGCGTCTGCGGCAGCTGCTATGGCCGCGACCTGGCCCGCGGCACGCCCGTGAACATGGGCGAAGCGGTCGGCGTCATCGCCGCCCAGTCGATCGGCGAGCCGGGCACGCAGCTGACGATGCGGACGTTCCACATCGGCGGCACGGCCCAGATCGCCGAGCAGTCCTTCATCGAGTCGAACTTCGACGGCACGATCCGCCTGCGGAACCGGAACGTCGTCCGCGACTCCGAGGGCATCTACATCGCGATGAGCCGCAACATGTCGCTCATCGTCGTGGACGCCGAAGGAAACGAGCGGGCGGTGCACCGGATCAACTACGGCACGCGGCTGCGCGTCGACGACGGCCACAAGGTCAAGCGCGGGCAGCGCCTGGCGGAGTGGGATCCCTACACCCGCCCGATCGTCACCGAGGTCGACGGAACGGTGGAGTTCGAGGATCTCGTTGAGGGCCTGTCGATCTCCGAGCAGGCCGACGAGTCGACGGGTATCGCGAAGCGCATCGTCATGGACTGGCGGACGAGCCCGCGCGGCTCGAGCCTCAGGCCGGCGCTCGTCATCAAGGGTGACGA
The DNA here is from genome assembly GCF_000496075.1 of Lutibaculum baratangense AMV1. GTDB lineage: Bacteria > Pseudomonadota > Alphaproteobacteria > Rhizobiales > Tepidamorphaceae > Lutibaculum > Lutibaculum baratangense. The sequence continues at coordinate 11,029 of NZ_AWXZ01000003.1, forward strand.
CGGCAGCGTGATCCGGCTCGAGCGCGGCGGCGAGGCGCGCTACCTCCTGTCGGTCGACGCGGTGATCGCGACCGAGCCGGGGCAGCGCGTGACGGCCGGCGACGTTCTCGCGCGTATCCCGCTCGAGAGCGCGAAGACCCGCGACATCACCGGCGGTCTGCCGCGCGTTGCGGAGCTCTTCGAGGCGCGTCGTCCGAAGGACCACGCCGTCATCGCGGAGATCTCCGGGACGGTCGAGTTCGGGCGCGACTACAAGAACAAGCGTCGCATCACGATCCGGCCGACCGAGGAGGGCGAGGAGCCGAAGGAGTACCTGATCCCGAAGGGCCGCCACCTCTACGTTCAGGAGGGCGACTACATCGAGAAGGGCGAGTTCATTCTCGACGGCAACCCCGCGCCGCACGACATCCTCGCGATCAAGGGTGTCGAGGAGCTCGCGGCCTACCTCGTGAACGAGATCCAGGAGGTCTACCGGCTGCAGGGCGTCGCGATCAACGACAAGCACATCGAGGTGATCGTCCGCCAGATGCTGCAGAAGGTCGAGATCGAGGACGCCGGCGAGTCGGACTTCCTGACCGGCGAGCAGGTGGATCGCCTCGACCTCGACGAGGCGAATGCTCGCCTCGCCGCGGAGGGCAAGAAGCCGGCGTCGGGGAGTCCCGTGCTCCTGGGCATCACGAAGGCGAGCCTGCAGACCCGCAGCTTCATCTCGGCCGCCTCCTTCCAGGAGACGACGAGGGTGCTGACCGAGGCCGCGGTCGCGGGCAAGGTCGACCATCTCGAGGGCCTGAAGGAGAACGTCATCGTCGGTCGCCTGATTCCCGCCGGAACGGGCTCGGTGATGAACAAGGTGAGGGGCATCGCGACTCACCGCGACGACCTGATCGTGGAGCAGCGGGAGCAGGGGCAGATGAGCGCGGCCGAGGCCGTGTTCGCCCCGCGGAATCCCGCGGAGTGAGGTCGTCCGGCGGGCGCTCGCCCGTCTGACCGCAGGAAACCGAAGGGCCGCCCGGGAGATCGGGCGGCCCTTCTTGCATTCTCAGGCCGAAGCGCCTATTTCAGGTGCCGGTTTCGCGTGATTCACCCGATTCCGGTCCAGCTTCTCCACCAGTTCGACGGGCGCCGCGCGGAAGCGGCAGGCCGTCGCAACGGGGCGGTTTCCCGCCCCGCGATCGGTGAAGAAAACCTTGGCAGCCGGGGTTGACGTGCCGATGCCGGGTCAGTAAGGTCCGGTTCGATTTCGCGGCAGGTGGTAGGCCCTTTTCGTCGCATGTCCGACTCGGACGCGATCCAGATGCCTAGACACTGACGCTCGTTCTTGCGGACGACATAGCGAAGCAAGACCGCACTTCCCTCGGGGAGGTCTGGTCCTCTGAACGTCACGCCGTTCCCCTTGGCTGGGGATCGGCGTATCTCGGTTTGCAACTAATCGCCGGTTAACCGGCGGTGAAAGCTTGGAAGAAAGCGCTCGATGCCGACGATCAACCAGTTGATCCGCCACCCGCGGAAGGCGCCCGTGAAGCGCAACAAGGTGCCGGCCATGGAGGCCTGCCCCCAGAAGCGCGGCGTGTGCACGCGCGTCTACACGACGACGCCGAAGAAGCCGAACTCGGCTCTCCGTAAGGTCGCCAAGATCAGGCTGACCAACGGGTTCGAGGTCATCGGCTACATTCCGGGCGAAGGCCACAATCTCCAGGAGCACTCGGTCGTGATGATCCGCGGCGGCCGCGTGAAGGACCTTCCGGGCGTCCGCTACCACATCATCCGCGGCGTGCTCGACACGCAGGGCGTCTCGAAGCGGCGCCAGCGCCGTTCGAAGTACGGCGCCAAGCGGCCGAAGTGATCAGTCAAGGCGAAGGTTTAAGACGCGATGTCCCGCCGTCACAGAGCTGAGAAGCGTGAGATCATCCCCGATCCGAAGTTCAAGGATCTGGTGGTCTCCAAGTTCATGAACTCCATCATGTACGATGGAAAGAAGTCGACCGCCGAGTCCATCGTCTATGGCGCCTTCGATTCGATCGAGGCTCGCGCCAAGCAGGACCCGGTCACGGTCTTTCATCAGGCGCTGGACAATGTCAGCCCGGCGATCGAGGTCCGCTCGCGCCGCGTCGGCGGTGCGACCTATCAGGTCCCCGTCGAGGTCCGTCCGGACCGCCGGCAGGCCCTCGCCATCCGCTGGCTGATCACCGCCGCCCGTGCCCGCAACGAGCGCACGATGGTGGAGCGACTGTCCGGCGAGCTGCTCGATGCGGCGAACAATCGTGGCTCCGCGGTGAAGAAGCGCGAGGACACGCACCGTATGGCCGAGGCGAACCGCGCCTTCTCGCATTACCGCTGGTGACGAACCAGGGAGACCAGAACGATGGCCCGCACGCACAAGATCGAAGACTACCGTAATTTCGGCATCATGGCTCACATCGATGCCGGGAAGACGACGACCACTGAGCGGATCCTGTTCTACACCGGTCGCAGCCACAAGATCGGTGAGGTCCATGAGGGCGCGGCCACCATGGACTGGATGGAGCAGGAGCAGGAGCGCGGCATCACGATCACGTCCGCCGCGACGACCGCTTACTGGAACGACAAGCGTCTGAACATCATCGACACGCCGGGCCACGTCGACTTCACCATCGAGGTGGAGCGCTCGCTGCGCGTGCTCGACGGCGCGATCGCGCTTCTCGATGCCAATGCCGGCGTCGAGCCGCAGACCGAGACCGTGTGGCGGCAGGCCGACAAGTATCACGTGCCGCGCATGATCTTCGTCAACAAGATGGACAAGCTCGGCGCCGACTTCTACCGCTGCGTGGAGATGATCGAGTCGCGTCTCGGCGCGAACCCGCTCGTCATGCAGCTCCCCGTCGGCGCGGAGAGCGAGTTCACGGGCGTCGTCGATCTCCTGCGGATGCAGGCCATCATCTGGCACGACGAGTCTCTCGGCGCGAAGTTCGACTATTACGACATTCCGGACAACCTGAAGGATCAGGCGAAGGAGTGGCGCGAGAAGCTCGTCGAGAAGGTCGTCGAGACCGACGAGGCCGCGATGGAGGCCTATCTCGAGGGCACCGAGCCGTCGATCGAGGACCTGCAGCGCCTTATCCGCAAGGGCACGATCCTGAACACGTTCGTGCCGGTCTTCGCGGGCTCCGCCTTCAAGAACAAGGGCGTCCAGCCGCTTCTCGACGCGGTCGTGGATTACCTTCCGTCTCCGGTCGACGTTTACGACATCAAGGGCATCGACCCGAAGTCGGGCGAGGAGACGAAGCGCCAGTCGGGCGACGAGCACCCGCTCGCCATGCTCGCCTTCAAGATCATGAACGATCCGTTCGTCGGCTCGCTCACGTTCTGCCGCATCTACTCGGGCGTGCTGCAGCAGGGCATCTCGCTACTGAACCCCGTGAAGGAGAAGCGCGAGCGGATCGGCCGCATGCTCCAGATGCACGCGAACTCTCGCGAGGAGATCAAGGAGGCCTTCGCCGGCGACATCGTCGCGATCGCGGGCCTCAAGGAGACGACGACGGGCGACACGCTGTGCGACGCGAACCGTCCCGTGATCCTCGAGCGGATGGAGTTCCCGGACCCGGTCATCGAGATCGCGATCGAGCCGAAGACGAAGTCCGACCAGGAGAAGATGGGCCTCGCGCTCAACCGCCTGGCGGCGGAGGATCCCTCCTTCCGCGTCAAGACGGACGAGGAGTCGGGCCAGACGATCATCGCCGGCATGGGCGAGCTTCACCTCGACATCCTGGTCGACCGCATGAAGCGGGAGTTCAAGGTCGAGGCGAATATCGGCGCGCCGCAGGTCGCCTATCGCGAGACGATCACGAAGAAGACCGAGATCGACTACACGCACAAGAAGCAGACGGGCGGCACGGGACAGTTCGCGCGCATCAAGCTCGTGATCGAGCCGAACGAGACCGGCGCAGGCTTCGAGTTCGAGTCGAAGATCGTCGGCGGCGCGGTGCCGAAGGAGTACATCCCCGGCGTCCAGAAGGGTATCGCGAGCGTGATGACCTCGGGTCCGATCGCGGGCTTCCCGATGGTCGACATCAAGGCGCAGCTGATCGACGGTGCCTACCACGACGTCGACTCGAGCGTCCTGGCATTCGAGATCGCGTCGCGCGCCGGCTTCCGCGAGGGCGTGCAGAAGGCCGGGCCGAAGCTGCTCGAGCCGATCATGGACGTCGAGGTCGTGACGCCCGACGAGTATATGGGCGACATCATCGGCGACCTGAACTCGCGCCGCGGGCAGATCCAGGGCACGGAAAGCCGCGGCATCGCCACGGTCATCCAGGCGATGGTGCCGCTCGCGAACATGTTCGGCTACGTCAACACGCTGCGTTCGATGAGCCAGGGTCGCGCCCAGTACACGATGCAGTTCGACCATTACGAGCAGGTGCCTCAGGCCGTGGCCGACGAGGTTCAGGCGAAGTTCGCCTGAACCGGGTCCGGTAGAGCAGACAGGTTCCGAGAATAGGAGAGCCG
>NZ_AWXZ01000004.1 GCF_000496075.1 Lutibaculum baratangense AMV1
GAGGTGGCGGAAGCGGTCGTTCGATCTGCATGGGCCGCAGTCTCCTGCCGCCACCGGCGGCAGGAGACCTGGCCGAATGCGATCATCCGATCTTGGTCAGGTCGGCCCGCACCGGTAGAAGCCGCGGTAGCCGACACTGAGGCCCTGGTCGAGCTTGAACACGAGCTCCGCCTTCTGGCGCCAGTCGGCATCCTCGCCAAGCATCCGCAGAGACAGGGTGGTGCCGGGAGCGGAAAACTCCGCCGTCCCCTCCTCCGGCTCGCCGGTGACATCGAGACTGACGAGGATCCCGTTGAGTTTCATGGCTGCAGTATCCCCCTTCTGCGCGGCCCATAGGACTGGGTCCGACTCCGGGCTGCGATTGAAGGTGCATCGCTCCGCAGCATCGAGCACCTGGTCGGCCTCGGCCTCAGGCATCGGCGCGAGGTCGAGCTTGGCGATCAGGGTGTTCGCGAGGGCGTCTTCTACCGTGCCTGGCGCGGCCGGCGGATCCTTGTAGATGCTCTCCACGACATTGCCCTTTGAAACCTCCGCGATGAGATACTGCATCTCGGCAATTTCCCGTCGCTGCGCTTCGATGATTTCATCGGCCAGCTTGCGAACCCGCGGATCCCGGATCTGCGAGCGCTCGGACGTCATGACCGCAATCGAGTGGTGCGGAATCATCGCGCGCATGTAGCTCGGGCCGGACACGGTCACCTGGCTGCGGACGAGCCATAGCGAAAGCGCGAAGACGATCGTTGCGCCCGCAAAAATCGCGACATTCAGCCCTTTGTTGGAATACATCCCGAGCATGTAGGCGAGCATGATGACGGCCATGCTGGCCCCCATCAGGATCGCCATGTAGGTCCGCGTCTCTGAAAAGAAGAGGTGCTCCCATGCGTACGTGTTCACGTACATCAGGACGAACATCACCATCGTGGAGGTGAGGATCATCAGGCCGAAGCGGACGTAGGACATGTGCGGATTTCCCTGATCTCTTAGGGCCGAGATGGTGCCGTTTCGCTGGCTGGCTCCCCTGTGGCCCGAGGCCGTTCTGCCTGGTCCCGAGGAGCGGCGCTCAATCGCTCGAACTCTTCGGCCGTCAGCCCCGGGAGGACGCTCACGAAGGCAGTGAGAGCCGTGATCTCCTCCGGCGAGTGGTGTTCGCCGAAAGCCGGCATGCCCGTCATCTTGATGCCGTTGCTGACGATCCAGTGGATCTCTTCCGGCTTCCACTCGGTGGCGGCCTCGGTCAGGTGCGGAGGCTCAGGCCGCATTCCTCGCGACCATTCCTCGGGTTCACCGCCCGGGATGCCGTGGCAGTGGGCACAGCTCTCCGCATAATGCCGCGCGCCGGCGGCGATGACCTCTTCGGCGAACTTTTCAGGAAGCTCGACCTCGCCCGCCCGGCTGGAGATCGACCGGCGCATGGTCGTGTCGAACGTCCACCTGACCGCATCGAAGTGCTGGTCGGAGGCGGCGACGTTGTAGACGCCGGTATAGGCGACGGTGAGCCATCCTGCGATCGCCACCAGGACGGCCCCGACGATGCCCAGCGCGAGACCCGCTCCAAAGCTCTTCATGAGTTTCGTCTCTCTCTCGTACCGGAATCTTTAGGGCAGCGCCCCCTCGGCAGCGGGCGGATACCCGACGGGAGTATGGCGAGAACGCACCTTTAGCTTCGGGGTTCCTCGAAACCGGAGGCTGGCGTCGGTCATTTCCGAAGCCCCGGCGAAACAGCAGCATGAAAATGAGAGAACGCAAGCAACCCGCCCTCCAACGCCTGGCCAGGCTCGAAGGCCAGGTGCGTGGTGTTACACGGATGATCGAGGAAGACCGCTATTGCGTGGATATTCTCAATCAGACGATGGCCGTCCGCTCCGCCCTGGCTCAAGTCGAGGTTCTGATCCTTCAGGACCACGCGGACGAGTGCGTCGAGCAGGCCATCGCGTCGAGCGATCTGGAGGCCCAGCGGCAGAAATTCCGCGAACTCGTGGGCATCTTCGAGAAAGTCTGCGGATAGCCGACCTGCCACAGCAGGTGGTAAAGGCAGGTCGAGTGCGGGAAGATCCACGACACCGGCTGTCTGGCGCCCGACCGGAGTGTTTCGATGCGAGTGGCAGTTTTCGAGACCGAGGAATGGGAGCACGAGGCGTGCCTGCGGCTCGAGCCGCGGCATGCGGTGCAGTGCGTCCGGGAGCCGCTCGACCGCCGGACGGTCACCGGCTTCTCAGAGGCCGAGATCATAAGCCCTTTCGTTCACTCGCGGGTCGATGCGGCCGTGCTGGCCGAACTGCCGCACGTCGGGATGATCGCCACACGATCGACCGGCTACGACCACATCGATCTCGACTGGTGCCGGGACCATGGGATCGTCGTCTGCAACGTGCCCGATTACGGGGATTCGACTGTGGCGGAACACGCTTTCGCCCTGCTCCTTTCGGTTTCCCGAAAGATCGTGGACGCGGTCGATCGAACCCGTCACGGCAATTTCTCCCATAGCGGCCTTCGCGGCTTCGAGCTCAAGGGGCACACCATTGGTGTGGTGGGCACAGGGCGCATCGGCCGCCGCGTCATCGAGATCGCCCGCGGCTTCGGCATGAAGGTGCTGGCTTACGACCTTCGTCCAGACCAGGCTGTCGCCGACCGGCTGGGCTTCGAATACGCGCATCTCGATGAAGTCCTTCGACAGGCGGACGTGCTCACGCTCCATATTCCTGCCAGTCCCGGAGCAGAGGCTCTCTTGTCCGACCGCGAATTCTCGCTGATGAGGCAGGGCGCCATCCTCATCAACACGGCGCGCGGAAACGTAGTCGATATCCCCGCCCTCGTCCGGGCTCTCGCGGACGGGAAACTTGGAGCAGCCGGCCTGGACGTCCTGCCCGAGGAGCCCCTCATTCGCGAAGAGGCGGAGATATTCCGGACAGACGGCCCTTCGCAGGAGAGGAACCTGAGGGCGCTCGTGGCGAACCACGTGCTCCTGCGGTTTCCGAACGTGATCGTGACCCCGCACAATGCCTACAATACCGAATCCGCCGTCCACCGGATCATCGAGACGACGATCCGGAACATCGAGGCGTTCGCAGCGGGCGAACAGATGAATGTCGTCCGGAATGACTGATCCGGTGCCGGTAGCGCGTACGCCCGAGCATGTTTGGTCAGGCGTGCACTCCCTGGACCAAGCGGCACCGCAGAGCTTCAGGGTCGGCCGGGGAGAGCCCTTGCCGCTGGGGGTGCACGAGTGCTGCGACGGCCTAAACGTTTCAACCTTCAGCCGGCACGCCAGCGCCGTCTGGTTGCTCCTCTTCGAGCGACAAACGGACCTCGCGCCGTGCAAGGCCATTCCCCTCGACCCGCCACATCATCGGACGGGAGATGTCTGGCACGTGCGCCTCTCCGGCTCCCTGCCCGGCCGATACTATGTTTTCCGGGCGGAGGGCCCATGGTCCCCTGCCGACGGTCACCGCTATGACGTCAGGCGCCCCCTCCTGGACCCGTATGCCGGGGCCATCTGCAGCCTCGAGCCGGATGGAAGACGGCCGCATGTCCCCGACGACGGCTCCGCGAAGCGCAGAGAGAGCGAGCTCCGCGGCGTGCTCACCGGGCATACCTGGGATTGGCAGGACACCTCCCCGCCGCGGCACGCCTGGCGCGACACGATCATTTACGAAGCCCACGTTCGCGGCCTGACGATCCATCCATCGTCCGGCGTGCGGAATCCCGGCCAGTATCGCGGGATCATCGAGAAGATACCGTACTTCCAGGCTCTGGGCGTGACGGCGCTCGAGCTCATGCCGGTGCAATCGTTCGACCGAAGCGGAAACGGCAGGAGGAATCCGCAGACCGGAGAGGAACTCCAGAACTACTGGGGCTACAACCCGATCGCCCTGTTTGCGCCCATGGCGGACTACGCCGGCGACGTCCCTCCGGGAGACGAAGCTGCCTCGTTCAAGCTGATGGTCCGCGAACTGCATCGCGCCGGCATCGAAGTCATCCTCGACGTCGTGTTCAACCACACGGCCGAGGGCAATGAGAACGGCCCGACCTACAGCTTCCGGGGCCTCGACAATGCGATCTACTACATGCTCGGGAGCCGCGGCGAGTACCTCGACTACACAGGGTGCGGCAACACGCTGAACTGCAACCATCCCGTGGTCCGGAGCATGATCGTGGACTGCCTGCGCCACTGGGTCATTCACTACCACGTCGACGGCTTCAGGTTCGATCTCGCTTCGGTGCTGGGACGGGATGAGGAAGGCCGTCTCCTGCCCAACCCTCCCCTGCTCGAACAGATCGCCGAGGATCCGATCCTCAGGGACGTAAAGCTCATAGCCGAAGCTTGGGACGCGGGCGGAGCCTTTCAGGTGGGAAGCTTCCCCGGACAGCGATGGGCGGAGTGGAACTGCCACTTCCGTGACCATGTCCGCCGCTTCTGGCGCGGCGACGCCGGCATGACGGGCGCGTTCGCCTCGCGTCTGTCGGGCAGCAGCGACCTCTATCAGCACGGCGGCGAGAGCCCGGTGAACAGCGTCAACTTCATTACCAGTCACGACGGCTTCACGCTGAACGACCTCGTCTCCTACTCCCGGAAGAACAACGAGGCGAACGGCGAGGACAACAGGGACGGCACGGACCAGAACTACAGCGAGAACAACGGATGCGAGGGACCCAGTACCGACCCGGAAGTGGAGGCGGCGCGGCTACGGCAGATCAAGAACATGCTCGCCACGCTCTTGCTCTCGCGAGGCATCCCGATGCTCCTCGGAGGCGACGAGTTCCGCAGGACGCAACTGGGCAACAACAACGCATACTGCCAGGACAACGAGACCTCCTGGTACGACTGGACGCTGGCCGAACGGAATTCCGGGCTTCTGCGGTTCGTCCGCCGCGTGGTTGCCCTTCGCAAGGCGCACCCGGTGCTACGGTCGGAGCACTTCTACTCACCCTCCGAGCTCACATGGTTCGGGCGAGACGGGGGATTACCGGCCTGGCAGGGTTCAGAGAACAGGCTCGGCTGTATGGTCGAGGCGGGGGACGGTCATCTCTGCCTGCTCTTCAACGCAACTCGGGACATCTGTCGGTTCGTGCTGCCACGAGGGGCGAATGGCGAGTGGACTGTCTTGCTGGATACATCCATGGAGGCACCCGACGACGCACCGGAGACCGGTCCCGCGGTTCCAGGAGGTGGAGCAGACGGTTTGCTGCTGAACAGCCGGAGCCTTGTGGTGTTGGAATCCCGCTAACCTTGTCGCTCCCCGAGGACATCTGGCCATGTCCACCCGTCGCTTTCCACGAAGGCCTTGAGATGACGCCGCTCGCGGTGGAGTACCAGGCGCGAGGGCTCGACGAGAGCCTCGTCTGCGAGGGGAAGTCCCTCGCGGCGCAGCGCCTCGAGATCGGGAAGCGAAGGCTCCTCGGCCGAGGCTTTGATGTGCGTGCTTTCGAGGGTCTGAAGAAATGAGGCGATGGCGAGCGAGCATCGCCTCATCGGCAGCTCCCGCGGCCGGTTCTCCTGCGGCACCCTCTCCTGGACAATTCGAAGAGCCTCGCTGAACGCCGCCAGCCGGACGGGAAGCGCGCTTGCGGCTTGCGGACTATGGAAATAGTGCAGCACGGGATAGGCGAGATGCTGCTGTCCCTGGTGCAGAATGGGAGAGACGAGTTCGCTCGCCACTTGCTCCAGATCGAAGCGGCTACCGTCCCAGCAGTTTCGCAGGATTGCGCTCGGGGAACTTCCGACGGTATCGATCGCAAGGGCGATCTGACGTCGCTCCGTCGCGGCCGAGACGATGGGGACGAAGTAGGTCACCGCCATCGTGAGCACGAGCAATCCGTTGCCTGCGCAGAGCGCGGTCAGGATCCGCCAGGTATCGCCGTCCGGGCGAAAGTCGCCGAGTCCCAGCGTGAAAAGCGTATAGCCGGCGAAGTAGACGATCTCGAGAGTGTCGGCCGGCGTCCCGTCCGACGCCGAAACAAGCGGAACCTCTGCCCCCAGAAAAACGAGCGACCAGCCTGCCCAGAGCCCGAGAATCCAGAGGGTGGCGATGCTCGCGAGGATCGCCATGCCGCCGTAGGCGAGCAAGTTGTGGGAAGTCCACCGGCGGTGCCACCAGAGGAAAAGCGTCCACAGGCGCGATCCCGCCAACGACGTCACCGGACCGGCGCCGCGTGTGGTGAGCGCCGTGACGAGGACGTCCCCGACGGTCGCGAAGATCAGCAGGGCTCCCAGAAGCGAAAGGAGAACCATCGAAACCTCATGCATGCAGGACAGATCCGGCGCGAGAGTCTGCCGGAACTCGCCGGCGGCGATGGGCCAACGATGGCTCCTCGCGCGTTCAGCCGGGACATCCGGGACTGTACCACGACCGTCGCCCGAACGACGGCGGATCTCCATTGTTCCCGACAGGCTCAGTTAAAGCCCTGCCGTACAAGTTGGCCGTTCGCACCAACTCAGGAAGCAGCCGAACACGTGGTGACGACGCTGTTGCACCGAGCCGCGCTTTCCTTCGTTGACGCACCTCAACAACCGACCGTCCTGTCTCTGGTAGAAGGCTGCATCATCCACTTGCAGATCATGGCCACGCCGCACCCTGCGGGCCTTTTGGAGACGGTCATGGAGCACTTCTATCAAGCCGGCGCCTGGGGGATCGCCGCGATCGTGATCGTCGCGGTGTCGTGGACCTTCTACCGATATTTCGCGCCTCGTGGCTGGCGCGAATGGACGGTTTCGGGCCTGGTCCAGGCCTTCATCGTGTCGCTCTACGCCGAGATGTACGGCTTCCCCCTCACGATTTATCTGCTCGTGCGCTTCACAGGCCTCGACCGTGACTATGTGAGTGCCAATCTCTGGTCGACGCTGCTGGGCGTCGGCGAACTCGGCATGCTGATCGCAATGCTGGCCGGATACGCCCTCGTGATCGTCGGCTTCGGTCTTTTCGCACAGGGCTGGCGGGAGGTGTATCGCGCTCGCAAGGAACACCGCCTTGCGACCAACGGCCTCTACTCGATCGTTCGTCACCCGCAATACACGGGGCTTTTCCTTGCCCTTTTCGGCGAGGGCGTGATCCATTGGCCGACGTTGTTTTCGATCGTTCTCTTCCCGGTCATCGTCGTAGCCTACGCAATACAGGCCAGACGCGAGGAGCGGCGCATGCTCGCTGAATTCGGCGACCAATATCGCATCTACATGGCTCGGACGCCTATGTTCGTTCCCGGGCGGGGGCAGTGGGGGTCGCTCGCCACGACCGGATAGAAGGTCGTCCTTCGTTCGGCGCACCAGGTCGTTCATGTGTCTCGCCGGCAGATGGCTCGAGACGAGTCGAAGTCGAGGCCGGCGACGCACTGAACCGCGCCGGGTTTTCCGGAGACCGACTGGTTTGAGTCCTACGCGGCGATCGGCACGACCTCAAGCTGCGCATGGTAGGCGGCTTCCGCCTCGGCGGGCGGGATGTTGCCGATCGGCTCGAGCAGCCGGCGGTTGTTGAACCAGTCCACCCATTCGAGTGTGGCGAACTCGACGGCTTCGAGGTTCCGCCGCGGACCGCGCCGGTGGATCACCTCGGCCTTGAAGAGACCGTTGATCGTCTCGGCGAGTGCGTTGTCATACGAGTCCCCGACGCTGCCGACCGAGGGCTCGATACCGGCCTCGGCCAGACGCTCGGTGTAGCGAATGCTGACGTATTGCGATCCTCTGTCGCTGTGGTGCACGAGCCCGGTGGCGGCGAAGGGCCGCCGGTCGTGAAGCGCCTGCTCCAGGGCGTCGAGAACGAAGTCGGCGTGCGCCGTCCGCGAGACGCGCCAGCCGACGATCCGGCGGGCGAAGGTGTCGATGACGTCAGCGCAAATGCGCAGCATTTGTCGCAACGCGACGTAGACGAAGCCCCGCCATGTGGCGACATATGTGAAGTCGCTGACCCACAGGGCGTTCGGCCGGAGCGCCTGGAACTGCCGGTTCACCCGGTCGAGCGGACAGGACGTGGCCTTGTCGCTGATCGTCGTCTTAACCGGCTTGCCGCGAACGACGCCGTTCAGGCCCATGCGTCTCATCAGCCTGGCGACCGTGCAGCGGGCGACGTCGATGCCCTCGCGTTTCATCTGGCGCCAGACCTTGCGAACGCCATAGACACCGAAGTTTGCCTCGAAGACGCGGCGGATCTCGTTGCAGAGATCAGCGTCGCGGTGGTCCCGGCTGGCCTGCGAGAGGGATCCCGCTTGCGAGCGGCGTGCTCGTGATAGGTCGACGGGGCGATCTACAGGACCCGGCAGATCGGCTCGACCCCATAGACATCACGATGATCGTCGATGAACGTCGATGAACGCCGTCATCGTTTGAATGGGCGGTCGAGCTCCGCCGTCGCAAAATACGCCGACGCCTTGCGCAGGATCTCGTTGGCCTGACGCAACTCGCGGACTTCGCGCTCGAGAGCCTTGATCCGGTCGCGCTCCTCGCTCGTCTGCCCGGGCCGAGCACCCTGATCGCGTTCGGCCTGGCGAACCCACTTGCGGAGCGTTTCGCCCGAACAGCCGATCTTGCCCGCGATGGATGAAATCGCCTCCCACTGCGACGCGTGCTCGCCCCGATGCTCCCGCACCATCCGGACGGCCCGCTCCCGGACTTCCGGCGAATATCTCTTCGATGTCGTCTTCGTCATGATGACCCCATTCTCTCAGGAATTGAGGTCTCCGGGAAACCCGGGGCGGTTCACCGCTGCGATACCGGCCTCCGCCGCCTCTACCCGCCCTTCCGCGTCGCGCCCCTGTTCTCCGCTTGCCCGAGACGTTGAACCGCAGATCGGCCGCCTGCCTCGACCGATCACAACAGCCGGCGCCGCACCACCTCGCGCCAGGCATGGAGTCGGATCCGCCCAAGGGGAGCCTCAGCTCCTGCCGACGCAGCGGGAAAGCCCGAAAGGCTGCATCAACCGTTCGGCGGTAGAGATCCTGTTGTCTCAGCGATCTTCGCCACACGGTCTCCACGCCAGGCAGTCGGACGCAGCGAATGCTCCACCTTATTTCGAACGCCCTCGATTTCTTCGTGCTCCCATCCAATCTCATCGCGTTCGGCGGGCTGCTCGCGTTGATCTTGCTTCTAATCGGATGGCGGCGCATCGGCAGATCGCTTGCGGCGCTGTCGATTGTCTCGTTGGCTCTCATTGGCTGGTCACCGCTCGCGCCCTGGACACTGAAGATGCTCGAGGATCGGTTTCCGCAGGCGCGGAACGACGGACCGGTTGCGGGCATCGTCATGCTGGGCGGCGCCGTGAACGTCCATATCAGCGAAGACAGAGGGGCCCCTGCCCTCAACGACGCCGGCGAGCGTGTGGCCGCCGTTGCGATACTGGCGCGGCGACACCCTGATGCACGCATCATCCTCTCGGGAGGCGCCAGCGAGGGTCACGGCAGTCGTTCGATGACGGAATCGGCGCTCGCACGGGACCTGCTGATCGCGATGGACGTTCGGGAGGACAAGATCACGCTGGAGGAGCGCTCGGCGGACACGTGCGAGAACGCGGAGGAGAGCACTGCTCTTGCGGAGCCGAAGCCGGGCGAAACCTGGCTGCTGGTCACCTCCGCCAGTCACATGCCCCGCTCGATGGCCTGCTTCCGAGCAGCAGGCTTCGGCGTGCTTCCCTACCCCGTCGATTACCGCACGCGGGATGCCAGGATGATGTCAGTCGCGGAAGGAGTATCCGCGTTCGACCTCGCGACACACGAATGGATCGGGCTTGCCGCCTACCGTGTGACCGGTCGGACCAAGGAGCTGTTCCCGGCCCCTTAGTTCGTTGGCCTCAGGCCCGTGGATGCGCCGGCTGCGGCATCCACGGGCTACGTGTCGGCAGCACCCGGTGTCGTGACGTCCGCTACCGTGGGGCGCATCAAAGGCAATGGCGAAGCTCCTCGCGACGATCTCAGATTGGGATCGATGGGGAACCCACCGCCCACTACTCCGCCCACATCGTCGACCGGACGATCGGTGGGAAGACGCCGATTTCGTCCTGGACATCCTTCACGCCTGGCACGCTGCGGGCGGCCACGCCGGCAGCCTCCTTCTCCTGCCTGGTGTTGACGCCGCCCCAGAGATGCACGACGCCGTTCGTCACCACCGCGCTCACGAAGGCGGTGTCGACGCCAGCCTCACCGAGCGCCCGGTCGACAGCCCTCTTCAGCTCGCGGTCGTCCACAGTGGGGCTCTCGCCGGCCTTTCGGGAGACGATGCCGCGAAGCAGGTCCGCCCGACTGACGATCCCGACGAGCTTGGCATCCCGCAGGACCGGCACGCGCTTGATCCGGTGACGCTCGAGCTCGGCGGCGACCTCCTCGAGGCTCGCCTCCTCGTCCACTGTCACCACGTTGCGCGTCATCACCTCGCGCGCCAGCATGCCATGCGACTTGATGAAGTCGGCCGGCCGCTCGGCACGTGTCGTGAAGAGATCGAGCCACCATGAGGGATGCCGCTCGGTGCCCGTCTCCGGTCGCCGCATCAGGTCGCCCTCGCTGACGATGCCCTGGACCTGCCCCGCCTCGTCGACGACGGGGACGGCGCTGATCCGCTTTTCCAGCAGCAGTTCGGCGATCTCGCGAACGGTGGTCGCCGGCGAAACCGTCACCACCGGCCTCTGCATGACGTCCTTGACCTGCATCGGTCCTCTCCCTTGCTACATGCGGGCGACGGCAGGCGCCGCCGGAACCCTCCACGAGGATCCCAGCGGCACCCGTCGCTTGCGGGCGTTCTTCCCTGGTCTTCAGGGAAGGGCGACCATCTGGTGTCCCTCGCCGTCGATGCCGATGGAGTTCCGCGGAGCGAGGCTCGCCTGGTCGACGACCCACACCTTCGGCTCGTCGCGGCTCGACACGTAAAGCTTGCCCGAGCCTGGGATGACGGTCAGGTGGTAGGGCGCGGGAGCGAGTGGAGCGCTGCGCATTTCTCCGGACTCGACGTCCACGGCGACGACCTTGTCCTCGCTCTTGGCGCTGACGAAGAGCGTGGCGCCGTCGTCGGACAGGTCGAGGCCGTGAAGCTCGCCGCCGATCTCGTAGGTGCGATCCTCGCCGTCCTTTTCGAGGGAGAGAGCCGTGACGAGGCCGGCGACGACGTTCGCGACATAGAGCCTACCTCCGTCCGGTGCCATCGCGAGGTGCTCCGGCGAATCCCCAGCCATTAGGTTCCGGCGCACGATCCAGCTCTCCGTGTCGATCTCGCTGACGGTCCCGTTCCCGCTGTTCGAGACATAGACCCGCGAGCCGTCGGGGCTGAAGGCCGCGTAGTTCGGCATCGGCCCCGTGCGCACCAGCGACAGGACCTTCCTCTTCGGCAGGTCGACGATGCTGACGCCGTCTTCGCCGGGATGCGTCGCCACCGCGTATCGCCCGTCCGGCGAGACCGCCACGTGATGGACGGCCCCGGAAACCTCGAGCTTCGCCACCGGAGAGCCGTCGGCGGCGCTCACGATGGTAAGGAGACTTATCGAGCCGTCGCCCTCCTGCATGGTCGCTTTGCCGCCGCCGTGATGGGCGGCGTGCTCGTCCTCGGCCATGCCCTGCGGCTTCTCGACCGTCTCGTTGCGCGACGTCTCGGCGAGACTTCCCGCCACCAGATACGGCGAACCGGGAGAGCCGCCGAGGCCGTGGATTTCCGGGAGTCCCGAGATCGTCTGCACCACCTTGTCCGTCTCGCTGTCCACCACCAGCACTTGGCCGGCGCTTCCCTCCGGGATGTAGACGGTCGCGGCCTGCGCGGCGGCAATCATCGTGAACGACAGAACCTGTGCGCCGATAACGGCGCTGCCCATGCACTTCATGATCTTACCTTTCGAACCTTGAATCTCTTCACCTTCGATGGGCGGCGGGATCGACCGCCCTGTGCGACCGCGCCGCCACGCGCCACTCCCTTGGGCTGCGGACCATGAGGAGGCGAAGGAATCGCCCCGTCCGCACGAGGGGAGCGCCCGGCCTACGCGCGTGGCGGCGCGGTCGGCGGTGAAAGATCCAGTCCTTCCGCACGCCCCGAGCCGGGCAAACTCGGCACGAAAGGCGACGGCCGGGCCGCCCGCAGGACGGGGGGAAGCACGGCGACGTATCCGCAGGCGACGTGGTGCTGGCAGCCCGCCGAGCCTATCGAGGCATGCAAATGGACCAGGCCGACCCCAGGCGAGACCACAGAGACGTGTCCGCCGTTCGGAGCCTCGGGGAACGCCCGCACCTCCTGCCCTCCCCCAAGCCCGACGATGAGCGCCAAGAGTGCGAGCAGCACTGTGATCCGTCGGCGCCAGACGCCTGCGAAAAGCCACCTCATCTCCCGAGCCACTCAAACGAACCCGTTGCCGATCCCGAGGGCGGCGTTCGTCCGCTGGATGGAGGCGCTACCACTCGTTTCGGAGCCTGCAAGCGCGCGGATGGCGTCGATGTTCTCGGGGATCACGATGGCCTGGTTGTCGACCGCGTAGGCGTAGAACGCCTCGTCGCCCTGCACCGTGACCAGGTCCTCCCAGAGGGCCACCTCGTAGAGATTGGCCCGGGGTCGGTAGATGTCGCTCATCATCTCCTTGATCGTGTTGAGGGCCTCGTGACCGTCCTGCATCCTGAGGAACCCGATGCGGGAAGAGCTGCGGAAGGCCTCCAGCACGTCCTCGCGCGTGGCCTCCCGGGCGAGCTGGACCGCCCAGCTGTGCAGGTGGGCGATGTTCTCCGGCACCTTGACCGCGATGGTGACGACGTCGAGCTCCGGATCGACGCTCTGCGCGTCCGGTCCCTGGTGGCTCGGGATGTGCGCCTCGGGCACGAGCGTGTTCATGATGCCGCCCTTGTGGCTCTCCCACGGGTCGGTCGCCCGGCGCATCACGGTGCCGCGCGCCCGGCGGAGGAGCCCCGCCCGCTTGAGCGCCGTCAGCGTGCGTACGATCGACGTCGTGTTGCAGGAGACGACCCGGGTGCAATCCCGTCCGAGCGCCTGCTCGTAGTTCACCTCGGCCACGAAGGAGTGGCCGGTCGCCTCGTGCGTCTCGCCGCCCTGCAAGACGAACTTGACGCCGTTCTGCCGGTAGAGATCAGCGTTCTTCGCCCCGATCGGCTTCGGCGTGCAGTCCACGACGACGTCGACCTCGCCGAGCAGGTCGTCGAGGTCGCCGGCGATGTCGTAGCCGGCCTGGCGCATCTCTCCCGCCCGCTCCGGAAGAGAGGCGAAGAGCCGGTAGCCCCGGGCGGCTGCGATCTTGAGACGCCAGTCGGTGGTGACGTCCGCGATACCGACCAGCTCCATGTCCTCCTGCGCCGCGACTGCGTCCGCAACACGCTTGCCGATCACGCCGTAGCCGTTCACGGCCACGCGCGTCTTTCCGCTCGTCATGTCAGCCTCCTGCGACTTTGGATGTTGAGTGGTACGCCCTGCGCAGTGGGCGCTCTGGGCCGTCGAGATCTGTCTTCGATGGAGCGAGTCATCGGCCTTGTCCCGGAGATGCATCGTTCGGCTGTCGGCGGACACTTTCCGCCACTCCCTCCGCCCGGCCCGTCCGCTCGGGAGCGCCCTGTTGCGGCCGCCACCCGTCCTCCAGATGACACGTGAAGCGCAGCGTCTCGCCGGGCTGGAACTCGTGGATCCGGTCGCGGACCTGGATCCGACGCGGCCCTGCCCACCCGTCCGGCGCCGTGACGGTGACCTCGTCGCAGCCCACGTCGAGATGCAGCCAGTAGCCGTGATAGAGGAACTTCAGGTGGACGCCCTGCATGGCCTCGGGCAGGCACGGGCTGATCGACAGGGTGTGGTCGGTGAACTCGAGCGCCGTCTGGCCGCGCTGGATCAGGTCGACGGTGCCCGCCATGGCGCCCAGGTGGATGCCTTCGGCGGTGGTCCCGCCCTGGATGTCCAGGAGGTCGCTTTCCAGCGCCTCGGTCAGCAGCTCCCACGACCGGGCGCGGTCGCTGCGGGCGAGCACCCAGGAGTGCACGACGCGGCTCAACGTCGAGCCGTGCGAGGTGCGGCGCATGTAGTAGTCGATGTTGGCGGGGATCGTTGCAGGGTCGAAGTCGTAGCCCATCGTCGCGAGAAGATCGGTCAGCTCCTGCGCCGAGAACAGGTAGAAGAGCATCAGGACGTCGGCCTGCTTCGACGCCTTGTAGCGGTTGATCGTGTCTCCCTCCGCCTCGAGGATCCGGTCGAGGCGCTGAATGTCTCCGTAGCGGGCGCGGTAGGCGTCCCAGTCGAGCTCCTCCAGCCGGTCGTAGCCTTCGAACTGCGCGATGATGCCGCCCTCGAGGAGCGGCACGCGCATCCCGCCCGCTATCCGCTTCCAGTCGGCGAGCTCCTCGTCGGTGACGTCGAGGAGAAGCCGGAGCTCCGCGCGCCGCCCGGGCGCCAGATCGTCCAGCGCATCGGCCGCGCGCCTGAGCGTCCATGACGCCATGACGTTCGTGTAGGCGTTGTCGTCGAGGCCGGGCTCGTCGCGCCACGGATAGCGATCATGGAATTCGTCGGGGCCCATCACGCCGAGGATGCGGTAGCGACCCCCGGCCTCGTCCCATGTCGCCATGCTGGCCCAGAAGCGGGCGATCTCGACGAGCATCTCGGCGCAGTGCGCCGCCATGATCCCCCGGTCGCCGGTCGTCTGCCAGTAGCGCCAGATGTTGTGGGCGATCGCCAGGCTCACATGCCGCTGGAGAGACGTGTTGTCCGGCGTCCAGCGGCCGGAGCGCGGGTTCAGGTGAAGGACCTGGCTTTCCTCCCGCCCGCTCGACCCGCTCTGCCAGGGATACATTGCGCCGCGGCGGCCGGCCGACCGCGCCAGGCGCCGCGCCGCTGGGAGACGGCGATAGCGATAGAGCAGGAGTTCGCGGCTGATCTCCGGGAAGTGGAGGTTCAGATACGGCAGGATGAAGAGCTCGTCCCAGAAGATGTGCCCGCGATAGGCCTCGCCGTGCAGGCCGCGCGCCGGCACGCCGGCGTCCATGTCGACCGTGTTCGGAGATACCGTCTGCAGGAGATGAAAGATATGCAGGCGCAGCACCATCTGCCTGTGCGGGTGGCCATCGAGGACGATGTCGCCCCGGTCCCACAGCGTCCGCCAGGCCAGGGCATGCGAGGCGAGGAGGTCGGAGAATCGTCCGGTGTCGCCGATCTCCTCCATCGCAGCCTGGGTCGGCTCCGAAATGCCCCGGTCGCGGCTCGTGCAGAGTGCGACCACCTTCTCGACCGTCAGGCTCTCGCCCTGCCCCACCGCAACGCTCAGGCGCTGCGCGACATAGCCTTCCTCGTGCTCCGTCGCCCGCCTCGCCTCCGCGGGCCCCTCGTCGCGATAGACGCGGGTGCGGGCAACTTCGGCGACGAGGATGCGCGACTGGCTGGTCTCGGCGAGCAGCAGGACCGCATCCTCTGACGGCTCTCGCGTCCCGAGCGGCGCGAGGTGCTTGCCGTTGAGCTGCCGGTAGCGCTCGACCCCGGCGTTGATGACGCGGCCGTCGAGCGCCGAGCGGATCTCGGCGATGCCGGACCAGTTCTCCGGCGTGAGCCGCATCTCGATCGCCGCGATGTTCTGCCGCCGCATGTGCACCAGACGCCGGCTGGCGATGGAGGTCTCGCGCCCCTCACGGTCGCGGACCCGCACGGTTCGTTCGAGCACGCCCTGCCGGAGATCGAGCGCCTGCGTATAGCCCAGGACCTCGACGCGCCGCAGGTTCAGCCAGTCCCCGCCTTCCGGCCGGAAGGTCAGCGCCAGCCAGTTCGGCAGGTTCACGAGGTCCTCGTTCTCGATCCGCCGGCCGGCGAGTTCCGTCTCGAGCCGGTTGTAGCCGCCGGCGAGATAGGTGCCGGGATAGTGGACGTCGTCGGCTTCGGATTCCTCGGCCGCGCCGCGCGTGGCGAAGTAGCCGTTGCCGAGGGTGCAGAGTGCCTCCCTCAGGCCCTCTTGCGTAGGATCGAACCCCTCGTAGGAAAGCTTCCACGGCGTGTCAGCCACCGGCTTCCTCCAGCGTATCCGACAGGGCGGCGAGGAAGCGTCCGACGGCCTCCGTGTCGTCCAGCCGGTACCGCGCCTCCGTTTCCGTGCCGGCCGGGCCGACCAGGATGCCGATGCCGCGATCGCGAAGCGCGCGGAAGGCATCCTCGTCGGTCGTGTCGTCGCCGACGTAGACGGGCAGCACGTCCGGCCGGTCGAGCTTCAGGGCCTCGAGAAGCCACAGGACCGCCTTGCCCTTGTCCCAGTCGAAGCGGGGGCGCAGCTCGAAGACCTTCTTGCCCCGGGTCTTGCGCAGCTCCGGCACGTCACGCAGCACCCGGTCGACGACCGTCTCGACGTCGGAGACATCCGCCTCCGCAACCTGCCGATGGTGCACGGCGACCGCAAAGCGCTTCGGCTCGACCAGCGCACCGTCGATCCCCGAAAGCGCCGGCCCCAGCATGGCGGCCGCGCGTCCGACCGCCTCGGTGAAGCGGGCTGCATCCTCGTGCTCGACATGCAGATCGCCGGGACCAGCGATGTCGAAACCGTGGCTGCCGGCATAGATCAGGTCGTCGAGACCTACGAGCTGCTCGACGTCGGCACGGTCGCGGCCGGACACCACGGCGACGGGGCAACGTCTCGCGAGCCGCCTTACGGCAGCGCGCATCTCGTCCGACAGCACTGCCAGCTCCGGGCGCGCCACGATCGGAGTGAGCGTGCCGTCATAGTCGAGAAACACGGCCGGCCGTCGGCTCGCGATCAGCAGCGTTATCGCCTCGCCCGTCTCGGGCATCGGTGCGGCAGAGGCGCCATCCGGGTCGCCCACTCCGTCGACGAGGCTCAGCTCCCCCAGATCCTCGACGACGAGGTCCGCCCCGGCCTGTGCCAGCGCATCGGCCTGTCCCGCGCGATCGACGCCGATGACGAGCCCGAACTTCCCCGCCCGCCCGGCGGCGACGCCGCTCAGCGCATCCTCCACCATCAGCGCACGATCCGCCGACACCCCGAGGCTCCGGGCGGCGGCGAGGAACAGGTCCGGCGCGGGCTTGCCCTTCAGGTCGAGCCGGGCGAGGTCGTTGCCGTCGACGATCACGTCGAACAGCTCCGTCACGCCCGCCGTCTCCAGCACGGCGCGGGCGTTGCGGCTGGAAGAGACGAGCGCGGTCTTCACGCCCCTGCTCCTCAGACGGCGGATCAGCGCGACGCTGGTGTCGAAGACGGCGACGCCATCCCGCTTCAACGTCTCCTTGAACAGCGCGTCCTTGCGGTTGCCGAGCCCGGACACGGTCTCCCGATCCGGGGAATCGTCCGGGCGCCCGCGCGGCAGCTCGATGTTCCGGGAGGCGAGAAAGGCCGCGACCCCGTCGTATCGCGGCAGTCCGTCCACATACTTGCGATAGTCTTCGTCGGTGAACGGACGGAACGGCTCTCCCGTCCGATTCGACCGCTCCCGCATATAGGCGTCGAACAGCCGCTTCCACGTCGCCGCGTGGACGACGGCCGTCCGCGTCACCACGCCGTCTAGGTCGAAGATCGCGGCCTGGAAGGTCGCCGGATCGATCCTGTATGCGGAACCTCCGTGGCCAAGGTGCACCCTCATGCCGGCGTGATCCCGGCGCCTCCCCAGGCTCGACCCAGCTTGGTGGACGTGCGGTTTCACATCGATCACGACGCCGCAGCTCCGGTGCTCGCCACCAATTTGCGCGCCCGCTCGAGCAGCTTGGCGTTGATCGCGACGATGACGGTGCTGAGCGACATGAAGGCGGCGCCGACTGCCGGCGTGAGCAGGATCCCCCAGCCATAGGCGAGGCCTGCAGCCAGAGGCATGGCCACGATGTTGTAGCCGGTGGCCCACAACAGGTTCTGGATCATCTTGCCATAGGTCGCCCGAGAGAGAGCCAGAATGGCGAAGACGTCCCGCGGGTCGCTGCGCACCAGAACGATGTCGGCGGACTCTATCGCCACGTCGGTGCCCGCGCCGATGGCGATGCCGAGGTCCGACTCGACCAGCGCCGGCGCATCGTTCACCCCGTCGCCGATCATCGCGACGTTGAGGCCGCGCGCCCTCACCTCGCGCACCTTCTCCACCTTCTGGTGCGGCAGCACCTCGGCGAAATAGTCGTCGAGGCCGAGCTTTTCGGCGACCGACTTCGCCACCGGCGCAGCGTCGCCCGTCACCATCATGCACTGGATGCCCATTTCCTTGAGGCGCGAGACGGCCTCGAAGGATTCCTGCCGGACCACGTCCGCCAGCGCGATGGCGCCGACCGGCTCGTCGTCGATCAGGACGAAGACGACGGTGTTGCCCTCTGCCGCAAGGCGGTCGATGTCCGCATGGTCCGCACTCAGCCCGTGCGCCTTGAGGTAGCCGGGGCTGACGACGCGGACGCTACGTCCCTCGATCGTGGCTTCTGCGCCCTGGCCGGTCAGGCTGCGGAAGGACTCGACCGGCTTCGCCGTCACGCCGCGCTCCTCTGCGCCGCGCACGACGCCCTGCGCGATCGGATGCTGCGACTGGCTCTCGAGGCCGGCCGCCCAAGCGAGTACCTCGTCCTCCGCCATGTCGACGAGCGACACGATGCCCGCGACGCCGAAGCGCCCTTCGGTCAGCGTGCCCGTCTTGTCGAACAGGACGGCGTTGAGATTGCGCGCACGCTCGAAGGCGGCCCGGTCGCGGATCAGGAGCCCGTTCTGCGCCGTCAGTCGCGTGCTGACTGCCACCACCAGAGGCACGGCGAGGCCTAGCGCATGAGGGCAGGCGATGACCATCACCGTGACCATACGCTCAAGCGCAAATTCGAAGCCCGCTCCTGCGAGGAGCCAGAAGGCGAGCGTCGCGGTGCCCGCCGACAAGGCAATGTAGGTGAGCCAGAGCGCGGCCCGGTTCGCCAGGTCCTGCGTGCGGGAACGTGTCTCCTGCGCCTGCGTCACCATGTCGATGACCTGGCTCAGATAGGTCTGGTCGCCGGTCTTGTTGATCTGAAGCGTCACGGCACCCTCGCCGTTGACGGAACCACCGACCGCTTCCTGACCCTCGCCCTTTTCGACCGGTTTCGACTCGCCGGTCAGCATCGCCTCGTTGAAGCTCGAGCTGCCCTTCAGGATCACGCCGTCGATCGGCACCTTCTCGCCCGGCCGCACGAGAACGCGGTCGCCGGGGGTTAGGCTGGTGACCGGCACCTCCTCGATCGCATCGTTTTCTCCCAGCCGGTGAGCCGTCGCCGGCAACAGGCGCACGAGGGCCTCCAGCGCTCCGGATGCCCCCATCACCGACTTCATCTCGATCCAATGGCCGAGCAGCATGATGTCGATGAGCGTGACGAGTTCCCAGTAGAAGACGTCCCCGGCAAGTCCGAAGGTGACGGCGGCCGAATAGATGAAAGCGACCGAAATGGCGATCGCTATGAGCGTCATCATTCCAGGACGTCCGGCGCCCAGCTCGCTCAGAAGTCCCTTGAGGAAGGGCCAGCCGCCGTAGAAGAAGACGACCGCCGAGAGGGCGAAGAGAACGTAGGCGTCACCCGCGAAGGACAGCGCCTCACGCACGCCGAGAAAGCGTTGGATCATCGGCGACAGGGCCAGCACCGGCACCGTGAGGAGTATCGAAACCCAGAACCGGCGCCGGAAGTCGGCGACCATTGCGGAATGGTCATGGCCGGCATGGCCTTGCCCGCTATGGCCGTGCTGCCCCGTTTGGTGCCCGTGGTGCGCGGCGTCCGTCACCTCGGGCGGAGGAGCCGCAGGCGTTCCGTCCCCGCCAGGTTCGGCCGCACGGCTCCGATGGGTGGATTCGCGGGGGGATATCTGCGTCATCTCTCAGGTCCTGGAAGTGCCGCTGCACCGATCTCGCTTGCGGTGCCCGGCGGCGCCGGCTCGCCAGCGAAGGCACGGCGACAGTCATCGGAGCAGAAGAAGTAGGCCCAGCCGTCCCGCTCCTCGCAGGCGGCGGCGTCACCGACGTCGAGTACCGCCCCGCAGACGGGGTCCCTCACCTCGATCTTGCTCTCCTGCTCCGTTCCCAAGTCAGGGCCGGATGAGAGCTCCTCGTGATCGGGAATCCGCACGTTCATCTGGTCCACCTCCGCGCGAAGACGTTGAAGAGCGGGGCGAAGACCAGTGCGACGTACCAGCCGTAGGCGAAACTTTCGGCGAGCCCGATCAGGAAGCCTTGCCAGCTCAGCCACTCGAAGCCTGGCAGAAGCGGTGCCCAGGCCCGGTACATCGCGTGCTCGGGAAAGAGGAGATCGAAGCCGACACACAGGACGTAGGTGATGGCAAGGAAGAGCCCCAGGCTCATGCCAAGCGCAGCGACGGGCAGCCGGGGAGCCGATGAACGCCCCGAGTCCGCACGCACCCCGGCTGCCGGCCCGGCGTAGAGACGACTAGCCATGGGCCCGCTCCAGCGTATCCTGCGGCCCGATCTCTTCCCGACCGACATAAAGGTGCGGCGCGGCCTCGAAGATCTCGCGACACTCGCGGGAGCAGAAGTAGTAGACCATGCCGTCATGGATCGAGGGCTTGGCATGGTCGGTCTGCACGCTCTTGCCGCAGACCGGGTCCCGGTCGGTCTTCGGCGCAATCCAGCGGACGGGGCCAGACGTAGGCTGCGCCGCCTTCCCGTTGTGAGAGCCGTGGCCGTGTCCCATCGCGTGGGCGCCGCAGCCGAAGCGCATCATCAGGAAGATCAACCCTCCCCAGAAGAGGAAATACAAAAGGGCATCCACGGCAGCGTTCTCCCCTGCCAGCCGTCGGCGGCGTCCGCGACGGCGATGTGACGTGCTTGCCGTCCCCGGCCTCGACGGCCTGCTGCGGGCGATCCACGGCCGCGGTCGAGCGGAGGAGAGGCCGTCGTTACCGCGACGCCGATGGTGGGAAGGACGGACCTGCAGCCAACGACGTCACGCATCCGGCACCCGCATCGTTGGCGAGCACCGGACGTCTGGACGTCAGGCGCGTGGAGGTGCCGTGGGCGGAGAGATGGTCAAGCCGCCAGACATGTCCGTGACGGCAGACTGAGGGACAGAGACGGCAAGCGGCATGGCGAGTGGCGCAGGTGACAGCACGGCCTGCCAGGCGCATGGCACGTTATGATGGCATTGGCCGGGCGCAGCTTGGTGCTCGGCATCCGAGAGGCCGCCTTGATGGGCGAGCGCCGCAACGACAGAGGCGTCCGCGAGGGTCGCCGCCGAGGGGGCGTTGAGGTGGCCGAAGGACCCCAGAACGATAGCCAGCACACACGCGAGCGCCACCCCCCGCCTGCACCAGGCGTTCCTCTTGATGTCGCGGAATGTGAGCGATGCTTCGCGCATTTGCTGAACCATGTGACCCTTGGAACGAAGCAGGCCAGATGGAAAGACCCGACGCATTGATCTTCCGCAATCGGCTTCGCCGGCTGCACCTGCGGGACCGCGACAGTCGATGCTGCCAGCAGTCCCCGAGGGCCGTGCCACGGCTCGATGGAGGCGGGACGGGCGGATGCCGGTCTAGCCTTCATTGCCGCCACATCGCCAACCCCTAGCTGTACCTAACTGGCAAGCCGTGGCAGGCGCGCTCGGGGTTCCGATCGCCCCAGAGGCGCAGCACCGGATTCAGAAACAAGGGTGAGTGCAGAGACATCGCCATGAACTTCTATGAGGAGCGGATCCTTCCACACCTTGTGCACCTGTCGATGCGAAGCCGCGAACTCCTGCCCTACCGGAAACGGATCGCATCCGCGGCAGAGGGACGCGTCCTCGAGATCGGGATAGGCTCCGGTTTGAACCTTCCCTATTACGGCCCACGCGCCGGTGAGATCATCGGGCTCGAGCCTGCTAGCCGGCTTGTTAGGATGAGCGGGGACGCCGCCGGGAAGAGCGGAATGCGGGTGAGCCTGCTAGAGGCCTCTGCCGAAGAGATCCCGCTCGAGGCCCATAGCATCGACACCGTCCTCACCACCTGGACGATGTGTACCATTCCTCGTCCCGAGCGAGCGCTGGAAGAGATGCGCAGGGTCATAAAGCCCGGTGGCCAGTTTCTTTTCGTCGAGCACGGGCTCGCACCCGATCACAGGGTCCGAAATTGGCAGCATCGGCTTACTCCCCTCTGGGAGCGAGTGGCAGGCGGCTGCCATCTCGATCGTCCGATCAAGGCTCTGATTGAAAGCTCGGGCTTCAAGCTCGACTGCATCGACATGGGCTATGCGAGAGGCCCGAAGCTCTTGACATACTTTTACGAGGGGCGAGCCCGGCCGTGACGCAAGGCCGAAAAGGGCCCTGCTGCACGCCCTGCATCGGGCTCAGTCTTGCTCCATCATCCCTTCTTCCATCATCTCGCCATCCATCTCTTCGCCTTCCTCGCTGTCGCAGGCCGACAAGGTCAGCCCCAGGCCCAACACGGCGGCAAGAACGAGGGGGAAACGAATGCTCATGTCACTGCTCCTGTCGTCGGAATGCTTGTGAAAGAGGATCGGCCCTTTTCCAGTTCCGCTGCCCCGTCTGGCGCTCCTCGTCCGGCGCATCCGTGTGAAGCGATGCGCCGGCGGGGCTACGGCTCAAGCCCCGGCGGCACGGGCGGCTTCTCCGCCTTCAGCAGGATCGTTATGCGCCTGTTCGCCGCCATGAACGGATTCTCCGGGAACAGCGGTTCGCTGTCCGCGGCCCCGGAGACGGTCGCGAAGCGGTCGTCGGGGAGGCCGTGCGCGGCCAGGATGCCGCGCACCGTCAGCGCCCGCTCCGCCGACAGGTCCCAGTCGGACCGGCCCGGCGCCGTCTCCGTCTCGGCGCCCGTGTGGCCGGTGATGACGAGCCGGTTCGGCATCAGCGCGAGCTTCGAGGCCATCGTCTCGAGGAGCAGGCGCGTCCGCTCGTAGGGGCGGCGGGAGCCCGGCGGGAACATGGACCGCCCTTCCTGGTCGACGATCTGCATCTCGAGCCCCTCCTCCGTCTCCTGGAAGATGATCTGGTCGGAGAGCTCCAGGATCTCCGGCATCTCCTGCCACGCCTGGCGCAGGGACGCCGCCGCCGTGGCGAAGCGGCGGGGCGTCTCTATCTCCGCCTCCTCCAGCCGGTGCGTGTTCGCCTCAGGCCCCTGCTTCAGGTTCTCGTCGTGCCGGAACTCGGCAAAGGACGTATCGTCTTCCGTCGGAACCGGGGACTGACGCTTGAGGTATTGCCGCTCCGGCAGCCCCTCCAGCTCGATGACGCCGGAGCGCCGGCTCTCGAGGTCCACGCCGAAGGCGTCCCGCATCGACCCGGCAACGATCTGCAGCTTCTCTTCGTCCTGGATCGAGAAGGAGATGATCAGGATGAAGAAGGCGGCCAGGAGCGACATGAGGTCCGCAAACGTGACGATCCACTTCGGGGCTCCGGTGGCGCCGTCCCAGTTTCTGCGCCTCATGCCGTGAGCCCCGTCGTCCCCCTGCTCTCTCGGACGATCACCTTCGTGCCGATGGGCACGCGCCGGTAGAGATCGACGATGTCCTGGGTGAGAAGCCGTACGCAGCCGCTCGAAACCGCGCGGCCGATGCTCCACTCCTCGCGCGAGCCATGCAGCCGGTAGAGCGTGTCGCGGTCGCCCTGGAAGAGGTAGAGCGCCCGCGCGCCGAGCGGGTTGTCGAGGCCCGGCTCCTGGCCGTAGCGGTACTTCTCGAGCTCCGGC
Source organism: Lutibaculum baratangense AMV1 (assembly GCF_000496075.1). GTDB lineage: Bacteria > Pseudomonadota > Alphaproteobacteria > Rhizobiales > Tepidamorphaceae > Lutibaculum > Lutibaculum baratangense. Next base: position 23,544 of record NZ_AWXZ01000004.1, read on the forward strand.
TGGCGCTCGATCATCTCGGCCGGCGGGGTCCAGGTCGGCCATTCGGCCTTGCGCCCGATGGTCGCCTCGCCGCTCCAGCCGAAGCCGTCGCGCCCCACGCCGACGCCGTAGCGCAGGGCCCGGCGCTCCTCGCGCACGAGGTAGAGGAACTTCTCGTCGGGATCGACGACGATCGTGCCTGCTCCTTCCGGTCCGAAGAAGTCGACCTCCTGGCGGAGGTAGCGCGGCTCGATCGCGGAGATGTCGGCGGCCGGTACCGGGAACCTCTCGTCGGGCAGCGGCCCGTACATCCTCAGGTAGTACGGATCGCGGTTCTGCGCATAGCCGATCGGCTCGACGGAGGGTTCACTCGTCTGCGAGACACAGCCGCCGAGGGCGGCGGCGGCGCCGAGAACGAACGTGCGGCGGTCAAGCAGCAGGCGTCGTGCCGTGCCGCCGGGAGAGGCGTAACGATAGGTGGCCATGGAGGCTCCCCAAGCTCAGATGCATCATGTCGAAAAAGGTCGCGTGGAAGCTTCAGGCGACCGCTCGGGGAGGCATCGCGGGCGGGGAAACGAAGAGGGCGTCGGGCATCTCGACGGCGTGCGCAGGTCGGGGCCGGCTTACCGCACGCGGCCCATTGGTGGAGGCGTGCTCGCCCGGCAGGCTCCAGCAGAGGCTCGGCGTTGCGCAATGGCTGTTCGCCGTGTCAAGAGAAACGGCGTTTCCGGAGCAATCGCCGGAAAGGCTGGCGACCTCGCCATGGTCACCGGTGAGGTTGCTGGCGGCCGGCCTGACATGCAGCGTTGCCGCAAGAAGCGCAAGTACGAGGGTGGCGGCCATGAGCCGCCAGAATCCCGTCCTCGTGCTTGCCGGATCCATCTCTTCCGTTTGCCCGTGAAGCATGGCTGAAACTGCGCAATCCGGCCAGACTCTATTGGAATCGCCTTTCCAGACTCTTGCCGGATTGCGGCAGCTTCGTGCCCTTCGCTGTGTCAGCTCTTGAGATACTTCACCAGCGCGGCGATCGCCAGGACGAGGAGCACGAGGATCAGGAGCCAGAACAGGCCCATACCCCACATCCATCCGCCGCCGTAGTTCATCATGTCGTACATCGCGGGTTCCTCCGAGTTCGCGGGTCGGCCGGTTCACATGTTGTGCGGCCGGTAGGTGATGCCGTTGGCCTGCTGCAGCTCGCGCACGTACTGCACGACCTTCTCGACCTCCGTCTGCGTTACTCCCGGCTGCGGCGGCATGTTGCCGAACCGCCAGTGGTGCGCCCGCACGCCTTGGCTGGCCGCGAGCACGAAGGCCATGTTGGCGTGGTGACCGGGGTTGTAGATGTCGTGGACGAGCGGCGGGCCCTGCTCGGTCCCCGCGGCGTTCGCCCCGTGACAGTCCGCGCAGTTTTCGTCGAACACCGCCTTGCCTTCCATGGCGACCGGCGAGAGCTCGTCCGGCACGGTGACCGCAACGCGGGCGTCGGGAGCGTCGCCGGGGGCGAGCGACCGCCAGACGAAGAGCCCCGTGCCGAGGGCGAGGAAGGCAAGGACGGCGTATTTCGGCAGGTTGTCTCTGATGTTCATCGTGGATTGTCTCTGGCCCGGCAGGCGGCACGCCGCAGCGAGGTCGGGCGCACAAGACGCCGCAAAGCGCCAAGAGCGGCGGAAACGCTACCGGGAATGCGCCTGATCGACGGGAAGGGTTCGGAGGGTGCGGGGCGGACCGCCGGTCCGCCCCGCACCGGATCGCGAGGAACTAGTTGTCGTCGTTCCCGCGGTTCCAGCGCGGTCCCATCTCGTCCATCTCGAGCTGGCCGTCGCCGTTCTCGTCGAGATAGCCGAACATCCGGGCGTGCATCGACTGGAACTCCTCGAGCGACAGCTTCCCGTCGCCGTCGGTGTCCATCATGATGATCATCATCTGCGGCCCCATCATGCCGCCGCCCATCATCATGCCGGGACCCATCATGTCCGGTCCCCAGCCGCCGCCTCGACCCCAGCCGCGGCCCATCATGCCCCGGCCCCAGTTCTCCTCGTCCATCATCCACGGGCCCATGCCGCGCCAGGGCATCATGCCCCAGCCGCCATAGGAACGGGCATCACCCTGCGGGCCCTGCTGGTCCTGCATCATGCCCTGGCCCTGCTGGTTCATCATCGAACCCTGTCCCGTCGTCTGCCCTTGCTGGGCGTGGGCGGTCGCCAGCCCGGCGGCGAGCGCGAGGGCAGAGAGGGAAAGCGTCGAAAGCCTGATCATCTCGATCTCCTGAAAGGTGGTGTTGCGGCCGGTTCCGCCTGCCGGAACCATTGCCTGTCCGAGGTTGCAGACGTCCCGGAAGCGAACTTCCGGAGCCGGTCACGCAAGCTTCGGAGGCGGCGCAGCGGGGGCGGAGATCACGTCTGGATGGACTTGAGACGAGGCTCCCGATCGTGGAGCGATACGACGCTCCGTTGCCAGAACGACGGGAGGCGACGGGAGGAAGGCGGAGCATGTGGCATGGCCGGAATGCCCGAGGCAGCCGGCGGGCTCGGTCAGGGGGACACAGCCATGTCCGTGAGTTGAGACGCTTTCATACCCGGCACACATGCCGGACCCGCCGGCTAGCGCAGCGTGAGCATGCCCTGGAGCGACAGCGAGAAGGAACGCAAGGCCGACCAGCACCCCGAAGAGACGCTGAAGCGGTGCTGGAGGTCGGCAATCCCGTTGTCCGCGTGCGCGTTGCATTCCCGTGCCGTCCATAGTCCGGATTGAATATGAGGGTCGCCCACTGGCCGCGTCCGCGCAAGGTCGGGGGCAGTCCGTAGTGTCCCGGACGTTGCACGCCTGCGTTGGGAACCCTATTGGAGAACCATGCGGAGAGTCCTGCCGGCCCTGTTGGCCTTCGTGCGCGCGGTGACGACCAGCTTCGGCTGGATGCCGTCGGGCCACGTCGCCGACACCGGCATGGACATGACGGCTGCGGTCGGTAGCGCAGATCAGGCCGAGCCAGCGGGTCACGCCGACGTTGCCCTTGATGGCTATGGAGTTTCTTTTCTTGCCCGACAGCTCTGGTCGCGTGATCGAGAGTCACGCGAGCTTGCGGCAGGAAAATAAGACCGCGCTACGACCGCTTTCCAGAACGCCAGATCGCGGTGCGAATGGCCGAGTTGGGCGCAGAGGAGACGGCCCGGGCCTGGTTACGAGCCCCCACTCCGAGGGCCACAGAAGTCCCGACGCCACCACAACGACCAAAGGGAGTTACTTCGACCATCAGAGTGCCACTCAAATGAAAATTGCAGCCTCTCCCAGTCTAGAGAGGTGCCTGATTTTTTCATCGGAGCTCCACTCCGATGAAAACTCGTAACTGTGGATCTGCGTTGCCTAACTGTGGATAAGTGTTGTTTTTTGATGAAGTAAGGGGGCGTTCGGGGGGTTCGCCTCGGAGCCTTTGTGGCTCTCGGCGCCAATACCCTTTCGCCGGGCGGGTATCGTGGCACTGAACTGAATCCAGTGACCCAATGTGAGGGAGCACCTCGCACCGGCCGTCCCAGTCGATCCCGATGGCGACCAGTACGGCCTGGCTGGTCACGACGCCGGCCTCGCGGACCTTCTCGTAACGGGAATCGGGGATGAGGTAGGGGAAGGGCTCGGGAAGTGGCCTGCGGGCGAAGGCCCGGAGGCTCTCGTCCAGGCGATTGTTGATCGTGGAGATCGCCGAGGCGGAGAAGGCGTGACCGCACAGCTCCTCGGTGATCGCCTTGACCTTCCGCGTCGACACGCCCTGTACGTACATCTCCGCGAGCGTGGCGACGAGGGCGCGTTCGGAGCGCTGGTAGCGCTCGAAGAGCTCGGTGGAGAAGCGGCCCGAGCGGTCCTGTGGCACGCGCAGCTCAAGCTTGCCGACGCGGGTGATCAGCGTTCGGGGGTAGTAGCCCGAGCGATAGCCGACGCGTGCCGGCGTCCGCTCGCCCTTCTCGGCGCCGAGCGCATCGATCATCTCGGCTTCCAGCATTTCCTGGACCACGGCACGCACGACCTCCCGAAGGCTGTCGGGGTTGGCGAGCAGAAGGTCTTTCGCGGCGGCCTCCACGGGCCTAGCCTCTTTCCTGGTCATGGCGGGGTCTCCCTCGAGACGCGGTGACGTCGACATCACCAGCCTGCCATGGCCGCCCCCTCCTGCCGATTTTGCAGAACATCCCGCACACTACTGGCCAACGAGTTCCGCCTCGCCCTACTTCGCCGATGACCTCGCGCCCGTAGCGCTATCCCGCCACCAACAGAAGGGGCAGTCCCAGCCTCACCCGCGCCCACGGCGGCGCCACCCTCCAGCACGTCCGGTGGATCGGTCCTTGGAGGTCAGTCGTATCGCTGGAATGAGGAGCCAAAACTCCAGCCTCATGAGGAGTGCGGGTTAGCTCACTGGCCGCTCTAGGTGATGCAGGGGGGCCGAGACAGCCAAGAGAACCTCGCATCAGGTCCACAAATATGGTCCACAGAAGAGGCGCGAGCGCGCCTGAGCCGGGATCTTCGGACCAAGTTCAAGGGCCTTCACGACTTCGGTTCGAATCCAGGTCCCCCAGCCATTTCCCTTGTTCCAAAGCCCGGGCTTCCGGGCTTTTTTTGGTGTCCGGCCGCCTTCGCCTTCTTCGTCCGCTGTGGCGGCATTGTCTGTCGCGCCCCGGGCCGGGGGTCAGTAGATGGGCGGGGTGTTGATCCAGAGGACCCGCGTCTCCTCGTCGGCGGCGTTGCGGAAGCGGTGCGGCCGGCGGCTCTTGAAGGTGAAGCTGTCGCCGGGGTGGAGGAGGAGGCGCTTCTCGTCGACCCACAGCTCGAGCGCCCCGCTGAGCACGACGCCGCCCTCCTCGCCGTCGTGCGAGAACACGTCGTCGCCGGTCGAGCCGCCGGGCGCGAGGACGATCATCAGGAGCTCGAGGCTGCCGATCGGCTGGGGCGTGAGCAGCTCCTTCACGAGCCGCTTCTCGCCGAAGTCGAGCGTCCTGCGCGCGCTCCGCCGCACGACGAGGCCCGCCTCGTCCTCCGACGGCACGTCCTCCCCTTCCGCGGCCGGCGCCTCGCCGTGCTCGCTGAAAAGCGTCCCGACGGGGATCTTCAGCCCGTTGCTGAGCGCGTAGAGCGACCGCACCGAGGGCGAGGTCAGCCCGCGCTCGATCTTGCTGATCATGCTGACGGACAGGCCGGTCAGTTCGGATGCCTGCTCGAGGCTCAGCCCCTGCTGCTTGCGGTGGTAGCGCACGCTGCGCCCCACCGATTCGTCCGCCCGGTGCTCCGTCACCATCGCCGCCTCTTGCACGCCGTTCGCCCTCCGCCGTCGCGAGCCACAGCCGGCATGACACGTTTTTTTTGATTGAAAGTCAAAATCCCTCCTCCTACGCTTGGAATGGCATTCAAAGGCAACCGGCGAAATGATGACGGGCGGACACCCCAACTCGCACTGGCGCGCGACGGCGAAGCCCGGCGCGGCCTTCGCGGGGCTCGACGGCGACCGGCAGGTGGACGCGCTGATCGTCGGGGGCGGCTTCACCGGCCTGTCGACGGCGCGGGAGCTCTCCGGCCGCGGCATCGACTGCGCGGTCGTCGAGGGTCAGGACATCGGCTGGGGCGCCAGCGGCCGCACCGGCGGCTTCGCGGTGCCGCGCTTCAAGATGAACTATTCCACGCTCGCGCGCGAGCACGGCGACGAGGTCGCCCGTGGTCTCTTCGCGCAGGCCGTCGAGGCCGTGGACAGCGTCACGGAGACGGTCGAGGCCTACGGGATCGACTGCGGCTTCCAGCGAAACGGGCACCTCACCCCCGCGCACAGCCGCACCGCCCTCGCGGGACTTCAGGCGGATGTGGACTGGCTCCGCGGCCGCGCCGGCGACCGCACGGCGAGGATGATGTCGCGGGAGGAGGCCGCCGAGGCGCTCGGAACGCAGGTCTATCACGGCGCCTATCTCGACCCGCGCGGCGCCTGCCTCCAGCCCTACGACTACACGCGCGGCCTCGCCGCCGCCCTGCAGGCGCGCGGCGTGCCGGTCTTCACGGCGAGCCCGGTGGAGGCGCTGCGGCGCGACGGCGGCCGGTGGCTCGCGCAGACGCCGGGCGGCACCGTCCGCGCGAGGTCCGTCGTCCTCGCCACGAACGCCTACACGCGCCCTCTCCTGCCCGGCGACGATCTTCACCGCCGCGTCGTTCCGGTCGCGTCGTCGATCATCGCCACCCGGCCGCTGAATTCGCATGAGAGGCAAATCACTCTTCCTTGCGGATTGCCCGTCACCGATACGCGCCGCCTCGTCAGCTACTTCCGGATACTGCCGACGGGGCAGCTTCTGTTCGGCGGCCGGGGCGACATCACCGGGCGGCGGGACGATCCGGCGGTCTTCCGCACGCTCGAGCGCCAGCTCGCCCTCACCTATCCGCACCTGAAGGGCATCGAGATCCAGGAGCGATGGGCCGGCATGGTCGCGGTGACGCTCGATTCCTTCCCCCATGTCGGCCGTCTCGACGACGGCGTCTTCTATGCCCTCGGCTATGGCGGCCGCGGCGTCGCGCTGTCGAGCCTCATGGGCCGCCGCCTCGCCGCGCTCGTCGCGGGCGAGACGATCGCCCCCGGCCCGATGGGGGACAGCGGCTTCGACCCCGTGCCCTTCCACGCCTGGCGGCGGACCGGGATGCGCATCATGACCCGGTACTACCAGGTCCGGGACCTGTTCGAACGATAGGACACTGAAGAGAGCATGATCGAGATTGGCGTCGATATCGGTGGCACCTTCACGGACGTCGTCTGCCGGGCGGCCGACCAGCCGCTGCGGGTGATGAAAGTGCCCACGACCCGCGCCGATCCGAGCCGGGCGGTGCTCGAGGCGGTGCGGCAGCTGAAGGACCAGTGGGACATCGAGCCCGCCGACGTCGCCCGCTTCGTCCACGGCACCACCGTCGCGACGAACGCCGTGCTCGAGCGCAAGGGCCCCAAGACCGGCCTCCTGACGACGGCCGGCTTCAAGGACATCCTCGAGATCGGGCGCCAGATGCGGCAGACGATGTACGCCGCCGTGCTCGAGCCCGAGGTGCCGGGCTATCTCGCGCCGGGCGCGTTCCGCCACGAGATCGGGGAGCGCGTCGCCTTCGACGGCGAAATCGTCCGCCCCCTGAACGAGCAGGACGTGCGCGACGCCGCAGCCAGCCTCGTCGAGGCGGGCGTCGAGGGCATCGCGATCTGCTTCCTCTTCTCCTTCGTGAACCCCGCGCACGAGCGGCGCGCGGCCGAGATCATCCGGGAAGAGTATCCCGACGTCGCCCTGTCGCTCTCCTGCGAGGTCGATCCCGCCTTCCGCGAGTACGAGCGGACGGTCGTGACGACGTTCGACGCCTATATCAAGCCGGTGATCGACCGCTACCTCGCCAATCTCGAGCAGGGCCTCGGGCAGGCGGGCGTGCCGGCGCCGCTCCAGATCATGCAGTCGCGCGGCGGCATCGCCACGAGCGAGGTCGCGCGCCAGCGGCCGGTGCGGCTCTTCCTGTCCGGCCCCGCGGCGGGCGTGGTCGGCGCGCAGATGGTCGGCCAGTCGGCCGGCATCACCGACCTGATCAGTGTCGACATCGGCGGCACGAGCTCCGACATCGCGCTCATTCGCGCCGGGGAGCCGCTGATCCGTCCCGAGGGCCACGTCGCCGGCTACAACATCCGCGTGCCGATGGTCGACGTGAACGCGATCGGCTCCGGCGGCGGCTCGATCGCCTGGATCGACACGGCCGGCGGCCTGCGCGTCGGGCCGCATTCGGCCGGCTCCGAACCCGGCCCCGCCTGCTACGACCGCGGCGGCGAGGAGGCGACCGTGACGGACGCCTCGATCGTCCTCGGCTATCTCGACCCCGACTACTTCGCCGGCGGCACCCTGAAGCTCAGGCCCGAGCTGTCGTTCCGGGTCATCGAGGAGAAGGTGGCGAAGCCCCTCGGCCTGTCGGTCGAGGACGCCGCTCTCGGCATCCACCGCGTCGTCAACACGCAGATGACCGAGGGCATCCGCCTCGTCTCGATCCGCCAGGGCTACGACCCCCGCGACTTCGCCCTCCTGCCGCTCGGCGGCGCCGGCGGCATCCATGCGGCCGCCCTCGCCGACGAGCTCGGCATCACCCGCATCCTGATCGCCCGGCACCCCGGCGTGCTCTCGGCCACGGGGCTCCTCTCGGCGGTCGTCGAGCACGAGACCTCCCTCGCCTTCCCGCAGCGGGTCGACGAACTGTCGCTCGACGACGTCCGCGCGGCGCTGGGCGAGCTCGACGAGCGCTGCGGCGGGCTGATGCGGAAGGAGCGCGTGCCGCCGGAGGACGTCGAGATCCGCTACTTCGCCGATGTCTGCTTCGTCGGCCAGTCGCATTATCTCGAGGTTCCCTTCACGCCGGGCGAGGACGCGGCCGAGCAGCTGCGCGACGGCTTCCGGGCGGCGCACCGGCGGGTCTTCGGCCACGCGGCCGACGCGCCGACCCAGGTCGTGAACCTGCGGGCGATCCACCGCGCCGGCGGCGACACGATCACCGACGAGGCCGCCGACGCCGCGGGCGGCGAGGCCCGCAAGGGCACGCGGCGGATCATCGTCCAGGGTCACGAGGGACACCTCGAGGCGGCGATCTACGACCGCGAGCGCCTCGCCCCCGGGACGACGCTCGCCGGCCCCGCGATCCTCGAGCAGGCCGACACGACGACGGTCGTGCCGCCCGGATGGTCGATCCGCATCCTCGACGGCGGAAACGTCCTCCTCACCCGCGACGGAGCCCAGGGCTGATGAACATGCAGCACAAGATCGACCCGATCACGCTCGAGGTCGTCCGCAACAAGCTCGACGGCATCGCCAACGAGATGGAATCGACCCTCCTGCGGTCCTCCTTCTCGCCGATCGTCCGCGAAGGTCTCGACGCGTCGGCCAGCCTCTTCACGCTCGAAGGGGAATCGCTCGCCCAGGCGGTCGCGATCCCGATCCATCTCGCGACGATGATCCCCGTCGTGCGGCGGATCTCCTCGGAGTTCCCTCCCTCCACCATGGAGGAAGGCGACATCTACCTGATGAACGACCCCTATCTCGGCGGAACGCACCTGCCGGACATCGCGCTCGTGATGCCGATCTTCGCCGACGGCCGGCCGATCGCCTTCGCGGCGACGATGACGCACCACCAGGACGTCGGGGGCATGGCGCCGGGCTCGATCCCGACGAACGCGACGGAGATCTACCAGGAGGGGCTGCGCCTTCCGCCGCTGAAGTTCCGGAGCGGGCCGGAGCGGTTCGACGAGACCGTCATCAAGATCCTCAGGCTCAACAGCCGGATCCCGGACACGTTCATGGGCGACATCCACGCCCAGGTCTCCGCCTGCACCGTCGGCGCGCAGCGCGTGGCGGAGCTCGCCCGCGCCCACGGCGGCAACATGATGCAGGCGCTGTTCGCCGAGCTCCTCGACCGCTCCGAGCAGATGACCCGCGAGGCGCTCCGGAAGATCCCCGAGGGCACCTACACCTATGTCGACTACAACGACAATGACGGCATCGACCTCGACAGGCGCATCCGCATCGAGGTCGCCGTCACCATCCGCGACGGCAAGTTCATCTGCGACTTCACCGGCACGAATCCTCAGGTGCGCGGGCCGTTCAACGTCGTCCCCTCGGGCACGCAGGCGGCGGCCTACTACGCGCTGCGCACGATCACCGGCGCGCACATCCCGACGAATGGCGGCTGCTTCCGTCCCGTCGAGCTGAACCTGCCCGAGGGCAGTATCCTCAACCCCGTCGAGCCGGCGCCGGTGAACTCCCGGACTGCCACCATCAAGCGCGCAACGGGCGCCATCCTCGGCTCTCTCCGCGGGATCCTGCCCGAGATCGTCGGCGCCGACGCCGCGGGCGAGATGCTGGCGCTGATGTTCGGCGGCACCGACCGGAACGGCCGGCGCTACGTCGTGGGCGAGCTCATCGCGGGGGGAAGCGGCGCCGGACCGGAGAGCGACGGCGTCGACGTCATCGAGACGGATGCCACGAACTGCATGAACCTGCCGGTGGAATCCTTCGAGCGCGACGCGCCGATCCGCATCAACTCGACCCGCCTTCGCCGCGATTCGGGCGGCGCCGGGCGCCAGCGCGGCGGCCTCGGCATCGAGCGGGAGTACGAGGTGCTCGCGGGCGAGGTCGTCTTCACGCACCGTGGCGAGCGCCATTTCTGCCCGCCCTCGGGCGCCGACGGCGGAGAATCGGGCATGACCGCGCGCAGCGTGATCTACCGCGCCGGCGGCGAGGAGGAGGTCGTGCCCTCGAAGCTCGTGACGCGCCTCTTCCCGGGCGACCGCGTGCTGATCCTGACCGCGGGGGGCGGCGGGTTCGGCCCGGCGGCCGACCGCGACCGCGACCTCCTGCGCACCGACATCGCCAACGGCAAGGTGAGCCGGGAGCAGGCGAAAGAGATCTACCACCTCGCCGACGACTGAACACGGATCGGCGGGAACAAGAAGAAGCCCTGAAAGCGACGACCAGAGGAGAAACAGCGATGATCAAGCGACTGGCCTTGCATGCAGCCGTTGCGGCTGCTGTCGCCGGCTCTGCGACCTTCGGCCTGGCGGGCGGCGACACCGCCCGGGCCGCGGAGACCGAATGGAAGATGCATATCGTCTGGGTGCCGGCACGGCCCGAGGCGCAGGCCTACCAGCAGTTCGCCGAACAGGTGACGGAGGAAGCGGGCGACGCCCTCGACATCCAGCTCTTCTCGAGCGGCAGCCTCGGCGTGAAGGACGCCGACATGCTGCGCATCCTGCCGCGCGGCAACATCATCCAGGCCGCCGGCCTCTATCCCGGCTACCTCACGCGCGACAAGCCGCAATATGCCTACACGCTTCCCCCCGGCGTCGTCGCCCAGCCCGAGACCCTGCAGGAGATCCTGCCCGAGCTTCGCGACATCTACGAGGACACCTACGACGAGGCGGGGATCAAGCTCCTGGGCTTCGTCGGCCATGCGGTGCGCGACACGCACATCATGTGCAAGGAGCCGGTGAACTCGCTCGAGGATCTGCGCGGCAAGAAGCTGCGGGTCTGGGAGCAGTTCCACGTCGACGTCTTCCAGAAGCTCGGCGTGTCCGCCCAGATCGTCGGCCAGAACGACCTCTACGTCGCCATGCAGACCGGCGTCGTCGACTGCGCCGTCTACCCGATCGGGCTCGCCGTCACGGTGTCGCTGCAGGAGGTCGCGCCCTATGCGAGCTACCTCTTCCCCTACGTGCTCCACCCGCTCAACCTGATCGCCTCGCGGACCGCCTTCGACGCGCTGTCGCCCGAGGTGCAGGAGATCGTCATGAACGCGGCGGCGAAGGCCGAGGAGGATTCCTTCGCGTCCTATCTCAGCGGCGGGAACGACGAGAAGGCGCTGGAGACGTTCCGGGCGTCGGGCGGCGATCTGCTCGATCCCTTCTCCGACGAGGACCAGGAAGCCTTCGTCACGGCCGCCAGGGAAACCTGGGAGGAGCTCTCCTCCGGCGGCGGCCAGGCCGCGCAGTCGGCCTACGAGACGCTGAGCCAGGCGATCGAATGACACGGATCGGGCAGGGCGCGCGTCGCCCTGCCCGTCCCGCCGAGACACAAGCCCGATCCCGACTGCCCGGTTGGAGGCCGATCATCTTGCAGAGCGTCCTGCGCTGGTCCGACAGGCTCGCCGGCCTTCTCGCCGGCACGGCGGCGATACTCGCCATCGCGATGTCGCTGTTCGTCGTCCTCTCCTCGATCATGCGCTATTTCGTCGGCGCGCCCTTCGCCTTCACCGAGGAGCTCGTGGGGCTCCTCTTCACCGCGATGATCTTCGCCGGGCTGCCGGTCTGCACCCTCCGCCGCCGCCACATCAGCGTCACCATCGTTCCCGACCTGATGCCCGAGGCGATGCGGCGCTTCATCGACAGGGTCGCCTACGCGATCGTCGCCGTCTTCTGCGTCTGGTTCGGCATCCTCACCTGGGAGTACCTGCAGATTACGATCGCCCTCGACGCGCGCAGCGCCGGCAGCCGTCTCCTGCTCTGGCCCTGGACGGCCGTGCTGCCTCTTTCCTGCCTGCTGTCCGGCCTGGCGGCCCTCCTCAGGATGGTGGCGCCGGCCGAGTACCTGCAGGACCGCACGCACCGGGGAGCCGAATGATGGTTTGGTGGATCATCGCGGGCGGCTTCCTCGTCACCGCCGTCACGGGCATCCCGATCGGCCTCGGGCTCGCGCTCACCGGCATGGCGATCCTCCACTTCGTGGTGGGCGGGGCGACCGACCTCGCCGTCAACGCCGTCTGGAACGTCTTCACCGACTTCACGCTGAGCGCGGTCCCGCTGTTCATCTTCATGGGCGAGATCATGCTCGTCAGCGGCGTCAGCGGCCGGCTCTACACCGCCCTGTCGCCGGCCTTCATGCGCATCCCCGGCAAGCTCCTGCACACGAACATCGCCGTCAGCGCGCTGTTCGGCGCGGTCTCCGGGGCGAGCACGTCGACGGCCGCGGCGATCGGCTCCGTCGCCTATCCCGAGCTCGAGAAGCGCGGCTACAAGCCGAGCGTCGTCGTCGGCACGCTCGCTGCCGGCGGCACGCTCGGCCTCCTCATCCCGCCGAGCCTGTCGCTCCTGATCTACGGCGCGACGCAGCAGGTCTCGATCGGCCAGCTCTTCCTGGCGGGGCTCCTTCCGGGCCTGATGCTCGCCGTCATGATGATGCTCTTCATCGGCTTCATCGGCAGCCGCGGCGAAAGCGTCGTGCCCGACGAGGGCGAGACGGTCGGCCTCGGCCGCGCCCTCCGGATGCTCCTGCCGATCTGGCCGATCGGCTTCCTCATCTTCGCCGTCCTCGGCACGATCTATCTAGGCCTCGCGACGCCCACCGAGGCGGCGGGCCTGGGCGTCGCGGCTTCGATCGTCCTCGGCTTCCTCTGGGGCGAGCTGACGCCGCTGCGGCTGTGGCGCGCCTTCGTCGATTCCGTCCAGGTCTTCGTCTCGATCGGCGTCGTGATGCTCGGCGCCCTCATCCTGGCGCAGGCGATCTCCATCCTCGGGCTGCCGCTCCAGGTTCTCTCCTGGATCGAATCCATGAACCTGAGCCCGATCATGGTGCTCGTCATGGTCAGCATCTTCTACCTGGTGCTCGGCTGCTTCTTCGACGGCATCTCGCTGATGCTGATGACGCTGCCGATCGTCTTCCCCGTGATGACCGGCGTCGGCTTCGATCCCGTATGGCTCGGCGTGATCATCACGATCCTCATCGAGATCGGCATGCTCACGCCGCCGGTGGGGATGAACCTCTACGTCCTCACCGGCATCACCGGCAACCGGGTGACGCTCCTGCAGGCGGCCTACGCGTCCCTGCCGTTCTGGATCCTGCTGCTCTTGGGGGTGGTGATCCTCACCGTCTTCCCTTCCATCGCGCTCTTCCTGCCCCGCTCGCTCTACTGATGAGCGGCAACCAGGCGATGCCGGAGCTCCGCGGCGCCCGGCTGGCGAGCGTCCTCCTGCTCTTCGGGATCGCCTATTTCCTGTCCCTGTTCTTCCGGACGGTGAACGCGATCCTCGCGCCGCGCCTGGAGGCGGATCTGGGGCTCGATCCCGCCGCCCTCGGCCTCCTCACCGCCGCCTATTTCCTGGGCCTCGGGCTGACGCAGATCCCGATCGGCCTCTGCCTCGACGCCTACGGGCCACGGCGGGTCCAGGCGGCTCTGCTGATGGTCGCCGCCGTGGGGATTGCAGCCTTCGGCCTCCTCGCCTCCGTGCCCCTCCTCGTCGTCGCCCGCGCGCTGATCGGGATCGGTCTCGCCGGCTGCCTGATGGCGGCCTACCAGGTCTCGAGCCTCTGGGTCGCCCGCGACCGCGTGCCGCTCGCCAACGGGCTCTACCTCGCCGCGGGCGGGCTCGGGGTGCTGGCGGCGACGACGCCGGTCGAGTTCATGATGCAGTTCGCGACCTGGCGCGAGATGTTCGTCGCGATCGCCGCGGGCACGGCGCTCGTCGCGCTCGCCCTCTTCGCCGCGACGCCGGATCCCCTGGCACGGACGCCCGCATCGTGGGCCGACAGGATCAGGGGCCTCGGCGTCGTCGCCCGCAACGAGGAGTTCCGGCGGTTCCTGCCGCTGACGGCCCTCTGCTTCGGCACCGGCACCGCGATGCAGGGCCTGTGGGCCTCGGCGTGGCTCCGCGACGTCGGCGGCTACGGGCCCGGCGCCATCGCCTGGTCGCTGACGGCGATGGCGGTCGCCCTCACCGTCGGGTCGGCGCTCGGCGGCGTCGCGAGCGTCCTCGCCGAGCGCTTCGGCTTCCATCTGAGGCACGTCGTCCTCGCCAACGCGCTCGTCTTCATCGGCGCCGA
>NZ_AWXZ01000005.1 GCF_000496075.1 Lutibaculum baratangense AMV1
CGAGGTTTCGCTGCTGGCCGGCACGGGCGCTGGCGGCGACGCGGCGGGTGACACGCTGGTCGAGATCGAGAACGTCGTCGGCTCTTCCTTCGGCGACACGCTCGTCGGCGATGCCAATGCGAATGCGCTCTACGGCCTCGCCGGCAATGACCTCCTGAACGGCGGTGACGGCAATGACCGGCTCGAAGGTTCGGCTGGCAACGACACGCTGGTCGGGGCGCCGGTGCCGACATCATTGGCGGCGGTCTCGGCATCGACACGGCGAATTACGCCTCCTCGGGCGGGCGGTGCAGATCTCGCTGCAGGCAGGCACGGCTGCCGGTGGCGATGCGACCGGGGACGCTCTCTATTCGATCGAGAACCTCGTTGGCTCGACCTTCGGCGACATCCTGGCCGGCGACGGCGGCGCGAACGCGCTCTACGGTATGGGCGGCGACGACACGCTGATCGGCGGCGCGGGTGCGGATACGCTGAATGGCGGCGGCGGCACCGACACGGCCAACTACGCCTCGTCTGGCGCGGCCGTGCAGATCTCGCTGGCGGCCGGCACGGCTTCCGGAGGGCATGCCACCGGAGACGTGCTCACCTCGATCGAGAACCTCGTCGGCTCGGGCTTCGGCGACATCCTGATCGGCGACGGCGGCGCGAACGCGCTCTACGGCATGGGCGGCAGCGACACGCTGATCGGCGGCGTGGGGGCGGACACGCTGGTCGGCGGCGGCGGCATCGACACGGCGAACTACGCCTCGTCCTCGGCCGGCGTGACCGTCGCGCTGTGGAACAACACGGCGGCCGGCGGCGATGCGGCCGGCGACGTGCTGACCTCGATCGAGAACCTCGTGGGCTCGGGCTTCGCCGACCTGCTGGCGGGGGATGCGGGCGCCAACACGCTGTTCGGTCTCGGCGGAAACGACACGCTGAACGGCGGCGCGGGCAACGACTCCCTGTACGGCGGCGGCGGCAGCGACAGTCTGATCGGAGGAGTCGGCGACGACACGCTGGCGGGCGGCGTCGGCAACGACACGCTGAACGGCGGGGCGGGCAACGACGTCTTCCTGTTCGACACGGCGCTGAACGCCGCGACGAATGTCGACCAGATCACGGGCTTCGTCGTCGCCGACGACACGATCTGGCTCGACAACGCGGTCTTCGCCGCGCTGTCGGTCGGTGCCCTGTCGGCCTCCTCCTTCCGGATCGGCGCGGCGGCGGCGGATGCCGACGACCACGTCATCTACAACCAGGCGACGGGCGACCTCTTCTACGACGCCGACGGCTCGGGCGGCGCGGCACAGATCCGCTTCGCCACCCTGAACACCGGCCTCGCCATGACGGCCGCCGACTTCATGGTCGTGTGACGGCCACCCTGCGAATGAAGAGGGTCGGCGCCTCCGCGCCGGCCCTCATCTTGCTGAAGCGCCCGGAGAGGGCGTGTCGACCGGCGGGGAGCCGCCGGGCCTGAATCTTGCCGACGGCCTGCGTGGCCGTCGCGCCAACCGGGGACAGCTGCCGCGCGCGTCTCACCTGTCCTGCCGCACGGACCGGGTCACCGTCGGTGACGCGCCGCAGGGAAGCCCCGTCGTCGTGAGGCGCTCGATCAGTATCTCCCGGAACACGGCCGCGGCGTGGCCCTCGACCGCGTGGTCGGGCCTCAGGAGGCCGAAGCTGAAGCCGATCTCCGGCACGAAGGGCCGCGCCACGATACGCCGCCCGGCGCAGAAGGCCGCGGTGTAGGGCTCGACGAGCGCGATGCCCGTGCCGAGCTCGACCTGTCTCGCCGCCACGATCGACAGCGGGGTCTCCACGCCGGGCTCGAGCCGAACCCCGGCCTCGTCGAACGCCTGCTGCAACCGATGGCGCGTCAGCGAGTTCGACAGCGAGATGATCCGTTCGCCGTCGAGGTCGTCGGCCCGGATCTCGCGCTTGCCCGCAAGCCTGTGCTCGGGATGGAGGATGCAGAGAAGCGGCACCTCCACCGCGAGGTCGCAGGCGACGCCCCGAACGTCGTAGGGCGGCGTCGCAAGGCCGATGTCGGTCTGCTGGGCGATGATCCAGTCGATCACCTGCCGAGAGCTGCGCGCGTGCACCGCGACACGCGCCTTGGGATAGGCCGCGAGGAAGTCCGACACGGCGAGCGGCACCAGGTCGAGGCAGAGCGCCGGCATGGCAGCGACCGCGATCTGGACGTCGCGAAAATCCCGAAGGTCGGCCGCGAACTGAAGGACCGAATCCAGGCTGCGATAGGAGCGCTCGACGGCCTCGAGCAGCCTCAGGCCCTCCTTCGTCGGGGCCACCCGCCCGTGCCGTCGGTCGAAGAGGCTCAGGCCCAGGGAGCGCTCCAGATCGGAGATCATCCGGCTGACGGCCGGTTGCGAGGTCCGCAGCACGCGACTCGCCTCGGTCATCGTCCCGGTGGTCATGACGGCCCTGAAGGCCTCGATCGCGCGGTGGTTCACGGGCAGTCTCGATATATCACCGGCGCATATTACCCGCTGAAGATGATATTCGACAACATGTCCCTGCGGCAGTTAGCATCATCTGCAGCGCGCCGGAGAAGCGCGCGGCCACCCCCCGTCTCTCTGCCCCGGCTGGCGCCCGCACGCGAGAAAACGTGGTGAACTCGCCCGTCGCCCTGGGGAGACGTCGAACTTCCAGGAGAACAGCATGAATATCGGACGTTGCCTTCTTGCCTTCATGATGGTGGCGGGACTCTCGCTTCCCGCCCATGCCGAATGGCCGGAGAAGCCGGTCGAGCTCGTCATCTCGTTCTCGCCGGGCGGCGGCATGGACCAGACGATGCTGCCGCTGAAGCCGCTCATGGAGGCGGAGCTCGGGCAGCCCTTCGTCTTCAACTACAAGGCGGGCGCCGGCGGCCGCATCGGCTTCGAATACGTCTACATGAAGGGCCGCGACGGCCACGTGATCGGCGCGCTGAGCGAGCCGCACTTCACGAACACCACCGTCTTCGACACGCCGCGCTACACGCACGAGGATCTCGTGCCGGTCGGCATCATCGGCCGCGACGTGCCGATCTGGTTCGTGAGCAACGACTCCCCGTACCAGGACATGAACGACCTCATCGAGGCGGCGCGCGAGCGGCCGGGCGAGATCACGGTCGCCACCGGCAGTTTCACCGGCGAGCAGTACCTGTCGCTCGCGATCCTGGAGGAAAAGGCGGGCGTGCAGTTCCGCGCCGTCAATGTCGGCGGCGGCGGCCCGGTGATGTCGAACGTGGTCGGCGGGCATTTCGACGTCGGCATCTCGCGGCCGGCTTCGATCGCCGTCATCAGCGACGAGATCCGCGGCCTCGGCGTCGTCGCGAAGGAGCGCACGGACCTGTTCCCCGACACTCAGATCTTCGACGAGCAGCTGCCGGAGGAGATGAAAATCCCGCATTTCAGCTCCTCGCGCGGCCTGATGGTCACGAGGGTCTTCGCGGAAGAGAACCCGGAGGGCTTCGCGAGGCTCGAGGCGGCCTTCGAGAAAGCGGTTCACTCGCCGGAGTATCAGGAGGCGCTCGAGCGCATGGGCTTCCCCTTCGAGTGGGTGGGCCCCGAGGACGCGCAGACCGAGATGAACGAGACGGCCGAGCTGATGCAGCAGTACAAGGCGCTCGTCGACGCGGCGAAGACCCGCGAGTGACCCTGCCGGTCGCGCGAGCAAGGAGTCAGGTCACGTGGCATGGTTGCGCGAGGCGTTCCTGCCGATCATCGGGATCGTCTACTCGATCCTCTATATCGCCCTGACGGTGGGGCTTCCGGCGGAAAGCACGATCTTCCCCCGCACCATCCTGACGGTGCTCTGCATCCTGGCAGTGCTCATCGTGCTGGCCGAGTACCGCAAGAGAGGAGGGGAGGCGGCGAAGGCCGCGCCCCCCTCGCAGGCGCCGCTCGTCTACGGCCTGGCGGTCGTCTTCGTCATCGGCTTCTGGCTCTTCGGCTTCATGGCTGCCGCGCCCGTGTTCCTCGCCGCCGCGATGCTGCTCCTCGGCCAGCCGGTCGTCAGGGCTCTCGCCGTGGCGGTGCTGCTGCCGGCCGGCATCTACCTCCTCTTCACGTGGACCTTCGGGGTCTCGCTGTGACGGCCGCCATCGCATCGGCCGAGACGAAACCGGACATCCGCCCGTGATCGAGATCCTGTCCAACGTCGACTTCACGACCTTCCTCGTCACCGTCGCCGGCATCTTCGTCGGCATGTTCTTCGGCGCGCTGCCGGGCTTCGGTGGCAGCTCCGCGATGGCGCTCGTCCTGCCGATCGCGATCTCGATGTCGCCGCTGAACGCCATGGTGTTCCTGATCGGCATCTTCGGCGGCACGCATTACGGCGGGGGCATTCCTGCCGTGCTCGTCGGCGTCCCGGGCGACGCGGGCGCGGCCGCGACGGTGATCGACGGCTTCAAGATGACCCGGAAGGGCAGGGCGTCGGAAGCCCTGGCCATGGTCGCGATGGGCTCGGCCATCGCCGGCATCGTCAGTGTCATCTGCTTTCATTTCCTCGCGCCGGTCCTCGCGAAGGCGGCCTTGAGCTTCGGCCCGCCCGAGCTCTTCGTGCTCGTGATCTTCGGCCTGTCGATCGTCGGCTCGATCGACCTGGAGCGAATGCTGAAGTCGCTCTTCGCCGGCGCGCTCGGCCTCGGCATCGCGGCGGTGGGTGTCGACCCCTACTGGGCGGAGCCGCGCCTCGTCTTCGGCTCGCCGCATCTCTACGAGGGCTTTCCGTTCATCCCGGCGCTGCTCGGCCTGTTCTGCATCGCCCAGATGCTGTCGCTGATGGCCGAGAAGGATCTCGTGCAGACCGAGGAGGTGGCGGCGCCGACCTTCCGTCGCACCGTCGTCGGCATGTTCGAGACGTTCCGCTACTGGAAGGCCCTCTTGATCGGCACGATCTCGGGCACCTTCATCGGCGCCTTGCCGGGCGCCGGGGCTTCGATCGCCTCCTTCGTGTCCTACACGATCGCCAAGAGCGTCTCGAGCAAGCCCGAGGAGTTCGGCAAGGGAAGCCCCGAGGGCCTCGTCGCCCCGGAATCCGCGAATAACGCGGTGGTCGGCGGCGCCCTGATCCCGACCTTCGCGCTCGGCATTCCCGGTTCGGGGGCGGCCGCGGTGCTGATGGGCGTCATGATGTATATGGGGCTGCGGCCGGGCCCGCGGCTCTTCGTCGAGCAGCTGCCGCTGATCCAGACGCTCGTGACCTACCTGCTTCTCGGCAATATCGTGATGATCGTGTTCGGCGCGATCGCCGCGGGCACGTTCTACCGCATCACCCGCATCCCGATTCCCGTCCTCGTGCCCTGCGTCATAGCCGCCGCCTCCGTCGGCGCATATGCCTATCGCGGCGAAGCCTTCGACCTCGGCGTGATGATGGGCTTCGGGCTCCTCGGCTTCCTCCTGCAGCGCTGGCAATACCCGTTGAGCGCGGTCGTGCTGGGCCTCGTTCTCGGGCCGATGGCGGAGCAGTACTTCGTGCAGAGCCTCGCGATGTCCGGCTGGAACTTCATGGTGTTCTTCGACCGCCCGATCACGATAGTCCTCTGGCTCCTGATCGCTGGCTCCGTGCTCTCCTCCGTCGTCCTTTATAGGCGGAACAGGTCGGAGCGTCTCGGCGCTGGAGCGGGAGCGGGGTCGTGACCGGGGGCAGGGATCGGACGGGAGAGTATCGGGACATGTCAGCACCACACCGCGCCCGCATCATCGGCCGCAAGCACATGGCGGCGGCCGGACACTATCTCGCGGCGCAGGCGGCCTTCCAAGCCCTCGAGGCCGGCGGCAACGCCGTCGATGCCGGGGTCGCCGGCGGCATCGCGCTCGGTGTGCTCCAGAGCGAGTATGTGAGCTTCGGCGGCGTCGCCCCGATCATGATCCGCATGGCGGAGACGGGCGAGGTCGTCACGCTGAGCGGGCTCGGCCACTGGCCGGCGCTGACCGATGTCGAGCATTTCCGGCGCAATGGCGGCCGCATCCCGAAGGGCATCCTGAGGACCGTCGTGCCGGCCGCGCCCGACGCCTGGATCACGGCGCTCGAACGCTTCGGCACCATGTCCTACGGCGAGGTCGCGCTCGCCGCGCGGCGCTTCGCGCGCGAGGGCTTCGCGGTTCCCTCGCTGATGACCGACATCATTGCCGCTCATGCGGAGGAATATGCGAGCTGGGAGACGAGCGCGCCGATCTTCCTGCCGGGCGGCAAGCCGCCGCAGCCGGGCGATCTCTTCGTCCAGTCCGACCTCGCCGACACGATCGACCACATGATCGCCGAGGAGGCGGCCGCGGCGGCGCGCGGCGGCCGGCTCGCGGGCCTACAGGCGGCGCGGGACGCCTTCTACCGCGGCGACATAGCGAGGACGATCGTCGCCTATCACGAGACGAATGGCGGCTGGCTGCGCATGGACGACCTCGCGAACTTCCGCGTCGAGCAGGAGACGGCCCGCCGCGTCTCGTTCCGGGGCATGGAGGTTCACAGCTGCGGCGCATGGTGCCAGGGGCCGGTGCTCGCCCAGACGCTCGGCATGCTCGACGGGCAGGACCTCGTCTCGCTCGGCCACAACAGCTCAGCCTACATCCACCGCATCGTCGAGACGCTGAAGCTCGCCTATGCCGACCGCCACGCCTATTTCGGCGATCCGAACTTCGTGGACGTGCCGCTCGACGAGCTTCTTTCGCCGGCTTACATGTCCGACCGGGCGAAGCTCGTGGATACGGCACGGGCCGCGCCGGGCATGCCGGAGCCGGGTCTGCCGCGCGATTTCGCCGCCCCGGCGCCGCACGCCGCGCGGCCGGAGGATGCGGTGAGCGAACTCGACACGTCGTATGTCTGCACCGTCGACGCCGCCGGCAACGCCTTCTCCGCGACGCCGAGCGACGGCTCGGCCGCGGCGCCGGTCATCCCGGGGCTCGGTTTCGTCCCCTCGAACCGAGGCATGCAGTCCTGGGTCGAGGCTGATGCGCCGGCGGTTCTGGGGCCGGGCCGCCGGCCGCGCCTGACGCCGAGCCCGGCGATGGCGGTGAAGCCCGGCGAGTGGGTGATGCCGTTCGGCTCGCCCGGCAACGACGTGCAGCCGCAGGCGATGCTCCAGACCTTCCTCAACATCCATCTCTGGGGGATGGCGCCGCAGCAGGCGGTGGACGAGCCGCGCTTCGCGACATTCTCCTACCCCCGCTCCTCCGAGCCGCATTCCTACGATCCGGGTCTCCTGCGCGTCGAGGCGCGGATCGGCCCCGACACACAAGAGGAGCTTCGCGCGCTCGGCCACGACGTGCGCGAATGGCCCGAATGGGAATATGCCGCCGGCGCCGTGTGCACGATCGTCGCGAACGAGCGCACGGGCATGCGCGAGGGTGCCTCCGACCAGCGACGGCCCACCGCCGTCGCCGGGTGGTAGCGGCCGGGCACAGCGGACAACACGACAAATGAGGATGTCTCCGATCATCGTGTCCGGCGCGGACACCCCCTGCCTTTCCTCGTCCGGCTGCGGCCCCGTCCCGGCCGCCGGCCGAAAGGCGTGGCCATGAGGCGATACGACACGATCGTCGTCGGCGGCGGGCTCGTCGGCGCCGCCGTCGCATACGGGCTCGCCCGGGAGGGCGAGAGCGTTGCCGTGCTCGACGAGGGCGACGTCGCCTTCCGCGCCTCGCGCGGCAATTTCGGCCTCGTCTGGGTGCAGTCGAAAGGCGACGGCCGCCCCGAATATGCCCGCTGGACGCGCCGCTCCTCCGATCTCTGGCCCGGTTTCGCCGAGCTTCTGGCAGAGGACACCGGCATCGCGCCCGACTACCACAAGCCCGGCGGCCTGCATTTCTGCTTCAGCGAGGCGGAGATCGAGGCGCGGCGCGCTATGATCCACCGGATGCACAACGTCCATGGCCCCGGCGGCGACGGCACGCGCATCCTCGATCGCAAGGAGGTTCAGGACCTCGTGCCCTCGATCGGTCCAGACGTACTGGGCGCGAGCTATTCGCCGCATGACGGACATGCGAGCCCACTCCGCCTGCTGCGCGGCCTGCATGCCGGGCTCGCGAAGCGGACCGGTGCCTATTTCGCCGATCACCGGGTGCAGCGTATCGAGAAGGATGGCGGCGGCTTCCGCGTCGAGGCGGGCGGCGAGACCTTCTCCGGGGGCAAGGTCGTCCTTGCCGCCGGCCTCGGCAATCGCGAGCTCGGCGCGCAGGTCGGGCTCGACGTGCCGGTGCGCCCGCTCAAGGGCCAGATCCTCGTGACCGAGCGCACGAAGCCGGTGCTGACGATGCCGACCCATGTGATCCGCCAGACGGAGGAGGGCACGATCATGATGGGCGACAGCCAGGAAGACGCTGGCTTCGACACGCGCTCCGGCACGGGGGTGATCTCCGCCATCGCGGCGCACGCCGTGCGGACGCTACCCTGGCTCGCGACTGTCCGCGTCGTACGCTCGTGGGCGGCGCTTCGCGTCATGACGCCGGACGGCTACCCGCTCTACGAGCAGTCGGAGAGCCATCCCGGCGCCTTCACCGTCAACTGCCATTCGGGCGTCACCCTTGCCGGCGCGCACGCGCAGGCGCTCGCGCCGATGATCGCGCTCGGCGCGCTCGGCGAGGAGCTGTCGGCCTTCACCTCGGGGAGGTTCGATGTTCGAGCGAACTGACGCAGGGGCCGGCGGACAGGTCGGATTCTTCTTCGAGGGCAGCCGCGTCGAGGCGCGGGCAGGCGACACCGTCGCCGCGGCGATCCTCGCCCACGGCGAGCGCAGCGTCCGCACGACGCCGGCGAGCGGCGCGCCGCGGGGACCGTTCTGCTTCATGGGCACCTGCTTCGAGTGCCTGGTCGAGATCGACGGCGTGCCGAACCGGCAGGCCTGCATGGTCGTCGTGGCGGAGGGCATGGATGTCCGCCGCCAGGAAGGCGCGCGGGAAGCCACGCCATGAGGAGGGTCGATCTCGCCGTCATCGGCGCCGGTCCCGCAGGCATGGCCGCGGCCGTCGAGGCCCGGACGCACGGTCTCTCCGTCCTCGTCGTGGACGAGCAGCCGACGCCCGGCGGCCAGATCTGGCGCGGCATCGAGGCCGCGAACGCGGCTCGCCTGCAGGTTCTCGGCGACGACTACGCCGCAGGCCTGGCCGCCGTGCGGGCGTTCCGCGACAGCGGTGCCGACTATCTCCCCGGCGCGCTCGCCTGGCAAATCGACCCCGAGGGCCTGATCGACGTCTCGGTCGGCGGCCGCTCCCGCCGGGCCGCCGCCGGCGCGGTCGTGGTCGCGACGGGCGCGGTCGAGCGGCCGACGCCGCTGCCCGGCTGGACGCTTCCGGGCGTCATGACGGTCGGGGCGCTGCAGATCCTCCTGAAGACGAGCGGGCTCGCCGACGACGAGGCCGTGCTCGTCGGCAGCGGGCCGCTGATCTGGCTCGCCGCGAGCCAGCTCTGCGAGGCCGGCCGGCCGCCGCGGGCGATCGTCGAGACTGTGCCGTGCGGCCGCTACCTCGGTGCGGCGAGGCACGCCTCTTCGCTGTTCGGCGCCTCGGACTACGTGTCGAAGGGCTTCAAGATGATGCGCCGGGTGCGGGCGGCCGGCGTGCCCGTCTATCGCGGCGCCTCCGACGTCCGGATCGAGGGACGCGAGCGCGTGTCCCATGTCGCGTTCCGGACAGGGCGGCGGGAGCATCGCCTGGAGACGGCGTGCGTCGCGCTCCATCAGGGCGTGGTGCCGAACCCGCAGGTCGCACGCCTCATGCGCTGCGCCCACGAGTGGAGCCCGGCCCAGCGCTGCTTCCTGCCGCGGCGCGACCGCTTCATGGAAACGAGCGTCCCGAATTTCTTCCTGGCGGGCGACGGCGGGGGCATCGGCGGCGCGAAGGCGGCGGCGCTCGAGGGCCGCATCGCCGGCCTGCGGGTGGCGGAGAAGGCCGGGCGCGCCACCGGCTCGGGCTACGGCGAGATCGAGCGCGCGCTGAAGCGCGACCTCGCCGTGCGGCCGCTCCTCGAGCACCTCTACGCCCCTTCGCCCGAGATCCTCCAGCCCGCCGACGCGACCGTCGTGTGCCGCTGCGAGGAGGTGACGGCCGGCGACATCCGCCATGCGGTCTCGCTCGGCGCGCCCGGCCCGAACCAGCTCAAGTCGTTCCTGCGCTGCGGCATGGGGCCCTGCCAGGGCCGTGTCTGCGGCCTCCCTGTGGTCGAGATCGTCGCGGCCGGGCGCGGCGTGGCCCACGATGCCGTCGGCTATTACGGCATAAGGCCCCCGCTCAAGCCGCTCACGCTCGGAGAGATCGCGGCGGCGGCGGACGACGGGGAAGAGCTCGCCGCGGAATAAGTCACCCCTTCCTCGACCGACCAGATGAAAAGGACCGCCTCGAGATGATCACCCGCCACTTCCAGACGAAGATCAACCACCGCGTCGTGGAGCATAACGGCGTTCTTCATTTCGGCGGGCTCGTCGCCGACGACCTGTCGCAGGACATGAAGGGCCAGACCGCGCAGATCTGCGGCAAGATCGACGATCTGCTCGGCAAGGTGGGCTCCTCGAAGGAGCGCCTGCTGACCGCCATGATCTATATCAGCGACTTCTCCCAGAAGGACGGCATGAACGAGGCCTGGCTCGAGTGGCTTCCGGCCGAGCACCTGCCGACGCGCGCCACGATCGGCGTGGCGGAGCTCGGCAAGGACGTGCTGATCGAGATCGTCGTCTCGGCCGCGAAGTAACGCGGTATGTCCGGCGGCGCGGCAAGGGCGGGCGCGACGGCGCTGGTCGTCGGGGCCGGGGCGATCGGCACCGCCACCGCCCTCTGCCTGTCCCGCAACGGCTTCGCCACCACCCTCGTCGACGGGCTCGATCCCGGCCGCGGCTGCTCCTTCGGCAATGCCGGCTCGCTCAGCGAGCAGGCGATCACACCGATGGCGCTGCCCGGCATGCTGCGCAAGGTGCCGGGCTGGCTGAGCGATCCGGAAGGGCCGCTGCACGTGCGCTGGGGCTACCTGCCGAAGGCGCTGCCATGGCTCGTGCGCTGGGTGCTGGCGAGCCGTGAGAGCAGGGCCGCGGAATCCGCTGCGGGCCTGAAGCCACTGCTCGACGGCGCCGTCGACGGCTACCGCTTCCTCCTCGGCGAGGCACGCTTTCGCGAGCTCGTGACGCGGCGCGGGCAGCTCATCCTCTGGGAATCGCCGGCGCCGTCGCGCTCGGAGGCCGCGGGCCACGCCCTGCGCGAGCGCCACGGTGTCGAGATGCGGTGGGTGAGCCCGCCGGAGATCGCGGAGCTCGAGCCGCGTCTCGCGCCGATCTTCGCCCGCGGGATCTTCCTGCCGCGTCACGGCCAGCTTCTCGATCCCGGCGCGGCGGTGGCCGCGATGGCCGACGGCCTGCGCCGCGGCGGCGGGACGGTCGAGCGGGGCGAGGTCGTCCGCCTCGCGCCGCGGGAGGGCGGCGGCGGCCGCGTGACCCTCGGCGACGGCCGAGTCCTCGGGGCCGACATCGTGGTCGTGGCGGCCGGTGCCTGGTCGCATCGGCTCGTGGCGCAGATCGGAATCGGGGTCCCGCTCGAGACGGAGCGCGGCTACCACGTCCGCTTTCCCGGCGCGACCGGCCTTGCGAGCCGGTCGATCATGAACGCCGATCGCAGCTTCATCGCCGCGCCCATGGCGGAGGGCCTCAGGGTCGGCGGCACCGTCGAGATCGCCGGCGTCGACGCCGCGCCCCGCTACGAACGGGCCCGGCCGCTCGCGCGCGAGGCCTGCCGGATGTTCCCGGACCTGCCGCAGGCCGAGCCACTCGAATGGATGGGCTGCCGGCCCTCGCTGCCGGACAGCCTTCCCGTCATCGATCGGGCGCCCGGCCATGCCGGCATCCTCCTCGCCTTCGGTCACGGCCATCTCGGCATGACGGGGGCTCCGATGACCGCCCGCCTCGTCGCGGACCTCGCCGCCGGCGCGCCGCCCACGATCGACCTAGCGCCCTACCGGGTGACGCGGTTCTGACGCGAGGCGTGCTGTCGCGGGAAGGTTCGGCACCGCTCCCTGTGGGGCCGATCGGCCTCTGTCAGATCAAATCGGCGACAGGAGAAGGCCGCCCGGCTCACGAAAGGGCCCGAATCCCGTATGATCCGGTGTTGCGGCAGGAATTCGTCGGAGGAGGACACAACGCCATGCAGCGCATCGCGATCGGCACGCTGGTCATGCTCGCCTTGATGAGCCAGGCATCAGCGCAGGGCTTCTCGTCCTGTGTCGCCAATCTGCGGGACCAGGCGGCGCGTGCCGGCGTCGACCGCGGCATCATCGCGCAGGCGCTGAACATCCAGGCGCCCGACGAGAAGGTCGAGCGCCTCTCGCAGGTCCAGCCGGAGTTCAAGACGCCGATCTGGGACTATCTCGGATTTCTCGTGGACGACCAGCGCGTGGCCGACGGGCAGGCGATGATGCGGCGCTACGACAACGTCCTGCGGGCCGCGGAGCAGCGCTTCGGCGTCGATCGCCACGTCATCGCCGCCGTCTGGGGCGTCGAGACCGATTACGGCCGCGAGGCCGGGGACAACTTCCTGCCGCACGCGCTGGCGACGCTGACCTGCCGCGGCGGCCGGCGCGAGGCGTTCTGGCGCGGCGAGCTGATGGCCGCGCTGAAGCTCGTCGACCGGGGCGACCTGCGGCTGGAGAAGCTCCACGGCTCGTGGGCGGGCGCGTTCGGACAGACGCAGTTCATCCCGACGACCTACGAGCGTCTCGCCGTCGACTTCGACGGAGACGGCCGGCGCGACCTCGTCGACTCGGTGCCCGACGCACTCGGCTCGACCGCGAACTACCTCCGCCGCGGCGGCTGGACGCCCGGCGCCTCGTGGATGATCGAGGTGAAGGCGCCGAACAACTACAACGGCCCGACCGGCCGGAAGAACCGCGCCTCCCTCTCGACCTGGGGCCAGCGGGGCGTCGTGCGGGCGGACGGCTCGCCGCTTTCCGGCGGTGCACAGGCGGGGCTCCTCCTGCCGGCGGGGCCGCGGGGCCCCGGCTTCCTCGTCTTTCCGAACTTCGACGCGATCTACTCCTACAACCAGGCCGAATCCTACGCGCTGGCGATTTCGCATCTGGCCGACCGGCTCGCCGGCTATCCGCCGCTCCGCACGCCCTGGCCGACGGATGACGGTCCGCTGAACCGGGCGGAGCGGCTGCAGCTCCAGCGGCTTCTCATCGCGGCCGGCTACAATATCGGCGAGCCCGACGGCAAGATCGGCCCCGCGACCCGCGAGGGCATCAGGTCGGCGCAGCAGCGCTTCGGCATGGAGCCGACCGGCCGCGCCGGGCAGAAGCTCTACCGCGCGCTCGGCGGGCGGTAGAGCGCGGCCTCACCTGAAGAGGCCGCAACCGCTGGTGGCGACACGGAGCCAGCCGCCCGAGACGGAGCATTCGGAAACCGACTTCCAGACCTTTGCGAGCACGGTCACGCATTCGCCCCGCTGCAGGATGAAAATGGCCGGTGCGCTCGCCGAGGGCCCGTCTCTGAAATACTTGAGGCTCGCGGCCTGCAGCTTGTCGCCGAACCCGATGCTGTCATAGTCACGAGAGCCGGTCCTGATCAGGTAGAGCTTGCCGGCTTGCGTCGGCTCGCCGTTCTTACCCACGCCGTAATAGACATAGCCCGTGGCACCGAAGCGCCAGGCGGTGAGGACATGGACCGCAGTGCCGAGCGGCGGGATCAGAAAGCCGGCGGCGGCGACGATGACGAGCGTGCCCGCGAGCACTTTGACCGCCACCTCGAACACGCCATACGCGTCCCTCAGACGTTCCATGGTGCACCCCCGACCAACGCCAGGACGGCAGGATAATCGTCATCTACCCTCCGTGCAACTTCAGGTTGAGTCAGCTAGAGCCGGATCTCCTCGCACCCCTCGAGGTCGCGGAGGAACTGCGCCTCCATCGTCTCCGCGAAGGCGCGGTCGAGCGCGATCACGTCGAGCTCGAAATTTATCGCGATGCCGAGCGGGTTGAAGTCGGTCGAGCCGATGCGCGACCACTCGCCGTCGACCACGCTCGACTTCGCGTGCATCATGCCCTGCTTCCACTCGTAGATCCGCACGCCGGTCTCGATCAGCGTGCGGTAGTAGGTGCGCGTCACCGGGCGGACCCAGCCGGGGATCGAGCGGCTCGGCAGGATGAGCCTCACGTCCACCCCGTCCCGCGCGGCCGCGGCGAGCGCGTCCGCCTCGGCTGCGGGAAACGGGGCGAAATAGGCGTCCCAGATCCAGAACCTCTCGTTCGCCAGCACCGAGAGCACCTGCATCGCCCGTGCGATCGTCCAGTGGCTCGGCGCGCCCTTGACGACCCCGACGACGCCGTCGCCCTCCGCGCGGCCCCGCCCCGGCTCGAGCTCGTCCGTCACGTCGAAGCGGTCCCAGCCGTTGCGGCCCGACCGGCTCCACATCGCGTCGAACGCCCTGGCGAGCTGCTTCACGGCCGGGCCGGCAATGAAGACGCCGTTGTCGCGCCACGGTGGCCGGTCGCCGTCCTCCCACATCGCGCCGACGCCGATGCCGCCGGTCACCGCCCGCTCGCCGTCGGCGACGAGCAGCTTGCGGTGGTCGCGCGGCAGGATCCCGAACCAGCGCCGCAGCGGGCTCGGTCGGTTGAACCATCGTAGCTCGCCGCCGGCCCGGCGCAGCCGGCCGAGCCGCCGCATGCCGATCGTCGAGGAGCCGAGCCAGTCGAGGATGAGCCGCACCTCGACCCCCCGCCTGGCTGCGGCGGCGAGGGCGTCGATGAAGCGGTCGCCCACCTCGTCCGGCATGAACTGGTACTGCTCCATCGCGAGCGAGCGCCTCGCCTCGTCGATCAGCTGGAGCATGCGGGGATAGGCAGTGCGGCCGTCGCAGAGCAGTTCGAGCCGGTTGCCCGCCGACACGTCGGCGGCGGCGAAGCGCTTGATGCGATCTCGCAGACCGTCCATCAGATGCGGGCTCCTCCGATGTGCGTTCTGTCCGGTTGATCATGCGGGGGGCGGTGCTAGTCTCGGGCGCATCGGCCACCACCCCTCCTGCCGCTCTCAAGCCTTCGACGGACGCGATCGTTCCGCGACCGCTGCGCGGGCGGGCGAGCAGGCTCCAGGATTTGAGGAGATCGAAGATGCACGCGCGTCAGTTCTACATCGACGGAGCCTGGGTCGAGCCCGCGGGCTCGGCCACGCTCGACGTGATCGACCCCTCGACGGAGGAGGCCTTCGAGACGATCGCCCTCGGCACACGGGCGGATGTCGACCGGGCGGCGGCGGCGGCGCGCGCGGCCTTCGATGGCTTCGCGGTCGTTCCCCTGGAGGAGCGGCTCGCGATGCTCAGGCGCCTCGTCGAAGCATACGAGGCGCGCTACGAGGAGATGGCGCAGACGATCAGCCGCGAGATGGGGGCTCCCATCACCTTCGCGCGCGAACAGCAGGCGGCCGCGGGTCTCGGCCACCTGAAGCAGATGGTGAAGAGCCTCGAGACTTTCTCTTTCGAAGAGAGCCGCGGCACGACGCGCATCGTGAAGGAGCCGGTCGGCGTGGTCGGCATGATCACGCCGTGGAACTGGCCGATGAACCAGATCGTGTGCAAGGTCGCCCCGGCGATCGCGGCCGGCTGCACGATGATCCTGAAGCCGAGCGAGATCGCGCCCCTGAACGCGGTGCTCTTCGCCGAGATGATCGACGGGATCGGCCTGCCGAAGGGCGTCTTCAACATGGTGCACGGCACCGGCCCCGAGGTCGGGCAGGCGATCGCCGAGCATCCCGAGGTCGACATGGTCTCCTTCACCGGCTCGACCAGGGCCGGCACGGCGGTGGCGATCGCCGGCGCACCCACCGTGAAGCGCATCCATCAGGAGCTCGGGGGCAAGTCTCCGAACATCATCCTGCCGGACGCCGATTTCGAGAGCGCGGTGAGCCAGGGCGCCTCCGGCATGATGGACAACACCGGCCAGTCCTGCGACGCGCCGAGCCGCATGTTCGTGCCGCGCGAGCGCATGGCCGAGGCCGCCGACATCGCGAAGGCCGTGGCCGAGGCGGTGAAGGTGGGCGATCCGCGCTCGGAGGAGACGGAGATGGGCCCGCTCGTCAGCCAGATGCAGTACGACAAGGTGCAGGGCCTCATCGACGCGGGCATCGCCGAAGGCGCGAAGCTCGTCGCCGGCGGGCCCGGGCGGCCGGAGAGCCTCAACCGCGGCTACTATCCGCGCCCCACGATCTTCGCCGACGTCGAGCCCGGCATGCGCATCGAGCGCGAGGAGATCTTCGGTCCCGTCCTCTCGATCATCGGCTACGCCGACGAGGAGCAGGCGATCCGCATGGCGAACGACACGCCGTACGGCCTCGCAGCGTATGTCCAGTCGACGGACATCGAGCACGCGCGCCGCGTCGCGCGCCGCATCCGCGCCGGCCTCGTCCACATCAACTACCCGAGCTTCGACCTCGCCGCTCCCTTCGGCGGCTTCAAGCAGTCCGGCAACGGCCGCGAATTCGCGGACTGGGGGCTCGAGGAGTTTCTCGAGACGAAGGGGATGGTCGGCTACGGCGTGGCGTGATCGCCCAGGTCGCCCCCGGCCCATGTCGAAGACGACGCAGGCGACGCTCGCGCTGAAGAGGGTGGGGGTCGCCTTCACGCTCCACACCTACGACTACGATCCGGATGCCCCGAGCATCGGGCTTCAGGCGGCGGCGGCGCTCGGCGAGCCGCCCGCCCGCGTCCTCAAGACGTTGATGGCCGAGGTCGACGGCAGGCCGGTCTGCGCCGTGGTGCCGTCGGACCGCGAGGTGAGCATGAAGAGGCTCGCGGCCGCATTCGGCGGCAAGTCGGCGCAGATGATGCGCCCCGCCGACGCCGAGAGGCTGACGGGTTACCACGTCGGGGGCATCAGCCCCTTCGGGCAGCGCAAGCGCGTGCCGACCGCACTCGAGGAGACCGCGATGGCCGAGCCGCATGTCTACGTGAACGGCGGGCAGCGAGGCCTGCAGCTGCGCCTCGCGCCCGGGGATCTTCGAGCCGCGCTTGGCGCGGTCGTCGTCCCGCTCGGGAGCTGAGTCACCCCCGGGTCATCGGGTGAGATGGCGCACGAGCACCCGGGCCATCGTGTCGATCGCACCCTTGTGGATCACCTCGAATCCGTGGGTGTTCTGCGTGGGGATGCAGATCACCGCAGTCTGGGGCTTCAGGCCGGAGGCTTCGCTGGCGCTCGCGTCGGAGGCGAAGAACTCGAGCAGCGCCAGCTGCGGCCTGATCCCCTCCATCGCCATCGTCTCCCTGATCTCGTCGATGAGATCGGGGCTGTAGAGGCCCTTCTGGTCGCCGAAGGAGATGATTGGCTGTTCCGTCAGCCAGGTCTGGTACTCCTGCGCGACCGGCCCCACCTCGATCGCGATCATCTGGTTCCCCGGCAGCGAGTGGGCGGCGAACTGGGCGCCCGAGTTCGTCACCTCCTCCTTGACGGAGCAGACATAGTAGACGTCACGGTTGAGCTCGCTCCGGCGCTCGCGCAGGCGCCTCATCGCGATGATCCCGGAGAGCAGGAGCGCCCGGTCGTCCATGAAGTGGGCGCCCAGGCACTTGCCCACCTCCACCAGATGCCGCTCCACGCGCGACAGCACGACCCGCGTGCCGGGATGAACCCCCGCAGCCCCGAGCTCCTCGGGTGTGAGCCCGGTGAGAACGAAGACGTCTCCCCAATCGACGCCGTGATCGCGGATATGCTGCATCTCGGCACTCTTCCCGGTCCGGTGCAGGGACCCGAGCGACAGCGCGCCGGTCAGGTGCTGCTTGTCGGCCAGGATGTCGACGGCGCACTGCCCGAAGCTCATCGGGCGGACCCCGCCGAGATTGGTGACCTTCAGCGTGCCGTCTTCCTCGATGCGCTTCACGATCATCGCGATCTCGTCCATGTGGGCGACGATCGAGAGTGGGTCGCGCTTGGGGCTCGTGGCCTTGACGAGGCCGATCAGGTTGCCCGCCGCGTCGTCCCACGTCTCGTCGCAGATCGGCTCGAGCGCTCTGTGGCAGACCTCGCGCACCTCCCGCTCGTCTCCTGACGGTCCCCGGGCTTGCAGAAGCTCCTCGAGAAGGCGCACGTCGTTCTCGGTCAGTCCCTCGATCTGCATCCCCGGCTCCAGCTTGGTTCGGCCGCCTGTCGTGGTGGCACCCTTCGCCAACGCGGGGACCGCTCGTCGGTTCTGCGCAGGTGGCGGCAGCACATATTCGATTTCCGTCAGTATTCGAGAGGGAATAAAGGTCGTTGTTGTCGTCCGGAAGAATTCGCGCTATCGATGACTTGAGGTGCGGTTCGGGCGGGCTGGGGTGAAGCGTCTGGTCGCCGTCTTTCTCTTCGAAAGGCGGTCCCCGGGAGGTGCGACATCTCCGCAGTCGCCGGTCGCGGAGCCGTGCCTTCGTATGCGTAGGATCGCAACCGCCCTCGGGCTGCCGGCATTCGCCGCAGCCGTCGCCGTCTCGCTCGCGACTCCCGCCACGGCCGGCGCCTGGACGCTGCCGCAGGGCGAGGGGCAGGCGATCATCACCACCACCGCGACCACCGCCGTGCGGCAGGGCATCGGCCTGCCGGACATCTCGAAATCCGAGCTCGAACTGCTCGTCGAATACGGGATGACGGACGATTGGACGCTTCTCGTGAAGTCGCAGATCCAGTCGCTCGAGCTCGGGCCGCCGGTCTCGCGGGAGCGGCGCGGCTTCGGACACACCGAGATCGGCGTGCGCCGCGCGCTCTGGCGAAGCGACAGGTCGATCCTGTCGATCGAGGCGCGGGCCCGCCCGCTCGGCACCCGCGACGAGAACAACCTCTTCTCCTCGGAGGATCTCGATCCCGAGGTCGAGCTGCGCCTTCTGGGCGGCCGCAGCTTCACCTTCGTGAAGCGCGACGCCTTCGTCGACCTGCAGCTCGGCTACCGCGCGCACTTCGGCGGCGCACCGGGTGAGGCCGTGACCGACGTCACGTTGGGCTGGAGAGCCCGTCCGCGTCTCGTCGTCATGCTGCAGTCGTTCAACACCTTCACCGACACGAGCGCCGCGCGGCCCTACGACGATGCGCGGCGGCACAAGCTGCAGATCTCCGGCGTGTGGGAGGTGTGGCGTGGCTGGTCGCTTCAGCTCGGGGCCGTCTCGACGGTGGCGGGCGAACGCCGCGCCCAGGAGATCGGCGCGATCGCGGCCGTCTGGCGCCGCTTCTAGGACCGGCAGGGGCGCCCCCGCCTTCGCGTCCGGTCCGAACGTCTATAAGGTGCGCGAGGGAGCGGGAGCGGTGGCTGGACCGAACGATGCAGCCTCCTAGATTCACCGCCTCGAACGAAGAGGTGACGTCGAGGGGCGGCCGATTGCCGGGCTCGACAACGGGGAGAACGAGAATGCGCAGGATCATCACCGCCGCGGCACTGGGCCTTGCCCTGTCTGCCGGAAGCGTATCGGGGGCGGTCGCCCAGGTCGTGGTCGCCTCCAAGATCGACACGGAGGGCAACCTGCTCGGCAACATGATCAAGCTCGTGCTGCAGGATGCGGGCATCGAGGTCAGCGACCGCGTCGGGCTGGGCGCCACGCCGATCGTGCGCCAGGCGATCACCTCGGGCGAGATCGACCTCTATCCCGAATACACAGGGAACGCGGCCTTCTTCTTCAACAAGGCCGAGTCCGACGTCTGGCGGGACTTCGACAAGGGCTACGAGGAGGCGAAGCGCCTCGACATGGAAGCCAACGACATCGTCTGGCTCACGCCCTCGCCGGCGAACAACACCTGGGCCATCGCGGTCCGCCAGGATCTCGCCACGGGCGAAGGCCTGGGGACGATGTCCCATCTCGGCGCGTACATCGCCGGCGGCGGCGACATCAAGCTGGCGGCGTCCTCGGAGTTCGTGAACTCCCCCGCAGCGCTGCCCGCCTTCCAGGAAGCCTACGGGTTCGACATGTCCTCCGACCAGCTCCTGATCCTCTCCGGCGGCGACACCGCCGCCACCATCCGCGCCGCCGCCGAGCAGACCGACGGCGCGAACGCCGCCATGGTCTACGGCACCGACGGCGCGATCGCGGAAGTCGGCCTCAAGGTCATGGAAGACGACAAGTCGGTGCAGCCCGTCTATGCACCCACGCCGATCATCCGCAAGGAGGTCCTAGACCAGCACCCGGAGATCGAGGGCCTGCTCGCCCCCGTCTTCGAGAGCCTCGACCTCGAGACTCTGCAGTCGCTCAATGCCCGCATCCAGCTCGGCGGCGAGAGCGCGCAGGCCGTCGCCCAGGACTATCTCGCCTCGAACGGGTTCCTGAACTGACCGAAGACCGTTGGGCATTTCCGTTCCACTGCAGCGGCGCGCCGGGAGCGGCGCGCCCTTTTCGCATGCGGCCCTCGTCTACGCGGTTCCGTGCGTGCTCGCGCTCCTTGCGCTGCCCTTCCTCAGCTTCCGGCCGAACCGCATCGTCTCCGGAGAGGGCGTGCAGGTCTGGGACGTCGCGGAGGGCTGGGGGCTCGTCGGCACCGCCGCCCTGTTCGTCCTAGCCGGCGCGACCGTCCTTGCCGGCCGGCAGGCCGCACGGGCGCTGCTCGGCTTCCTCGGTGTCGCCCTGGCCATGGCGGTCGCCGGCGCCGGAGCGAAAGACCTGATGGCCGACGCACCGCAATTCGCCAGGGTCTCGCTCGGCGGTGGCTTCTGGCTATCCTGTGCGTTCTTCGCGCTCGCGGCGGCAGACGCGCTGATGCGGCTCGATCTGCGCCCGCTCGTCCGGCTCGCAGTCGCGGGGTTCGTGGCGGCGGCGCTCGCCGCGGCGCTCGCCAGCGGCTGGTTCGACAGCCTCTCGCTCATGCAGGAATACCGGGCCAACGCAGACACGTTCGCGGCCGCGTTTCGCGGGCACCTGATCCTCGTGGGCGGCAGCCTCCTTCCCGCGCTCGCCATCGGCTTGCCGCTCGGCTGGCTGTGCCACGTCTCGTCCCGCGCCCGGGCCGTCGCCGTGCCGATCCTGAACATCCTCCAGACGACGCCGTCGATCGCGATGTTCGGCCTCCTCATGATCCCGCTGGCCGCGCTCGTCGCCGCCATTCCGGAGCTGAGGCGGTTCGGGATCGCGGGGATCGGCGTGACCCCTGCGCTGATCGCCCTGACGCTCTACTCGCTCCTGCCCGTCGTGGCGAACACGATGGCGGGCTTCCGGGCCGTTCCGGTCGAGACGCGCGAGGCCGGCCGCGCCATGGGGATGACGCGCTGGACGCTGCTGCGTCAGGTCGAGCTGCCGCTTGCGGCGCCCGTCATCCTCACGGGCGTGCGGATCGTCGTCGTGCAGAATATCGGGCTCGCCGCTGTGGCGGCGCTCATCGGCGGCGGCGGTTTCGGGACGCTCGTCTTCCGCGGCATGGGGCAGACCGCCATGGACCTCGTGCTTCTCGGCACGCTCCCCATCATCGCGATGGCGATCGTCGCGACGATCCTCTTCGACGCCGCGATCGACACGATGCAGCGGAGGCGCCCGTGATCGAGGTGCGAGAGCTCACGAAGCGCTTCGGAGACCGTATCGCCGTGGACGGCATCAGCTTCGAGGTCAGGGACGGCTGCGTCCTCGCGCTCGTCGGCACGTCCGGCTGCGGCAAGTCGACGACATTGCGCATGATCAACCGGCTCGTCGACCCGAGCTCCGGCGAGGTCATGATCGACGGCCGCAACGCGCTCGACATGCCTCTCGAGCAGCTTCGTCTCGGCATCGGCTACGTCATCCAGGGGATCGGGCTGTTCCCGCACTGGACCGTCGCCCGGAACGTTGCGACCGTGCCGCGGCTCATGGGCTGGGAGCGGGAGAGGATCGAGGCTCGCGTGAGCGAGCTTCTGGAGCTCTTCCAGCTCGACCCGGGCGAGTTCGCCGGCAAGTACCCTTCGGAGCTCTCGGGCGGCCAGCAGCAGCGCGTCGGCGTCGCCCGCGCCATCGCGGCGGAGCCTGCCGTCCTGCTGATGGACGAGCCGTTCGGCGCGCTCGATCCGATCACCCGGCAGCGGCTGCAGGCCGAGTTCGCGGCGATCCAGCGGCGGCGGCGCATGACCGTGATCCTCGTGACCCACGACATGGACGAGGCGTTCAAGCTCGCCGACACCATCGCCGTCATGGACGAGGGCAGGATCCTGCAGATCGCGAGCCCGGAAGAGCTTCTGCGCGAGCCGCGCCAGGGCTTCGTGCGCACCCTTGTCGGGCTCGACGACCGGGCCCTGCGGATCCTGTCGCTCCACACCGTCGACGAGATCCGCCGCGAGCCGACCGGGCGCTGGGAGGTGCGGGGCGAGACCTTGATCGACCGCGAGAGCGGTCGGGCCGTGAACGGTCTCGGCGCCGGCGACACGCTGCGCGAGGCGGCCTCCCGGATCATCTGGGAGGCCGTGGAGACGCTGCCTGTTTTGGAGGCAGGATCGGTCGTCGGAGAGG
This sequence comes from Lutibaculum baratangense AMV1, assembly GCF_000496075.1. Classification (GTDB taxonomy): domain Bacteria; phylum Pseudomonadota; class Alphaproteobacteria; order Rhizobiales; family Tepidamorphaceae; genus Lutibaculum; species Lutibaculum baratangense. Next base: position 22,356 of record NZ_AWXZ01000005.1, read on the forward strand.
TCCGCGCGGACGACGTCTGGGCCGCCGGCGGCCGCCGGGCATGAGGCGGGGGCGTCTCATCGGCCTCGCCGTGGCGCTCGCGCTCTTCCTGGCGCTCGCCCTCCAGCCGGGCCTGTTCACGCCGCTCCTGTCGCTCCTCGTGGAACCCGGCACGCCGCTCGTCTACACCAGGCAGTCGCTGATCGCGCTGGCGGTCTGGCATATCGCCGTCGTGGCGAGCGCGGAGGCCGTCGCGGTGATCGTCGCGGTGGCACTCGGTATTCTCGTGACACGGGAAAAAGGCGCCGAGTTCATGACGCTCGCGCGCATGACCTCCAATCTCGGCCAGACTTTCCCGCCCATCGCGGTGCTGGCGATGACGGTGCCCCTCGTCGGTTTCGGCTTCCAGCCGACCTTCATCGCGCTGGCCGCCTATGGCCTCCTGCCGGTCTTCGAGAACACGGTGGCGGGCCTGCGCGGCGTGCCGGCGACGACGCTCGAGGCGGCGCGGGGCATGGGCATGTCGAAGCGGGCCATTCTCATGCAGGTCGAGCTGCCGCTCGCCGCTCCCGTCATCCTCGCGGGCATCCGGATCTCGACGATCATCAATATCGGGACTGCGACGATCGGCAGCACCGTCGGTGCGAAGGGCCTCGGCGAGGTGATCATCGCCGGCCTGCAGGCCGGCAACGCAGCCTATGTGCTTCAGGGAGCTATGCTTGTCGCGCTGATGGCGGTCTGCTTCGATCTCGCCTTCCGATCCCTCGAGCGCCGCGCCTTCGCCTGAGCCCGGCCCGTCGGCACGCCCTGCCTATTGTTTGCCGTTTCGCTGCGCGCGTTGTTTCGACAGAATGGGACGGGCCGGGACCTCGAAGGCAGGCGAAGGAGACTTCCCGATGCTTGGAAAGCATGGCGCAACGACTGCACACGCTGCTTTCTGTCAGCTTTCCGACCAAGCATTTCGGGAACCCTGCTCACCCGCCGCCTGTTTAGCATCCGTGACGGTCCCGTCGCACCTTGATGGCATGCTCTCAGCCTGCCCAAGAACGTGGCGATAAGAATAGGTGGGGAAATGCGGCTTGTAGTTGTGTCGAATCGTGTGGCGCTACCCCAGAAGGGCGCTCAGCCCGGCGGGATGGCGGTGGCTCTGAACGACACGCTGAAGGCCGACGGTGGCATCTGGTTCGGCTGGGGAGGGGACTTCGCCGCAAGCGACCAGGCGAGTTCGGTTCAGGTCCAGAAGGCGGAGGGCGTCACCTACATCACGGTGTCCCTGACGAAGGAGCTCTTCAACCAGTACTACGCCGGCTATTCGAACTCGGTCCTCTGGCCCCTCTGCCATTCCCGCACTGACCTCGTCGACTATGGCTCCCGCGACCTCGCGGGCTACCGGCAGACGAACAAGCTCTTCGCGCAGTGCCTGAACCCCTTCCTGCAGGAAGACGACCTGATCTGGATCCACGACTATCATCTCATCCCGCTCGCGGCGGAGCTGAGGTCGTGGGGGATCCAGAACCGCATCGGCTTCTTCCTCCACATTCCCGTGCCGCCGCCCCAGCTGATGCAGACGCTGCCGGATCACGAGGTCATCGCCCGGACCCTCGCGGCGTACGACCTGATCGGCCTGCAGACCGAGCGGGACTGCCGCAACCTCATCGAGTATTTCCAGATGCAGTTCGGCGCGGTCGAGCTGTCGGCCACGCGCATCTCCGTCTTCGGCAAGACGCTCGCCATCCAGGCCTTCCCGATCGGGATCGACGTCGAGGCTTTCCAGAAGGCGACGGAGACGACGCCGCCGGACCACTCGGTGGAGCGCTTCCGCAAGCTCGCCAGCCGTCACGGCATGCTGATCGGCGTCGACCGACTGGATTACTCGAAGGGCTTGCCCCAGAAGTTCCGCGCCTTCGAGCGGTTCCTCTCCGATCCCGCGAACCTCGCGGGGCGCGCCGTGCTGACGCAGATCGCGCCGCTCTCGCGCGCCGACATCGACGCCTATGCGAGCCTGCGGGAGGAGCTCGAGCAGATCACGGGCCGCATCCTGGGCTCCTATGGCGACCTCGACTGGACGCCGCTCTTCTACCTCAACAGGGGATACAGCCGGGAGTGCCTCGCGCATTTCTTCCGCATGAGCGACGCCGCGCTCGTGACGCCCCTGGCGGACGGCATGAACCTCGTCGCGAAGGAGTTCATCGCCGCCCAGGACCCGAAGGATCCGGGCGTGCTCATCCTGTCGCGCTTCGCTGGCGCGGCGGAGCAGATGGACAGCGCCCTCCTCGTCAACCCCTACGACGAGCGGGAGATCGCGAACGCCATCGGCGAAGCGCTCGTGATGCCGGTGTCGGAGCGGCGGGAGCGCTATTCGGACCTCATGGAGGTCGTGCGCAACACCGACGTGCGGAAGTGGGCGCGCGAGTATCTGGCCGTGCTGAAGTCCCCCGGTAATCCTCGGATCAGGCTCATCTCGCCCGGCGACTCCGGTTCGTCCGGCCGCGTGGCCTGAGCATCGCCCGCTTGTTGCGCTGCAGCCACGGCTGCTGTCGGCCTTCGCGGCGGACGCGGTATGGTGATGCCCGGTTAACCAATCCGGCCTAAATACGCTTCCGGGCACCGAAGGGGGCGTTCAACATGAATTCTGACCAATCCACGCCGCGCCATCCTGGCCGGCGCATGTTCCTGGGCGGCGCGCTCGCATTCGCGGCGGCTGCCGCGGCCTGTACGCCGCAGCAGGGCGGCCTGACGAGCTATGCCGGGCTCGACCCGCGCTTCGCGCGGCGCCAGGTCGACTATGCCGGCAAGGAGAAGCCGGGCACGATCGTCGTCGACACGTCGGAGCGGTATCTCTACTTCGTGGAGCCGGGCGGCAAGGCGACGCGCTACGGCATCGGCGTCGGCCGCGAAGGCGCCGCCTGGGCCGGCACGGCCTATGTCGGCCGCAAGGAAGAGTGGCCTCGCTGGACGCCGACCGCGAACATGATCGCGCGCGATTCCCGGCTCCTGCAATATGCCGGCGGCGTGGAGGGCGGCGAGCACAACCCGCTCGGCGCCCGCGCCCTCTACCTCTATCGCGGCGGACGGGACACGATGTACCGCCTGCACGGCACGAACGCGCCCTGGTCGATCGGCCAGGCCTCGTCCTCGGGCTGCATCCGGCTCCTCAACGAGGACGTGATGCACCTTTACGAGCGCGTGCCGATGGGCTCGAGGGTCATCGTGCGTCGCTGACGCCGGTCGGGCGGCGGAGCCGGCTCCGCCGCCAACTCACCTGGGGCCGCCACGGCCGCGGCCGGAAACGCGGCCTATAGCCGGTCGGCCTCGACGTCGGCGCACGAGAAGCCGAGCATGTCGAGCCCCTGCTCGATATAGTCCGCCAGAAGCGGCATCTCCAGGAGGTAGCGGCCCGTGTGGTTGCTGTGGGCCTCGCTCGCCTGGCGCACGAGATCCTGCCAGTCCTCGCGGGTGTAGTCGCCGCGTCCGAGCCACGCGATCGCCACGAGCTCGACCTGCGCGTCGATGTTCAGCCCGTCGATGAAGCCGACGAGCTCGTCTTCCACCGGGTCGCTCGGCGCGTCCTCGAGGGTCGAGATCATGTTGTCGTCGATGGGGTTCGAGCCGTCCTCGGTTTCGGAGTCGACGTCCTTCGCGTCGAACTCCCGCGCCTTCACAACAACGTAACATGCCTGTTCGAGAGATAAGGAGATCATCGTGGGCTATTGCGTCCTGTCTTGATTCGCCTTCGTCGTGGGCAGAGATATGGGCGAGCAGCCGGTGCCGCCAAGGGCAAGCTTGGCCGCCGGTCCAGCAGGAGTCGATCGTGACACTGCCGTCCGAATCCAGTGGATCCCGTGAGGCCCGGCCGACCGGAAGCCCGCGCCTTCGCCTGGCGGTCGCGCTGGGCGCGATGGCGGGCCTCTTCCTGCTGCTCATGCTCTCCGGGGCGCTTCATCCCTGGATCGCCGTCTTGTCTTTCTTGACTGCGGCCGCGGTCGTCTCGGCCGCATGGCCGGTGCTCGGCGGCCACATCCCGGCCACCGCGCCTACTCCGAACGTGATCGCCGGCACCGACCGTTCCGATCTCCTCGCCTTCGCGGAGGCGCTCCCGGACCCGTGCCTGCTGGTCGACCGCTACATGCGTGTGCGCCACCAGAACGGCGCGGCGGCCGAGCTTCTCGGCAAGGTGGAATCCACCCAGCCGCTGAACTTCGTCTTGCGTGCGCCCGAGGTGTCCGAAGCCGTGCTCGAGGTGGTGAAGGGGCGAGGGCCCCGCGTCGTCACCTATTTCGAGAAGGTCCCGGTCGACCGCTGGTTCGAGGCGACGGTGCGCAGGGTGACGCGCGAGCAGGGCCCGCAGGAGTTGTTCCTCGTCCTCCTGCGCGACCTGACGGAGGCGCAGCGTGTCGAGCGCATGCGGGCGGATTTCGTCGCGAATGCGAGCCACGAGCTCAGGACGCCGCTCGCTTCGCTGATCGGCTTCATCGAGACGCTGCAGGGACCGGCACGGAACGACGCGAAGGCGCGCGAGCGCTTCCTCGAGGTCATGGCCGTCCAGGCCCGGCGCATGTCGCGCCTCATAGACGACCTCATGTCGCTGAGCCGGATCGAGCTGAAGGCGCATATGCGGCCGGGCACGGTCGTCGACCTTGCGCCGATCGTGGAGCACGTCGCCGAGGCGATGCAGCCGCTCGCCGCGGGACAGGGCGTCGAGATCCGGGTCGAGGTGCGTGAGCGGCCGGTCCAGGTGGTGGGAGATCGCGACGAGCTGGCCCAGGTCTTCCAGAACCTCATCCACAACGCCGTCAAGTACGGCCATTCCGGTGGCTCGGTCGAGATCGAGCTGCGTCGCCAGGCGCGGGGGGGCACGCGGCCCGAGGCCGCCGTCGTCACCGTGCGCGATCACGGTCCGGGCATACCGCCTGAACACATCCCGCGCCTGACGGAGCGCTTCTACCGGGTGGACGTGGCCTCGAGCCGCGACAAGGGCGGAACCGGCCTCGGCCTCGCCATCGTGAAGCACATCATGACGCGCCATCGCGGCCAGTTGACGATCGAGAGCGAGGTCGGGAAGGGGGCGGCCTTCTCCGTGTTCCTCGACGTCGCCGGCGGGAGGGGGAAGGACGTCGCCGCGGCGACCCCGATGGCGGCCGAGTGACCGAGGCCGGGTGAGCGCTCCGGCTGCCTCGGGCACCCGTCCTCGAGCTTCATCGAGGGCGCGGACGCCCCGTCATCCGCATGCCGCCGGGCTTGACGTCCCCGCGAGGGTCGAAGCGGATTATGTCCGGGAACGGAGCGCGGCCCGGCCTCCGCTGGCCGGGCCGCCGACACTCTGGGCCGCCTGGGCTTCAGTGGGCCTTGCGCCGGCGGTCGGTGACCGGCTGGTAGGCCTGCGCCGCATGGCGCTCGCAGTAAGGCGAGCCGGCCTTCGAGCGGCAGCCGCAGAAATGGAAGTCGCTGCTTGTGGGATCGCCGATCGGCCACTTGCAGGTGTGCTCGTTGAGGTCGAGGATCGTCGCGCGCCGCTCCGACGGGACCGGAAACTCCTCGACAGTCGCCGGGGCGCGGAAGGGGCGAACCTCGGCCTCGGGCTGCGGCTCGGCATAGGCGAAGGTCTCGGCCTTGAGCGCCGTGTTCCCTACCATCCGCGCGGCCATGGCCGGCTGCGGCACCGCCGCCTGCGGCCGGGGGACGGAGGGGCGCCGCGCCTTCTGCGGGCGCGGCGCGGTCGGACGGACCGCCTTGGCGCGGCCGGAAAGGCCCAGGCGGTGCACCTTGCCGATCACCGCATTGCGCGTGACGTTGCCGAGTTCCGAGGCGATCTGGCTCGCGCTCAGCCCGTCCGTCCACAGTTTCTTGAGAAGCTCAACGCGTTCCTCGGTCCAAGACATCCGCCGCTCCATCTTGCTCATCCGAGGGCGGAATCCGTTCCCGTTGCGGGAGATGCCTCTGCCGCCGCCACAGGAGCCTCATTGTCGAGGAGATGATCCGCCGCACAAAATATCGTGTCTTACAGCAGAAAACCTACTATATGCCCGGACTCGCCGACAACCCTGCCTCAACCTTTTCGTAACGTTTTCCCCCAGAAAGCTCCCGAGGTGATTCGCAAGAGCAACAGGTGACGTAACGGCATTTCCGCTGCATTGACCGCCAACCGGGGATTCCCGTATTCTCTCCGCCTTTCGTGCCGCGCGTTTGCGGCACGTTTCGTTTCAAACTCTGGGACATTCCGCCGTGACGCACGCTCTTTACCCGACCTTCGCGCGGGCTCCTCTGTCGTTCGAGAGGGGCGAGGGAGCGCGATTGTTCACGGCGGATGGTCAGGAGTATCTCGACTTCGCGGCCGGCATCGCCGTCAACTCCCTCGGTCACTGCCATCCCCACCTCGTCGAGGCCCTGACGGAGCAGGCCCGCAAGGTCTGGCACGTCTCCAACCTGTTCGAGATCCCCGACCAGACGCGGCTCGGCGAGCGGCTCGTGGCCGCGACCTTCGCCGACCATGTCTTCTTCTGCAATTCGGGCGCGGAGGCGCTCGAATGTGCGATCAAGACCGCGCGGCGCTACCACTATGCGTCGGGTTCGCCCGAGCGGTACCGCATCGTCACCTTCGAGGGCGCCTTCCACGGCCGGACCATGGCGACGATCGCGGCCGGCGGGCAGCCGAAATATCTGGAAGGCTTCGGCCCGAAGCTCGAGGGCTTCGACCAGGTGCCGTTCGGGGACCTCAAGGCCGTGCGCCAGGCGGTGGGGCCGGAGACGGCCGCCATTCTCGTCGAGCCGGTGCAGGGAGAGGGCGGTCTGCGGCCCGCGGACCCGGCCTTCCTGCGGGCCCTGCGCGAGATCTGCGACGAGAACGGCATCCTCCTCGTGCTCGACGAGGTGCAGTCGGGCGTCGGGCGGACGGGCAAGCTCTTCGCCTATGAGTGGGCGGGCATCGAGCCGGACGTCATGGCGATCGCGAAGGGCATCGGCGGCGGCTTCCCCCTCGGGGCCTGCCTCGCCACCGAGGAGGCCGCAAAGGGCATGCAGCCCGGCACGCACGGCACGACGTTCGGCGGCAATCCGCTCGCCATGGCGGTCGGCAACGCGGTGCTCGACGTGGTGCTCGAGCCGGGCTTCCTGCAGCACGTCGCCGATATCGGCCTCAGGTTGCGCCAGGGCCTCGCCCGCCTCGTCGACACCCATCCCGACCTGCTCGAGGACGTGCGCGGCACGGGCCTGATGCTCGGCCTGAAGGCGCGGATCCCGAACAAGGACCTCATCGCCGCGCTGCGCGACCAGCACTTCCTCGCGGTCGCCGCGGGCGACAACGTGGTGCGTCTCCTGCCGCCCCTGACCATCGGTCAGGCGGAGGTCGACGAGGCGCTTCAGAAGATCGATCAGGCGTGCGAGGCGGTCCGGGCCGCCCCGGCCGCCCAGGGTGCAGCATGATGACAAAGCCGGTTCGCCATTTCGTCGACCTGACAGAGATCGCCGCCGAGGATCTGCGGGGCATTCTCGACAACAGCCTCGCGATGAAGAAGCGCGGCCGCAACGGCGCCCGCCCGCTCGAGGGCCGCACGCTCGCGATGATCTTCGACAAGCCGTCGACGAGGACGCGCGTCTCCTTCGACGTCGCCATGCGCCAGCTCGGCGGCGAGGCGATCTTCCTCACCGGCAAGGAGATGCAGCTCGGCCGCGGCGAGACGATCGCCGACACCGCGCGCGTCCTGTCGCGCTACGTCGACGCCATCATGATCCGCCTTCTCGAGCACGACGACGTCCGCGAGCTCGCCCGCCACGCCACCGTGCCGGTGATCAACGGCCTGACGCGGCTGTCGCATCCCTGCCAGATCATGGCGGACGTCCTCACCTTCGAGGAGCATCTGGGGCCGATCACCGGCCGCACCGTCACGTGGTCGGGCGACTGCAACAACGTCACGGCGTCGTGGATCCACGCGGCCGAGCGCTTCGACTTCAGCCTGAGGATCGCGGCGCCGAGGGAGCTGCGGCCCAGTCGGGAGCTGATCGACTGGATCGAACGCGAGAAGGTGAAGGTCTCGCTGTTCGACGACCCGTTCGAGGCCGTGGACGGCTCCGACTGCGTCGTCACCGACACCTGGGTCTCGATGGGGGACGAGGAGGCCGAGCGCCGCCACAACCTCCTCAAGCCCTACCAGGTGAACGAGAGGCTGATGAAGGCTGCGAACCCGCAGGCGATCTTCATGCACTGCCTGCCGGCCCACCGGGGCGAGGAGGTGACGGACGGCGTCATGGACGGGCCGCAGTCGGTCGTCTTCGACGAGGCGGAGAACCGCCTGCACGCGCAGAAGGGCATCCTCGCCTGGTGCCTGGAAGGCGGGGCCTGATGGTTTCACCGGCTGAGCTGCCGGAGATCGTCCTCGACACCTCGGCCGACGACCTCGTCCTGCCGTTCTCGGTCGAGGGGCTCGACGTGCGCGGCCGCGTCGTCCGTCTCGGCGGCGCGATCGACCAGATCCTCGGCCGGCACGGCTATCCGGAGCGCGTCGCGGCGCTGCTGGCGGAAGCCGTCGCGCTGACGCTGCTCCTCGGCTCCTCCCTGAAGATCGAGGGGCGCTTCATCCTGCAGGTCCAGACGGACGGGCCGGTCTCGCTCCTCGTGGCCGATCTGACCGTGCCCGGCACGATCCGCGGCTATGCGAGCTTCGACGCCGAGGCCGTTGAGGCGGAGCCGGCGGGCGACGACCTGCCGCAGCGCCTGCTCGGCCGCGGCAACCTCGCCATGACCGTCGACCCCGGCGCCGGGATGCGGCGCTACCAGGGCATCGTGGCCCTCGACGGCGTCACGCTGCAGGAGGCGGCCCACACCTATTTCCGCCAGTCTGAGCAGATCCCAACCACCGTCCGGATCTCGGCCGGGCCGATCTACCATGGCGGCAGGGACCCCGGCACCGGCTGGCGCGCCGGCGGCATCATCATCCAGCACATGCCGGAGGGCGGGCCGGGCCGCAGCGCCGATCTCCATCCGGGCGATGCTCCCGAGGGCGCCGAGGTCCACGAGTGGGAGGAGCCCGACGAGTGGACGGAGGCGCGGCTTCTTCTCGAGACGGTCGAGATGCACGAGCTGCTCGACCCCTCGATCGCCGTCGGGCGGCTGCTTCTGAGGCTCTACCACGAGCGCGGGGTGAGGGTTTACGACCCGGTCGAGGTCATGGAGGACTGCTCCTGCTCGCGCGAGAAGATCCTCGGGGTCCTGCGAGGCTTCCCGGAGGAGGAGCGGAGCGAGATGGTGACGGAGGACGGGACGATCGAGGTCACCTGCGAGTTCTGCTCGACGCGGTACACGGTCGATCCGTCGGAGCTCTGATAGATCGGGCCACGGCGCGGCGCCTTGGCGCTACCTTCCGCGGGCCGTCTCGATCACCCGGTCGAGGAAGCGCTCGCAGGCGTGAAGCTGCGAGATCTCGATGAACTCGTCGGGCTTGTGGGCCTGCGCGATGTCGCCGGGGCCGCAGACGATGGTCGGCGCGCCCTGGGCCTGGAACACGCCCCCTTCCGTGGCGAAGGAGACGGTGCGCGTGTCGTTGCGGCCGGAGGCGCGCATCGCGAGGCGCTCGGCGGGCGAGCCGGGCTCGGGCCTCAGGCCCACGACGTGCACCATCCGCTCCGTGACGATCTCCGCCTCGGGCGCGATCTCGCGCAGCCCGGGCAGCACCTCGCTTTCGGCGAAGCGCTCGAACCCTGCCCGCATCGCCTCGGGATCCGCGCCGGGGAGGCCGCGGATCTCCCAGCTGAAGCGGCACTGGGTCGGCACGATGTTCATCGCCGTGCCGCCGCGGATCGTGCCGACATGGACGGTCGTGTAGGGCGGATCGAAGCGGCCGGAAGGATCACCCGCCGCGATCGCCGCGTCCCGCATCCTCACGAGCTCGCCGATCAGCTCGCTGGCTGCGATGATGGCGTTCGCGCCGAGATGGATGTTCGCGGAGTGGGCCGCACGGCCGGTGATCGTCGTCACGAAGTCGGAGATGCTCTTGTGCGCGTCGACGACATCCATCGTCGTCGGCTCGCCCACGATCACCGCGGACGGCATGGGCTCGCTCTCGCCCAGCGCCTTCACCAGGCTTTCGACGCCCTCGCAGCCGAGCTCCTCGTCGTAGGAGAAGGCGAGGTGGACGGGCCTCGACAGAGGTGCCGCGACGATCTCCGGCACCTTCGCGAGGCAGCAGGCGATGAAGCCCTTCATGTCGGCCGAGCCGCGACCGTAGAGCCGGCCGTCGCGCTCCGTCAGCGTGAACGGGTCGCTCGCCCAGTCCTGGTCGGCCACCGGCACGCAGTCGGTGTGGCCGGACAGCGCGATGCCGCCGTCTTCCCGGGGGCCGATCGTCGCGAAGAGGTTCGCCTTGTCCTTCTCCGGGCTCATGAACAGCCGGGAGGCGACGCCGTGCCTTCCCAGATAGGCCCGCACGAACTCGATCAGCGGCAGGTTCGACCTGCTGCTCGTCGTGTCGAAGGAGACAAGCTTCTCGAGAAGCTCGCGAGATGAAAGCGCATCGGTCGTCACGGGGAGCGTGTCCGGCTGGATTGAAGACCCGCGCGACAGTAGCGATCGGGGACCGACCGTCAATCGTCGGCGACCGTCTCCTGGCGCGGGACGGGCTACCCGACGAAGGCGCGCTCGACGACGAATTCGCCCGGCTCGTTGTTCGCCCCCTCGCGAAGACCGGCGTCGATCATCAGCTGCTTGGTATCGCGCAGCATCTCCATCGAGCCGCAGATCATCGCGCGGTCGGTCGCCGGATCGAGGGGTGGCAGGCCGAGGTCGGAGAAGAGCTTGCCGCTGGTGATCAGGTCGGTGATGCGGCCCCTGAAGGGATACTCCTCGCGCGTCACGCTCATGTAGTGGCGCAGCTGCTTCCTGGCGTAGTCCTCGCCGATCAGCGGGTCGTCCATCGTCGCGGCCACCGTCTCCTCGCCGTATCTCAGTTCGGCGACCTCGCGGCAGGTGTGGGTGAGGACGACCTCCTCGAACTTCTCGTAGGTCTCGGGATCGCGGATCAGGCTCGCGAAGGGAGCGATGCCGGTGCCGGTGGAGAACATATAGAGGCGCTTGCCGGGGATCAGCGCGTCGTTGACGAGCGTGCCCGTCGGCTTCTTGCGCATGAGGATGCCGTCACCGACCCTGATGTTCTGGAGGCGGGAGGTGAGGGGCCCGTCCGGCACCTTGATCGAGAAGAACTCGAGCTCCTCCGCCCATGCCGGGCTCGCGATCGAATAGGCGCGGTAGAGCGGCTTGCCGTCGATCATGAGGCCGATCATGACGAACTCTCCCGAGCGGAAGCGGAAGCTCGAAGGCCTCGTCGTGCGAAACCGGAACAGGCGGTCGGTGTAGTGCGTGACCTCGGTGACGCCGACGACCAGCGTGCCTTCGGGTGCCGCCGCGGCGAGTTCGTCCGCGCTGGAGGTGAGGGTCATCGTCATCGTCATCGTCTCGCTGCCTCCGTCGAGGGTCTTCCGGCGTCGAATAAGGGGCGGGTCGCGGACACTTGCCTCAGGCGGCCTCACCCGCCTTCTCGCTCAGATGTCGCTGCTTGTCCGGCCGCCCGTTCCACTCTTCGGCGTCGGGCAGAGGGTCGGTCTTCTCCGTGATCACCGGCCATATAGCAGAGAACTTGCGGTTGATCTCGAGCCAAGATGAAGCACCTTCGGCGGTGTCGGGAATGATGGCGTCGGCTGGACATTCCGGCTCGCAGACGCCGCAGTCGATGCACTCGTCTGGATGGATCACCAGCATGTTCTCCCCCTCGTAGAAGCAGTCCACGGGGCAGACTTCCACGCAGTCCGTGTACTTGCAGCGGATGCAGTTGTCGGTGACGACGAAGGTCATGGCCGCTCCAGTGCTTCGGTGGCATGGCGCCGGTGTAGCGGCCCTGGGGGCGGTGGTCTGTCAAGTTGTTGCTATCGGATCGCCCGATCGGCTGGTGTCTTGATCGTCCCACAAGGAGGACTGAGGCCATGAACACGACGGCAATCGACGCGGAGGGCGGGCGTTATCCGCTCGAGATCAGGGTTTCGAAAGACCGGGCGACGCTCACGGTGCTCTGGGACGACCGGCGCAGCGACGCGATCTCCGCCCCGAGCCTCCGCGACGCCTGCCAGTCGGCAGGCGCGAAGAGCCTGCGCCTGAAGGGCCTCGACGTGCCCGCTCGCGGCGACCTGACGGTGACGAACGTCGCTCCGCTCGGCCACTACGCCGTGAACATCACCTTCTCCGACGGCCACGACCGCGGCATCTATCCCTGGTCGCTGCTGCGCGAGCTCGGCCGTGCCCGGCAGCCAGCGGAGGCCGATGCAATTCCTTGACCGACACGCTCGCCCCGATCCGCTCGACTCCGAGTGAGGATTGAGGATCTCTTTGAGGAGGCGAGAGTGGACGAGATCAAGGACGGTCTTTCCGAGATCGAATGCGACGTCCTGGTGATCGGCGGCGGCACGGCCGGGCCGATGGCCGCCTACAAGGCGAAGATGAAGAACCCGGACGCGAAGGTCGTTCTCCTCGAGAAGGCGAACGTGAAGCGCTCGGGCGCGATCTCCATGGGGATGGACGGGCTGAACAACGCCGTCATCCCGGGCCATTCGACGCCCGAGCAGTACACGAAGGAGATCACGATCGCGAATGACGGCATCTGCGACCAGGCCGCCGTCTACAAGTACGCGCAGCACTGCTACGAGATCATCGAGGAGCTCGACAAGTTCGGCATCCGCTTCCAGAAGGACGAGAACGGCGACTACGACGTGAAGAAGGTGCACCATATCGGCACCTACGTCCTCCCGATGCCGAACGGCGAGACGGTGAAGAAGGCGCTCTACCGCCAGCTGCGCCGCGCCCGCATCCTGATCTCGAACCGGTTCATGGCGACGAGGCTCCTGAAGGGCCGGTCGGGGCGCATCGCCGGCGCCGTCGCGGTCAACACGAGGACGGCGGAGTTCCTCGTCGTGCGCGCGAAGTCCGTGATCATGAGCATGGGCGCCGCCGGCCGGCTCGGTCTGCCGACCTCCGGCTACCTCTACGGCACCTACGAGAACGCGGCGAACTCGGGCGAGGGCTATGCGATGGCCTACCACGCCGGCGCGAAGCTCGCGAACCTCGAGTGCTTCCAGATCAACCCGCTCATCAAGGACTATAACGGCCCCTCCTGCGCCTATGTCGCGGGGCCTTTCGGCGGGTTCACCGCCAACTCCCGGGGCGAGCGCTTCATCGAGTGCGACTACTGGTCGGGCCAGATGATGCAGGAGTTCTACAACGAGCTTCTCTCGGGCAACGGGCCGGTCTTCCTGAAGCTGAACCACCTGCACAAGGAGACCGCCGACCACATCGAGCAGATCCTGCACACGGTCGAGCGGCCCTCGCGCGGCCGTTTCCACGAGGGCAGGGGCACGCGCTACCACGAGACGATGATCGAGATGCACATCTCGGAGATCGGCTTCTGCTCCGGCCATTCCGCATCGGGCGTCTTCGTCGACGACTGCGCACGCACCACCGTGCCGGGCCTCTATGCCGCCGGCGACATGGCGAGCGTGCCGCACAACTACATGCTCGGGGCCTTCACGAACGGCGCCTTCGCCGGGGAGGACGCGGTCGCGTTCGCCGGCGAGGTCGACTTCGAGGACTACGATCGCGAGGAGGTGGCGCGGGAGCAGGAGCGCGTGCTCGCGCCGACGCGGCGGGAGGACGGGATTCCGCCGAACCAGATCGAGTACAAGGCCCGCCGCCTCGTGAACGACTACCTCCAGCCGCCGAAGGTCACCCGCAAGTACGAGCTCGGCCAGGCGCGGCTGGCGGAGGTGCGCGACGACATGGAGAACCACATGGTGGCGCGCGACGCGCACGAGCTGATGCGCGCGATGGAGGTGACGAGCATCCTCGACTGCGCCGACATGGCCGCCTTCGCCTCGCTCTACCGGGAGGAGAGCCGCTGGGGGCTCTATCACTGGCGGACGGACCATCCCGAGCGGAACGACGAGGAGTGGAAGTGCCACGTGCTCCTGTCGAAGCAGGACGGCCGGATGACCTGCGAGAAGCATCCGGTCCAGCCCTACATCGTCCCGATCTCCGAGGAGGAGAAGGACGCCTACTACAAGCAGCGCATCAAGGCCGAAGCCTGATCGACATCCAGAGGAAGAGGAGGCGAGCCATGCCGCTGGCCAACACATCGACGACCGTTCCGGTCCTCGTCGACGAAGGAAAGTGCATCGCAGACAAGGGCTGCACCGTCTGCGTCGACGTCTGCCCGCTCGACGTGCTCCGCATCTCGGAGCTCACGAACAAGGCCTACATGAAGTTCGACGAGTGCTGGTACTGCATGCCCTGCGAGGCCGACTGCCCGACCGGCGCGGTCACCGTCAACATCCCCTACCTTCTCAAGTGAGGCCCGCATGACCTTCGAACCGTTCGAGGCGTTCAGCGACGTCGAGGACCTCGCCGGGAAGCTGCGCGACCCCGATCCGAGCGTCCGCCGCGTGGCGGTGATGGAGCTTGCCGACACCGCCGATCCCGAGGCGGTCGCGCTGGTCGGCGGGGCCCTGAAGGACGGGAGCGCCGAGGTGCGCCTGCAGGCAGCCATCGCGCTCGGCGAGTTCGACGGCGCGGAGACGGCAGCCTGCCTCGTGGTCGGCCTCGTGGACGACGACCCGCGCGTCGCGCGCGCCGCCGCGGACAGCCTGGCCGAGCTGAAGGACCCGGTCGCCGCCGACCCGGTCTTTCCGCTCGTCGAGCACGAGCGTCCCTTCGTCAGGGCAGCGGCCCTCCGGGCCCTGAAGGAGCTTCGCCGGCGGGAATCGCTCGCCCATGGACTGCGCGCGCTCGACGATCCGGACGCGCACGTGCGGATCGAGGCGATCGGCGTGATCGGCTACCTCAAGGCGGAGGAGGCGCTGCCGGCGCTCATCGCCTCCGGAAAGGACGAGGTGCCGGAGGTGCGTCGTACAGCCGTCGGGGCGCTCGCCTTCGCGCGGTCGAGTCATGCGGGCGAGGCTCTCATGAGGGCGCTCGACGACGAGGACTGGTCGGTGCGCGAGGTCGCGGCCGAGATGCTCGGCAAGACGGGCGTCACGCGCGCCGTCGCGCCGCTGATGGCGAGGATGGACGACCGCGACTGGCAGGTGCGCGTGAAGGTCGTGCGCAGCCTCGGCCAGCTGCACGCCGTCGAGGCCGTGCCGCTGATCGCGGCCGCTCTCGGCGAGGAGGTCAGCAACCTGCGCAAGGAGGCTGCCGCCGCCCTCGGGGAGATCGCGCACCCGTCGAGCCGGCCGTATCTCGAGCGATATGCCGACGACCCCGATCCGGACGTTCGCAAGAACGTGCGCTGGGCCCTCGGCCGCATCGGCTGAGACACGGCAGCTGCGCGATGCTGCACTTGCGATATAGTATCGAGGAGATCGGGTCGGGGGTGAGCCCCCGGCCGCTTCCGTCCATGCGAGGGACCCTGCCGGCAGCGACATGACCACGTAGAAGGACGATAGAGGCTGAAGAGAGATCGCCCCATCGCTTCAGGCCTTCGACCAGGACGCGCGACACGGGAGAACGAGCCCGTGAAGGCCGCGGGCGGTCGCGCGCCCAAATATCTGGAGCTCAAGTCATGGCTCCAGCGCTCCATCCTCGAGGGGCGCTTCGCCGCCGGCACCCGGCTCCCCAGCGAGAACGAGCTCAGCCAGCTCTTCAGCGTGAGCCGCATCACCGTCCGGCAGGCTCTGGATCTGCTTCGCGAATGCGAGCTCGTGACGAGCCATCAGGGCAAGGGCTATGTCGTGCGCCCGCTGAGCGCGTTGCAGGACCTTGGCCGCCTGCAGGGCTTCGGCGAGATGATGGAGCCGCTGGGGATCGAGACCAGGTCGAAGGTGCTGAGCGCGACCGTGATCGAGGCGCCCGCGAGGGTGGCCCGCGCCCTGGCGCTGAAACGCGGCGAGGCGATCGTGAAGATCGAGCGCCTGCGCATTGCGGCCGGCGTCACCATGTCGGCGGATGTGAGCCACTTTCCTCTCGATGTCGGCGAGCCGCTCCTGGAGCTCGATCTCGAGCGGGTCGACATCTTCAAGCTGATCGAGACGCGGCTCGGTCTCGAGATCGGCTTCGCCGACATCTCGATGAGCGTCGTCGAGGCGGGCGACGACATCTGCGCCCATCTGCCGCTCGACAAGACGCGCAGCGTGATCCACATCGAGCGGCTGACGCACACGGTCGATTGCCGGCCGATCGACTACGAGAACCTGTACGCGCCCCCCGAAAGCCACCGCTTCAAGGTCCGCATTCCCCGCTGGTGAGGGACTGCGGGTTCCACGCGATCACAGCCAGGCGGCCTGGGTGCAGCCCGGCACGATCGGGCCTGACGCATACGCGCCCAGCCTTCGCCACTTGTATTACTGCCGCACGGGACTCGCTGCTCAGGGCCGCGCCAACTGCGCTCGGGGTGAGCAGCCTCCTCTGTCGATTCCCCAGGCACCACCAAGCAGTGACCACGAGGTCGCGATGTCGTTCGCGTTGGAATCTGGAGCTTTTCCAAGTTTTCGGCCGTCCCCCCGCACGTCGTTGGCACGCCGGTTGCGCCTATGAAAGGGCCATCTAGGACAACCACGAGCCTTCAGGGGGTCAGACATGCGGTACACGTCGTTGCTCACGGGTGCGGCCTTGACGGTCGTAGCAGCACTGCCGGCCTCGGCCGAGACGATCGAGATCGGCATCGGTCACCAGAGCACGGTGACGAACACGGTTCCCGGCGGGATCATCCTCGAGAGGCTCCAGCTCCTCGAGAAGCACCTGCCGACGGACGGCCGGTATGCCGACGTCGACTACCAGATCGTCTACCAGGACTACACCTCCGGCCCGCCGATCACGAACCAGATGCTGGCCGGCAAGCTCGCCTTCGGCGTCATGGGAGACTACCCGCTGATCGTGAACGGGGCGAAATTCGAGGCGTCGGGCAACGCCGTGACGCGGTTCATCGCCGTGACGGGCTACAACCTGAAGGGCACGGGCAACGGCATCGTCGTGCCCGTCGCCTCGGACGTCTATTCGCTCGAGGATCTGGCCGGCAAGACGATCTCGACGCCGGTCGGAAGTGCCGCCTGGGGGATGACGCTGAAGGCGCTGCGCGACGCCGACCTGATCGACAAGGTGAGCATCCAGAACCAGGCGCCTCCGGTGGGCGTGGCGAACATCGCGCAGGGCAAGATCGACGCCCACTCGGACTTCTGCCCCTGGTCGGAGGTCATGGAGTTCCGGGGCACGGGCCGCAAGATCTTCGACGGCAGCGAGGCCGGCATCCCGACCTTCCATGGCACGGTCGTGCTGAAGTCCTTCGCCGACGAGTATCCGGAGATCGTCCAAGCCTATATCGACGCCACGATGGAGGCTCAGGACTGGATCAGCGAGGACCCGGTCAATGCCGCCACCCAGGTGTCGGAGTGGACCGGGATCGAGAAGGAGGTGCTCTATCTCTATTTCAGCGAAGGCGGCATCTCGACCTTCGAGGCCTCGATCAAGCCGCAGTGGGTGGAGGCCCTGAAATACGACCACGCCCTCCTCGCCCGTGAGACCGATCTCACGCCGCTCGACTTCGACAGCTGGATCGACCCGACCTTCGTTCGGGCCGGCTTCGAGGCGCGCGGCCTCGACTACGAGGAGCAGCTGACGGAAGTCGTCTCCTCCGAGCCGGGGGCGCCCGGTCTCGCGCCCGCCGAGATGTGGGTCGAGGGCGAGGGCATCGAGACCTTCGACAGCATCGAGGCGATGACGGAGGCGGCCGCGTCCGTGGCGGCCGAAGGCGGTACCGTCCTCGCCACCTACGTCTACGACAAGGCGTCGGGCCTCAAGCTCTTCGGCCATGTCGCCTTCTACGTGGAGGCCGAAGGCGGCGAGCTGACGGCCTTCATGAAGAAGGGGGACGCCGACGCGTTTGCCGCGGAAACCGGCGGCGCGGTGGTCGCCTGGAACGCCATCGCCTCCTGAGGCGCGCCGCGAACCTGGCGGGCGCCGGCGCGCCCGCCTTCGCCCCGCTATCACAGCTCCGGAAGCCCGCCCCATGCAGAAAGCTCTGAGAGAGACCGTCGCCTACACGGCTTCGCCGCCATCGGCCGGCCCGGCGCAGGCCGCTCACCCGCCGGTGGACGCCCCGCCGAAATCGGACGGGTCGCAAGCCGCTCGCTCGGTGCAGGCCGCGGTCACGCACGCCCTGGCCGCGCTCCGCGGCAATGCCTACGGCCTTGCCGTCGGCACGCTCGGCCTCTTCATCGGCATCGTCCTGTGGCATCTCGCCACGACCCACAGCGTCGACTTCTACGTCAACTTCGCCAACGTGCCGCCGCCCGTCCAGGTGCTCGACGCGTTGATCCGTCATTTGCAGGATCTGCGCTTCTACGTCCACATACAGGTATCGGTGCAGCGCATCGCGACCGGCTTCCTGCTCGCGACGCTTCTCGGCGTGCTCCTCGGAACGCTCATGGGGCGCTCGCGGCTCGGGCGGGCGCTGTTCTATCCCTATATCGAGGTCCTGCGCCCGATCCCGGCGGTCGCGTGGATCCCGCTCGCGATCCTGATGTGGCCCACCGACGAGGCCTCGATCGTCTACATCACCTTCCTCGGCGCCCTGTTCCCGATCGTCATCAACACGATGCACGGCGTGGAGCAGGCACCGGAGGTGCTGGTGCGGGCGGCGAAGTCGCTCGGCGCCTCGCGCATGCAGATCTTCTGGCACGTCATCTTCCCCTCCGCGCTGCCCAGCATCACGACGGGCCTGGCGGTGGGCATGGGGGTGAGCTGGTTCTCGCTGCTGG
This sequence comes from Lutibaculum baratangense AMV1, assembly GCF_000496075.1. Lineage (GTDB taxonomy): Bacteria > Pseudomonadota > Alphaproteobacteria > Rhizobiales > Tepidamorphaceae > Lutibaculum > Lutibaculum baratangense. The sequence continues at coordinate 41,112 of NZ_AWXZ01000005.1, forward strand.
CGGGCGAGATCATCTCCGGCCAGTACGGGATCGGCTACTTCACCTGGAACGCCTACTCGCTGATCAACTACCCCGACATCATCGTCGGCATGCTGGTCACCGGCGCGCTCGGGACGATCTCGACCTATCTCGTCCGCCTCGGGGCGAGGCCGCTCCTGAAGTGGCAGCGCAAGGCGCGATGAAGGGCCCGCCGCGCCCCGTGGGGCGCCGCACGCAATGCCGGACGCAACGGAGAAGGGTGAGCCAACATGACGGAAGTGGTTTCGATCGCGAGCAGGGTCTCCGCCCATGAGACTCTTCGCGGCAGTGCCGGGCGCGGTCATATCCGCATCGACGGCGTCTCGATCGTCTTCGGCAGCGGCCGGGCGGCACATCAGGCCGTGACCTCGACGACGCTCGACATCAGGCCGGGCGAGTTCGTCTGCATCCTCGGCCCGTCGGGCTGCGGCAAATCCACCCTGCTGAACTCGATCGCCGGCTACGTGCGCCCGAGCACCGGCGAAATCTCGGTCGACGGCGAGGCGGTGAGCGGGCCGGGGCCCGACCGGGGCATGGTGTTTCAGCAGTACTCGCTCTTTCCCTGGAAGACGATCCGGGAGAACATCGCCTTCGGCCCGAAGGTCGGCGGCCGCAGCGCCACCGAGTGCGGCTCGATCGCGAACACGTTCCTCGAGATGGTCGGCCTCACGAAGTTCGCGAACGCCTATCCGGCGGAGCTGTCGGGGGGCATGCAGCAGCGCGTCGGCATCGCCCGCGCGCTGGCGAACTACCCCAGCGTCCTCCTGATGGACGAGCCGTTCGGGGCGCTCGACGCGCAGACGCGGCTCATGATGCAGGAGAGCCTGCTCAACATCTGGTCGGAGTTCGGCACCACCGTCGTCTTCGTCACCCACGACGTGGACGAGGCGATCTTCCTCGCCGACCGGATCCTGATCATGAGCGCCAGTCCGGGCTCGGTCATCGCCGACCTGAAGGTGCCGCTGGCGCGGCCCCGGTCGCTCGAGGTCGAGACGAGCGAGGCCTTCATGGAGCTCAAGCGAAGCTGCCACGAGAAGATCCGCGCCGAGAGCCTCAGGGCCTTCCAGCAGCAGGCGCAATGAACATGAAGATCCAGCATGAGGACCCTCCCGCGGCCGGCGGCGGAGCGGGATCCCCACGGCCGGTCACGTCGGCCGTCTTCCTGAGCGAGGAGCCGTCGGGCCTGAACGAGGGGGCGAGCTTTCTTCAGAAGCTGAGCGAGCCCGAGCTTTCGGCGCTCCGGGAGGCGGGGACGCCGCGCCAGGTCTGTGCCGGCGCGGGCGTGTTCCACCAGGGCGACGCCCACAGCGGCATCTGGCTCATCGAGCGGGGCGTCGTGCGCACGTTCTATGTCAGTCCGGCGGGTCGTGAGATCACCCTGGCGCTGTGGACGGCGGGTCACTTCGTCGGAGGCCCGGAGGTGTTCGGTGGCGGCACCCACATCTGGTCGGCGGACGCGCAGGAGGACTGCGAGCTTCTCTACCTCACCGGCGGCCGGATCCGAGGTCTGGCCGAGACGATGCCGCGCTTCGCGATCTGCCTGATCGAGGGGCTCGTGGCGAAGGGCAAGTGCTACTCCGCCCTCGTCCAGATGCTCGGCACGAGGTCGGTGACGGAGCGGCTCGCGCATCTCCTCCTCATCTTCGCCGACACCTCCGGCCGGCCGGAGGGCAACCGCCTCGTCATCGAGCGCAAGCTCACCCACGACCAGCTCGCCAACATCGTCGGCGCGACCCGGCAGTGGGTGACCATGACGCTCGACAAGTTCCAGAAACGCGGCCTGATCTCCGTGGGCCGCCAGCAGATCGTGGTCGAGAACTACGACCTCCTTCGGGCGGAGGCGCGGGCCTGAGAGTGCCGCCCGTCGCCCCCGCAACCAATCGACAGGCCCCGGGGGCGACAGGCCGAGATCCGGAAGATGAAGGCCCTCAGGACACGGGACCGGCGGATGCCCCCGTGTTTGTCAAGCGACGGTCTGCGTTCGGTCGCTCTCCTTCTGGCCGCGACTGATGACGGTGAAGAACTCGTGGGTGATGTAGCGCTTCATGTCTCTGATGGCGTCGAGTCTGGAACGAACGTGTAAAGATCCGTCTGAGGGTCTTTCGGGGCCGCCATCAAGTGCTCCGTCCAGCGCTGCCGCCACATGACCCTAGGCTCCGTTGCCGCTGTCCGCGATGATCTCGTCATCGGCTCGCCTGCCATGGCCGGCTGACGAACTCAACGCCTGCCGGAGATCACCCAGGCCCGCAGCGGGCCATGCCACTCGTGGGACCCGATCGTTACGGCCTTGGCAACATCGAGTGCCGGTGGTACTGGCAGAGATGTCAACGGGTGGTGCAGGTATCGATCGAGATGGCAATGGATTCCGCGATAGATCGTCCCGCTGCGGCACTGCAGCCGGGCGAGCGCATTGTTTTCCACCACATCCCCAAGACCGGCGGCACGTCCGTCCTCAATGTCCTGCACAGCCTGTTCTCTTCCGAGCAGATCGTGACGGACACGACCGCTGCCAAGGTCAAGGCGCTCCCTCCGGATCGGCGGCGCCAGGCCCGCATTTACAGCGGGCACATGGCTTACCATGACGTTGATGCCATTCCGGGCCGCAAACGCATCCTGACGTTCCTCCGGGAGCCGAGCGCGCGTATCCTGTCGCTCTACTACTTCTGGCGATCAATGACCGACGAGTTCGCCACCGGGCGTCCGGGGCCGCAGATCGCCAAGCGAAGCACCCTTCTCGATTTCCTGCGTAACGACGAGCCTATCGTTCGCAACCACATCAACAACGGCCTCGTCAGGTTCTTCGTACCTGGCGGGCGGAATGCCGCGTCAAAGCACATGTTGACCACGCCGCCGCAGGACCTCGCGCAGCAGGCATTCGACCGTCTTCGCACCTACCACTTCGTGGGCTTTCAGGAGCGCTTCGACGAGGACTTCGAGGCGATGCTACTGAGCGTAGGGAGGTCACGGCAGCCGGCGGTTCGAAAGAACGATCTGGTCAGCCTCCATGGGTCGGATCCCAACTTTCAGAAGGTGGAGCGCGAGCCCATCACTCCTGAGATTGAGGAGGAGATGGCGCGGCTGACAGCAGCCGACTCCCTCTTCTACAGGATGGCCTTTGAGGCGCGTGAGGAGTTGAGGCCCCAACTTGGCTAGGGTCGCCGTCTGGATCTCGGTCCTCTGGGTTTTAGCCCTCACGGTACCAGGGATCGGACACTCGGGGGAGGGCATTCCGGAACGCCCGAACACCGCCTTCGTCGTCTCAGATGGTGACATTTATGGCCCGGCCGGCGAAAGGTTCATCGTTCGCGGCGTCATCGCGTTCAACCGAGCCTTCGCAACCTTCCGTAATCATCCCCACGAGGACTGGGCCTACCGGTCAGCCACTGTACCAGAGGATCGCATCTCGCCTCCGACCGGCTTCCTCGACGACGTATATGTCGACAGCGATACCGCCTACCGGCAGCTCGCGGTGATGAGATCCTATGGGGTCAATCTCGTACGGATCTTTGTCGAGCCGGCGATTTTTAACACCGCCGCCTACACGGACGAGAGTAGCGGCCTCTCGTTCCCGCCAGAACCTGAAGTGCTGGACGACGTGATCGCGTCGGCCGCCCATCTTGGGATGGTGGTGCAGTTGCAGCCCGGCGAGGACAATGTCTCCGATGCCATGCTGGGTGGGTTCATGGGACGTTTGGCGGCGCGATATCGCGACCAGTGGAATGTCTGGCTGCATGCTTCGAACGAGCCGTACTCGACAGGAATGTGGAGACCGGACGGCCAGGAGGTCTATCCTCACCCTGACAACAGGAACAATGAAGCTTGGGCCGATCGAGTGGGGGGGCGCTGCGAGCAATTCGGGAGGCAGGCTTCCGGAACCCGGTCGTCGTCTCTCCCCTAAACCTATGGAAGATCCAGAACGTCGTGCAACGCCTGCGGCAGGAGCCCTTCGCTGGCGACCCTAACCTCGTCCTGGGCCCGCACATGTTCTACGTGCACCGCAACGACATCGTGAAATTCGAGGACGACGTGAGACGTCAGTTCCGGAGGGGCATCGCCGCGTACAGGGAGCAGTTCCCAATCGTGATCGACGCCTTCGGGTTCGCAAACACGACTCGGGCGCCGACGGGGGATCTTAGGGAACATCTTTTTACCGGGTGGGTGCCGGACGCTCTTCGTTGGTTGAGCAATCCCGCCTATGACGGGATTACCTTCTTCGTCTGGCCGCCCGCCTACAATGAGAGCCTCTATCTCGCCGAGGACGAACCAGGCTATCCTTTGACCGAGTGGGGCGAGATCGCACGGGATTGGTTCATGGAGACGCAGCGGCGCGTGAGCGGCGTACACTGAGCTGCTCAGGCCTTGGCCCTTCAAGCGATGCCCGTCGGACGGGCATGGAGCCTGTCCGGTTCCCTTATGGTCCAGTTGGAGAGATGAAATGACCACATCCAAGCTGCCGCCTGTCACGCAGGATCTGATCCGCATCGTTGCGATCCGGGTTGCTGGCCTTGAGAAGGGCCAGTGGAAGGATCTTTCTGCCGAGGAGCGCAATCGCCATCTCGCGACCGCGCGGCGGATCCTCAGTGCTGAGCGCAAGTACTTCACTCGGCGGCAGAACGCGGCGGCCTGACCTCCAAGCGTTCCAGTTGCACCCTCGTCGTGGCAGGCGCGGGTCGACGAGTTCTGCTGGCGTCACGGCATCAGTTCGGCGACATGTCTGATGCCCAGCGGAAGGCAGTCGCGGTATGGAGGCCTCTGACGCGAAGCGGCCCCGCGAGCTCGAAGTGGAGAACACAAGCTCAAGCGGATCGCTGCCGATCAGATGCTCGTCATGACGGCAATGAAGGAAGTGCGTGCATGTTTCGCGTGATCGCGGGACGCCTTCTGGGGGATGATGGACACGATTTCCACATGCTCGCGGGCGCATGTTCCACGCGATGGTCGGCAGGGATCCATGCCACCGGGGGCAGCCTGAAGCGGCTCACGCAGGCCGAGGCCGCAGCAGGCATCACGGAAGGCTCTACCCTCCCAGGAGTGCGAAAGCCTCGACAACTTCAGCTCCCTCTAGACCTACGCCTTCACAACCTCCTTCAGGCATCGCTCCAAGGCCGCCATGTCCAAATCGGGGATGAAGTTCGACCAGAGGAACTGGTGGCGCGGGAACATTCGCTGCACGTCCGAGAGGACCACGTGAGATTCAAGGTTTAGCGCGCCTGCGACGGGACAGAAATAGTCCTTGAAGGTCAGCTTCGTGCCGAGCGTAACAACCGTTGCGCCTTCCGGCAGAAAGAGCATGTTGGCAAGACCCGACCCCGCCTCGCACATGAAGACGCTGCAGTTTGACAGGACCTGGCGTTGCTGGCGGACGCTGAGCCTCATTGGATCGACGCAGCGGAAACCGTAGCGCTCGGCCATGTCGTTGACCAGTCGCCGCCGCTCCTCGCCCATCGCGCGGGCGCCAGTGCGCGTGAAGAATATCCTCTTGCCCGCTTGCGGTCCGTGGCTGGGGAAGCCCAGGCGCTGCCTGAGGAAGCGGACGATGGAGGGCGACACCGCGTTGTCCTGGCTCGGATAGGAGCAGACGATGGCATCCTGGAAGATGTTATTCCCGAAGCCCTGGTAGGTCTGGCACTGTGGGATCGACATCATCGAGACGATCTCGTTCTGCCACGGCAGCATGGGGCCGGGGCTGGGGGCTTGCGCGAACAGCGCGAGCCGATTCTTCCACTCGGTTGGCGGGACCATGGCCAATGCGCCAATCACGTCGAAGATGAAGTGGTAGTAGAAGCTTCCGAGCCCCGGAAGCAGGATCACTGGCCGTGTCACGATCGTCGGCTGGGGGAGATCGTAGGCGTAGCCTTCGGCACCGCTGGCGAAGAGATAGGGATCCCAGATCTCCCTCTCGTATCCGGTGAACATTTGCGTGTCCCGCAAAAGCCTGCCTTCGATCGCGACCGGGATGAGGGAGGGAGACAGGGGGCGTGCGTTCCTGGCGCGAAAGGCGAACAGGCGGCTGCTCGTCCGCCGTTGTTCGACCCGCCAGCTCCTCTTGGCATCGTGTGCGGTATAGGAATAGCCGAAGGGCTCCGACGCCGTCGCGCCGACATATCCTTCGCCAAGGCCGCCGGCCACGGCGTCGCGCCCATCCGTCGCCGTGAAGTCCTGCCGCGCCATCAGCGCGTCCTTTCCCATCCTGCGGATGGCCCCAGCGTCCTGCGCCAGCCGGGGGGCGAGGCGCCCCGGCCGACCGGCGACGCCTCCTCAACGCCCCCGCCATGGCCCCGAGCGCACACCAGTCGGTCCAGTTGAAGGTCGAGGGTCGGCCCAGCGCTCCCTGCAGCCGGCACCAGGCCCCGCGCATGCCGAAGGCTCGTCTCGGCCTCTTCGAGCGAACCCGTCAACTTGCGAAGGACGGCGAGCAGATAGTGCCCGAGCGGCACGGCGGGCGCCTGTTCAATCGCCTCGTGGATGAAGGCTTCTGCCCGCGCGAAGCTCGGTTCGGGCATGCCGGGCCAGGAGAGCGCCTCCTGCAGCAGCGGCTGGATGCCATAGGCCGCTGTCACGGTCGCTCCCTTCCGCTCATCCCGCACCAGGTGGCGCTCGTAGAGCGCCGCGCTCGCATGCAGATCGCCCTGTCCGATCAGCCCGTGCGGTCCAGCAATCGACTTATACGCCTCCTCCGCCGATCGATAGGAGCCCATGAACTTCGCGAGGCCCGCCGCAAGGAGAACGGACAGGAGCGGCAGGTCGACGCCCTCGTCCCTCTTCTGCAGCATCTCCAGGAAGGCGCGGTGGTCGAGCTTGTTGTGATCGTAATTGCCAGGAAAATGCAGCGTGGCGGGATCGCATACAGGCCGGAGCAGGTTCAGTAGAGAGTACCATATCGGCAGGCTGTTGCGCTCGACGGCAGCCTCCACGTCGCCGAGTTCGAAGTCCTTCGCTAAGCCCAACTCGTTGGACAGCGTGTAGACTGCCCGCAGGAGTTCAGGCTTGGCGCTCTCGGGAACCGCCAACTTCGTTCCTTCGCCCTCCGCCAGCTGTTGGAGCTTCTTGACGAAGGTGAGAACTGCCGGATGCTCGCGCCAGAGTTCGCGACGGCGGCGACGGAAGAGCATCATAGATCCGCATCCCGGAGCGCTTGGAGCGCGCCGATGTGCTTGAGAGCCGATCGAACATCTTGGCCGGCGACCGTGTAGTCGTCGTCGGCAGGATCCTCGCAGCCAGTATACTCCCGCGATCCGACGACGAAGCAGATGTCATGGCCGAGGCTCCCCGCAAGGTGCCGTAGATGGCGTGTGCGGGGGGCGGAAGGATCGCATGTCAGCACGATAAGCCGACTTCCCTTGGGCGAGAAGATCATGTTGGCCAAACAGTCGCCGGCAGCGGCGACGACGGTGGGCGACTGACTCCACCGCAGGATCGCGTAGTCGAAACTCGTCCGATCGAACTCCTCGATCATGAAGCCGTCCCGCGCGAGCAGGACTTCAATCTGCTCATTGTTCGCTAGTCGATGCGGAGCGCTCCGGCGCGTGGCGAACAGCTTCTGCCGCGGAAGCTCCGCCGGTGCCAGCCGCCGTTGGACGGTCTCGGCTGCGAGACATGTCCACCGGCGGCTGAACGCGAAATCCGCGGTCGTGCCGGCACTTCCAGCAACTCGCCTCGTCATGAGTGTCACGTTGCTGGGTATGGTCAGTCGGCCGACCTGATACGCTGCCCTGTCCCGGAGCCTGATCACGGGGCGGTCCTTGACGTTGGCGAGATAAAGGGCGCGGTAGAAGTCCGCCGGTAGGTCATCGCGCACTAGGAGCGGCCACTCCGCCAGGTGGGGCAGGGAATCGAGCATCGCAACCGCCGGCAGCGCCTCGAGGAGCCAGCGGGCGTAGCTCGTGTCGCATTCGCTTGTCAGGAGCACACCCTCTTCGATCCGGTGCACCGGACGCCGATCGAAATTGAGCAGCACCTGTTCCCCTGAGACGCGAGGCAGGAGATCCGAGGCGTCGATCTCAATCTCCGGATCGTGTGCGTGCCTTGCCGCGGCGTCATGCAGCACCGTTCCGTCGTCAGTGACGACGACCTTCGTTCCTGCGAGCACGACCGCGCCCTCGATCTGTGCGACGAAGGTTGAAAGTCCCGGCAGCCGCTCGGCGACAAGAGTGTCGTCCACGCGACCGAAGCAGCGGGTCTCCGGAATTGACGTTTCCTCGGCGGCGAACTCCTTCAGAAGACAGCCGTGTTCCTCCGCATAGCTTCTCAATCCGCGCAGCGGCAGAACGAGCCCACGCCGCGCCCACGCCCTTGACCGCGTCGAGAGCATGGCGTGCAGTGAGGCGGCGCGCTCAAGATCGCCCAAGGCGATCAGCCGGTCGATGATGCCGGAGATATCCTCCGCGGTTGGCCGCTTGTTGTCGCCACGGCCGTGCAGGAGAAAATGGATGAGAGGATTCGACCCGGCAGACTCCGGACACTGCGCCAGATAGAAGGCTGGATCGAACAGCACATGTGGGCGCAGCGCGTCCCGCCAGCCGCGCCTGACATAGTGCTCCAGCGGCGTGCGTTCACGCGCCCGGTCGGGATGCTGGTCGAGATAAAGGGAAGTGTCGAACAGCGGGTGCGGGTCCGCCGCCGCTTCCCACCCGCTCTCGGCGTAGTGCAGCAGGGGAGCCTTCTGCCCTATCTCGTCGCCAAGGAAATTGCGGAGGTAGAAGGCCGGATCGAAAAGGGGGTGTGGCTGCGCATGCCACCCCCGCGCAAGATAGTGGCTCAGGGGCTCCTGGGCGACCGGTTCGGTCTGCTTCAGGCGGTCGATGTAGTAGTCGGGGTCGAAGAGCGGGTGCGGGCTCCGCCCCGCTAGCCAACCTTCGGTCACGTAGTGCTGCAGGGGCGGAAGCCCACCCGTGCCGCCCGCCTCTTCCAGGTAAAACCGGGTGTCGAAAAGCGGGTGCGGATCGCCCGGCTCCGTGTCCCCCCGCAGCACATAGTGCATAAGAGGTTCGGTTCCCGCCATCACGAGATCGGCTCGCTGCTCGAGGTAATAATCCGGGTTGAAGAGGGGATGCGGCCAATGACGCTCGCGCCACCCGCTTCTCACGTAATGCGCCAAGGGCTCGTCGCCGGATTCTGCGACCGCGGGGTATCTAGACAGATAGAAGGCGAGATCGAAGAGGGGGTGGGGGCGCTTCCCTTGCTTCCAGCCCTCGCTCAGGTAATGCACGAGGGGTGCAATCGAAAGCTCTCCCCCTTCGCACTGCGACCGATAATGGATGGGTTCGAAGAGAAGATGCGGCTTCGCATCGTCGCGCCAGCCCAGCGTGAGATAGTGCGCCAGTGGGTCGACGCCCTGTCGTGCCACCTCCGGACGCTGCTGCAAGTAGAGCTCACGGTTGAAGAGCGGATGCGGCCATGCGCCGATCCTCCAGCCTATGGTCACGTAATGCGTGAGAGGATCCGGCGCCCGTGCTTCGATGTCGTGGCAGTGATCAACGTAGAATGAAGAGTCGAAGACGGGGTGCGGCGAGTGGCCCTGTTTCCAGCCTTCCACCAGGTAGTGCTGCAATGGCGGAAGGCCGGACATCTCTTCCACTTGCGCGAGATAGTACCGCGTGTCGAACAACGCGTGCGGGTCCTTCCCCGCCTCCTCGCTCTGCATGACGTAGTCCAAGAGAGGGTTCGACTGCGGCAATTCCGGATCGACACGATAATCGGCCCGGTGCGTCGGGTTGAACAGCGGATGTGGCCAAGCCCACTCCCGCCACCCGGCCAACAGATAGTGGGAGAGAGGTTCAACGCCGGCCTCGGCTACATCCGGACGGTGTGCCAGGTAGAAGCCGGGGTCGAAAAGCGGGTGAGGCTTCGTACCTTCCCGCCAGCCGTGCGCGAGATAATGCCTCAGCGGCTCCAGTCTTGCCTCGACGACATCCGGTCGCTGCTCGAGATAGAAGTCCACATCGAACAGGGGGTGCGGTTTCAGGCCCTCCCGCCACCCCCCTTCGAGGTAGTGTTGCAACGGCTCGACGCCGCTCCTCGCGAGTTCCGGTCGCTGCGAAAAGTAGAAGGTCGGATCGAACAGCGGATGGGGCTGGCAACCTTCCGCTCGGCCTGCCCTCAGATAGTGAAGGAAGGGCTCTACCCGGGCGGCTGCGACGTCTGGCCGCTGCGAAAGATAGAAGCGAACGTCGAAGAGCGGGCACGGATTGACCCCCTCCCGCCATCCATACTGAAGATAGTGGACGAGCGACTTGTCCTCCGTGTCTGCGGCGTCGGGGCGCTGCGCGAGGTAATATGCCGGGTCGAAGAGGGCGTATTCGAGCGCGGCGGCTTCTTCCCCCGGGTCCCAAGAGGGAAGGGGTTCGCTAGTGCTCACAGAAATGCGTCTCGCTCATGATCTGAAATAGCTCGGCCGGTCCGAACCCACGGCCCGCAAGCTCACGCGAGCGGTCCTCGTCATCGAGCCACGCTACCGCGCGTTCGATGCCGACCGACCGCACGAGTTGTTTCGGGTGATTGAGATAGAGGAAGAGGATGTCGGCCTCCCGAGCGAGCAGGTCGTCGCTGGACCGCGCCGACATGTCGTGAGGGAACGCCTCCCGAAGGAGGGAATGAGACGTTCCCTCCAGAATGTCTCGATAGATCGACACCAGCTCGAACGGGGTGCGGTTTTTGTTGCGGGGACCCGAGAGGTTTCCCTCACCGTCGCGCACGCGGTATCTTACAATCGGGTCTTCGAACCGCCGCATCCTCGCGCCTTCCCGGCAGGCGCGCACCCAGAGGTCGAAGTCCTGGAGCTGGATGAGCCCGCGTCGGTAGATGCCGTGGCGCTCGAAGAAGCTCCGCCGTGCCATCGCCGATGGCCCGCACAGGAAGTTCCCTTCTAGGAAGAGTGTCCGGAGCAGCTCGGCCTCGCTCTCGAAGTTCTCCCTGAAGAATATCGGAAACCTGTAGTACGGCAGCTCCCGGGAGCGGTCGTCGATCAGCCTTGGTAGGGAGAACACGATGTCGTATCCCCGCTCGATCTGGTCGAGCTGCTGCTCGACGCGATGCGGGAGCGATATATCGTCGCCGCCCAGAAGAGCGACATACTCTCCGCGGGCCATCCGAAGCCCGCGATTCGTGGCGTCGCTCGGTCCGGCATTCTCCTGCCAGACATAAGTCAGCCGTTTGTCCCGTATGTTCCCGACGACGGTGGACGTCCCGTCGGAGGATCCATCGTCGACTACGATCAACTCAAGGGTCTGGTGGGTTTGGCCGAGAACCGAGTCGATGGATTCCGCGACGAGACGCCTCTGATTGAAGCACGTGATGACCACGCTTACGAGAGGCTCGGGCATGCTCGCTCAGTTCCTCGGCGACAGCCATCAAGGTGTGTCTGCTATGAGGAGGGGGACACCGGGGCCTTGAAGCTACATTGGCATTGAGCTCACTGTCAATGACAGCAAGAAACCGGACAGCCGACCCGATTGTATGCGAGGCGGCCGGCGCGACGATCGGAACTCTGGCATGCCGTTGCCGACGTGGCGTGACGCCCACTCCTCATCCAGTCGGAGCCGGAACCCGGTGGTGATCAACGCCCTCTGCTGGCGCCAGGCAAGTTCGCCGCCGGAGGCGGTGGGCATATTCGTGTGGTGTGAGCCAGCCGGGGCTCGAGTGAGGCTTCTCGGTGTTGTACAACCCGACGACGGAACGCCCACAGGACCGAAGAACGTCAGCTTCTCTACCCGTGGCACCCTTGGGCTGGGCGGCAGGTTCACGTCCACGATGTGGTCGACAGGTCTGGGATAGTCCGTTTCCGGTGCACGTTCTCTGACGACGCCTCGGGCCGCTGGCAGGAAGTTCCCGCCTGGATGTTCGACCGAGCTTGCAGCACGAGCCGGCAGATGCTCGAGGCTCCCCAAGTCGAGCTTTCCGCGG
>NZ_AWXZ01000006.1 GCF_000496075.1 Lutibaculum baratangense AMV1
CCCCACCTCGCGTTCGGAATCCGTCAGACCGGTCCTTGATCGTCTTCTTGCTGGGAGCCCTCACGCGACCCTTCGCTGTGAACGAGTTCGTCGCGATATGCTCCGTGAGGAACCTTTCGCCGAGCTTGTGCACAGTCCACGCGCCATCGTGTCTGGCGGGGACTGATGTCCCCGTCGAGGTCGCCTCCTCATGACTCTGCCGGAGCGCCCTGGAATTGCCGTTGAAGCGAACGTACCAGCGGCGCGCTTCCCCTGCACCCGGATCGACACCCCGCGCTCGGCGGGATCGGTGAAGACGAGTGGCTGCCGAGGTCTGTCGGCCGTCCGCCGCGGCGAGAGCCTCCTTCAAGTGGCAGGTCCGATCCTGCCGGCGAGTGTGGGCATCGGGTGGCTCCGGTGCACGTGGATCTATATCCGCCGCATATCCACCTGCGGGGAAAGATTCCAGTCGCTCGCGGGTTGACCCCGCTGTGCGAGAGCGTCCGGGTGGCCGCGGCCGGACACGAAAAAAAGCCCGGAAGCCCGGGCTTTGGAATGAGGGAGATGGCTGGGGGACCTGGATTCGAACCAGGACTAGCGGAGTCAGAGTCCGCGGTTCTACCGTTAAACTATCCCCCATCAAAGCCTTTGACGATCAAGGCCCTGGTGGGCCGGAGCGAGACGAATGCGAGACGCTTCGGTGCGATCTCTCCGGCGCGAGGGGTGAGATAGCGCCTCGGGCGTTGGCTGTCCACCCCCCTAGGCCCAGCTAATGTCGCCAGGGGCCTCGCGGGGGCCGGCGAGCGGCCGCTGGCCGGCCGCTCGATCCCGCCGCGCCGGGCCGGAGGCCGGCGGTGCGGCTTCCGGGACCCTCTGCCTCCTCTCCAGCTGCCAGGTCCGGAAAAGTGATCCCTCGCGAGCCGACAGGCCGGTTTGACAGGGCCCCGGCTCCGCTCTACGCTGATTCAAAATACAGAACGCGTTCAATATATTGAACGAACGGGGAAGCGTATGGGCGGGCGGGGATCAGAACGCATCCTTGATCTGATCGAGTGGCTGGCAGAGCGCACCGCGCCCACCGGCCTGTCGGACGCCGCGCAGGCCCTCGAGATCCCGAAGAGCAGCGCGCTCCTGCTCCTGCGCACGCTGGTCGCCCGCGGCTATGTCGCCCGCGAAGGCAGCGGCTATCGCCTCGTCACGCTTCCCGGCGAGCATGCGCATGGCGGCGTTCTCGGCTGGGGCACTCTCCTGCGCCTCGCCGAGCCGTTCCTCGAGACCGCCGTCAGGGAGGCCGAGGAAAGCGGCTTCATCGCCGTCCTGACGCCCGAGCGGCGCGTCCACTACCTCACGAAGAAGCTGCCGCAGCGCGAGATCCGCTACGACCGCGACATCTCCCGCGACCGGATCGCCCATCACGTGGCGAGCGGCCTGGTGCTGCTCTGCGATCTGCCGGACGACGAGCTCGAGGCGCATCTGGCCGCCTGCGAGGAGAACGAGGCGGAGCGCGACGCGGCGCGGGAGAGGATCCTGCAGGCGCGGCGCGAGGGCTACGCGGTCAATCTCATCGGCCGCATCGAGGGTGCGGGCGGCGTCGCCGCGCCGATCATCGGCGGCGACGGGCGGATCGTCGCCGCCGTCAACATCTCGGGTCCGAAGGACCGGTTCAGCGAGCATCTCGACCGCAGCGTGTCGGCGGTCGTGGAAGCGGCGCGGCGTGCGAGCCAGGAGCTCGCCCGACGCCACGCCACCCAAAAAACGGCACTGGGAGGAACGTCATGACGAGACTGAGACAACTCGCGGCGGCCACGGCCATCGCGTCGGCTTCGTTCACGGGCGGCGTCGCGCTCGCGCAGGAGCTCGAATTCCCCGACTACTATCCCGAGACCTACACCGACATGGTCGAGGCCTCGCGCGGAGAGGGCGGGGTGGTCGTCTATTCGAACATGGCCGAGAACAACTGGGGCCCGGTCGTGGAGGGCTTCGAGGCGAAGTTCCCCTGGATCGACGTCCAGACGCTCGATCTCGGCTCGGGCAACGTGCACTCGCGCTGGGAGGCGGAAGCCGGCAGCAACTCCCGCTCGGCCGACCTCCTCGTCTCCGGCGCGAACGACCGCTGGGCCGACTACGGCATCAACGGCCGCATGATGGCCTATGACAGCCCCGAGTTCGACCACCTGCCGGACTTCGCCAAGCCCTACGAGGGCGTGTCGGTGCTGTCGACCGATCCGCTCGTCATCGTCTACAACGCCGCCATCCTCTCCGAGGACCAGCGGCCGACCGGCTTTTCCTCGCTCGTCGAGCTCGCCAAGGCCGATCCGTCGACCTTCGACGGCCGGCTGACGACTTACGATGCCGCGCGCAACGCCTTCGGGCTCGCCGCCTGGTACTACGTGCTGCAGGAGAAGGGCGAGGAAGGCTGGGAGCAGCTCTCCTCGATCGGCCCGATGATCCGCGGCGAGACCTCCGGCGGCGCGATGAACGAGAAGATCACGACCGGCGAGTACGTCGCCGGCTACAACATCTCGGGCATCACGATCTTCCCGCGCCTCGACCAGGCCGGCGGCGAGATCCTCGGCTTCGCGTTCCCCGACGACGGCACGCCGCTCATGATGCGCGGCATGGGCATCCCCGAGAACGTGGCCAACCCGAACTCGGCGAAGCTCTTCTTCGACTACCTCCTCAGCCAGGAGGGCCAGACGCTCCTCGGCAAGGGCGGCGTCGTGCCCTATCGCGACGACGTGCCAGCCGACGAGGTCCGTTACACCTACCAGGAGATCGTCGACGAGGTCGGCGAGGAGAGCATCATCCGCGTCGGCTTCGACGAGGGGCTGATCGACGACGCCGCGCCCTTCGCGCAGAAGTTCACCGAAGCCCTGTCCGGCAACTGATCTTCCCGGCGGGCGCCCCCGCGCGGGCGCCCGCACCGGATTTCCCTGGCGGAGGTTGCGCCTCGTGTCCCTGACAGCTGAACCGATCGGCAAGCCCGCGCTCGACCCCTCGCGATGGGTCATGTGGGGGGTCGCCATCCTGACGACGGTCCTCGTGATCGGCCCCATCGCGCCCATCGTCGCGCAGGCCTTCCTCGACCGCCCGCTCTACGACGACGAGGCCACCCTGACGCTCGCCAATTTCGTGCGCCTCGTCACGGAGCAGGGGATCGGCATCGTCGCGTTCAACACGATCGTCTTCGCCGTCATCACGACCGTCGTCGCGCAGCTCTTCGGCGCGGCCGCGGCGATCGTCATCGGCCGGACGAACGTGCCCGGGCGCAAATGGATGGGCGAGCTCCTCGTCTGGCCGCTCTTCGTGAGCCACCTCGTCATCGCGTTCGGCTGGTTCACGATGTACGGCCCCTCCGGCTACCTCACCCTGATGATGCGCAGCCTGACCGGCGTCACGCCCTGGAACCTCTACACGCTCACGGGGATGGGGATCGTGGCCGGCCTCAGCCAGGCGCCGCTCGCCTACCTGATGTGCCTCGGCGCCGTCACGAAGGCCGACGCCCAGCTCGAGGACGCCGCCCGCACGGTCGGCGCCGGCCCGTTCCGCGCGCTGTGGAGCGTGACGGTGCCGATGATGCGGCCGGCGATCATCTATTCCGGCGTCCTCAACTTCGTGGTCGGCATCGAGATGCTGTCGATCCCGCTCCTCTTCGGTGCGCCGGCCGGCATCCAGACGATCACGAGCTTCCTCTACGAGGAGGGCATCCAGGCCGCGGTGCGGCCCGATTACGGCATCGTCGGCGCGGCGGCCCTGATCCTGCTCCTGGTCGTGGCGGGCCTCGTCTGGCTGCAGGGCGCGCTGATGACCGGCAGCGGCCGCTTCATCACCGTGCGCGGCAAGGCGAGCCGGCCTTCCACGATCGATCTCGGGCCCTGGCGCTGGATCGCCTTCACGGGGCTCTTCGCCTATGTCTTCTTCACGATCGTCGTCGTGTTCGCCGGCATCTTCCTGCGCGCGAGCGTGACGTTCCTGACCCCGCTCGTGCCGTTCTGGAACCTCTTCACCGCCGACCATTTCTGGCTGATCCTCGACAATTCGAGCTATCTCCGCTCGATCACGAACTCGATCGTCGTTTCGCTGATCGGCGGCGTGGCGGGCACGGCGCTCGTCGTGATCATCACGCTGATCGCCAGGCGCTCGGAGTTCGTGTTCGGCCGCGCGCTCGAATATGTCGCCCTGTTCCCCCGCTCGCTGCCGGGGATCATCGCCGGCCTCGGCTTCTTCTACGCGGTGATCTGGGTGCCGGGGCTCGACGCGGTGCGCGGCACGATCTGGGTCCTGATCGTCGCCTTCATGGTCCGCTACATCCCGGTCGGCTTCGGCGCGATCGCCCCGGCGCTCGCCCAGATCGGCGACGAGCTCGACCGCGGCGCCCGCGTGTCGGGCGCGAACTGGTGGACGACCGTCACGCGGATCGTGCTGCCGCTCCTGAAGCCCGCGCTCTTCTCGTGCTTCGCGCTTCTATTCATCCACTTCTTCAAGGAATACGTGACGGCCGTGTTCCTCTACCAGCCGGGCTCCGAGATCATCGGAACGACGATGCTGCAGCTCTGGGCGCAGGGCGACAACGGACCCGTCTCCGCGCTCGCCACGATCCAGGTCGTCATCACCGCCATCTTCGTTTTCGTCGCCCGGCGCGCGCTTGGAGCCAAGATCTATGGCTGACCTCGTCCTCGAGAACCTCACCATCGCCTACGGCAACGTCACGGCCGTCCGCGACGTGTCGCTGACGATCCCGAAGGGGGAGTTCCTCACCCTTCTGGGACCCTCGGGCTGCGGCAAGTCGACGACGCTCTTCGCGATCGCCGGGCTGAACCACGCCACGTCGGGCCGCATCGCGCTCGGCGAAAGGGTGTTCTTCGACGATCGCACCGGCCGCTCGGAGCCGCCGGAGAGGCGCAATATCGGCCTCGTCTTCCAGAGCTACGCGCTGTGGCCGCACAAGACGGTGGCCGACAATCTGGCCTTCCCGCTGGAGCTCAGGAAGGTCGGGCGGGCCGAGCGGGACAGGGCGATTGCCGAGGCGCTCGACCTCGTCGAGATGGGCGCCTATGCCAGGCGCTACCCGTTCGAACTGTCGGGCGGGCAGCAGCAGCGCGTGGCACTCGCCAGGGCGCTCGTCTACCGGCCGAGCCTTCTCCTCCTCGACGAGCCGCTGTCGAACCTCGACGCCAAGCTCAGAGAGCGCGCCAGGGTCTGGCTGCGCGAGCTGCAGGAGCGTCTGAACGTGACGACGATCTACGTCACCCACGACCAGGCCGAGGCGCTCGCCGTGTCCGACCGCATCGCGGTCATGCACAACGGCACGATCAGGCAGCTCGGCACCCCGACCGAGATCTACGAGCAGCCGAGCGATGCCTTCGTGGCCGACTTCATCGGCTCCTCGAACTTCCTGGAAGGGACGGTGGTCGAACGGGGCGCGTCCGGCAGCCGGGTCAGGCTCGCGAACGGCGCGACGATCGCCACCTCCGCGGCGCCGGGCGGGCCGGGCGAGGTTCTCGTGGCGATCCGGCCGGAGCGCATCACCCTCGCCGACGGGCCGGGCGAGAACACGATCCCCGTGACCCTGGGAACCGGCTCCTATCTCGGCTCCGTCTACCAGTACGAGGTGTCGACGCCGGGCCTCAACTTCCGCATCCAGACCGACCGGCGGGTGCCGCAGGGCGACGTCTTCGCCCGCATTCCGCCGGAGGCGACGACGCTGTTCCTCAAGAGCGAGGCGCCCGTCCGGAACGAAGAGGCCGCGCCGGTCGTCTGAAGCTCGCGCACGGACATTCTCGCAGGAGATCAACTTGGACTGGACGAAACAGGACTTCGATCCCGGGGCCACGGGGCCCCTCTCGGGGCTTCGCGTCGTCGACCTGTCGCGCCTCGTGGCCGGCAACATGACGTCGCTGCAGCTCGCCGATGCGGGGGCCGACGTGATCAAGGTCGAACCGCTGCCCGAGGGCGACCCCCTGCGGGCCTGGCGCAACGCTGGGGTCTCGACCTTCTGGAAGGGCTATTGCCGCAACAAGCGCAGCCTCGCCCTCGACTTCCGGGCCGAGGGCGCAGCCGGCCTGTTGCAGCGACTGCTGGGCGATGCCGACGTCCTGATCGAGAATTTTCGCGCCGGCACGATGGAGAAGATGGGGCTCGACCCCGCCCGGCTCCTCGAGGCGCATCCGCGGCTCATCGTCCTGCGCGTGTCGGGCTTCGGGCAGACGGGTCCCTACGGGCAGAGGCCGGGCTTCGGCACGCTCGTCGAGGCGATGTCGGGCTTTGCCGCGCGCAACGGCGAGGAGGGCGGAGATCCCCTGCTGCCCCCGCTCGCTCTCGCCGACATGATCTCCGGCCTCTACGGCGCCTTCGGCATCATGACGGCGCTCCGCGCGCGGGAGGCGACCGGGCGCGGGCAGGTCATCGACCTGTCGCTCCTCGAGCCGATGGCCTCGGTGCTCGGACCGGAGCCGGCGGACTTCAAGCTGACCGGCAAGGTGAAGCCGCGCGTCGGAAACGGGTCGAACACGTCGAGCCCGCGCAACGTCTACCCGACCCGCGACGGCGAGTTCGTGGCGCTGTCGGCCTCGATGCAGCGCATGGCCGAGCGGGTCCTGAAGCTGATCGGGCGCGAGGACATGCTCTCGGACCCGCGCTTCTCGACGAACGCGGCGCGCGTGAAGCATCGCGACGAGGTCGACCGCGCCGTCGGCGGGTGGATCCTCGGCCGGGACCGCGCTGACGTGCTGGCGCAGTTCGAGAAGGCTGGCATCACCGCCGCGCCGATCCTCGACGCAGCCGACATCTCGGAGGATCCGCATTTCCACGAGCGCGGCATCTTCGTGGAGGTCCCCGACGACGAGATGGGCTCGATGCCGATGCACGCGCCGATCCCGCGCCTGTCGGAGACGCCCGGGACGCTGCGTTTTGCCGCGCCGAGGCTCGGGCAGCACACGCGCGCCGTGCTGGCGGAGACGGGAATGACGGACGACGACATCGCATCGGCCCTCGCGGCAGGGCTCGTCGCGGAGGCATCAACATGACCCAGCATCGCAACCTGCCGTCCTGGCGCTCGCTCCTCTACGTGCCGGCGAACAACGAGCGCTTCGTCGCCAAGGCCGGCGACCGGGGCGCCGACGCGGTCGTGCTCGACCTCGAGGACGGCGTGCCGCCGGACGAGAAGGCCGAGGCGCGGCGAATGTGCCGCGAGGCGATCGACCGCCTCGCCGCCGCGGCGCGCTGCGACGTGGTGGTGCGCGTCAACGCGCCGCTCCGTCTCGCCGTGCGCGACCTCGAGGCCGTGGTGCGGCCGGGGGTCAGGGCGATCTTCGTGCCGAAGGTCGAGACGGCGGGCGGCCTTAAGGCTATCGCCGAGATCGTCTCCGAGCTCGAGGCGGAAGCCGGCATGGAGGTTGGCGCGACGGGCCTCGTGCCGATGCTCGAGACGCCGGGCTCGCTGTTCGAGGCGCGCGCGATCGCCGGCGCGAGCCCGCGCAACGTGGCGATGGTTCTCGGCAGCGAGGACCTCGCGACCGAGGCCGGATTCGAGCCCTCCGCCGAGACGCTGCTCCACCCGAAGCTCCAGGTCGCCTTCGCCGCGAAGGCTGAAGGCCTGCTCGCGCTCGGCCTGCTCGACAGCGTGGCGGCGATCTCGGAGCCCGAGAAGACGCGTGAGGTCGCGCGCCGCTCCGCCCGCTTCGGCTTCGACGGCGCGACCTGCGTCCACCCGGGCATCGTCCCCGTTCTCAACGAGGCCTTCTCCCCGAGCGAGGAGCAGCTCGACCTCGCGCGCCGGACCGTCGAGGCGATGGAGGCGGCCTGGGCCGAAGGCCGGGGGGCCGCCCGGCTCGACGGCCGCATGATCGACATGCCGATGCTGACGCGTGCCCGCGCCCTCCTTCGCAAGGCCGGGCGACCTCCGGGTCGCTCCGACGCGCCCACCTGAACTGACCTGAAGAAGAAAAGGAAACGACCATGAGGACATTCACCAGACGCGTCGTGCTCGGCGTGGCGATGGCCGGAGCCGCGGCATTCGCGGCGCTGCCGCAGGCCGTTGCCCAGGACGCCTGGCCGGACGGCCCCGTCACGATCGTCGTGCCGTTCGCGGCCGGTGGCAGCGCCGACCGCGTGGCCCGCAACATCGCCCCGTTCCTCGAGGAGGAACTCGGCACCTCGGTGGTCGTCGAGAACCGCGCGGGCGCGGCCGGCCAGATCGGCACCATGCAGGTCCTGGCACGGCCGGCCGACGGCAACACGATCCTGCTCCACGCCCAGCCCTATCTCAGCGCCTCGATCGTGCTGCAGGGCGCGCAGTTCGGCATCGACGATTTCGAGGTGCTGAACGTGCACAATGTCGGCAACATCTCCGTCACCGTCAGGAGCGACGCGCCTTACGAGACGTTCGACGATCTGCACCAGGCGATCATGGAGAATCCCGGCTCGATGAGCATGGGCACCGTGCGCGGCGGCGCCTCGCATCTCCTGGCGCTGCTCCTGAAGGACAAGCTCGGCTGGGAGAACCGGCTCGTGACCTACGATTCCGGCGCGCCGGTGCGCACCGCGATCCTCGGCGGGCAGATCGACGCGTCGACGAACGGCGCCGTCTCCGACGCCGCGATGAAGCCCAAGGTCCGCTCGCTCGCCGTCTCGACCTCGACCGGCATCTCCGCCTTCTCCGACGCGCCCTATCTGAACGACGCCCTCGAGCAATACGGTGCCGAGGTGCCCGAGATCGGCGACGTCCGCTTCCTCGCCGTCAAGGCCGGCACGAAGGAGGCCTATCCTGAGCGCTTCCAGGCGCTTCTCGACGCCTACGAGGCGGTGATGGAGAACGAGGAGTATCAGGCGCTGCTTCAGACGCAGGGCGCGGCCGAGGAGACGAGCTTCCGCGGGCCGGAGGAAGGCACCGAGATCGTCCGCAACATGCACGAGCTGATGACCGAATACCAAAG
This sequence comes from Lutibaculum baratangense AMV1, assembly GCF_000496075.1. Taxonomy (GTDB): domain Bacteria; phylum Pseudomonadota; class Alphaproteobacteria; order Rhizobiales; family Tepidamorphaceae; genus Lutibaculum; species Lutibaculum baratangense. The sequence goes on from NZ_AWXZ01000006.1 coordinate 8,913, forward strand.
CGCCTTCCAGCAGTAAGGCAAGGCTCCGGCGTGCGGGGCCTCGAGCCTCCGCGCGCCGTCCTCCCTCGCACCCTCGTGGAGCCTCATATGCAGAGCGCACGCAGCCGCCGCTCGCCCGGAGCCTTCCTCGTTCCGGCGATGATGGCGGCCTTCGGTCTCGTCTACGCCTATGCCAACCGCAACGTGCCGGGCTCGGAGATGCGGCTCGTGACACCCGCGAGCATCGTTCTGCTTCTCGCCTGCGCCGCGCTCATGGTCCGCACCTGGACGAGCGGAGCCGAGCGGCGCGAGCCCTTCACCCTGGCGCGGCTGCGGCGCCCGACGGGCCTCGCGGCGCTCTTCCTGATCCTGCTCTTCGGCGCCGATTATGACTTCCCGCTGGCCGGCATGGCGTTCCTGGCGGCCGCGATGCTCTGGCTCGGCGTGCGCCGGCCGCTCGTGATCGTGCCGGTGGCCGTCGTCTCGCCGGTGCTTCTCCATCTCGCCTTCTCGTCGCTCGGGGTGCCGCTCGTCTCCTTCTGGCTGAAGCTCTAGGCCGCGCCGATGGACACGCTCCTCAACGCGGTGACGCCGCTCCTCGATTTCGGCGTCCTGTTCTACATGGTCGCGGGGCTCGCCTTCGGCGTGATCTGCGGCGCGATCCCCGGCCTCAATGCCGGGATCGGCATCGCCCTGATGCTGCCGGTGACCTACGGGCTCGACGTGCTCACCTCGCTCGTCTTCCTGACGTCGATCTACACGGGCGGCGTGTTCGGCGGGGCGATCACCGCGATCCTGATCAATGCTCCCGGCTCGCCGTCCTCGGTGGCGACGACCTTCGACGGGCACCCGATGGCGCTGAAAGGACAGGCGAACGAGGCGCTCGGCATCTCGCTCGCCTCCTCCGCGCTCGGCGGCCTGCTCGGCATGGTGTTCCTCGTCGTCATCATCCAGCCGCTCGCCTCCTTCGCCCTGCAATTCGGCCCGGCCGAGACGTTCCTCCTCGTCGTGTTCGCACTCACGAGCATCGCCTCGCTGTCGGAGGAGAGCTTCGTGAAGGGCCTCGCGGCAGGCCTCTTCGGCCTTCTCCTGGGAACGATCGGGCTGACCGCGTCGGGCTCGTTCCGCTTCACCTTCGGCTCGATCCACCTGATCGACGGCATCCCGATCGTGCCCGCCCTGATCGGCTTCCTCGCCCTGTCGGAGCTCTTCCTGAGGCTCGAGACGGGGGATGCGAAGCTGCCCGAGGCCGGCCGGCTCGATTTCCGGCGGATCCTCAACGGCATGCTGCTCGTGCCGCGGCGGGCGATCGCGCTCGTGCGCTCCTCGGTGATCGGGATCTTCATCGGCGCCATCCCAGGCGTCGGCGCGACGGTCGGCAGCCTGATCTCCTACGAGGTCGGCAAGCGCTCCTCGCGGCGGGGGCGCCATTTCGGCGAGGGGGAGCCGGACGGCATCGTCACCGCCGAGGCCGCCAACAACGCCTCCGAAGGCGGTGCCATGGCGACGATGCTGGCGCTCGGCATTCCAGGCGGCGCGGCGACGGCGATCCTGATCGGCGCGCTGACGCTGCAGGGAATCGTGCCGGGGCCGCGCCTCATCTTCGAGCACCAGGACGTCGTCTTCGGCCTGCTCGCCGCCGAGATGCTCGAGCAGATCCTGCTGATCGGCGTCGGATTCGTGGTCGCGGCGCTCTTCCTGCGGGTGATCTACACGCCTTTTTCCATCCTCGTGCCGGTCATCGTCGTGATGTGCTTCATCGGCGCCTTCGCCGTGCGCAACGCCGCGTTCGACGCGGGGCTCCTCGTGGCCTTCGGGGTGATCGGCTGGATCATGAAGCGCGAGGGCTACCCCGTCATCGCCGTCGTGATCGGCCTTATGCTCGGCGGGACGGCGGACGCGGAGCTCATCCGCACCTTCCAGCTCTACGGCGACCTCTCGATCCTCTACGAAAGCCCGATCTGCCTCGCGCTGATCATCCTGACGATCGCCAGCCTCTCTTTGCCCGTGATCACGCGGATCAGGCGGGCGCGGGGCAACCGACATTCCACGGAGACACGACCATGACGAACGAAGAGCGGAAGAGGGAGCGGCTGGGAGAGCTGATGCCCGCCGCCGCACGGATCGCCGACGAGACGCTGCGCGGGAAGGTGATCGACGTGTGGCTCGAGGCGTGGGAGCGGTCGGGCTGGGACGACGTGGCCGACTGCCCGTCGAACCCGAAGCTGCCGGGCCTGCCGATCATCCGGCAGGCGAACTGCGTCGCCGAGATGGCCGTCGCCGTGGCGGGGCTGATCGAGGCCTCCTATGACGAGCTCTCCTTCGACCGCGACCGGCTGATCGCCGGGGGGCTCCTGCTCGACGCGAGCAAGATCGTCGAGATGGAGCCGACGGGAGAGGCGGGCGCGGCGCGCTTCTCGGCCCTGACGAAGGTCATGCCGCACGCGACCTACGCGGCGCACATGGCGCTGAACCACGGCCTGGCCGACGAGATCGTGAACATCATCCTGTCGCACACGAAGCTGACGAACACGACGCCGATGACGCCGGAGGCCGTCGTGCTCCACTATGTCGACTACATGCTGGCCGACTGCATGCGCATGAAGCGTGGCGCAGGTCTGTTGATGCGCGGCGACATCTCGTACGG
>NZ_AWXZ01000007.1 GCF_000496075.1 Lutibaculum baratangense AMV1
GCCCTTACGGATCTCCGATCTCATCCCAGTCGTTCTAGTCTGACCCCGGCGTCCGCGTCGACCTTAACGACGGCAGGGCCCGGACGTGTCCGCTCGTTCCGTCAGCGGTCGGCCTGGAGCGGGTGAAGGGAATCGAACCCTCATCGTCAGCTTGGAAGGCTGCTGCTCTACCATTGAGCTACACCCGCAGAATTCCAGATCTGGTGGAGGGGGTTGGATTCGAACCAACGTAGGCTAAGCCAACGGGTTTACAGCCCGTCCCCTTTAACCACTCGGGCACCCCTCCTGGATCTGCAGACTGCCTATTTCTAGGTAAAGCAACCCATCGCCGCCACCGCTCGGCGCAGCGCGGAGCGTGTTATGAGAACTCATGCGCCCCCTGTCAACAGGGCCTATGGGCTTGGCACACAAAAAGCTTTAATCCCCGTCCCCATGACAGCACGACAGACACGACGCCCGCAACGGCCCCGCCACGACAGGCGCCCCGCTCCACCGCTCGAGGACCACGCCATCTTCGGCCTGCATCCGGTCGCGCATGCGTTACGGAATCCTCGGCGCAAGCGCCACAAGCTGCTGGCGACGACGAATGCCCTGATGCGGCTTAAGGAGATGGGCGTTCCGATCGACGTGCCGGTGGAGGAGGTGATCGCCGGGACGCTGTCGCGGCGGCTGGGCGGGGAGGCCGTGCACCAGGGACTGCTCCTCGAATGCGACCCGCTGCCCGAGCTTTCGATGCGCGACCTCGAATCGGCCGATCTGCTTCTCGTCCTCGATCAGGTGACCGATCCGCACAATGTCGGCGCGATTCTGAGAAGCGCCGCTGCATTCGCCGCCGACGCCGTTATCGTCACCGCGCGCCACAGTCCCCACGAGACGGCGGTGCTCGCGAAGTCCGCCGCCGGCGCTCTCGACGTCGTGCCCCTCGTGCGGGTGGGCAACCTTGCCCGGGCGCTCGAGGAGCTTAACGCCATGGGGGTGACGACGGTGGGTCTCGCCGGAGAGGCCGACAGCCCCCTCGCCTCGCTCGAGGTGGGCGGGCCGCTCGCGCTCGTTCTCGGTGCGGAGGGCAAGGGCCTGCGCCAGAAGACGCGCGAGACGTGCACGCGCCTCGCGCGAATCGAGATGCCGGGGGAGATGCCGAGCCTCAACGTCTCGAACGCGGCCGCCATCGCCCTCTATGCGGCGGAACAGCTGCAGCGACACGGAAGGCCGGCCTAGCTCTTGGGGAGGCCGGGGCCGGGGCCGGCTCCGGCCCGGTTCAGTCCGGACGTACGTAGACGCCGTAAGGAACGGGAGGATGACCTGTCGGCGTGATGATCGCGTTCGGCACGCGCTTCATCGGGTTCCAGTAGCGCCAGTTCGCGCCGGTGTAGTACCAAGTCTGCCGCTGCGGATCCCACCGGTAAGTGCTCTGCGGGTAGACCTTGTAGGGCGCCTGCGTGGCATAGGAAGCCCGGTCCGGATGCGACCGCGGGAAGTCTCCGCGATAGGGGTAGAGGATGCCCTCCCCGTTCGCGAGGGCCGCGCCTGCACCGGCCGCCGAGGCCGCGAACGAAAGCGCCAGGATCCGCAATGTCCTCATGACCGTCTCCTCTCGTCGCCTACGCCATCAGCGTGGGCGGCGGTGATGCTCTTTCCTGGCGTCAGGATACTCGCGAAACACTAGACGCGCGTTAACGGCGGGGAGTCTGAGGGGCGGAGAAGAGCCGCGAAAGGGAGGGCCGGCCCGGAGGCCGCCCTCCCCCATGACGCCGGATCAGCGTACGACGTAGACGATCTCCCTCGTCCCGGGGTCGACGAGGACGGGCTGCCCGTTCACATAGACATAGTCGTAATCGTAGTCGGGTACGGTGCGCAGCTCGACCGTGTCGGGCAGGCCGGCACCGACGACCACCTCGCCCTCGAGGTAGACGGGCTCCACGCGGTTCTCCGTCACATAGGTCCGCACCTCCGTCGGGGGATCGATGGCGGCACCCATCGAGGCGCCTGCCGCGCCGCCGATCGCTGCGCCGACCGGCCCGCCGATCAGGGCGCCCGTCACGGCGCCGGAGACCGCGCCGGCAGCAGCGCCTCCGCCACCGCCTTCATAGGTGACGACCGGTACCTCCGACTGACGCTCAGTCACCACGACCCGCTGCTCGCCGCCCTGGATCGCGAGGTAGTCGGAATAGGCCCATCCCGTCGTGCCGCCATAGTCGACCTGGCACCACTTGCTGCCCTCGAGGCAGCCGTTGAGCGTGGCCTGCTCGCTTCCCGGAATGACCGTCACCACCGCGTGCTCGGGGCCCGGACCCGCGCGGACGTTGAGGTCCGTCGTCGCCGTGGCTGACGTCTGCGCGAACGAAACCGAGCTCATGCCGATATAGGCGACAGTGGCCGCCAAGCTCATCCTGCTGAAACGGTTCAAGATAGCCTCCATGCCTTCAAGGCGTTGCCGAAGCCCCCGGCACCCCGACAACCTGATGCCCCCGGCACTTGTTCCGGCGCGACCGGAGGTCTGGATCGCGTGCCGGGGGAAGTCGCCCATCGCGGCACGCCGCCTCGCCGCACCCGCCGTTCCCGGGCAGCACGGGTCGTTCCTGCGCCCGCCACGGGCCGTTCACCTGCGGTTCAGTTGGCCGGACGCAGTCTCCCGTCTCGACGCCCGCCTTTGACGGCAGGCAAGCTGGAGGACGGACGATGGCCTACATCTTTCGCGGCACGAACGGGAGCGACAAGATCTACGGGTCGCGATACGACGACGACATCTACGGCTACGGCGGGAACGACCTGCTCGTCGGAGGGGCCGGGAACGACCGGCTCTACGGCGGCGCCGGCGCCGACGACCTCGTCGGAGGATCGGGCTTCAACGACTATGTCGGCGGAAGCGGCGCCGACTGGTTCATCATGAGCGCCCGCGGCGGCGCCTTCAGCAACGATCTGATCTGGGACTTCGAGTTCGGCGCCGACCGGATCGACGTCTCCGCGTGGGGCATCAGCGATTTCAGCCAGCTGCGCGCCATCCTCGGCGCCGATTCCTACGGCGACGCGACGCTCAACGCCTTCTACGCCGGCCGCGACCACAAGCTGACCCTCGATGGCGTCGCGCCCTCCGAGCTAATCTCCTCCGACTTCGTCTATGCCGGCGGCGGCGCCCGCGACATGGCGGGAACGGGCTATGACGACATGCTGTTCGGCTCCCGCTTCGGCGACACGATCCGCGGCGGAGGCGGCGACGACGTCATTCTCGGCGGCCAGGGCAATGACAGGCTCTACGGCGGGGCTGGCAACGACGACCTCGTCGGTGGCGCCGGGAAGGACTTCCTCTGGGGTGGCGCCGGCTCCGACGCCTTCGTCTTCGACTTCGCGTCGGAGAGCGCGCCCGGTGCAGGCCGCGACGTGATCATGGACTTCCAGCAGGGCCGCGACTTCATCGACCTCGACCTCATGGATGCCAACGCGCTCCTCTCCGGCGACCAGGACTTCGCCTTCATCGGACGGAGCGGCTTCTCCGCCCCTGGGCAGGTGCGCTACAGCCACGTGAACGGCACGACCATCGTCGCCGGCAATCTCGACGGCGACGCGGCGCCGGAATTCCAGATCGAGCTCAACGGCATCTACTTCCTGACCGCCTCCGATTTCGATCTGTGATGCCCTGAGGTCCGCTCGCTGCCGGCGGCCCTCGCTGCCTGCGCCGGCAGCGAGGGCTGGACAACGCGCCGGCTCGGGCGCTAGGGGTTTCCCGGCGGACGATCTACAGCCACTGGCCGGCTTAGCTCAGCAGGTAGAGCACCTGATTTGTAATCAGGGGGTCGCGGGTTCGAGCCCTGCAGCCGGCACCAGGCGCCGCCGTTCGACCCCGTCAAGGGCGGCGCCCTCCGAGCTTCTCCGGCCCCGGACCGGTGATGTCCGACGCCGTACGCCACTCCCGGGGTACGGGATGATCCGGATCCAACCTTCTTCATGACGCGTTAACATCGTCAGGACGTCGACGTCAGAACGTTCGGTGAAGAAGGGAGGTCCTCATGGTGCGCGTGAACCATCTCACCCGGGAAGAGCTCGCCTGGCTCAAGGCGCTGCATGCCCGCAAGCCGATATTCGATCTTCCGATGCGCGTGGACGTCCGGCTGAAGACGCTCGGCCTGACCCAGCCGGTCTGCGGCTGGCCCCACGTCACGCCGGCCGGCGAGCGCCTGCTCGGCGAGGAACGCCTCGCGGCCTGAGGGCGGCACACTTCTCTTTCGGTCCATCTGGTCGACCGAACCGACGCGCGGTGGCCGTTGCGCGGAAAGCCCCCGCGCGCGGGCGGCTGCTGGCTGCCCGGCCCGCCCCGGGCTCTGCCTCCGGGAGGAAGCCGCGACGGGCCTAGGCCAGACCGAGCGCCGCCTTCCGTCTGCGCGCCCATTCCGTGAGGATGTGGTCGAACAGCAGGCCGATCGACGCGACGCACAGGCCGAGGGTCAGCCCCTTGCCGATGTCGTTCGCCGAAAGCGCCCGCATCAGCTCCTGCCCCAGGTCCTGCGTCCCTATGAAGGCGGCGATGATGACCATGAAGAGGGCGAACATGATGGTCTGGTTGATGCCGACGAGAATGTGCGGCAGGGCCATGGGCAGCTCCATGTTCAGGAGCCTCTGCCGTCCGTCCGCCCCCGCCATCCGAACCGCCTCGTGCAGGGAAGACGGGACGCTGCGCATCCCCTCCACGGTGTAGCGCACGATCGGGATCATCGCGTAGATGATCACCGCGCCGATCGCGGCGACGTCGTTGACCTGGAAGAGCATCACCATCGGTATGAGGTAGATGAAGCTCGGGAAGGTCTGGAACGTGTCGCAGAGGAGCAGCACCCTGCGCCCGCGCCCGTCCGACCGCGAGGCCCATATGCCGAGCGGCAGGCCGAGCGCCAGGCACACGAAGACCGCGAAGCTCACCATGTAGAGCGTGATCATCGCGCGATCCCACCACCCCGTCAGCGCGACGAAGGCAACAAAGCCGAGGCAGACGAGCGCGGAGCGCAGCCCGCCGACGAGATAGCCGCCCCCGGCCGCCGCGAGCGCCACGGCGGCGAACGGTAGATATAAATAGAGGTCGCGCAACGGGATCAGCACATGGAGCGACAGCATCGTGCGCAGCTGGTGCGCCGGCTCGAACAGCGCCACCGTCGTCCAGTCGACGATCGCGTCCCAGAAGGGTGCGGTCGAGAGGGCCTGTCGCCGCGGCACCTCGTAGGCCCATGGGTGCAGGCTCGCGGCCGCGAAAGCCAGTGCGACGAGGCCGAGCCAGACGAGCAGCGTGCGGTGGCGCTCGTGCCACGGCCGCTCCGCCGCGTCGTGCACCGGCCGCCGCTCGACCCACGCCTTGCTGCACCGGTCGAGCGTGATCGCGATCAGGACGATCGACACGCCGAGTTCGAGAGCGGTCCCGATCTTGAGCGACTGCAGGGCGAGCAGCAGCCTGTAGCCGAGCCCCGGCGCTCCGATGAACGACGCGATCACGACCATCGCCAGGCACTGCATGATCACCTGGTTGACGCCGACGAGGATGTCTTCCCGCGCCGTCGGCACCTCGACATGGCGCAGCCGCTGCCAACGCGTCGCCCCGGCCATCATGCCCGCCTCGACGACCTCCGGCGGCAGTCGCCGCATCCCCAGGAGCGTCATGCGCACCATCGGGGGCGTCGCGAAGATCGCCGTCGCCACCGCGCCGGCATGGTCGCCCACTCCGAAGAAGACCACGACGGGAATGAGATACGCGAAGTGCGGCATCGACTGCATCACGTTGAGAAGCGGCATCAGCGCCGCCTCGAGCCGGGGGTGGCGGGCTGCCGCGATGCCGAGAGCCAGCCCGGCGAGAACCGCCAGCGGAGCCGAGACCGCGATGAGCGACAGCGTCTCCATCGCGTATCTCCACTGCCCGAAGAGTGCGAGATAGACGAAGACGCCGCCCGACAGAGCGGCGAGCCGCCAGCCCTGCAGAGCGTACCCGATCATGAAGCCGCTCACGGCGATGACCGTCCATGGAAGCGCCGGCAGGCCGAGACCGCCCCGCCCGCCGAGAAGCAGGTTGCCGAGGATTTCCAGGTGCCAGGCGACGAAGCCGGCGAAGAGCCGCGTCACGGCCTCGAGCCCCAGATCCTCTCGCAGAAACTCGAACGCGGCCGAGAGCCACTGCCCCACCGGCAGGATGACCCAGTCGGGCGGGCGCACGAGGCCGGCCGGCAGGAGGTGCTTGAGGGCGACGAGAGCCACGAATGCTCCGAGGAGCAGGAGGGCCTTGTGACGGGGCCGAAGCCCGGCTTCGGCGTCGCGGCCGAGATGGGTGGTGGGCGCGAGTGCCGTCATGCCGCCTCCTCCTCGCCGAAGAGGAGCGCGAGCGCCCGGCCGCAGTCGAGACGCCTGGTCGGCTGGCCGGTTTCGTCGAGCACCGGCAGGTAAGGCCGCCCGGCCTGCACGATCGTCCGGGCGACGGAGGCGATCGTGGCATCTCCCTGCAGTGCCGGCCCGTCGGGCACCTCACCATCGAGCGGTTCCGCCAGGGAGCGGACGTGCACGACGCGAGCCTTCGGGATCTCGCGGGTGAACTTCGCGACATAGTCCGTCGCCGGCTGGAGCACGATCTTGTCGGGCGTGTCGATCTGCACGACCTCGCCCTCGTACATGATGGCGATTCGGTCGGCGAGGCGGAGCGCCTCGTCGAAATCGTGCGTGATGAAGACGATCGTCTTGCCCAGCATCGCCTGCAGGCGCAGGAACTCGTCCTGCATCTCGCGGCGGATGAGCGGGTCGAGCGCCGAGAACGGCTCGTCGAGGAACCACAGGTCCGGTTCGATGGCGAGCGACCTCGCGATCCCCACACGCTGCTGCTGGCCGCCCGAAAGCTCTCGGGGGAAGTACTGCTCCCGTCCCTCGAGACCGACGAGGCGGATCATCTCGCGCGCCCGCTCGTGCCGCTCGGCCGTTCGCTGCCCCCGCATCTCCAGGGGAAAGGCGACGTTGTCGAGAACCGTTCGCGTCGGCAGCAGGGCGAAGTTCTGGAACACCATGCCCATCTTGGAGCGTCGGATCTCGATGAGCTGGCGCTCGTCCATCGCCAGCAGATCCTGCCCGTCGACGCGCAGCGTCCCGCTCGTCGGCTCGACGAGCCGGCACAGGCAGCGCATCAGCGTCGACTTGCCGGATCCCGACAGCCCCATCACGACGAGTATCTCGCCCTCGGAGATGTCGATCGACGCGTCGTTCACGGCCGCCACGTGGCCGCTGTCGCGGATCGCCTGCGCGGCCGGCTTCCCGCCATGCGCCTTGAGGAGGCCGGCCGGGTCGGGCCCATAGATCTTCCAGAGGTTCCTGCAGGTGATCAGGGGCTGACCGCGATCCGCCTCGCGTCGCTGCTTCACCGTCACATGTGGCTCCAGTTCGGTCGTCTCGGGCAGAGGTGGTTCGAGGCCGGCCGCGACGCATGCCGCGGCCGGCGAGGCTGGCGCCTCAGTCGATCCAGGGCCTCCAGATCTCCTCGTTCTCCTCGAGCCACGCCTCTGCCGCCTCCTCGGGATCGAGGCCCTCGACGTCGACCAGCGCGGCCATCTCGGCGATCTGCGGGTTCGTGAACGAGATCCGGGTCAGCGCCTCGTAGGCGCCGGGCCATTTCTCCTCCATGCCGCTCCATGCGGCCTTCTTGAGGTAGCCGTCGGCGGGATTGCCGCAGTCGTAGGTCTTCTCCGGGTTCTGGCCCCAGGCCGGATCGCTCTTGCAGCCTTCCGCATATTCCGGAAACTCGACGAAGGTGCCCTCGTGCACCGCCTCGACGAAGTTCGGCGTCCAGTTGAACAGGACGATCGGCGCGTTGCGCCGGGCCGCGGAGTCGAGTTCGGCCCACAGCGCTGCCGCCGAGCCCGCGTTGACGATCTGGAAGTCCATGCCGAGCGCCTCGACCCGCTCCTGGTCGTGCTTCAGCCAGTCCACCGGGCCGGCGAGGAAGCGGCCTTGCGGTGCCGTCTCCGGCGTCGCGAACTTCTCGGCGCACGCGTTCAGAGCCTGCCAGTCCGGCAGGCCGGGGCAGATCTCGGCCACGTAGGCCGGATACCACCACTCCTCCCGCGTCACCGCGTCGTGATCGCCGGCGTCCACGACCCCGCCCGCCTGCACGGCCTGCTCGAAGGCCGGGCCGAACGCTCCTTCCCAGACCTCCACCTGAACCGTGACGTCGCCGTTCCCGATCGCGGGGTAGACAGCCTGGCTGTCGAGCGGCGTATAGCGGACCTGGTAGCCCTTCTCCTCGAACAGCCGGCCGACGATGTGGGACATGACGACCTGGCTCGACCAGTTGTGCGTCGCCACGACGATGGGATCGTCGGACTCGGGCGCCTGCGCCGCCGCCGACGTCGATGCTGCCGCGACGGCCATCGCCCCGACGAGCATCTTCAAACGGATCTTGGCCAATGGATTGAACCTCTTCCCCTGCGCCGCGGCCCCGGCCACCGCCGGCGTCTGGATTATCTTCGGGAATTTTCTTTTCTTCCGGGGAAGCAAGCCTCGCCGACATGGCCACATTCCGCAACGTTGTTTTTTGAGCACCCGCGCGGCAGCGGCGCTCCGGGCCCGGTTCACCGGCGCCGCCACTGCGGCAACCTCCGCACTCGTGGCCCCGGTGCTTGCGTGGGTCGGCCGCAAGGGAAACAATCGGTTCGATCAATCATAACCACAAGAATTATGCGTTTGCCCGATGATGCCCCGTCTTGGAAAATGGTCCCGTTTCAGGCGCGATCGGGAGAAACCACTTGCCTCGGGCGAATTCGGCAGGACGTGGCGAAGACATCGCCGGCGCCGCGGTGCGGGGCGTCGGCGGCGGCCTGTCGCTTTGGCCGGGTCTCACCCTGACCACGGCGATCGCAGCGCTCGCCTACTTCATGTGCACCCTGCCGGGCCTTTCGAATTTCAGCCCGCTCATCGTCGCGATCCTGATCGGCATGACGATCCGGAACGTCGTCGGTGTTCCGCCAGCGGCGCGGGCGGGCCTCGCCTTCAGCCAACGTCCGATCCTGCGGTTCGCCATCGTGCTTCTCGGCCTGCGCCTGACGTGGGCGCAACTCGTCGAGCTCGGCGGGACGAGCCTCGCGATCGTCGTCGTCGCCCTCGCGGCGACCTTCGTCTTCACGCTCTGGATGGGCCGGGTGCTGCGGGTCGAGCGAAAGCTCGCGACCCTGATCGCCGCCGGCACCTCGATCTGCGGCGCATCGGCGGTGGTGGCGACCAGCCAGGTGGCGGGCGGGCGCGACGAAGACGTGGCCTATGCGGTCGCCTGCGTCACGCTCTTCGGCACGATCGCGATGTTCCTCTATCCCCTGCTGCCGGGGCTTCTCCATCTCGACCCGTCGGCCTTCGGCCTTTGGGCCGGAGCTTCGATCCACGAGGTCGCCCAGGTCGTCGGCGCCGCCTTCCAGAACGGCGCGACGTCCGGCGAGCACGGCACCGTGGCGAAGCTCGGCCGGGTTCTGATGCTCGCGCCGGTGCTCCTCATACTGGCGGCAACGGCCTACCGGCAGGCAGGCGACCGCAAGGCGGCCGCTTCCGCTCCGTTCCCCTGGTTCGTTCTGGGCTTCGTCGCACTCGTTGCCTTCAGCAGCGTCGTGGAGATCCCCGCGTCGGTGAAGGCGCCGCTGGTCGAGCTGACGGGCTTTCTCCTGGCGATCGCGCTCGCGGCGCTCGGCCTCGGCGCCGATATCGCGAAGATCAGACTGGCCGGGCCCCGGCCGCTGGCCCTCGCGGCACTCTCCACCGTCTTCATCGCGGTCACGAGCCTCGCCCTCATCAAGCTCGCGGGGTGATGCCGCGGTGACGCTCGAGCAGTTGCGCATCTTCGTCGCCGTCGCCGAGCTCGAACACGTGACCCGCGCGGCGCGCCGGCTCAACCTCTCGCAGTCCGCGACGAGCGCCGCGGTCGCCGCGCTCGAGCAGAACCACGCGACGATCCTCTTCCACCGGATCGGCCGCAGCGTCCGGCTCACGGAGGCGGGCCGGGTTTTCCTCGTCGAGGCGAAGGCGGTCCTCGCCCGCGCCGCGGCCGCCGAGGCGATGCTCGACGACCTCGCCGGCCTGCGCCACGGCACGCTCACCGTCTATGCGAGCCAGACGATCGCCAGCTACTGGCTGCCCCCCCATCTCGTGCGCTTCCGCCGCGCCTATCCCGGCATCGACATCCGCCTCTCCGTCGGCAACACGGCGCAGGTCGCGCGGGCGGTCGAGGACGGCACGGCGGAGCTCGGCCTTGTCGAAGGGGCGGTCGACGAGGAGAGGTTCGACCTGACCGTCGTCGGCCACGACCGGCTCGTGCTGATCGCCGGCGCGGGCCACCCCTGGGGCGACGGGCGTCACATCGCGCTCGAAGATCTCGCGAGCACGGACTGGGTGCTGCGCGAGGTCGGTTCCGGCACCCGCTCGGAGTTCGAGTTCGTGCTGCGCAAGGCCGGCATCGACCCCGCACAGCTCAAGGTGGCGATGGAGCTTCCCTCGAACGAGGCGGTGCGGGCGGCCGTGGCGGCCGGCGGCGGCGTCACCGCCATCTCGGAGCTCGTGGCGGAAGGCGGAATCCAGGCGGGCGAGCTGCGGGCCGTGCCGCTCGAGGCGACGGAGCGCGCCTTCTTCGCCGTGCGCCACCGCGAGAGCTACCGCAGCAAGGCGGCGGACGCGCTTCTCCGGGCGATCGCCGAGGCGGAGGAAGGCGCCGCGCACGCGCCCTCGCCCGCCCTTCCGGGCGGACGCCGCTGAAGCTCCCTGCGGCACGCTCCGTCGGTCGACGCCCGCGACGCAGGCAGCCCCCCGGCCGGAGAACCGCCAGGGTGCCCGGGGACGCCAGGGGGCGTGCTCCCGCATCGTTCACAGGCGGTCAGGGCGAGCTTGACACGGTCCTGCGCCCCTCCTTATATCGCCACCGACCCGCGACGGCGCAGCGACCGCGCCCGCTCGCGATGGCGGAGTAGCTCAGTTGGTTAGAGCAGCGGAATCATAATCCGCGTGTCGGGGGTTCAAGTCCCTCCTCCGCTACCACCATTTTCCGTCAGAGATTCGGCGACTTCGCCACACGGTTCACCTGCGGACGAGCACGACCGTCGCTTCTCCTGGAGCGCCGCGGCGTGGGAAAGGTCGTCGCACGGCGCGGTCCAGTCCATTTGTGCGCCTGGCATTGGCGGCCGGCCCATCCGTCGCGGCGCCGACACACCGGCTAGGCCGTCACCCTTCGGCGCGCAGCATGAGCGCGCGCACCCAGCTTCCGATCTCCGTGGGCGTCTGCCAGTCGGGCTCGACGAGTGCCGGCTGCCAGATCGGATGCCAGCACCACGCCGTCCAGTGAAGCCCGCGCGCCGCAAGGAAGCGGTGGACGAAGGCGTCGCCGAAATCTGCGGCGCCGCCCCGCAGATGCTCGTCCTGGCCGCCGAACCCCCACTCCGTGACGAACACGGCGCGGCTCTGCGGCAGGTCGCCGAGAAGGCGGTCGAGCAGGTCGAGGTCGCCCCGCGCCGTGCCGGGATAGACATGCCACGAATAGGCGGCGCGGGGGTCGTCGAGCGGATCCTCCGCGACGCCCGTCAGGTCGCTCGCCCAGTGCCCGCCGGTCACGAGCACCAGGTTGTCGGCGTGGTGCCGCCGGATCTCGGCCACGAGGCTCGCGAGGATCGGCTTCAGCTCCGTCCAGTCGCGACCCGGCGCAGAGAGCCGCCCCTCGTTCTCGAGCCGCACCGGCTCGTTCCAGATCTCGAAGATCACGTGGCGGTCGTAGCCGAAGCGGCTCGCCACGGTGCTCCAGAAGAAGCGGGCGAGGGCGAGGTCGCAGTCATAGGCGTCCGGCGGCAGGCCCCATCGAGCCGGCGGACGGAAGTGGGAGCCGCCCGGCCAGCCGATCGCGTGCCAGTCGATGATGACCACCTGCCCCGCCCCGCGCGCCGCGGCGACTTCGGCCTCGAGCGCCGCCAGCATGCGCCGCGGCTGCCGCCGCCAGAGCCCCGGATGGACGCTCAGCCTGACGGTGTTCGCGCCCCAGCCCTCGGCCAGATGGCGGTAGTCGCCGGCGGGCCTCTCCACGCGTGTCAGAAGCGGGTCGCCCATCGCCACGCCCTTGAGCGACAGGGGCTGCCCGCCGCAGAGCAGAGACGGGCCGTCGAGGCTCAGCATCGGGGAAGGCGCGGCGTGGGCCGGAAGCGCGGCCGCCGCCAGCGCGGCGGCGCCGAGGCCGAGGAACCGGCGCCGGGTGCAGAACCGTTCGGCTGTCTGGTGATGGCGAGACGGCAGATGCACCGGATATCCACGGCTCCAGTTTCCCCTCCCCCATCCATAATGGGTAAGAACCGCCATTTCGGATAAGGCAAACCCTAAACTCCGAGACTTTAGGTCGACGACTAGGAGACGTTCGGACGCGGCATGAAGATTCGCCACACACTCTTCGCGCTCACGCTCTTTCTCGGTCTGTCCCTGGTGGCGGTGCTCGCCGTCGACATCAAGGGGCAGATCGACGGCCTGCGGGACGAGCGAAAGCTCTTCGCTTCGAACGCCATACGGGCCGAGCTTCTGCTGGCTTCGGCTGCTCTGGCGCGGGAGCGCACCCAGGCGTACCTGAACCTTCTCTCCCCGGGGCGCTTCGACATGGACGCCGCGCGCTCGGCGGTGAACGACAGCCGCGACAGGATCGTTCGGGCGCTCCGCGAACACGGCGCGTCACTGCCGGGCCTGGAGGCCGCCACCGAGGCCGTCGGCGAGCTCGATCAACTCATGGAGGCCGCCCGCGCCGAAGTCGATCGCCTGCTCGCCAGTGACGCGGCCGGACCGCGCAGGCGGGGCGCGCGCCAGTGGTTCGAGCGGGTCACCGGTATTATCGAGCAGACGCAGGCGCTTCGCATCTCGTTGCTGAGCCAGGACATCCGGCAGGACCCGGTCATAAGGAGCGAGGGGCGGGCCCGCTACTATGCCAGCATCTTCGCGGAGACCGTCGCGCAGAACCAGGCGCTCATCGGCGGAGCGCTCCTCTCCGAGGCGACGGTGGCGCGGTGGGTGAGCGAGCAGGCAGAGCGCAACTTCGGACGGGGCGGACTGGCGATCGAGCTCTTGCGCTCGGAAGCGGGGATGCTGCCGGACCCGGAGCTGCACGCAAGTCTTGCTTCGCTCGGCAAGGATGACCTGGCGGCTCTCCTGCCGCTGCTGGCCACGCTTCACGAGCCATGGCGGGAGCGGTCGGCGGCCATCTCGCTCACGGATTGGCTCCAACTCACCTCCGCGACGCTCGCCGAGGTGGACCGGACGCAAGCCCGCCTTCTGGCCTCGTCGCGCGAGCGGCTGGGACGCGACGTCGCGGAGGCGAGGCGCAGGCTCGGTCTGTGGGCGGCCTTCCTGCTGGCCGCCGTCTTCGCGGTCCTCGCGAGCCACATCGTCCTCCGCGACCGGGTCGTCGCGCCACTGGAGTCCACCATCGCGGCGATGCTCCGCTTGGCGCGCAATGATCTCGACACGCCCCTGCCGCATGTGCGCGCAAATGACGAGTTCGGCGCGATGGGGAGCGCGCTGCGGACCTTCAAGGCGAATGCCATCCACCGGGACCGGCTGGAGCGCAACCGTGCGGATCTGCACGCACGGCTGAAGGAGACCTACAGGCTCCTTCGCCAGGACCTTCAGGCGGCGGCCGCGATCCAGTCGACGCTCCTCCCCAGGGCGAGCGACCTCGGGCAGGTCTCCTTCGACGGCGCCTACCATCCCGCCAGCGTGGTCGCCGGAGATACCTACAATGTGCTGCGCCAGCGCGACGATCACATCGGCTTTTTCCAGGTCGACGTGGCTGGGCACGGCGCACCCGCGGCGCTTGGTTCCGTGGTGTCGCATCACACGCTGTCCCAGGCGATCCTGAAGAGGCGCGACGGCGGAGGCCTGAATGAGGTCGCGGCGGAGATCGACGCTGCGTGGCCGGAGGACCTGCCCTACTTCACGATGATCCTGGGCGAAGTGGACTGCCCCCGCGAGCAGCTGCATTTCGTGCAGGCGGGCCATCCGTCTCCCGTCCTTCTCGAGGCCGACGGCTCCTTCCGCACGTTAGGCGATGGCGGGCTGCCGGTGGGGCTCGTGCCCGAGGCGGAGTTCGAGATCGTGACGTCGCCGTTTCGCCCCGGGGACCGCCTGCTGGTTCACTCCGACGGCGTGACCGAGGCCGCGGGTCCCGCGGGCGAGATCTTCGGGGAAGAGCGCCTGATGGACGTCGTCTCGCGCCACCGCGACGCCTCGACCCGATCTCTCATTGACGCGGTGGTCGGCGCCGTGCGCGAGTGGCGCGGTAGCGGAACCTTCGAGGACGATGTGAGCCTTCTAGTGATCGAGAGAACCGGACGGAAAGGTGGGTGCGAGCATGATCAACCATGAGGTGCGGGAGGGCGTCCTGGTGGCGCGCGTGGAGGAAAAGCGCGTCGATGCCGCACGGGCGCCGGACTTCAAGACGGAGCTCACGAGGCTCATCGAGGACGGCCACCAGCAGGTGGTACTCGACCTGAGCAAAGTCGAGTTCGTCGACAGCTCCGGGCTCGGCGCGATCGTCGCGACGCTGAAGCGGATCGGCCCGCGCGGCAGCCTCGCCGTCGCCGGTGCGACGGGGGCGGTGGAGAGGCTCTTCAAGCTGACCCGCATGGACAAGGTATTCCCGCTCCACGAGGATGTGGATGCGGCAGTGCGCAGAATGGCAGGATGAACCTGCCTGGATGGGGCCAGGAGGGCCTGAACCAATGGCCGGAGCCGTACAACTGCTGGTCGACAGCGACCTCGACACGGTCGCGCTCGTCGCCAGGGCCGTGAGGGCGATATGCTCCGACCGGCTGAGCGAGGAGGATCTCGACGCGATCGAGCTGTCGCTCGTCGAGGCGACCACGAACGTCATCAAGCACGGGTACAACGGCCGAAGCGGCGAGACGCTGAAGATCGGCGTCGCGCTGCACAGCGACCGCGTCGTCATCGAGGTGGTCGACACGGCGCCGCCGATGGATGCGGCACAACTGGAGCAGGCGGGCGAGGAGCGGTTCGACTTCGACGAGACGAATATCGAGTCCTTGCCCGAAGGGGGTATGGGCCTCGCCCTGATCCGGATGAACATGGACGAGGTCGAGTACGTTGCGCAGAAGCGTCAGAACCGCCTGCGCATGACGAAGATGTTCGCGAAACCGTCCACGAGCTAGTCGACCGCCGCCTCCGGTTCCGGCAGCAGGCCCGGGAACGCCAAAGCCACCGCCGACAGCGCCGCCAGCGAGCCGGCGGAGTCGTCGCCCATGAGCGTGGGCAGCAACGGCTCGATCCTACGGCGTGCCTCTTCCGGGTCAATGGTCGCCGAGAGGCGCCCGGCGGCGAGGCTCGTGGCCAGCGCCGCCGCCCCCGCGGGGTCGTAGGGCGACGCGCCCTGCGCCGCCTCGGCCCGTCTCAGAGCCTTGCGAACGAGATCCCGCGTTGCCGCCGAGGTGTCCGAGAGTTCGGCGAGCCGCTCCTCGACCCGTGCCTCGACATGCGCTTGCGTGCCCAGGTGTTCGAGCCGCACGATCACGGCGATCGAAATCGCGAGGGCGAGGATGAAGGCGATCTGGCCCCGCGCGCGCAGAAGCCCCTCCCTGAACGTCATTTCGTGGCCTCTGCGAGTATCGGAGCCTCATAGACCGGGTCCGGCTGCCAGAAGGCGGCTCGGATCATCGGCAGCATCGAAAGCATGTTGTTGCCGCCCCAAAGCGTGTTCGCGATCATGGCGCCGAGCGTATAGCCCTCGATGCCCATCCCGTGCGCCGTCCATCCCCACGCGAGGCCGACACCGGTTACGGCTACCACGCCGATCTGCCATCGCACGAGCCTCGGATAGCTGCCCGCCTGCCTCTCCTTCGGGGTGACCGGGAAGGAGATCTTCCTGCCGCGGAACACCGTCCAGAGCGCCTTCATGTTGAGCGGGAACATCGCCAGGTACCAAGCCCTGCCCTTGGCGTTCGAGATACCCCAGGTGGCCACGAGCTGCGACATCTCGTTGAGGAGGAGGAATGCCGTGATGTGCAGGAAGAAGTCGAGCGAGTAGGCGGAGACCGGTCGGATTCCGGTGAACAGGAAGACGATCGGCGCGGCGAGGAAGACGACGTTCCACAGGGGTGAGAGGTAGGAGTAGAACGTGACCCCGTACATGATCTTCTGCGGCAGCGTCAGGCCGCGCCGGAAGAGCGGGTTGTCGTGGATCAGGATGTCGACGGTGCCGCCGGCATACTTGAAGCGCTGGATCGTCCAGCTCAGGAGATCGTTCGGGGAGAGCATCCGCGACTGCACCTTCGGATGCAGCACGGACTTCCAGCCGCGCTCGCGGTCGGAGTGCAGGACGATCGAGGTGTAGATGTCTTCCGACACGTGGAACTTGTAGGGCGTGAACTCCTCCTCCACCGCCCCCTGCCAACGCACCGCGTCGCGGATCGATTCGTCCAGCGCGGCCTCGCCCGTCAGGCGGCGTGCGGCCCGTTCGTTGCTGCCGGCGGCCGCCTCCACCTTGTCCGCCCACTGCCGAAGCGCCGCCTCCATCACCGCCTCGCGCCGGTGGATCGACCCCGCGCCACAACAGAAGCTCGCATTCGCCCAGTTCCGGCGGCGGAGAATGACGTCGAAGAACATCTGCGGGTCGTTCGCGAACGGATCCTCGCCGATCCGCATGGGCCCGAAGAGGCGCTGAAGCCCCCGCCCGACGGCGCCCCCCGCCCGGCCGGCCCACCTCCCCATGACGGCATCCAGCGGCACGCCCGGCGGCACGTCGCAGAACCACTGCGGCGTCTGGACCCAGGCGACCTTCGGGTCGCGGAAGTAGCCGAGCGTCTCGACGAGCAGGGTGGGAAAGGGCCGCGTGTCGGCATCGCAGATCACGACGAAGTCGCCGGAGGTCATGCCCATGGCGTTGCGCAGATTGCCGGCCTTGAAGCCGACATTGTCGTCCCGCGTGAGGTAGTTCGCCCCTTCCTGGCGCGCCACCTCCGCCATCTCCGGTCGCTTGCCGTCGTCGAGCACGTGGACGCGCAAGTCGATCGGATGGGGATACTCGATGAGCTTCGCGTCGCGCAGCCCGAGACGCACGAGCTCGGGGTCCTCGCTGTAGGTGGCGAAGAACACGTCGACCGCGAGCGGGCGATCCTCGGTGCCGGAGCTGTCGGCGCCGTCCATGCAGTCGCCGATCGTCGCCGGTGGCGGCTGCTGCGGGGGCGACTTCGAAGTCCACAGGTTGATCGTGAACAGCACGAGACCGACGAAGGCTGCCGTCTCGGCCATGAGCAGCGGGACGGCGAACCACAGCGCGTCGAAGTTGAGCGAGCTCGTCCAGCGCCAGGAGATATACCACAGGCCGAAGACGAGGCTCATCGTCGCGAGGAACTGCCACGCGGCCTCCTGGAGGGGAGAGTGGCGCAGCGGTTTCCACGGGGTTCGGGTCTGGAAGCGGTCGATCTCGGACACGGCGGCCTTCCGTCGGCGTTGCTCCGATGCACCATCGCATAACTGGTGGGGCGGGACGCGGAGCAGGTGGTTGGCGACTCGGTGAAGTCAGCTATTAATGTAGGGCATCATCTCCGGCGAGGGCGAGAGCGCAAGATATCTTCGGACGACCCGGGACAGGACTAATCCTTTAACGGCGGTATCATGCCCAGCATCCGGCGGAGTCGGCGACACGATATATGATCCGCACTTGTCTCAATATTTACGCTTTCACTCTAGCTATTGCGATTTTCTCGGCAGCCGGACTATCGAGCGTAGAAGTCCTTGCACAGAGCGCCGATGAACTCGCCGCTCAGGCACGATCCGCGGGTGACGCGCAGGATCACGAGGAAGCCGCACGCCTCTTCGAGGCGGCGATCTCGGCTTCCCCGGCGCGGCGGCGGGAGTGGCAGCGCGAGCTCGCCGATCAGATTGCCTATGCCGGTCGGCCCGCCGAGGCCGTCCCCCTCTACCGCGAGCTCCTGAGCGAGGAGGGCCTGGTGGAGGACGAGCGCCGACGGATCGAGCGGAACCTCGCCTTCGCGCTTCTCTGGAGCGGACGTCCCGAAGAGGCGGCCGAGGCGCTCTCCGCCGTCGTTTCGGCGTCTCCCGACGACGAGGAGGCACGAGCGGCGCTCGCGGAGGCCCGTATCGCTGTCGCCGAGGAGCAGGAGCGGAATCGGGAGTCCATGGCCGGAGGCGAATCCGACGAGGCCGATCAGTCGGAGCCAGAGGCGGCCGAACGCGCCCCCATGGACGGAGAGCCCGCAGCAGACGAACCGCCCTCGCCCGCCATCGCGGCGATTGCTGCGGCACGGGAGGCTGCCGGACGCGGCGCCAACGCAGAGGCGGCGGCCGCTTTCTCGCGAGCGCTGCAACTCGAACCCGCGCTCTTCGTCGAAATGGGCATCGAGTATGCCGATCAGGTCGCGTATGCGGGAGAGCCGGGACGGGCAGTGCCGCTCTATCGGCGCGCCCTCGCCGAGCTTCCGCTGACACCCGGGCAGCGCTCCGAGGTCGAGCGCAAACTTGCCTTCGCCCTGCTTTGGGCCGGCGAATTCGGCGCCGCCGCGTCCGCATGGCGGCCGATCGTGCGGGCAAACCCACGGGACGACGAGGCCCGCGGCGCCCTGGCCGATGCCTATCTCGGCGGCGCACGACAGGCGGCGGGGGCCGCCCGCAGCGGCGAGGCGGTCCGGCTCTTCGAGAGGGCGTTTCAAGTGGCGCCCGCGCGCCGGCGCGAGCTTCTGCGCGAATACGCGGACCAGGTGCTCTATTCCGGCCGACCGGCGGACGCGATTCCGCTCTTCCACGAGGTGCTGTCGCTCCCGGGTCTCGCTCCCGTCGAGCGGCGGCGGGGGCTTCTGGGCCTCGCGCGCGGACACGCCTGGAGCGGCGACCACGAGGCGGCCGTCCCCGTCTATACCGAGCTCCTCGAGGGCTGGCCCCGCGACACCGAAGCCCGCATCGGCCGGGGCCAGTCGTTCAACACGCTCGTTCGCCACGAACGGGCGCTGGCGGATTTCGAGGTCGCGCTGGCGGTCGAGCCGCTGAACGCCGAGGCGCTCCGGGGCGCCGCGCAGAGCGAGACGTCGATGGAGCGCCATATCGCCGCCCTCGACCGGCTCGAGCCGCTTCTCGCGACGGCGTCGCCGGATCCGCGCACGCTGATCATCGCCGCCAATGCGAGGCGGCATCTCGGCCGGCCCGACCTCGCCGAGGATCTGACGCGGCAGATCCTCGAGAATTCTCCCGAGGATGCGGCCGCCCGCGCGCTTCTCGACCTCATCCTGCTCGAACGACGCCCGCTGACGCGGTTTGAAAGCCGCTACGTCACCCGCTCCGACGAGCTCTCCATCCTCACGCTGCAGGGCAGCCACGAGGTGTTCCTGAACCGGGGCCTGACGAGCCTTGGCCTCCAGGCGCGGTTCGCCAGCTATCGCGGCGACGACTTCCCCGATGTCGAGGTGGCTTCGTTCGGCGTCTTCGCGCGGCATCGCGTGAACGACTGGCTCGAGGCACGGACATCGGTCCTGCTCAACCAGGAAAGCGAGCCGGGGGGCGACGATCTCGAGCTCACGCACGAGACGTCGCTCGCCTTCCTCATGAGCGACACGTGGCGGGCCGAGCTCCAGGCGGTGCGGCGCTACGCCGACGAGGATCCGGCCGTCTTCGTGAACGACGTCCTGGCCGACGATTTCGGCGGCGCGGTGTTCTTCACCCCCCGGCGCGACGTGCGGGCGAGCGCGCGCGCCTATTACAGCGATTACACCGACGGCAACGAGCGGATATGGGGCCAGGTCGACGCGGCCTACAACGTCCGCGAGACGGGTTTTCTCTGGCTGGGCGCCAGGGCCACCGCGTTCGACTTCGCCGAGGACTACGATTTCGGCTACTGGAATCCGGGCCACTACAGGTCGCTCCACGGGACGATCCATGCCTACGGGGCGCCCGCGCCAGGATGGTGGCTCGACGTGCAGGGAGCCCTCGGCTGGGCGTGGAGCGAGTTCGACGGCGACGGCCTGACATGGTCGGCCGAGGCACGCCTGTCGCGCGACCTCACCCGGCACGCCTCGCTCGAACTCTATGGCCTCTACCAGTACTCGGAGGCCCGTGAGGACCGGGCGCTGGCGGCGGACGACGACGGCGATCCGTTCTGGCGCGGCACGCTCGGCGCGCAGCTCCGGCTGCGCTGGTAGCGGATCGGCCCCCTCCGCCGGCCCACAGATCGAACGCACGTTCCCCGCACGTTCATGCGCCCTGCCACCAGAGGACGCCGCCGAGAACGACGAGGTAACGCGCGACCTTTCCGGCCGCGACCATGACGAGAAATGGCAGGAACGGCACCCGAAGCGCGCCCGCCACCACCGTGAGCGGGTCCCCCACGATCGGGACCCAGGCGAAGAAGAGCGACCAGATCCCGTAACGCTCGAAGAGGCGCGAGGCCCTGTCGTAGCTGCGTTCGGAGACCGGCGACCACCGTGTGCCCTTCAGGCGTGACAGCATGCGGCCCGCGAGCCAGTTCGCGACCGAACCGAGCACGTTGCCGGCAGAGGCGGCGACGAGGAGGGACCACGTGTTCCATCGGCCCGTCAGGGCCAGCCCCGTCAGCAACGCCTCGGAGGAACCCGGCAGGAGCGTCGCCGCGAGGAAGGCGGAGAGGAACAGCCCTCCATATGCGGCGACCCACTCCATGCTCCCAGCGGAAGTCCTTTCGTCCGATTGCCGTCAAGAAGACCGGGTTCCACTATTGCCCCCGCCACCCCCCAGGAGGGGGTGCCGCGACCGGCCCGCAGGGCGCCGCTATAGCAGGACCGGCGGGGAGAAGACACGCCGGCCAGCAGCCGCGACGTCGTATCGTGGAGAGAGCGGGCGAAACCTGTTTCGCGTCAATCCGTCACTGCGGCGACCGCCTGGCGCAGGGCCGCCACGAAGGCCTGCCGGTCGTAGAGGTCGTTGTGGCCGGCATTCTCGATCGTCGCGAAGAAGCGGAGGTCGCTGGCGGCGTCGCGCACCCGGTCGGAGCTCTCCGCCGGCACGATCGCGTCTCTCGCCGCCGCTATGACGGCCGTGGGCACGTCGAGATCGGAAAGCGTCGCAGCGGTCTCCATTCGATGCCGCAGGAGAAGGCGGACGGGCAGCCACGGATACTGGCGGGCGGCGAGGTCCTCGAGAGATCCGAACGGGGTGACGAGGACGATGCCGGCAACCGAGCGGTCGGCCGCGAGATCGACCGCCGCGGCCGAACCGATGCTCAGGCCGATCGCGACGATGCGCGCCTCGCGATCTTCCGTCAGGCGGTCATACGCCCGCTGCGCGTCGTGAAGGAGAGCCTCCGCGGAAGGACGGCCTTCGCTGGGGCCGTAGCCCCGGTAGTGGAGCGCGGCGACCTCGTGCTCAGGGAAGATCCGATGAAGCATCAGAGCGGCCGCATCGGCGTTCCACGCATTGCCCGCGAAGGTGAGGAGCACCGGGGCCTCGGCCGCACCGCCACGAGACGGCGGAAGCCGCGTCAGCACGACCCGAGGGCCGCCGCTCTCGATCGCGAGGCGTTCCGCCTCGGGCGGCAGCGCCGGGCCGGCGCCTGCAAGGCCGCTCGGGAAGATGAGCCAGGTCTGGAGCAGATACGCTCCAAGAACGATCGCGCCGTACCCGACGGCGAGCCAGATGAAGAGCTTGACGAGCCACATCCGGGCAAGCTGGCGCCGCCGGGCCGAAACGGCAAGAGACCGGGTGCCAAAACCGCCTTCGACTCGCTGGCCTCATCCGCCGCGGGTCTGACGTCCCGGGCGGGGGCTCGACGCGTAAAGGCTCAGGAGAAGCTCGGCGCGAGGGAGCCCGACGGCTCCTCGCCGGCCCTGCGGCCGCTTCCGGTCGCGCTCGGGCTCGGCTGTTCCGCCTCGACCGCGAGCTCGCCGCGCAGGCGGGCCCAGTCGTGAGGCCGCGCGTGACGCGCGACGGAGGCGGCCTCGATCGCGAAGGAGAGACTGTCCTGCTCGGCGCTGTCGGGCAGCCGGCGAAGGAGAAACTTGGCGATCATGGTCCAGCCCTCAGGTTCCGATGTTGCAGTCAACTACGGGACCAGAGGGTTGTCGGATCACCCGCTGCCGCAGTGCACCTCACGATTGTGCTCTGCAGCATAGGGCATGGGCGGCGCGTATTTGAACCCGCCTTCTGCGAAGCTCAGCCCTGCGTCGGCAGCAGGAAATCCATGTCGCAGCCGCCGTCGGCCTGCATCACGTGCTCGGCGTAGAGCTTGTCGTAGCCCCGCCGCTCCACCTTCTCCTCGACGGCGAGGGCGGCGCGCCTCCGCTCCAGCTCGGCCTCGTCGACCAGCAGGTCGATGGAGCGGTTCTTCACGGACAGGCGGATACGGTCGCCGTTGCGCACGAGCGCGAGCGGTCCTCCGATGCAGGCTTCCGGCGACACATGGAGGACGATCATGCCGAACGCCGTCCCGCTCATGCGCGCGTCGGAGATACGCACCATGTCCTTCACGCCTTGACGCGCGATCTTTCTCGGGATCGGCAGGTAGCCCGCTTCCGGCATGCCGGACTGGCTGCGCGGCCCGGCGTTCTGCAGGACCATGAAGTCGTCGGGGCCGATGTCGAGGTCGGGATCGTCCACCCGCGCCGCCAGGTCCTCGAGCGAGGAGAACACGACCGCCCTGCCCTCCTTCTCGAACAGGGTGTGGTCCGCGGCCGAGCGCTTGAGGATCGCCCCGCGCGGCGCGAGAGACCCGAAGAGCGCGACGAGCCCGCCCTGCGGCTCGTAGGGCTCCGACGCCGACGCGATCACCTTGCGGTCGACATAGGGCAGCGGCTCCTCCAGGCGCTCGCCGAGCGTCTGTCCGGTCACGGTCATGCAGTCGAGATTGAGGAGCGGCTTCAGCTCCCGCAGAACGGCGCCCATGCCGCCGGCCGCGAAGAAGTCCTCCATGTAGTTCGCGCCGACGGGCTTCAGGTTCACGAGCACCGGGGTCGTCTCGGAGAGCTCGTTGAGCCAGGTCAGCGGCACGTCGATCCCGAGCCGACCCGCGACCGCCGTCAGGTGGATGATGGCGTTCGTCGAGCCGCCGAGCGCGAGGAGCACCCGCAGCGCGTTCTCGACGCTCTCGCGCGTGATGATCTCCTTCGGCGTGATCGGCCGGCGGATGAGATCGACCGCCGCGATGCCCGTCGCCTCGGCGGCGCGCAGGCGGTCGGCGTGGACGGCGGGGATGGCGGCGGTTCCCGGCAGCGACATGCCGAGCGTCTCGGCGATGCAGGCCATGGTCGAGGCCGTGCCCATCACCGCGCAGGTGCCGGCGGTCGTCGCGAGCCGGCCCTCCACGCGGTCGATCTCCTCCCCGTCGATCTCCTCGGCGCGGTACTTCGCCCAGAACCTGCGGCAATCGGTGCAGGCGCCGAGGCGCTCCTCGCCGTGCCGCGAGGTCATCATGGGTCCCGCCACGATCTGGATCGCCGGACGGTTGGCCGAGGCCGCCCCCATGAGTTGTGCCGGCACGGTCTTGTCGCAGCCCCCCATCAGCACGACGGAATCCATCGGCTGGGCGCGGATCATCTCCTCCGTGTCCATCGCCATCAGGTTCCGGAACTTCAGGCTCGTGGGGCTGAGGAACACCTCGCCGAGCGAGATCGTCGGGAACTCGAGCGGCAGCCCGCCGGCAACGAGCACGCCGCGCTTCACCGCCTCCAGCATCTCCGGGAAGTGCCGGTGGCAGTTGTTGAATCCCGAGGGCGTGTAGGCGATGCCGACGACCGGCCGGTCCAGCATCTCGTTCGAATAGCCCATCGACTTCGCGAAGGACTTGCGGAGATAGAGGGCGAAGTCGCGGTCGCCGTAGTTCGTCAGGCCGAGCGCGATGCCCTGGCCCTTGTTGTCGGTCTCGTCGCTCATGGGGAGTCGTGGCGCTTTCTTGTTGGTCGTCTCGTCACGGGCGGAGCCTCGATGCTTGCGCGGCGTGTCCCGGCGGAGGCCGGGACGAGCGGAAGCCGCGGAAGCGTGCGCCAGATCCGCCAGGCCTGCAGGATCCTCAGATCTTCATCTTCACATATTTCGGCTCGAGATAGTCGTGGATGCCGAGCGAGCCGCCCTCGCGGCCCATCCCGCTCTCCTTGATGCCGCCGAACGGCGCCTCCGCCGTCGCGAGCAGCATCTCGTTCACGCCCACCATGCCCACCTCGAGGTCCTCGGAGGCGCGGGTGGCGAGGTTGAGGCTGCCCGTGAAGACATAGCCGGCGAGCCCGAACGGCAGCGAGTTCGCCCGCCGCATCACCTCGTCATAGTCGGAGAAGGTGGTGATCGGGGCGACGGGGCCGAACGGCTCCTCGATCATGATGCGCGCGTCGTCGGGCACGCGGCCGAGCACGGTCGGCTCGAAGAAGTAGCCGCGGTTGCGATCGCTCGGCGGCTTTCCGCCGGCGAGAAGTTCGGCACCCCGCGACACGGCGTCCTCGACGAGCGTCTTCGCCGTCTCGAGGCCCCGCGGATTGGCGAGCGGGCCCATCTGCACGCCGTCCTCCAGGCCGCCGCCGACCTTCAGGCCGCGCGCCACTTCGGCGAAGCGGCCGGCGAAGGCGTCGTAGCTCCTCTCGTGCACGTAGAAGCGGGAGGGCGAGATGCAGACCTGGCCGCAATTGCGGAACTTCGTCGCCGCACACGTCTCGGCCGCCTTCACCGCGTCCGCGTCGTCGAAGACGATGACGGGCCCGTGGCCGCCGAGCTCCATCGACACCTTCTTCACGCCGTCGGCCGCGAGATGCAGGATCTCCTTCCCCACGGGCACGGATCCGGTCACCGACACCTTCCGCACGACGTCCGACGAGATGAGGTGCCGGGCTATCATGCTCGACTGGCCGGTGACGAAATTCACCGCGCCGGCAGGTATTCCCGCGTCGTGGCAGGCCCGCACGAGCTCGGCGCAGGAGCCCGGCGCCTCGCCGGCGGGCTTGATGATGATCGAGCAGCCGGCCGCGAGCGCCGCGGCGATCTTGCGGGCCGGCAGGAGCGCGGGGAAGTTCCACGCCGAGAACGCCGCGACGACGCCGACCGGCTGGTAGATCACCTGCAGGCGCGTGTCGGGCGTTCGCCCTGGAATGGTCTGGCCGTAGACCCGCCGCGCCTCCTCGCCGAGCCATTCGAACTGGTCGGCCGCCGCGCCCGTCTCGCCCTTCGCCTCGGCGAGCGGCTTGCCGGTCTCGGTCGACATGATCTCCGCGATCGTGTCCACGCGCTCGCGGATGAGGCCTGCGACCTGGCGAAGCTTCGCGCCGCGCTCCCAGGTCGAGACGGACTTCCAGGCGCGAAAGCCCTCCTCCGCCGCCTGGAGTGCCCGGTCTAGGTCCTGCGGCGTCGCGTCCTGGATGCGCCCGACGACCTCCTCGGTCGCGGGATCCAGGACATCGCGCGTGCCGCCCGAAGAGGCCTTGCCCCAGACGCCGCCGATATAGAGGTCGAGATCGCGATACATGAAGATACTCCTCGTGGCGTCAGATGGTCTGGTGCAGGTACTTCTGCTGGACGTCCTCGACCCAGTTGCCGACGTTCCAGGAGCCGTAGGCCCCCATGCCGCCGAGCGGGTCGTCGCCGCAATAGACGGGCACGTGGATCACCGCGAGGCCGTCATGGTCCCGTGCGGCCTGGAGCGCGGCACGCAGCTCCTCCGCGGAGGTGCCGCCCCAGAGGGCCTTCACCCCGGAAACCGAGCCCGCCATCGCGACATAGTCGACGGCGACGCCGTCATTCGTCTTGTACTCGTGCTGATACTGCGCCTTCTGCAGCCCGGTGATCGCCGCCATCCGGCGGTTGTCGAAGATCACGATCGTGCCCTTCACGCCGTGCTCCACACCGTCGATCAGGATCTGCGGGTTCATCATGAACGAGCCGTCGCCCGTGAACGCGATTCCGTATTCGGGCTTTTCCGCCAGCACGTTGCCGAGAAGAGCCGAGACGGCGAAGCCCATGTAGGAGGCGCCGGTCTCCGTGTAGGTCTGGCCCGTCCGGTCGTCCTCGACGACCTGGAAGCCGTTCGCCTGCACGTCGCCCGCGTCGAAATACTTCACCGCGTTCGTCTCGTTCGCGTACTTCGCGACGACGTGGAGGGCCGCCGGCTGGGTCAGCACGGGCCGGTTCCACACGGGATCGTGCACGGCCGGCGCTTCGAAACGCTCGGTCTTGAACTGCGCCCAGATCGCCTTCTGGCGTCCGCACGCATCGAGCCACTCGCGCTTGTCGTCGAGGCTGAGTCCGCCCGTGGCCTCGAGCCGGGTGAGCAGTGCGTCGATAACGGCGCCGATGTCGCCTGTGAGTGGCACCGTGTGGTTGTAGTGGGTCGCGTCGGCGAGATCGCCGTTGATGTTGATGACGGCTTCGGCCGAGGGATAGCCGATGCCGGAGCAGTCCGCCTGGCAGACGCCGCGCGTGCCGATCGCGACCAGTAGGTCGGCGTTCTCCATCGCGTGGTTGCCGCTGATCGAGCCCTTGGAGCCGCCGACATGCATGTTCTGCGGATGGTGGTCGGGCAGCACGCCCGTCGAGCCGGGCGAGAGAACCACGGCAGCCCCGATCGCCTCGGCGAGGCGGCGCAGCGCCGCGTCGTGGCCTCGCGTGCCGCCGCCGGCCTTGATGACGATGCGCCGGTGCCGGCGCAGGAGATCGCAGGCCTGGTCGAGCGCCTGCGTGTCCGCCGGCGCCATCGTCGGCAGCTGCGGCTTGCGCGGCATGGCCGCGAGGTTGAGCGTGACGAGCTCAGGCTGCGTGTTGAGCGGCAGGAGCAGGTAGAACGGCCCCGCCTTGTACGGGTGGTTCACCTTCAGCGCGCCGCGCCTCATCGCGTCGCGCAGCGCTGACGGCGTGTGCAGCACGTAGCTCTCGCCCATCGTCGCGGTGAGGCGGCCGAATAGGCCCTGCTCCTCCTTGGGGATCTGCTGCATGTTGTAGCCCTCCCCGCCCGTCGTCTCGTCGCCGTAGATATGGTAGACGCCGACGCCGTTCGACGCGGCGGCGAGCGAGCCGGCCATGGCCTGCAGGGCCCCCGGCCCGATCGAGGTCACGACGGCCGGCACCTCGCCGTACTGCCAGGCGAAGGCGGTGGCGGCGTGCGCCATCTCGACCTCGTTGCGGCAGTTGACCGTCCGCGTCACGCCCTCCTCGCCGTAGACCCGCAACACCTCTCCGAGGTCGGTCGAGCCGTGGCCGAAGATCGCGAGATATTTCGTGACGCCCTGCAGCGCGAGCGCCAGCACGAGTGCCTCCGAGAGCGTCGTCTCGATCACCGCCGGCACGGTCCCGGCGACGATCGCGGCGTCCACGCCGCCGGCCTCGGCGATTGCGCCCGCCCTCGTGCGCATGGTGGCGGAAAGTCCCGTTTCCCGGCGTCTATCCAGCATCGATGGAAGCCTTTGCGTTTGGCGCCGCGCGCCGGGCGCGCGTCTGGCCGATGAAATGGAAGGCGATGATCAGGATCGTCAGAGCGAAGAAGATCAGCGCCGCTGTGGACTGGAAGAAGATCGCGTAGCTGCCGTCCGAGAGGATCAGCGCCGTGCGGAACTCCCGTTCCAGCGTCGGCCCGAGCACGAGGCCCAGGATGATCGGCGTCACCGGGATCCGCGCCCTCATCAGGAGGTAGCCGAGCAGCCCGATCGTCATCATGACGTAGACGTCGAAGAAGGAGTTGCGGATCGCGAATGTGCCGATCACGCAGAGCACGCCGATCACGACGGACAGTATGTGCGGCGGCACGCGCAGGACGCGGACGAACAGCTTGATGCCGAAATACTGGAAGGCGAGGATCGCCACATACGCCACCACGATCGACAGGTAGATCGTGTAGACCTCCGTCTTGTGCTCCATGAACAGGAGCGGTCCGGGCGTCAGGCCGTGGATCAGCAGACCCCCGAGGATGATCGCCGTCGCGGGATCCCCGGGAATGCCGAGAGAAAGGAGCGGGATCATCGAGCCGCCGGTCACGGAGTTGTTGGCGGTCTCGGGCGCGATCACGCCCGCCAGCTCGCCCTTGCCGAACTTCTCCTTGTTCTTGGAGAACCGCCGCGCCTGGTCGTAGGCGAGGAAGGCGGCGATAGGACCGCCGGTGCCGGGAATCGCCCCGATGCCGGTGCCCAGCGCGGCCGAGCGGACGATCACCCCGAAGTTACGGCGCAGCTCGCTCCATTTCGGCATCTCGCTGCGGACGTCGCCGGCCTCGAGCCGGATCTCGCGCCCGCGCCGCCAGTCGATCAGCGTCTGCATGATCTGCGGCACCGCGAAGAGCCCGACCATCGCCACCAGGAGGTCGACGCCCTGGAGAAAGGCGGTCGAGCCGAAGGTCATGCGCTGCACGCCGTCGATCGCGTCGAGACCGACCGTCATCACGAGCAGGCCGATCACGCCGGCGATCAGGCCCCGCAGCAGCGACTTCTCGGCCAGGCCGCAGATCGTCGAGAGGCCGAAGAGGACGAGCGCGAAGAGCTCCGCCGGGCCGAACTTGATCGCGATGCCCGACACGAAGTCGACCGAGACGATCATGACCGCAAGGCTGAAGAGCCCACCGAAAGTCGAGACGAGAACCGCGGTCCCGAGGGCGAGGCCGGCGCGCCCGGTGCGGGCGAGCGGGTAGCCGTCGAGGACGGTGGCGGCGGCCGATGGCGTGCCTGGAATGCCGATGAGGATCGCGGCGACCGAGCCGCCGGTCATGCCGCCGATATAGGTCCCGAGCAGCATCCCGACCGCCGCGACCGTCGGCAGCTGGAAGGTCATCGGGAGCACGACCGCGAGGGCCAGGGAGTAGGTCAGCCCGGGAACGGAGCCGAAGATCAGACCGATCAGGGAGCCGACGAGTATCGCCAGCAGAACCGATGGATCCGCGACGAGTGGCAGCGCCGAGAGCAACGCGTCCATGAATCCACCTAGAACCAGATGTCGATCCAGCGGCCGTGCGGTAGGTAGACGCCGAGGATCTTGTTGAACGTGACGAAGACGACGAGGGCGGTTCCGAACGACATGAGGGCGACGAAGAGCCAGTTCCTCTTGCCCAGGATCAGCACGAGCCCCGCGGCGACGATGATGACGGTCGCGACGAGAAACCCCGCCGCCCAGAGAAGCACGGTGTAGCCGCCGAGGAAGCCGAGCGTCGAAAGAACCGCCCAGAGCTCGACGCCGAGCGGCGGCCCGTCCGCCTTCAGCTCCTGGACAGCCTCGTCCTTGGGGCTGAGGAAGCTCGAGACGATCAGCAGGGCAGAGAACGCCGCCAGAAGCAGCCCGAGCCCCAGGGGAAATCCTCGCGGCCCCAGCCGTCCCTCGGCCCCCAGTACCGGGATCGTGGCGACCACGCCCCAGCACCAGAGCGCCGCAAGGACGAACAAGATGCTCCCGGCGAGGCGGTCCCTGCCCTGCTGTGTCATGTCGGCGCTCTTAGTTGCCAGACTTCAGAAGTTCGGCGATCACCTCGTCGTCCTTCGCGATCAGCTCTCCGAACTCCTGTGCGTCCAT
Source organism: Lutibaculum baratangense AMV1 (assembly GCF_000496075.1). GTDB lineage: Bacteria > Pseudomonadota > Alphaproteobacteria > Rhizobiales > Tepidamorphaceae > Lutibaculum > Lutibaculum baratangense. Next base: position 29,452 of record NZ_AWXZ01000007.1, read on the forward strand.
GAAGGAGATCTCGAAGCCGAGCTTGCCCGAGGCGTCCTTGAGCTGGTCCGACTCGGCAGCCTTGCGAGCGGCCTCCTGGAGCTTCTCGACGACCTCCTGAGGGGTTCCCTCCGGGGCGGCAAGGCCCCGCCACATCGTGATGTCGAGATCTCCCGCGCCGGCCTCCGCGCAGGTCGGAACGTCGTCGATCACCTCGACCCGCTCCGACCCCGTCACGCAGAGCATCTTCAGGTCGCCGCTCTGGACGTGCGGGATGAACTGCCCGGGCCACTGGATGGCGGCGTCGACGCGGCCGGCCAGGAGCTCGACGGGGGCCTTGCCGTCGCCGTAGGGCACGTAGACGACCTTGTCCTCGATCCCCAGCTCCTGGAAGAGCGCCTTCGCCGTGAGATCCGTGAACGAGCCCTGGCCGGACGCCCCCATCTTCAGCTTCGTCTCGCCGGACTTCACCGCCTCGACCATGTCGGACAGGCTCTCCCAGCCGCTGTCGGCGCGGACCGCCAGGGCGGGAACCTCCACCGTCACGCGGGCGATCGGTTCGAAGGCCTCGTAGTTGAACGGCAGGTTGCCCTGGTGGTAGCCGGACGAGATCGAGTTCGAGTTCCAGACGATGTTGTAGCCGTCGGGCCTCGTCGAGTGGACGTGCGAATAGCCGATGGCGCCGCCGCCGCCCGTCCGGCTGACCGGAACGACGGGCTGCCCGAGTTCCTTCGACATCAGGTCGGCGAGGAGCTGGCCGATCGTCTGGGCCGTTCCGCCGAACAGGATCGTCATCTCCACCGGCTTGGTGGGAAAGTCCTCCTGCGCCTTCGCCGTGGGAACGGCGATCAGCGCAGCCGCCGCCACGGAAGCCGCGAGCCAGGACGTCGCCACTCCGAAAGACCTCATCTTCATTGTCTCCTCCCAGTTCTTCAGACCGCCCGCCTGTTTGTTTCCGCGGGTCGGTCGAGTTCGGCTCCGGTGTCGGCCGCCGGCAGCCAGACATTCGGCGCCGGCGGTCAGGCCAGCGCCCATGCGTCGCGGATCACCCTCTTGGTGTTCGCGATGATGACCTCGGACTTCTCCCCCGCGAGGACGGGGCGGACCTCCGCGCTCACGATCGGCCGTTCGCCCTGATCGAAGAAGCCGTTGTCGCGAAGGACGCGGAAGTAGTCGATCACCTCCGGCAGATCGATCTCGCCACCCGGCACGCCGAACCGCGGCTGGATGTCGCCGTAGGCCGGGTGGTGCCTGTCGCGGAAGACGCAGTTGCCGAGGTGGGCGGAGCGGAGGTGCTTGCCGATGAGCGGGATCGCCTCCTCCGCCTTCTCGTCGAGCAGCGGGAAATGGCTCAGATCCGCCAGCAGGCCGAAATTCTCGTAGCTCGGCGCCAGCATCTCGGCGACGTCGAGCGCGTCCTGGAAATGGCCGATCAGGTTCTTCTTGTCGATGTCGCGGTCGAAGATCTTGAGCGTGAAGTTCATGCGGCCGAGCTCGGCCCCGAAATCCATGATCTGCGACAGCGAATCGGCGAGCAGCTTCTTCGCTTCCTCGCGCTTCTCGTCGCCCGGATCCTTGCCGGCGATCAGGCGAACGACCTCGGCCCCGAGCTGAAACGCCTCCTCGACCGCGGCCTGCACGCCGTCGATCGCCGACTTGCGCTCCTTCTGGTCGAGCGAGTTGAGGTTCAGCTTCGTCGTCAGCACCTTGGGCTGGGTGGCGTAGGCGACGGCGAGATGGCTGTGGCGAAGCAGCTCCGCCGCCGTGTTCCGGACGCGGAAGTCCTTCATCCAGCCGATCTCGACGGCCGTCCAGAAATCGTCCTCGCAGATCCTCTCCAGCGTCTCGACGATCGGGCCCACCCCCTGCTCGATCCCCGGGAACGCCTTGAAATGGACGAGGCCGAGACGCATCCGTCCATACATGTTCTCGTTCACGCTACCCTCCCGTTTGGGCCCGCCGTCTTCATGCGCCGTGGCCTCTTTCAGACGACTATTCCGCCGCTTCCCTGACGCCGTCCCGCGCGCGCTTCTCGGCGAGTGCGGCGAGGATCTTCTCCGGCGTCGCGGGGAGCGACCGGATGCGCACGCCCGTCGCGTCGTGGATGGCGTTGAGAATGGCCGGCGCCGTGGGCACGAGGGCCGGCTCTCCGATGCCCTTCGCCCCGAGAGGGCTGCGGGGATCGTGATCCTCGACGAGAATCGACGTGATTTCCGGAATGTCGAGCGACGTCGGCAGGATGTACTTCGCGAAGCCGTGCGTCGTCGTGTGGCCGTTCTCGAGCCTGTAATCCTCCATCAGCGCCTGGCCGAGACCCTGGACGATGCCGCCCTCGATCTGCCCCTCGACGCCGCGCGGATTGATGACGCGCCCGATGTCGTGCGCGGCCCACATGCCGAGCACCTGCACCTCGCCCGTCACCGTGTCGACCTCGACCTCCGCGACCTGGCACCCGAAGACGTAGGCCTGCCAGGGGCTGCCGGAGCCGTCGACCGGGTCGAGACCGGTGCCGTGCGCCGTGAACGAGCCGGAGCCGACCGGCACGACGCCCCGCTTCTTGCAGATGTCGACGGCCTCCTCCATCGACATCCGGAGGTTCGAGCCCTCCGCCCAGATCTCGCCGTCGAAGGCGCGGATGTCCTCCGGCTTCACGTTCCAGTGGTCGGCGATCTCCCTGTCGAGCTTCGTGCGCGCGTCACGCGAGGCGAGCGCGACCGAGTTGCCGATCATGTAGGTCTGGCGCGTCGCGCCGGCATGCGCGGCCTCCGGCGCCCGCGCGGTGTCGTTGTCGCCGATCGTCACCTGCTCCGGCTTGATGCCGAGCTCCTCCGCCGCGATCTGCGCGAGCACGGTGAGGATGCCCTCGCCGATTTCCGTCACGCCGGTGACGACCTTGGCCGTGCCGCCGTCGTCGATCTCGACCCAGGCGCCTGCCCGGTCGATGGTCGCGGTGCGGGCGATGCCGTACCAGGACGCCGCGACGCCGCGGCCTCTGACGATCCGTTCCATCACGCGACCTCCTCTTCGACGCGGTGGTCGGCCTGCTCGGCGAGCCGGGCGCCGAGCGTGCAGGCCTTGCGGGTGCCGGGCCCGCCGAGGTCGCTGCGCGTCGCGCCGCGGCCGTTCGGGACGCCCCGCTCCCAGTTCGAAGCCTTCTCGGCCGCCTCCATCACCCGCGTCGCGCTCACCGAGTCGAGCTTCTGCTGCGTGTGGGTCACCGCTCCGTCGCGCATCGCGTTCAGGTAGCGGATCTCGAAGGGGTCGAGGCCGAGCCGTTCCGCGGCCAGATCCATGTGGCTTTCCATGGCGAACTGGACCTGCATGCCGCCGAAGGTGCGGAAGGCGCCGGAGGGCGTGTTGTTCGTGTAGATGCCCCGTGTGTCGACCTTGACGTTGGCGATGTCGTAGGGCCCGCAGGAGAGGATCGCCGCCTTGCGCATGACGCCCTCGGTGGACAGCCCGTAGGCGCCGCCGTCGGCGACCGCCTCCATCTCCGCCGCCGTGATGCGCCCGTCCTTCTTGAAGCCGACCTTGAGCCGCGTCGTGAAGGGGTGCCGCTTCGCGGTCGTGGCGATCGACTCCTCGCGGGTGAAGACGAGCCGCACCGGCCGCATCGTCTTCATCGCCGCGAGCGCCAGCATGCCCTGGTAGATCATGTCTTCCTTGCCGCCGAAGCCGCCGCCGACCGCGCTCATGATGAAGCGCACCTTGTTGATCGGCTTGGCGATGATCTTCGACAGCATGTGCCGGTGGTGCGTGATGTTCTGGCTCGGCGACAGGACGGTCACGACGCCGTCGTGATCGACATAGGCGAGCCCCGCCTCCGGCTCGAGATAGGCATGCTCGACGGCCTGCGTCGAATAGGTTTCCTCGATGATGACGTCGGCCTCGGCGAAGCCGTTCTCGACGTCGCCCTTGCGGATCGGGATGTGCTTCGTGAGGTTGCCGTCGGCATAGTCGTGGATCTTCGGCGCCCCGGGCTTCATCGCCTCGAAGGGATCGAAGACCGCCGGCAGTTCCTCGTACTCGACCCTGATGAGGCCGAGCGCCTTCCGCGCCGTCGCGAGATCCTCCGCGGCGACCGCGGCGACGGCCTCGCCGACATAGCGCACCTTGTCGCGCGCCATGATCGGCTGGTCGTGGACGAACACGCCGAACCCGTCTTCGCCCGGCACGTCCTCGTGCGTCACCACGCACTCGACGCCCTCGAGGGCCTCGGCCTCGCTCGTGTCGATCGAGAGGATCTTCGCGTGGGCATGGGGCGAGCGCAGCACCTGCATGTGTAGCATGCCGGGCATCGTCATGTCGCCGGCATAGCGCAGGCTGCCGGACACCTTGCTCGGCGCGTCGAGTCGCCGGACATTCGCGCCGATATACTTCTCGGCCTTCTCGTCGACGTCGATAGCGGTCGCGGGCAGCCGGCCGTTCATCACGTCGCGGGCGAGCTCGACCGCCTCGAAGATCTTCTGGTAGCCGGTGCAGCGGCAGATATTACCGCCGAGCCGCTCCTTGATCTCCTCGCGATCGGCGAAGGGGTTCTCGCGCAGCGCAGACGTCGCGGCCATCACCATGCCGGGGATGCAGTAGCCGCACTGGCTCGCACCGGTCTTGTGGAAGGCGCGCTGCAGCGGCGTCAGCTCGCCCTTGTTCGCGAGCCCCTCGACGGTCTCGATCGTCGCGCCGTCGGCCTTCATCGCCGGCATCAGGCAGGACTTCACGAGCTTGCCGTCGACGAAGACGGAGCACGTGCCGCATTCGCCGGCGCCGCAGCCTTCCTTCGCGCCCGTGAGGTTGAGCTCGTCGCGCAGGAAGTCGAGGAGCCGGGCGCCGGGCTTCGCGATCTTCTTCTGCTTGCGACCGTTGACGGTCAGTTCCAGGACCTGCTCAGGCATGGATCGCCTCCTTCAGGCTGGGTGTGTGGGGGATGGCGGGCCGGGCACGCGCCAGCGCGTCCTCGACCGCCCGGATGACGAAGCCGCGAATGACCTCGCGGCGGTATTCCACGCGGGAGCGCGAGGCGACGCGCCGCGCCGCGTGGTCGGCCGCCTTCTCGACGGCCGCCTCGGAGATCTCGGCTCCGACGAGTTCGTCCTCGATGTCGTCGAAACGGAACGCGACCGGCCCGACACCGCCGGCGGCGAGCCGCACGTCGGCGAAGCTGCGGCCGTCCTCGCTCGTCTTCACGAGCCCGGCGACGCAGACCGACGAGATGACGAGCGAGCGCCGCGCCCCGACCTTCTCGAACGAGCCTCCGTAGCCCTCCGCCGTCTCGCACTCGATGGCGGCGACGAGCTCGCCGGGCATGAGCTGCGTCCGGCCCGGCCCCGTGATGAACTCCGCGAGCTTCATCCGCCGGAACGCCACCTCGTCCCCCTCGAGGCGGGCAAGCTCCACCTCGGCATTCAGGGTCAGGAGCGCGGGCGTCCCGTCGGCAACTGGCGAGGCGTTGACGATGTTGCCCGCCAGCGTCGCCTGCTCGCGGATCTGGTCGTCGGCGAACCAGATCGCGCAATAGGGCATGCACGGCAGCGCGGCCCGCAGGCTCACGTCGTCGAGGAACGGCTGGTACGGCACGGCGGCGCCGATGCGGCAGCGGCCGTTCTCGATCCGCGTGCCCTGGAACTCCGCGACCTTGGTCACGTCGATCAGCGCGGGCACATGGACGTCGCCTGCCCGGCCCTCGCGCGCCCAAGGGAGCGTGTCGGTGCCGCCGGCGATGACGCGGCTGCCTGCCGGCGCCTGCGCCACCGCCTGCAGGGCCTCCTTCAGGCTCTTCGGCTTCAGATAGTCGTCGCAGCTCAGCATGGGGCGTTTCCTGTCGGTTCTCCGCGGCGCGCTGCCGGTCTTCCGCCGGCTCTTGAAGGCGCGCTAGCGCTACGGACGGCCCCGCGAGGCCGTCCAGATATCGCTGCCGGCGGCGTTTCTCGGCCGCCGCCGGCCAGATCCTGCTACTCCGCGGCTTCCGCGCGCTGCGACACCGCGTGATCGTTCTTCACCACCACCTTGATCGCGTCCTCGATGCGCTCGCGGGCGTATTTCAGCGCCGTCTCGAGGTCGCCCATCGGGAAGGTGTGGGTGTGGATGAGCGTCGCGTCGAAGCGCTTCTGCTCCATGAAGGCCGCCGCGCGGTGGGTCGCGCTCTTGCCCTCGCCGCGGATGCCGTAGACGTAGATGTTGTTGCGGACGAGATAGGCGACGTCGACCGGCACCGCCTCGTGCGGGAAGGCGGCGAGACAGATGCGGCCACCGCGATTGACCATCTGCGCCGCCTCGTTGACGGCGTTCGACGCGCCGGAGCACTCGACGACGTAGTCGACGCCCTTGCCGCCCATGATCTCGCGGACGCGCTCGACGGCGTTCTCGTTGCGCACGTTGATCGTGTGGTCGGCGCCGAGCTTCTTGCCCATCTCGAGCCGGTTGTCGCGCGTGCCGGTCAGGATCACCGGCTGGGCGCCCAGCGCCTTGGCCACCGCGACGCCGAGCAGGCCGATCGGGCCGGGTCCGGTGACGACGACGCTCTCGCCGGCGACGAGACCGCCGAGCTCCGTGAGGCCATACATCGCCGTGCCGGCGGTGACGACGAGCGTCGCCTCCTCGTCAGACATGTCGTCCGGCACGTGAACGAGCGTGTTGATGTTGTTCACCGCGTATTCGGCGAAGCCGCCGTCGGTGGTGAATCCGTTCGCGCGGTGGCCCTTGTTCCTGTCGCCGTAGTTCAGGCCGTAGTTGTGGCACGAGGTGTACATGCCCTGGCGGCAGCGCTTGCACTGGCCGCAGCCGGCGTGAATCTCGACCGTGACGCGGTCGCCGATCGTGTACTCGTCGACGCCCTCTCCGAGCGCCACGACGGTGCCCATGTACTCATGGCCGGGCGTGAAGTTCTTGTTGAACGGCGCGCCGCCCTGGATCATCGCCGGGGGGCCGTTGTGGATGATCTCGAGGTCGGTCGCGCAGATCGCCACGGCGTCGATGCGGACGAGCACTTCCGCGCGCTTCGGCGACGGGACCGGCTTCTCTGTGAGCGTCAGTTGGTCGGGATCGCCCAGCACCCAGGCCTTCATCGTCTCGGGGATCGGGAAATCCGGGCTCGTCTTCACGCTTGCGTCGAGTGCCATGTCAAAGTCCTCCCTGAAGGGTCTTGTTCGTCTGGTGTTTTGGGATCAGGCGGCGCTCGCGGCGCCGCCTCCGCCATTCCGGGCCGTCGTGTCGCCCAGGCGGTTGGAAATGGAAGCCGCGCAGCGCCGCACCGCCTTCGTCACGGCGTCGAGATGCGCCCTGTCGGCTCGCATCGCCGGCATGGAGCAGCTCACCGCGCCGACCACTGCGCCGGAGTGGTCGCGGAGCGCGGCACCAACGCAGGTCACGCCGAGCGTGAACTCCTCCTCGTCGGTCGAATAGCCGCTGCGGCGGACCACGCGCAGCGCCTCCACGAGGCCCGCCAGCGTCGTGATCGTCCTGTCCGTGAAGCGGCTCAGCCCCTTCTCCGCGATCACGCGCATCATCTCGTTCTCGGGCAGCCAGGCCAGGATCGCCTTGCCTGTGGCCGTCGCGTGGGCGGCGTTCGACTTGCCGAAACTGTCGGTGCCGACGCGGACGGCCTGGCGGGATTCCAGCTTCGCGAGCGTCGTCAGGTCCGTCCCTCGCAGGACCTCGAGATGCACCGTCTCCTGCGTCTCGCGGTTCAGATGGCGCAGGTCGGGCATCGCCATCGGCACGAGGTCGATCTGGCGGCTTCGCATGCTCGAGATCTCGAACACCTTGTTGCCGAGGAAGTAGCTCCTGTCGCGAAGGTGCTGGCCCGCATAGCCCCGCGCCATCAGGGTCATCAGCAGGTGGTGACACGTCGAGAGGTTGATGCCGGTGCGCTGCGCGATCTCGCGGAGCTGCAGCTCGCCATCCGAGGCCGACAGCGCCTCGAGGATGTCGAGCGCCCGCTCGACGGACTGCACCGTCCGGCGCTCACGCACGGAGGTGGTCTCGATAGCGGCCGGACCGATGCTCAGGGTCTCTTGGGTGTCGTCGCGTTTCATGCCCTCACGATGCGGCCAGGCTTCCGCGGGGACAAGCCGGAATTTCACGCATGGGGATAGCATTTCGCATGGTGAAATGACCGATTAAGATGGATCTCCCTCAGGGTCGTTTCGGTGCGCGGAAAAGCAGGGGAAAAGGCTCGGAACCGCGACCGTTTCCGATCACGGAACCGAGAGAACCTGTTCGAACCCGGTGGAGCACGCTGATTTCACACCGTCAGCGCTAGCGGCGGAGGTCGGCCAGCTCGATCTGGCTCACGGCGACGATGACGGGGGCGAAACTCCGCATCCCCGCCGAGCCTTCACCCTTCGGCGGCGCCGGCCGCGCCGGTCCTCTGGCGGTCACAGGCAGTTGGTCGTCAGAACACGTCGCTCTTCACGAAGCGCGGCTCCTCGCCCGCGACGAAGGAGAACGTGCAGCCGTGTTCCTCCGCGAACGCCTCGGCGGAAGGCCCGAGGTCCAGGCCGTTGTCGCCGAACATGGCGGCGAGAACCTCCAGCCTGATGCTGCAGGCCGCGCCCGGATCGAGATGGTGGAGCATCGCCGACAATTCCTGCCTCGTCATCGATCCCTCCCGCGTGCCCGGCATTGGCGACCGTGGCACATCCGTCGGCCACGCTAGCTCGGCGCGTGAGACCGGCCATTGACGGCGATCAAGCCGTCGCGCCCGATCCGTCTCGCCTCGACCGCCGGACCGGCCCGGCCGGGAAGGCCGGTGAAGCCGAGAAACTAACCGCCGCCGGTCGGCCGATACGCCGCCGGATCGAGCCGGACCGGTCGCCTCGGCAGCGCCAGCGCCGCCACGCGCGGGGGCGTCCGCGCGATCGCCCTGCCCGAACGGATCACGGCGAGCCGCGTCGCCTTCATCCGGATCGCCTCGATCGGATCGCCTGCCTGGAGGAGCACCATGTCGGCCCGGTTCCCGACCTCGATGCCGTAGCCGTCGAGGTGCATGACCCTGGCGCCGGCTGTGGTCACGCGCTCGAAGCACCAGCGCATGTCGTCGCGCGAGGTCAGTTGCGCCACGTGCAGCCCCATCGCCGCGACCTCCAGCATGTCGGCGTTGCCGAGCGAGTACCATGGGTCCATCACACAGTCGTGGCCGAAGGCGACGTCGATGCCGTGGTCGCGCATCTCCTTCACGCGCGTCATGCCGCGCCGCTTCGGGAATGTGTCGTGGCGCCCCTGGATCACGATGTTGATCAGCGGGTTGGCGATCGCCGTCACGCCCGCCTCCGCCATCAGCGGCAGGAGCTTCGAGACGTAGTAGTTGTCCATCGAGTGCATGGACGTCAGGTGAGAGCCGGCGACCCGCCCCTGCAGGCCGAGCCGCTGCGTCTCGTAGGCCAGCGTCTCGATGTGACGCGACATGGGATCGTCCGTCTCGTCGCAGTGCATGTCGACGAGGAGGCCCCGCTCGGCGGCGATCTCGCAGAGCTCCGCCACGCTCCGGGCACCGTCCGCCATCGTCCGCTCGAAATGCGGAATGCCCCCGACCACGTCGACGCCCCTGTCGAGCGCGCGGCGCAGGTTCTCCGCCGCCATGGGCGAGCGGTAATAGCCGTCCTGCGGGAACGCCACGAGCTGCAGGTCGAGATAGGGTTTCACCGTCTCCCTCACCTCGATCAGCGCGTCGACCGCCAGCAGCCGGTCGTCGCAGATGTCGACATGGCTGCGGATCGCGAGAAGCCCCTGGGCGACCGCGAGGTCGCAGTAGCGCAGCGCCCGCTCGACGACCTCCTCGTGGGTCAGGAGCGGCTTCAACTCGCCCCATAGCGCGATGCCCTCGAGCAGCGTTCCCGAGACGTTCATCCGCGGCGTCCCGAGCGACAGGGTCGCATCCAGGTGGAAGTGCGGATCGACGAAGGGCGGCGACACGAGGTGCCCCCCGGCGTTGACCTCCTCGACGGCCTCGGCCTCGAGCCCAGGCGTCAGCGCCACGATCCGGCCGCCCTCGCAGCCGATGTCGACGCCGGTCCGCCCGTCCGGCAGCGAGGCGTTTCGGACGATGAGATCGAGTGTCATCTCGGGACCTTCATTCTCTGGAGTTCGTGCAGCGCCCAAGCGTGACGCCTCACCGCTGCCCCTGGAACCATGGTTGCAGCAGCGCCCGCGGATAGTCGGCCCTCCGCGCGACGAGCACGAGCGCCAGGATCGACAGGACATAGGGGAGCATCAGGAAGATCTGGCTCGGCAGCGCGCTGCCGATCACCGTCTGCAGCCGCACCTGGAAGGCGTCGAACGCGCCGAACAGGATGGCGCCGAGCAGGGCCTTTCCGGGGCGCCAGGAGGCGAAGACGGTCAGCGCGATGCAGATCCAGCCGCGCCCGTTGACCATGCCGAAGAAGAAGGCGTCGAACGCCGACATCGTCAGGAAGGCGCCGCCGATTCCCATCAGCGCCGAGCCCGCCACCACCGCCCCGATGCGGAGCGAGGTGACCGACATACCCTGTGCGTCGACCGAGGCGGGATTGTCGCCGACGGCCCGGAGCGCGAGCCCGAGCGGCGTGCGGTAGAGGAGCCAGGCGACCACGAGCACCATGGCGAAGGCGAGCCAGGTGAGCGGGGTCTGGCTGAACAGGACCGGACCAAGGAAAGGAATGTCCGAGAGCACGGGCACGTCCACCGGCTGGAACGGCACGATCCGCGGCGGCGAGGAGACGTTGGGCAGCGCCGTCCGGTAGACGAAATAGGACAGGCTCGTCGCGAGCATCGTCACCCCGATGCCGGAGACGTGCTGAGAGAGGCCGAGCGGCACCGTCAGCCCGGCGTGGATCAGGCCGAACGCCCCGCCTACGATCGCGGCGATCGCCACGCCCGCCCACAGCGGCAGGCCCAGATAGACCGCGAGCCATCCGGCCATCGCGCCGGCGACGAAGATGCCTTCGATCCCGAGGTTCAGCACCCCTGCACGCTCGCAGACCAGCGCCCCGAGCACGCCGAAGATCAGCGGTGTCGCGATGCGGATCGCCGCCGCCCAGAAATTGGCCGAGATGAGGATCTCGAGGATTTCCATCAGGCCCGCTCCCTGCCGGCGGTCGCATGGTGACGCGTGACCCGGCGGATCCGGTACCGCGTGACGAAGCCGCCCACGAGCACGCACAGGAGCGACAGTGCCACCACGAGGTCGGCGAGGTAGCTCGACACGCCGATGGCGCGGCTCATGGAGTCGGCGCCCACGAAGACCGCGGCGACGAAGACGGCCGCCAGGACGGCCCCCAGCGGCGACAGGGCCGCCAGCATCGCCACCACGATCCCCGCATAGCCGAAGCCCGGCGAAAGGTCGGCCGTCAGGTACCCCTTGAGCCCTGCGACCTCTCCCACGCCGGCCAATCCCGCGAGCCCCCCGGAGATGAGCGCGACGCGGACGAGGGTGCCGGAGACGGGAATGCCCGCATAGCGCGCGGCGGAGGCGTTCTCGCCGACGGCCCGCATCTCGTAGCCCCACACGGTGTGGCGGAACAGGACGTGCACGACCGCCGCCGCGACGAGCCCGACGAGGAGACCGGAATGCAGCCGCATCCGTTCCACGAGGGGCGGCAGGACCGCCTCGTCCACGACCGGTGCGGACTGCGGCCAGCCCATGCTCATCGGGTCCTGCAGCGGCCCCTCGAGCATCATCTGGACGAACAGGATCACGACGAAGTTCAGGAGCAGGGTCGTGACGACCTCGTCGGCGCCGAACTTCAGCTTCAGGAGCGCCGGTCCCAGCATCAGGAGCGCGCCGGCCGCGAAGCCCGCGATCAGGACGAGAGGCACCATCACCCCCGCCGGCGCCATGATCGCGCCGGAGCCGACGGCGACGGCCGCGAGCGCCCCGGCGTAGAGCTGGCCTTCGAGCCCGATGTTCCAGAGCTTCGCCCGGAAGGCCACGACCGCCGCGAGACCCGTCAGGATGAGCGGCGTCGCCCGCGTCAGCGTCTCCGTCAGCGCGAAGACCGAGCCGAAGGCACCGGAGAACATCAGCGCGTAGGCCCGCAGCACCGGCGCGCCGGCAAAGGCTAGCGGAATGGCGGCGAGGACGAGCGCCGCCGCCGCGGCTCCGATCGGTGCGGCGACCCGCAGCAGCCGGTTGCGCTCCGGGCGGGGCTCGAACCGGATCATGCCGCCTCCTCGCGGCCATGGCCCGCCATCATCAGGCCGAGCGTCGTCCGGCCGACCCTCTCCGTCTCGATCGCTTCGGAGAGCCGGCCGCCATGCATGACGGCGACGCGGTCCGACAGGCTCAGGAGCTCGTCGAGATCCTCCGAGATGAGGAGGACGCCAGCCCCTCTCGCCCGCGCCTCGAGCAGCCGGCGGTGCACCTCGCTCTGCGCGCCGACGTCGAGGCCGCGCGTCGGCTGGTTCGCGAGAACGAGGCGCGGCGCGCGGTCGAGCACGCGGGCCAGTATCAGCTTCTGCATGTTGCCGCCGGAGAGCTGCCGCGCCGGCGCGTCGGGGCCTTGGCAGCGCACGTCGTAGCCGCGGATCGCCGCCTCGGCGCGAGAACGGATGGCCTTCTTCCGGAGGAAACCCCAGCGGCTATAGTCCTTTGCGCGGATTTCCTCGACCACCACGTTCTCCGCCACCGTCATCCCGCCGATGATCCCGTCATGATGCCGGTCCTCCGGAATGCGGGCGACGCCGGCTGCCGCGAAGCGGCGCGGGTCGTGGTGCGAGACCTCGCTTCCGAAGAGCCGGAGCACGCCCCCGCGAGGACGCGCGAGGCCGGCGACGAGCGCCGAGAGCCGGGACTGGCCGTTCCCGGAGACGCCGGCGATGCCGATGATCTCGCCGGCGGCGACCGCGAGGCTCACCTCCGTCAGCGCGCCGCGGTCTGAGGGCTCGCCCGACGAGACGTCCCGAAGCTCGAGAAGGACCCCGCCCCTGCGGCCGGGCTCTCTCCGCGTCGTCGGCACGTGCCGCCCGACCATCATCTCGGCGATGAGGCGACGGTCCGCGACGCTGCGCGCCGTCTCGCCCACCTTGCGGCCGCCGCGCAGGACGACGATCCGGTCGGCGATGGCAAGGACCTCAGAGAGCTTGTGGGCGATGAAGATGACCGATAGCCCTCCCGAGGTCAGGCGACGCAGCGTCTCGAACAGGCGCTCGACCTCCTGCGGGGTCAGCACGGCGGTCGGCTCGTCCATCACGAGGATGCGGGCGTCGCGGTAGAGTGCCTTCAGGATCTCGATGCGCTGCTTCTCGCCGACGCTGAGGCGCGAGACCTGCCGGTCGAGAGCGACGTCCAGGCCGGCCTCCCTCATCAGGGCCTCGAGCTTCCGCCTGGCGCCGCGGCGCGAGACGCTGAGGTCGAGAAGCCCCTGGGTGCCGAGGATGATGTTCTCGAAGCCGCTCAGGTTCTCGGCCAGCGTGAAGTGCTGGTGCACCATGCCGATGCCGGCGGCGAGCGCCGCGCGCGGGGATCCGGCATCGAGTTCCTGAAGATCGCCGCCCTCCCCGGCCACGAGGACATCCCCCTCGTCGGCCACGTAATGGCCGAACAGGATGTTCATCAGCGTCGTCTTGCCTGCGCCGTTCTCGCCCAGGAGCGCCACCACCTCGCCGCGGCGCACGTCGAGATCGACGGCCTCGTTCGCCACGAGGCTGCCGAAGCGCTTCGTGATGCCGCGCAGGGAGAGGACGGCCTCCCCTGCGGCAGGCTCGGCGGCAGTACCGTGCGTCATGAAGGAAGGCTCGCCCTCTTGGTCCCGCGCCCGCGCGGCGGGCGCGGGCGATTCGGTCACATCGTCGACTTCGGCTCGGTGTCGTCGACCTCCACCTCGAAGGCGCCGCTCAGGATCTCCTCCTGCTTCGCCTTGGCGGCCTCCACCGCGCCTTCGGGTGCCAGTTCCTCGTCGGCCACGAGCGACCCGCCGCCATGGCTCATGTAGCTGTACTGGCCATAGTCTTCGGCCGCGAAGGTATCGTTCTTCACGGCCTCGATCGCCTTGTCGATCGTCGGCTCCATGTGCCAGATCGCGCTGGCGAGAATCGTGCCGGGATAGTCGCCCGACGTGTCGATGACGTTGCCGATCGCCTTGATGCCGCGCTCCCGGGCCGCATCCGCCACGCCGAAGCGCTCGGCGTAGAGAATGTCGGCGCCGCGATCGACCATCGCGAAGGCGGCTTCCTTCGCCTTCGGCGGGTCGTACCAGGAGTTGATGAAGCTCACGAGGAACCTCACCTCCGGGTTCACCTCCGTGGCGCCCGCCATGAAGGCGTGCATCAGGCGGTTCACCTCCGGGATCGCGAAGCCGCCGACCATGCCGATCACGTTCGACTCGGTCGCCTCCCCGGCGATCATGCCGGTGAGGTAGGCCGGCTCGTGGATGTAGTTGTCGAAAACCGCGAGATTGGGCTCCTGCGCCGGAAAGGACGAGCCCATCAGGAACGCCGTGTCCGGATACTCGGCTGCGACCTTGCGCGCCGCGCGCTCGACCGAGAAGGCCTCGCCGACCACGAGATCCATCCCCTGCTCGGCATACTCGCGCATCACGCGCTCGTAGTCCGTGTTCGAGACGTTTTCGGAATAGACGTACTCGATGTCGCCCCGCTCCTGCGCCGCGTTCAGCGCCTTGTGGATGCGGCTCACCCACTGCTGCTCGACCGGCACCGTGTAGATTCCGGCGACCCTGATCTTGCCGTCCTGCGCTGCCGCCGGCGGGATGAGAAACGTCAGCGCGAGCATAGCCATCCCGGCGAGCGCCAGGGCGAATCGTCTGGTGGACATCATTGTCCTCTCTTCTCTCGTCTGTTCAGCGGGTCGGTCCTGGCCGACCCGGCTCCCGGCTCATCAAGATACATGCCAAAGAAAGGCGGAGGCGCCGAATCCTCATTCGCCGGAACTCCAAGATTCCGGTGGAGAGCGCGGCCCGGGGGCGGGCGCCCGGTTCTTGGGCATCGAACGCCAGCGAAAGGCGCTCCCCCGCAAAACATGGCGCCAAAGGTGATACTGTCCACCCGACCACCGATCGCCGACCAGGACACCGCATGCAACCCTCCAGCGACATCGCCCGCCTCCTCGAGATCATGTCCGCGCTGAGGACGCCCGGCACCGGCTGTCCGTGGGACCTCGAGCAGGACTTCGCGTCGATCGCGCCCTACACGGTCGAGGAGGCGCACGAAGTGGCCGACGCGATCGCGCGCCATGATCTCGACGATCTCCGCGACGAGTTGGGCGACCTCCTTCTGCAGGTCGTGTTCCATTCCCGCATGGCCGAGGAGGAAGGCGCCTTCTCCTTCGCAGACGTCGTTCAGGCGATCACGGAGAAGATGATCCGCCGCCACCCGCACGTCTTCGGGACGCCGGAAGAGAAGGACCCGGCCGCGGTGAAGGCGACGTGGGACGAGATCAAGAAGTGGGAGAAGGCCCGCCGGGCGGCGCTGCGCGGCGAACAGAGCAGCGAGCCGCTGCTCGACGACGTGCCGCCCTCGCTGCCCGCGCTGATGCAGGCGGTCAAGCTGCAGAAGAAGGCTGCCAAGGTCGGTTTCGACTGGCCCGAGCCGCGCGAGGTCCTTCAGAAGATCCGCGAGGAAATCGACGAGATCGAGGCCGAGATCGAGCTCGGGGACCGTCGCGCTGCCGGCGAGGAGCTGGGGGATCTCCTCTTCGCCGTCGCGAACCTCGCGCGTCATCTCGATGCCGATCCGGACCAGGCGCTGAGGGCGACGAACGCGAAGTTCCGCCGCCGGTTCGGGCACATCGAGGCCCGGGCGCGCGAGACGGGCGAGGAGCTGGCCTCGGTCCCGCTCGACCGGCAGGAGGGCTGGTGGCAGGAAGCGAAGCGGCTCGAGGGCGATCAGCCCTCGACCAGCGCTCCGAAGCGCCGCTCGAACTCCGGCAGCCTCTGAGGCGGCACGCGGATCGTCACCGCCGTCTCGCCCGTCTCCGGATCGTCGACACGCTCGACGACCTCGCAGCGCTCGTAGAGCCAGTTCAGGTCCTGCCCCCGCGTGCCCGCCAGCCTGATCCGGCGCAGGATCTCCTCCTTGCCGAGCCGCTCCGAAATCGTGGCCAGGAGCTGGTCGATGCCCTCGCCTGTCACCGCGGAGACCGGAATTCCCTCGAGGCTCTCGCGCTCCCGCCGCGCAAGAAGCGCCTCGCGCGCCTCCGGCGAGAGGAGGTCGATCTTGTTGTAGACCTCGATGATGTGCTTCTCGTCCTCCACATCGACCCCGAGAGCCTTGAGGACGTTCATCACGTCCTTGGCCTGCGTCTCGGAGTCCGGATGCGAGATGTCGCGGACATGGACGACGACGTCCGCCTCGATCACCTCCTCGAGCGTCGCGCGGAAGGCGGCGACGAGGTGTGTCGGCAGGTCGGAGATGAAACCCACCGTGTCCGACAGTATCGCCGGGCGCCCGGTCGGCAGCTTGATCTCGCGCAGGGTGGGATCGAGCGTGGCGAAGAGCAGGTTCTCCGCCATCACGTCGGCCTTCGTCAGCCGGTTGAACAGGGTCGACTTGCCGGCATTCGTGTACCCGACGAGGGCGAGCACCGGATACGGCACCCGCCTGCGGCTCTCGCGGTGCAGGCCGCGGGTGCGCTGCACGTCCTTCAGGTCGGCCTCGATGCGCCGGATGCGGTCCTGGATGATGCGCCGGTCCGCCTCGATCTGTGTCTCGCCGGGCCCGCCGAGAAAGCCGAAGCCGCCCCGCTGGCGCTCCAGATGGGTCCAGGAGCGCACGAGGCGGCTCTTCTGCCAGTTCAGATGCGCCAGCTCGACCTGCAGCCGGCCCTCCTTCGTCCGGGCTCTCTCGCCGAAGATCTCGAGGATGAGGCCCGTCCGGTCGAGCACTTTCGCCTTCCAGGCCCTCTCGAGGTTGCGCTGCTGCACCGGGCTCAGCGGGTGGTCGACGACGACCAGCTCGATCTCCTGCGCCTTGATGCTGCCGGCGATCTCGTCGACCTTGCCGGTGCCGATCAGGGTCGCCGGCCGCACCTGCGTCACGCGCACGGTGCCGCGGTCGACCACCTCCAGGGCGATCGCCTCCGCCAGTCCGCACGCCTCCTCGAGGCGCGCGTCGGGCGACCGGGCGTTGACGGCGGGACCGGAGGCCGCCGCGCCGCGCTCGAGCACGGGCACGAGGACGAGCGTCCGCGTCGGCTTCTGCTTGGTCTCCTCCGTGACGGGGCGAGGCTCTACCTCGCCCTCCGCGGGATCGTGGACGTCACTGTCTCGAGGCTTCAATCAGGCTCCATTGCCGCCGGCTTCGTCCGGCGCGTCGAACAGCTGTACGGGATGGTTCGGCATGACGGTCGAGATCGCGTGCTTGTAGACGAGCTGCGAGTGGCCGTCGCGACGGAGAAGCACGCAGAAATTGTCGAACCAGGTCACGACGCCCTGTAGCTTCACCCCGTTTATGAGAAAGATCGTGAGGGGAGTCTTATTCTTCCTGACATAATTCAGGAAAGTGTCCTGCAGGTTCTGTGTTCTCTCAGCAGGCATTGTTTGTCCTTTCGCCCCATTCGGGATGCGGGTCTTCTGCCCGCTCCACTTATTCAGATCCGATCAGCCGGCGCGGCACCATCATGCAAAGATGGCGCCCGCTCTGCGGCACGGCAAGGGCGCATGGGCCCCCTTCGACGAAGGGCGGATGACCTTCACGCCGCCGCCAGCTCGGAGTGACGCCGGAACGCTCCGCGCAGGCGCTTCACGAGCGGCCCGGGCCTCCCCCCGCCGATCGCCTGACCGTCGATCGAGACAACCGGCATCACGATCTTGGTGGCCGAGGTGACGAAGGCTTCATCCGCCTTCTTGGCCTCCTCCACGGAGAACGGCCGCTCCTCGAGCCGCAGCCCCTCGGCCGCCAGCACCTCGACCACGACCGTCCGCGTGATCCCGCGCAGGATGCCGCGGTCGGCGTGCCTCGTGATCAGCGCGCCGTCCTTGATGATCCACGCGTTCGTCGAGGATCCTTCGGTGACGTTCCCGTCGGCGTCCACCAGCCATGCCTCCTGCGCGCCCTTCTCCTGCGCGTCCTGGCGCGCGAGCACGTTCGGCAGGAGGCCGACCGTCTTGATGTCGACGCGCTCCCAGCGATTGTCGGGCGCCGTCGTCACGGCGATGCCCTTCTCCGCCATCTTAACCCCCTTCGCGGGGTCGATCGACTTGGCCGTCACCACCAGCGCCGGCTGGACCTCGGGCGAAGGGAATGGATGGTCGCGCCGGGAGACGCCGCGCGTCACCTGCATGTAGACGAGCCCGTGGCGCACCCGGTTGCGGCGCACGACCTCGCGCAGGACGTGGCTCAACGCCTTGCGGTCCATCGGCATCCGGATCTTCAGCTCGCGCAGCGAGCGCTCGAGCCTGTCCAGATGGCGCGTCTCGTCGACGAGCCGACCCTGGTGGATCTCGCAGACCTCGTAGACGCCGTCGCTGAACTGGTACCCGCGATCCTCGACATGCACCGCGGCGCTTCCGTGGGGCACGTAGCGGCCATTCACATAGGCAATGCGACTCATCTGACGACCGTTCTCTCCGCTGGGCGGACACGCCGCCGAAACACCCGAGGGCTTAGAAGAAATCGAGGCTCACCCGGAACATCTGCTCGACCCGCCGCACCGCGTCCGCGACCGCGCACATCACCACCCGGTCGTGCGGCACGATCTTCGTGTCGCCGCGGGGGATGATGACCTGCCCGTTCCGGTAGATCGCGCCCAGCCGAACGCCGTCGAGGATGTCGAGATCGCGCAGCGGCTTTCCGACCAGCGGCGACGTCTCGAGCGCCTCCGCCTCGATAATCTCCGCTTGGCCGTTCTGCAAGGAGTGGACGCCGCGAATCCTGCCGCGCCGCACGTGATGGAGGATCTTCGAGACGGTGATCTGGCGCGGGTTGAGGTAGGCCGTGATCCCCAGCGCCCGCGTCAGCTCGGGATAGCCCTTCTTGTTGATGAGGCACAGGCTGCGCGAGGCGCCGAGCCGCTGGCCCATGACGCAGGCGAGGACGTTCGTCTCGTCGCTGTTTGTGAGGGCGACGATCGTGTCGGCCTCGCCGATATCGGCCTCCCGCAGGATCTCCTCGTCTAGGGCGTTGCCGTGCAGGATCACGGTGCGGCGAAGCTCGTCTGCGATCGTGACGGCGCGGCTGCGATCGGACTCGATCATCTTCACGCGGGCGCCGGCCTGCCGCGACTCGATCTGGCGCGCGACGTAGAAGCCGATATTCCCGCCGCCGACCAGGACCACGCGCGCCGCCGCTGCCTCCTCGTGACCGAATATGCCGAGCGTCCGCCTCACCTGGTCACGGTCGGCCGCGAAATAGGCGATGTCGCCGACGAGCATGGAATCCGAGCTCGTCGGGACGAAGAACGTCTCCCCGCGCTGTATGCCGACGACGATGGCCTTGAGGTCCGGGAAGAGCTCCGTCAGCTGGTGGAGCGGCGTGTCCACGACGGGGCAGTTCTCGTCGCAATGAACGCCCGCGACGACGACTCGCCCGTCGGCGAAGGCGACCGTGTCGTAGGCTCCGGGGAGCGCGAGGCGCCTCAGAACCGTCTCGCCCACCTCGACCTCCGGCGAGATGATCACGTCGATCGGCAGATGGTCCCGCGAGAAGAGGTCACGCCAGTGCGGCGCGAGATAGCTCTGCGAGCGCACGCGCGCCACCTTCGTGGGCACGTTGAACAGCGAGTGGGCGACCTGGCAGGCCACCATGTTCACTTCATCGTGCAGCGTCACGGCGATCAGCATGTCGGCCTGCTCCGCGCCCGCCTGCGCCAGCACTTCCGGATGCGCGCCGTGCCCGACGAACCCGCGGACGTCGAGCGTCTCCGAGATCGACTGGATCAGCCGCGGCGTCGTGTCGACGATCGACACGTCGTTGCCTTCCGCCGCCAGCCGCTCGGCGATGCCGTAGCCGACCTGACCGGCTCCGCAGATCACGACCTTCATTGCGCCCTCGCCTGCCGCTGCTCGCGAGACGGAGTAAACCTGTCGGCGTCAGGAGCCAATGCCCAGGCTCTTGAGCTTGCGGTGAAGGGCCGAGCGCTCCATGCCGATGAACTCGGCCGTGCGCGAGATGTTGCCGCCGAAGCGGTTGATCTGGGCGATGAGGTACTCGCGCTCGAAGATCTCCCTCGCGTCGCGCAACGGGAGCGCCATCAGGTGCTCGGCACGGGTCGAGCCCGGCGCGGGGGGCAGCGACGCCCCGACCTCGGCCGGCAGGAGCTCCGAGGTGATGATCGCGTCGGGGGTGCCTCCCGCGAGGATCATCAGCCGCTCCACGTTGTTGCGGAGCTGGCGCACGTTGCCCGGCCAGTCGTGCGACTGAAGGACCGCCAGCGCGTCCTCTCCCACCGTCCGCACCGGGAGGCCGCTCGAGCGGGAGATCTGCATCATGAAGTGCTGGATGAGCTCCGGAATGTCCTCCCGGCGCTCGGCCAGCGCCGGCACGCGCACGGGCACGACGCTCAGCCGGTGGTAGAGATCCTCGCGGAAGCGCCCCTCCTGCACCTCGCGCTCGAGATCCCGGCTCGTCGAGGAGACGATGCGCACGTCCACGTGGACCCGAGAAGTGCCTCCGACGCGCGTGAAGTTCTGGTCGACGAGGACCCGCAGAATGCGGTTCTGCGTCTCGCGCGGCATGTCCGCGACCTCGTCGATGAACAGCGTCCCGCCATGCGCCTCCTCGAGCGCGCCGACCTGGCGCCGGCCGTCCTGGGTCTCCGTTCCGAAGAGGGCGATCTCCATGTTCTCCGGCGTGATCGTGGCGGCGTTGATCACGATGAAGGGGCCCGAGGAGCGTTGGGAGAGGCCATGCAACGTGCGGGCGGCGAGCTCCTTGCCGGAACCGGACGGGCCCGAGATCATGACGCGGCTGTTCGTCGGCGCGATGCGCTGGACCGCGTGGCGGAGCTGGTTCATGGCGCTCGAGTGGCCGAGAAGCTGCGCGGCCTCGCCGCTGCGTTCGCGCAGATCGCGGACCTCGCGCTTCAGGCGGCTCGCCTCGAGCGCCCGCTGCGCGACGAGGACGAGACGGTCGGCCTGGAATGGCTTTTCGATGAAGTCGTACGCCCCCTCCTTGATCGCCGCCACGGCCGTTTCGATCGTGCCGTGACCGCTGATCATCACGACCGGGAGGTCCGGATGGTCCTGCTTGATGAGCTCGAGGATCTCGAGCCCGTCGAGCCTCGACCCTTGGAGCCATATGTCGAGGAAGACGAGCGAGGGCCTGCGGGAGCCGATCTCGCGCAGGGCCTCGTCACTGTTCTTCGCCGCGCGCGCCTGGAAACCTTCGTCTTCCAGGATCCCACCGACCAGTTCGCGGATGTCGGCTTCGTCGTCGACGATGAGAATGTCTTTCGCCATCTATAACCAAGGCTCCTTAAGACGCGACGCTGGGGCGGGGGTCTCTTCCGCCCTCGGAGGCAACGACGTCGTCCGACGCAACGGGGAATGTCAGGCGGACCCAGGCTCCGCGGCCACCTTCTGCAACGGCTGGCGCGTCGCCGAGTTCGATGCGGCCACCATGCTCCTCCATGATCCGGGCGACGATCGCAAGGCCGAGCCCGGTGCCCTTCTCGCGGGTGGTCATGTAGGGCTCGAGCAGACGCTGGCGGTTCTCGTGCGGCAGCCCGATGCCGTTGTCGATGCAGTCGATCGCCACCCAGCCGTCGACGAGGTCGACGCTGACCGACAGGCGGCCGCCTTCGGGCAGATCCCTTTCCGGCACCGCCGATATCGCCTCCACCGCGTTCTTCACGATGTTCGTGACGGCCTGTGAGATGAGGCGGCGGTCGTAGCGGGTGACGATTGTCTCCGGTCCCTGCTTGAAGTCGATCCGGACGTTCGGATTGCCGACCCGCATCAGGAAGACCGACTGCTTCACCGTCTCGATGACGTTGGCTGCCTCGATCGCGGGCTTCGGCATGCGCGCGAACGCCGAGAATTCATCGACCATGCGACCGATGTCGGCGACCTGGCGGATGATCGTCTCCGTGCACTGGTCGAAGACCTCGACATCGGCCGGGATGACCTTCCGGTACTTCCTTCGCAGACGCTCCGCGGAGAGCTGGATCGGCGTGAGCGGGTTCTTGATCTCGTGCGCGATGCGCCGCGCCACGTCGGCCCAGGCCGAGTTGCGTTGAGCCGTGACGAGCTCCGTGATGTCGTCGAGCGTCACCACGAACCCGTACTGCGCGCCGCCGTGCCGCTCCGACGCGAGGCGCACGGTGATGGTGCGTTCCTTCCCCTCCCGGCGCAGCACGACCTGGTCCTGTATGAGGCGCCCCGGATGCTCGCGCGCGTTCTCCAGTGCCGGGGCGAGCTCGGGGAAGCTGTCCTCGATCGAGTGCCCGAGCAGCGAACGGTCCTCGGAGTCGAGCAACTCTCGGGCGGAGCGGTTCGTGAGCGTGAGGATGCCGTTCGAGTCGAGGCCGATCACCCCCGCCGGCACGCCCGCCAGCACCGTTTCGATGAAGTGCCGGCGCTCGTCGAGTTCCTGGTTCGTCGCCAGAAGTTCGTCGCGCTGGGAGCGGAGCTGCGTCGTCATCTTGTTGAAGGTTGCTCCGAGGCTCGCGAGCTCGCCTTCCTCGGGCTTCACCGGCACCTGCACGTATAGATTGCCCTGCGCGACCTGATCCGCCGCGCCGATCAGCCGGCGGATGGGAGACACGAGGCGGTTGGCCACGCCGATGCCGACCCAGAGCGCCGAGAGAAGGAGGATCAGGGCGAAGCCGATATACATGAGGCCGAAGGCGATCTGCACGCCGAACCGCCGCCGCTCGAGACTCGAATACTCCGCCGCGTTGGCCTGTGTCAGGCGCTGGTAGTTCAGAACCTGAGGATCCACCGCCCGCGCCACGTAGAGATAGGCGTCGCTGCCGAAGCTCGGCATCTTCACGATGGCGCCCACCTGGTTGGTCGGACCGGGCGCGATGACGATCGCCTCGCCGCTGGCAGCCTTGTCGATGGCGTCCTGCGGCGGCATCAGGAAGTCGCGCTCGACCCGGTCTTCCGCCTCCATGATGACGTTGCCCTCGCCGTCGAGCAGGAAGGCGGCGGGCAAGGCCCTGATGGCCGCCTGGGCGCTGAAGAAGCGCTGCAACCACGCGGCATCGGCATCCTCGACCGTGCGGGCCCGCTCGAGGTCGTTCGCCATGGCCAGTAGGTCTGCGCGGATCACCTGGCCGTGTTCGCGGAGATAGGCTTCGGCCACGGCGAGCGAAGTTTCGACGATCGAACGCGTCCGGTCAGAGAACCAGGTATCCAGCCCGCGGTCGAGCGTCACGCTGGCGACGATCGCGACGATGATGGCGGGGACCACGGCCACGACGGAGAAAAGCGCGAGGATGCGCAGATGAAGCCGTGCGCCGGCCCGGCCGCGGCGACGCGCCACCCAGAGCTTCGCCGCCTCGAAGCCGACGAGAACGACGAGTCCGCCGACGAGAAGGAGGTTGACCACCAGGGCCCCTCGAACGACGTCCTCGTCGGGCGGGATCGGCGTCAGGCCTGTCAGGATTGCGAAGGTGGCCGCGCCCGCGACGATCGCCAGCCCCACCAGCATCGCCCCCGCGATGCGGAGCGGCCGGCTGCGACGGGTCGCCAGCTCGACGGCAGAGACCTGGTTCATTTCGGCAGCAGGCACGCGTCGTCCTCTATCGCGGACCGACGATCACCGCGGTCCGAGTCTCTCCTCTGCCCCCGGAGTCACGCGGACAATGCGCTAGTGAGGTCAGGATCGCAACACACTCGTTGCACAAAAGAGACAGGAGGTCTCAGCCCCCGCCGCGGATGACGGCGATATCCAGGTCGCGAATCTTCTTGCGCAGCGTGTTTCGGTTGACGCCCAGCAGCTCGGCAGCCTTGATCTGGTTGCCGCGGGTGGCTGCGAGAGCGGCCCCTATCAGGGGCTGCTCCACCGTGCGGACGATGCGGTGATACAGGCCGGGAGGTGGAAGGCGCTCGCCGAAGCTCTTGAAATAGCTCTCCAGATGCCGTTCCACGGCGCCGCTCAGCGTCTCGTCCTGCGAGGGCGGCGCAGGCTCGGGCGCCAGGGGCGGGTCCTCGAGCTCGGACTTGATGACCGCATCCGTGATCACCTCCTGGGGAAAGAGCGCGGCGAGGCGGCGCACGAGGTTCTCGAGCTCCCGTACGTTTCCCGGCCAACGGTAGCGGCGCATCCTGTCGATGGCGGCAGGCTCGATCTGCTTGCGCGGAAGCCCTTCCTTCTCCACCTGCGCGAAGAAATGGTGCACGAGGTCGGGTATGTCCTCGTTCCGCTCCCGCAGCGGCGGCACCCTGAGCGGAACGACGTTCAGGCGGAAATAGAGGTCCTCGCGGAACAGCCCCTGGTTGATGAGCTGGCGGAGATCCTTGTTCGTGGCGGCGATGATCCGCACGTCCGTGCGGATCGGGGTCCGCCCGCCCACGGTCGTGTACTCCCCCTGCTGCAGGACGCGCAGCAGTCTCGTCTGCGCCTCCATCGGCATGTCGCCGATCTCGTCGAGGAAGAGCGTGCCGGCCTCGGCCTGCTCGAATCGTCCGGCGCTGCGGGCCTGGGCGCCGGTGAACGCCCCCTTCTCGTGGCCGAACAGCTCCGCCTCGATGAGCTCCCTCGGGATCGCGGCCATGTTGATCGCCACGAATGGCCCGCGCGACCGCTTGCCGTAGTCGTGCAACGCGCGGGCGACGAGTTCCTTGCCCGTCCCGGACTCGCCGAAGATCATGACGGTCAGATCGGTCTGCATGAGCCGGGCGAGGACCCGGTAGATCTCCTGCATCGCCGGCGACCGGCCGACGAGCGGCATCTGCTCGACGTCCTCGGGACCGTGAGCCGGATGCGCGCGCTTCGGCTCGGCGAGAGCCCGCCCGACGATCGTCACGAGCTCGTTCAGGTCGAACGGCTTCGGCAGGTAGTCATAGGCACCCCGCTCCGAAGCCTTGATCGCCGTCATGAACGTGTTCTGCGCGCTCATCACGATGACCGGGAGGTCGGGGCGCATCTTCTTCACGCGCGGCAGAAGATCGAAGGCGTTCTCGTCCGGCATCACCACGTCCGTGATGACGAGGTCGCCGTCGCCCTGCTGCACCCACCTCCAGAGCGTCGCGGCGTTCGAGGTCGCCCGGACGTCGTAACCGATACGCGACAGCGCGCGGTTGAGGACGGTGCGGATGGCCGCATCGTCGTCCGCCACGAGGATCGTGCCACTGGGCATCTATGCTTTCCCCTGGGAGGCGGAGCCCTCTGGCTCGCCGGTGTACATGGGCATGAGTATCCGGAAGGTCGTGCGCCGGGGGCGCGAGTCGCATTCGATGACGCCGCCATTGTCGCCGACGATCTTCGCGACGAGCGCCAGCCCGAGCCCGCTGCCCGTCGGCTTCGTCGTCACGAACGGGTCGAAGAGATGCGGCAGAAGGTCCTCGCTCACCCCCGGCCCGTTGTCCTTCACGCAGAACTCGAGCGGCAGGCTCACCCGCTCGCTCGATCCGGGGATCGACATGCGCACGCCGGGCCGGAAGGCCGTGGACAGGATGATCTCGCCGTCCGGTTCACCCGAAGACTGAACGGCTTCCGCAGCATTCTTCACGAGGTTCAGGAAGACCTGGACCAGTTGATCCTGGTTTGCGAAAACGGGCGGAAGAGAGGGATCGTACTCCTCCACGAAGCGCATGTTGCGCGCAAAACCGTTCTGGGCGAGCCGCTTCACGCGGTCGAGCACGACGTGGATGTTGATCGCGGCCCGCTCCACCGGCCGGCGGTCCGAGAAGACCTCCATCCGGTCGACGAGTTTCACGATCCTGTCCGTCTCCTCGCGGATCAGCGTCGCGAGCGGCCTGTCGTTGTCGTCGATCGTCGACTCGAGGAGCTGGGCGGCACCGCGAATGCCGGACAGCGGGTTCTTGATCTCGTGCGCCAGCATGCTCGCGAGCCCCACCACGCTCCGCACCGAGGCCCGATGCGTGAGTTGCCGGTCGAACTTCTCCGCGATGGTGCGCTCGTGCAGCATGATGACGAGAACCTGCGGGTCCTCCACGAGCGGAGAGACGTAGATGTCGACCAGGCGCTCGCCGCCCGTGCGGGGTGTGCCGATCGCGACGCGGTATTCGCTCACCGCCGCCGCGCGCTCGCGCACCGCCCGCATCACCTCGAAGAGCGGGCTGCCGAAGGGGATGATCGCGTCCAGGCCGTGGCGCTGCAGCACCGCCACGCTCACCTGGAAGAACGTCTCGGCGGCCGCGTTCGCCGCCACGACCGTGTCGGAGGCGTCGACGGCCAGCACCGGGTGAGGCAGGGCGTTCACGAGAGCCTCGGGCCGGGGCGCGCCCCTCGCCGCGTCGGCGCCGCTCTTCGCGGAGTAACTCATGCCGCCCGCCTTTCGCGCTCCGCGCCGAAGGTCTCGGCTATTTCCCGCAGCACCGTCTCCGGCTCCTGCGCCGACATCAGCCGCCTCCGGGCGTCCGCCCGCTCGGGCTCGCTCATGGGCGCCCGGTCGAGGTACCAGCCCAGATGCTTGCGGGCCATTCGCAGACCGACCTTCGCGCCGTAGTGATCGAGCATCGCCTCGTGGTGCGCCGCGACGAACCCGGCCATGTCCGCCGGAGCACCGGACGTGCCGGCCCGGCCCAGGAGCGCCTCTGCCACCGCGCCGACGATCCACGGCCGGCCGCACGCGCCGCGTCCGATCATCACGCCGTCGGCGCCCGACGCCTCGAGCGCCTGCCGTGCCGACGCGACGTCCTCGATGTCGCCGTTGACGATCACCGGCACGGACACGGCCGCCTTCGTGGCGCGCACCGCCGTCCAGTCGGCCCTGCCCTCGTAGAACTGGCAGCGCGTCCGGCCATGCACCGTGATCATCCGCACGCCCAGCGCCTCGGCCCGCCTCGCAAGCTCCGGCGCGTTCAGAGAATCGCCGTCCCAGCCGAGCCTCATCTTCAGCGTCACCGGCACGCTCGCGGCCTCGACCGTCGCCTCGATCAGGCGGCAGGCGAGGTCGAGGTCGCGCATCAGCGCGGAGCCGGAATAGCCGCTCGTCACCTTGCGTGCCGGGCAGCCCATGTTGATGTCGACGATGTCGGCCCCCGCGCCGACCGCACGTCTGGCGCCCTCGGCCATCCAGCGCGCCTCGCGGCCCGCCAGCTGGACGACATGCGGGAAGCCTCCGTGATTCTCGGCACGCAGCACGCTTTCGGGGTGGTTCTGGGCGAGCTCCTGGCACGCCACCATCTCGCTCACGACGACGGGCGCGCCCAGGCGTGTCGCCAGTCGCCGGAACGGCGCGTCCGAGATCCCCGACATCGGCGCCAGGAAGACGGGAGCTGGGAGTTCGACGGAGCCGACCCGGATAGGCTTGATCACGTGGCGCTGCCCATTTGCTGTGCGCGATGAGTTCTTGCCTTAATTATAGACAGTCGCTGCCGGAGGCAAGCGTGCAGGAGCAGGCGCCCTCCGCCGGCGAATTGTCTTGCCGCGGGTGCCGTGCCATTGCGGGTCATGGTCACCCTTTGCACGGAACGCGCATGAAGACCGCAGCCATCATTCTCGCGGCCGGCACCGGCACGCGGGCGGCAGACCCGGCCGACCCCCGCCCGAAGCAGTACCGCCCGTGCCGGGGCGAGTCGCCTCTGGGGCGAAGCGTGCGGACATTCCTGTCGGTCGACGCGGTGAGCATCGTCCAGCCGGTGATCCGGCCGGGCGACGTCGGGGAGGCACGACGGCTGCTGCCGGGCGGGGAGCCTCGCCTCCTCGCCGCGGTCGCCGGCGGCGAGACCCGCCAGGCCTCCGTCCTCCGCGGGCTCGAGGCGCTCCAGCCGCATGCGCCCGATCTCGTTCTGATTCATGACGCGGTGCGCCCGTTCCTGACCCCGGCCCTCATCGGGCGCGTGATCGACGCGCTTGCCGCGGCTCCGGCCGTGCTGCCCGCCGTCCCGGTCGCCGACACGCTGAAGCGGGAGCGCGACGGCTTCGTCGCGGGCACTCTCGACCGCGCGGGCCTCCACGCGGCGCAGACCCCCCAGGGCTTCCACTTCGCGGCGATACTCGAGGCACACCGGCGTGCCGCCGCCGCAGGCGGCACCCACACCGACGACGCATCGGTCGCGGAGGCCGCCGGCCTGCCGGTCCGGCTCGTGCCCGGGGAAACCGCCAACCGCAAGATCACGACGCTGGAGGACTTCGAAATGGTCGGCGCCGACGGACGGGAACTCGAGTATCGCGCGGGACAGGGCTACGACGTCCACCGCCTCGTGGACGGCGACGGCGTCACGCTCTGCGGCGTGAGCATTCCGCACGATCGGAGCCTCAGCGGCCACTCCGACGCCGACGTTGCTCTCCACGCGCTGACGGACGCGCTTCTTGGCACGATCGGCGAGGGCGACATCGGCGATCATTTCCCCCCGAGCGACCCGCAATGGCGGGGCGCGGCCTCGTCCCTCTTCGTGCGCCATGCGGTCGAGCGTGTGACTGCGCGCGGGGGCCGCGTGATCAACGCCGACATCACGCTGGTCTGCGAGGCGCCGAAGATCGGGCCGCACCGCGAGAAGATGCGGGGAACCGTGGCGGCCCTCCTCGGCGTTACCAGCGACCGCGTCGGCGTGAAGGCCACGACCAACGAGCGGCTCGGTTTCCTCGGCCGGTCGGAGGGCATAGCCGCCATGGCCGTCGTCAGCGTCGCGATGCCCACGGAGACACGCTCAAATGGCCGATGACCGCTTACTGTTCGAGGAGTCGATGATGCTCCTCGATCTTCTCCAGCGTCACGAACTTCGTCTCGGCACAGCCGAATCCTGCACCGGCGGGCTCATCTCCGCCTATCTCACCGAGGCGCCCGGCTCCTCCGGCGCCTTCGAGGTCGGCTACGTCACCTACTCCAACGAAGCCAAGCAGCGTCTGCTCGGCGTGTCGCCGGATCTCCTCGAGCGGCACGGGGCCGTCAGCGAGCCCGTCGCCCGGGCCATGGCGGAGGGCGCGCTCGCCTGCGGCGCGATCGACATCGCCGTCTCGGTCACCGGCGTCGCGGGTCCTGCGGGCGGCAGCGAGGAAAAGCCGGTCGGCACCGTGCATTTCGGCGTCGCGGGGCTGAACCGCAGGACGCGCCACCGCAGGGAGAGCTTCGGCGACCTCGGCCGGCGGGGGATCCGTATGGAGAGCGTTCGCACCGCCTTCGCGATGGTCCGCGACTTCGTGGAGAATCCCGACTAGCCCGCGGGCCGGTTGCTGGAGCCGCTTCACTCCGCCCGCAGGGCGACGGCGGCAGCCACCAGCGCGGCATTGTCCGGCGCCACCGTGCCGTCCGGCAGCCGGTCGCCGTCTTCGAGCCCCACCCGTGTCGACCAGCCCCGCTCGAGCGCGAGCCGCGCCAGGGGCCACACCGTCGCATCGAAGCCATGGAGAAGGATCGGACGCGACACGCCCTCGCGCCTCAGCACCGCCAGGATGGCGTCGCACGCCTCCCTCGCGGCGGCAGCCTCCTGCTCCGCCTCGATCTCGACGAGAACCCGCAGCACGCGCTCGCGGCCCGCAAGCGCGGCGAAGCGTTCAGCGTCGGCCGCGGAGGCCAGGCCCGCCTCGACGGCCACGCCGCGCGACCGCAGACACTCCATCACCGCCGGAGCTCCGGGCTCTGAGAGATTGACGGAGGCATGGTCGGGCAGCGCCTGCCATGCCCCGATGGCCGCGAGCGTCCGGGCTTCGTCACCCTCGATCCAGGCGCCGGTCGAGACGCCGATCAGCGTTCCGGGACAGGCGCGTCGCAGGAGCGGCACCACGGCGTCCACCGCCGCCAGGCTCTCCCGCCCGTCGGGTCGGCGGCAATGGACATGGATCTCGCCTGCCCCCGCCCGGACGCACGCCGCCGCGGCGGCCGCGATCTCTTCGGCCGTCACCGGCAGGCGCGGATGGAATTCGCGCTGACGCGCGCCGTTGAGACAGGCCTGGATGATCATCGCGTCCCCTCTCGCCGTCGTCGGCCGGCCGCCCGCAATTCCTGGTTCGAGTCCTCAGTTGCCTTCCCGGCGGAAGCCCGCCTGCCCGGCCCCCGCCACGGCGGACCGTCCCCCGCGGCCATAGACGGCATCCGCGCGCCTTTCGAAGGCCTGCGCGAACCGCGAGAAGGCGGCGTCGAACACTCCCCCGACCACCATCTGCAACGTGCGGCTCCTCAGCTCGTAGCCGAGATAGAACTCGACCTCGCAGGTGCTCTCGTCGATCGCGTGGAACGTCCAGCGATTCGCCATGCGCTTGAATGGCCCGTCGATATACTCCACGAGGATGCGCAGGTTCGGCCGGTCGAGCGTCACGCGGCTCGTAAACGTCTCGCGGAACACCTTGTATGCGACCGTCATCGACGCGATGACGGTTTCGGTGTCCCCCTCCTGCTTGCGGTCGCGCACCTTCAGCGACTCGCAGAGCGGCACGAACTCCGGGTAGCGCTCGACATCCGCGACGAGCGCGAACATGTCCGCGGCGCTGTGACGGACGCGCCGCCTCGTCTTGAACTCCCGCATCAGGCCGACACCAGCCCGAGCTTCTGGAGCCTCGCGCTCCTCAGCCGCGCGAAGTCCTCTCCCGCGTGGTAGGACGAGCGCGTGAGCGGCGTGGAGGAGACCAGGAGGAACCCCTTCGTGTAGGCGATCGCCTCGTAGCCCTTGAACTCCTCGGGCGTCACGAACTTCATCACCGCGTGGTGACGCCGCGTCGGCTGGAGGTACTGACCGATCGTCAGGAAGTCGACATCGGCGGAGCGCAGGTCGTCCATGAGCTGCAGCACCTCGTTCCGCTCCTCGCCGAGGCCCACCATGATGCCCGACTTCGTGAACATCGACGGGTCGAGCTCCTTCACGCGCTGGAGAAGACGGATCGAGTGGAAGTAGCGGGCACCGGGCCTGACGGTCAGGTACTTCGAGGGCACCGTCTCGAGGTTGTGGTTGAAGACGTCCGGTCGCGCCTCGACCACCACCTCCAGCGCGCCGGGCTTCCTCAGGAAGTCGGGCGTCAGGATCTCGATCGTCGTTGCGGGCGCCGCGCGCCGGATCGCCTCGATCGTGTCGGCGAAATGCCTGGCGCCGCCGTCCGCCAGGTCGTCGCGGTCGACCGAGGTGATGACGACGTGCTCGAGGCCGAGCTTGGCGACCGCGTCGGCCACCTTCCGCGGCTCCTCGGCGTCCAGGGCGTCCGGCAGTCCCGTGCGCACGTTGCAGAAGGCGCAGGCCCGGGTGCACGTGTCGCCCATGATCATGAAGGTCGCGTGCTTCTTCGACCAGCACTCGCCGATATTCGGGCAGCCGGCTTCCTCGCAGACCGTGACGAGGCCGTGCTCCTTCACGATCTGGTTCGTCTCCCGCCATGCGGGGGAGCCCGGTGCCTTCACGCGGATCCAGTCGGGCTTGCGCTGGATCGGGCTCTCCGGTCGCTTCGCCTTCTCGGGATGGCGGGGCCGCTCGGCGCGGTCTGAGACGGTGTCGACGATGGTCACCATTTGCGGGCGCAGACCTTTGTCTCGTGTCGCTGTCTGCGCCCTATTTAGCGTGTCGACGTTTCAAACCCAAATCACGCGCGTCGGATCTGCCATGCCGGAGGCGGTCGGCACTACCGCCGCACGGCCTTGAGAATGGCGAGCAGTATGGTCGCCCCGACCGCGGCGACGACGAGGACGCCCCAGAACCCGCCGAACTCGATGTCCATCCGGTCGGCGAGCCAGCCACCTAGGAGCGCGCCGACGATGCCGACGAGCAGGTTCGTCAGCAGTCCGTGATCCGACCGGGTGAGCTTCTCGGCGATCCAGCCGGCGATGATGCCGATAATGATCATCCCGACCCAACCCACCCCTGGCATGCCCATTGCCCCGGGTTCCATGTCGCCACCTCCTCTGCTGCCTGGCCCGCGCAGCCAGAACGTCCGCTTTCAAGAGCGGTTCCGGACCATCGAACGCTGCAACGGCCTGCCGCCGCAAGACTTGTCTCTGGGGACCTTCTGGTTCATTCACTTGGGACGTGAAAGGAAGCCCGATAGTGACCCAACCGAGCCATGGAATGAGCTACGCCGCCGCCGGCGTCGACGTCGACCGGGGCAACGCCTTCGTCGACGCGATCAAGCCGCTCGTGCGGATGACGGCCCGTCCGGGCGCCGACAGCGAGATCGGCGGCTTCGGCGGTGTCTTCGACCTCAAGGCCTGCGGCTACGCGGATCCGCTGCTGGTCGCCGCCAATGACGGCGTCGGCACGAAGGTGAAGATCGCCATCGAATCCGGCATTCACGACACGATCGGCATCGATCTCGTCGCCATGTGCGTCAACGACCTGGTGGTGCAAGGCGCCGAGCCGGTTCTCTTCCTCGACTACTACGCGACCTCGCGGCTCGAGACGGACGTGGCCGTGGACGTCGTGAAGGGCATCGTCGAGGGGTGCAGACGCGCCGGCTGCGCCCTCGTCGGCGGCGAGACGGCGGAGATGCCGGGTCTCTACCTCAAGGGCGATTACGATCTCGCCGGTTTCGCCGTCGGTCTCGTCGAGCGCGATCGGCTCCTGCCGCGGGCGGACGTGGTGGCGGGCGACGTGCTGATCGGCCTGCCCTCATCCGGCGTCCACTCGAACGGCTTCTCCCTCGTGCGCCACGTCGTCGCATCGGCCGGCCTCGGCTGGAAGGGCCCCGCCCCCTTCGCGCCTGAGCGGACCCTCGCGGAAGCGCTGCTCGAACCGACACGAATCTACGTGAAGCCGCTGCTCGACCTCTTCCGCTCCACGGGCGGCATCCGTGCGGCGGCCCACATCACCGGAGGCGGGATCACCGAGAACCTGCCGCGCGTGCTGCCGGACGGGGTCGCGGCCGAAGTCGAGCTCGGCACGTGGCAGGCACCGAAGGTGTTCGGCTGGCTCGCCGACGCCGGCGGGGTGGAGGAGCCGGAGATGCTCAAGACCTTCAACTGCGGCATCGGCATGGTGCTCGTCGTGTCCGCGGCGGAGGCGGAGGCGACGATGGCAAGGCTCTCGGAGCTCGGCGAGACACCGGTCCGCGTGGGCGGGATCGTCACGCACGAGGGCAAGGCCGAAGTCCGCTACACGGGCCAGTTGACCCTCTGATGCGCAAGCGCGTCGGCATTCTGATCTCGGGTCGGGGGTCCAACATGGCGGCCCTGGTCAGGGCCGCGGCACAGCCGGGCTATCCGGCGGAGATCGCAATCGTCATTTCCCACAAGGCCGATGCGCCCGGGCTTCAGGTCGCACGCGAGATGGGGATCGAGGCGGTCGCGATTGCCGCGCGCATGCCGGAGTTCGAGGTGGAGGCGGACCGCCTCCTGCACGAGCGCGGCGTTGAGATCGTCTGCCTCGCGGGCTTCATGCGCCTCCTTTCGACAGGGTTCGTCGAGCGCTGGCGTGACAGGCTCCTGAACGTCCACCCCTCGCTCCTGCCCGCCTTCCCGGGTCTCGACGCCCAGGCCCAGGCGCTCGCGGCGGGCGTGAAGATCGCCGGCTGCACCGTCCACCTCGTCCGGCCCGAGATGGACACGGGACCGATCCTGATGCAGGCGGCGGTACCCGTGCTGCCGGACGACAGCGTGGACACGCTCTCGATCCGCATCATCCGGCGCGAGCACGAGATCTATCCCGCCGCGCTCGCCCGCCTCGCCCGCGGCGAGGTGCGGATCGACGGAGAGATAGCGCATCTGGCCGACGTGGCACGCGACGACCGGATGATCGTCCCTAATCCGTAGAGTTCAGGCGAAGGCCGGCGCCCTCGCCTCCTCATCCGCGGTGACCGGCTCCGCCCTGATCCACACGCGATTGTCGTGGAAGGCGGCGCCGCCATAGGGGGCCACCTGGTCGGCGCCCGTCAGCGTGTTGATCCCGTTGCCCTCCTCGAAGGCATGGTTCGGCCACAGGCCCTCCGAGACGGCCACACCCTCGCGCACGCCGTCGAACACCTTCGCGCGCAGCACCACGGTGCCTCGCCCGTTACCGATCCGGACGCGGTCGCCGTCGGCGATGCCGAAACGCTCCGCGTCCTTCGGCGACAGGAGCACGGTCGGCCGGCCCTCGCGGCCGCGCGAGGTCGGCGTGTCGTTGAAGGTCGTGTTCAGGAATCCCCGCGCCGGCGAGGTCGCGAGACGCAGCGGGTGGCTCTCGTCGGCGACATCCGTGATCTCCCAGTGGTCGGGCAGCGACGGCATCGCCTCCCACGGCCCCATCGGCCCGGCATTGGGCGCCGCCACTCTCGTCCAGTCCGGCCGGAAGCGGAACCTGCCGTCGGAATAGCCGAAGCCCTCGAGATAGTGGGCGGTGCGGAACTCGGGCTGCAGGTCGATCCAGCGCTTCGCCTCGAGCTCCTCGACCGTGCCGTAGCCGGAGGCCCGCAGCATCCAGTCGATATGCTCTCTCGCCGTCATGTCGAATCCCGGATGCTCCGCCCCGAGCCGCTTGGCGAGCTCCGCGAAGACGACGTGGTTCTCCCGGGCCTCGCCCGGCGCGTCGACGAGCTTCGGCCCGAGCATCAGGTGCTGGTGGCCGCCGCCCTTGTAGATGTCGTCGTGCTCCATGAACATGGTGGCGGGCAGCACGATGTCGGCCATCGCGGCCGTCTCGGTCATGATCTGCTCGTGCACGCAGACGAACAGGTCCTCCCGCGCGAAGCCCCGCTTCACGAGACCCTGCTCGGGCGC
The DNA here is from genome assembly GCF_000496075.1 of Lutibaculum baratangense AMV1. GTDB lineage: Bacteria > Pseudomonadota > Alphaproteobacteria > Rhizobiales > Tepidamorphaceae > Lutibaculum > Lutibaculum baratangense. The sequence continues at coordinate 64,040 of NZ_AWXZ01000007.1, forward strand.
CACGCAGACCGGATTCGTGTTCTGGACCAGCATCGCCTTCACGGGCGGCCCGCCCTGCAGCGCCGCCGCGTCGCCCGTCAGGATCCGGCCGATCTGCGACTGGTCGAGCCGCCGCGTCGACGGGTCGAGGAGATCGGTGCCCTCGATCATCGACTTGTCGAGACGGTAGATCGCGCCGTTGTTGTGGAAGGCCCCGCCGCCCTCGTACTGCCATGCACCGGTCACGCAGGCGATCGAGGCGGCGGCATGCATGTTCACGGCCCCGTTGCGCGAGCGCGTGAAGCCGTAGCCGAGGCGGAAGAACGTCTTGCGATTCTCTCCGACGAGCCGAGCGAACGTTTCGATTTCCTCCACGCTCAGGCCGGTGATCGCGGCCGCCCATTCCGGCGTCCTGGTTCGCAGATGCGCCTCGAGCTCGGCCGGGCAGTCGGTATAGGCGGCGAGGTAGTCGCGGTCGGCGAAGCCGTCGCGGAACAGGACGTGCATCACCGCGCAGGCGAGCGCGCCGTCCGTGCCCGGGCGCACGAGGAGCGCGAGGTCGGCCTGCTTCATCGTCTGCGTCATGTAGATGTCGACCGCGACGATCTTGGCGCCCCTCGTCTTCCGCGCCTTCGTCGCGTGCGTCATCACGTTGACCTGGGTCGAGACGGCGTTCGTGCCCCAGATCACCACCACGTCAGCGAGGGCCATCTCGCGCGGATCAGGCCCGGCGAGCTTCCCCGTCCCCGCGATGTAGCCGGTCCAGGCGGGGTTCGTGCAGATCGTGTCGAACTGGCGCGAGTAGCCCTTCGCGTGGCGCAGGCGGTGGATGCCGTCCCGCTGCACGAGGCCCATAGTCCCGGCATAGAAATAGGGCCAGACGGCCTGGGCGCCGTGCTCCTTCTCGGCCTTCAGGAACGCCTTGGCCACGCTGTCGAGAGCCTCGTCCCACGAGATCCGCTCGAACCGGCCGCTGCCCTTCGGGCCCACCCGCTTCAGCGGATGGAGGAGCCGGTTCGGGTTGTGGATCCGCTCGGCGTAGCGCGCGACCTTCTCGCAGATGACGCCCGCGGTGTAGCTGTTGTCCTTCGCGCCGCGCACGCGACCGATCGTGCCGCCATCCAGAAGCTCGACCTCGAGCGCGCATGTCGAGGGGCAGTCATGCGGACAGGCCGACGCGGCGAGGCGGCTCTTCAGCGGGCGGTTCATGTCGAGGCTCCTCCGGATCGGGCGAGCGTACTTGAGTGCGGCACCAAAGGAAAAGGCCGGCCACGCGGGCCGGCCTCCGAAGCCATCGATCTCGCGGTCGGCTCAGCCGACGATCTCGTCGTCCGAGAAGTTGAGCTTGATCTCGGCGGCGGCGTTCTCGGCGCTGTCGGAGCCGTGCACGGAGTTGCGCTCGATGTCCTCGGCGAACTCGGCGCGGATCGTGCCGGCGGCGGCGTCCTTCGGGTTCGTGGCGCCCATCACTTCGCGGTTCTTCGCGACGGCGTTCTCTCCCTCGAGGACCTGCACGACGATCGGGCCGGAGGTCATGAAGGTCACGAGGTCGTTGTAGAACGGACGCTCCTTGTGGACCTCGTAGAACTTCTGGGCCTGCTCGGTCGACCACTTCACGCGCTTCTGCGCGACGACCTTCAGGCCGGCGCTCTCGAGCTTGTCGATGATCTTGCCGGTGATGTTGCGGGCCGTCGCGTCCGGCTTGATGATGGAAAGGGTACGTTCGATCGCCATGGCGCTCGTCTCTTCGTGCTCGTGTGGGGGTGGGCCAGGCCGCGCGGGATAGTGCCGGGCAATCGGCCTTCGACGCCCGGGCTTATATCTCGGCAGGCCTCGGCCCTCAAGCCGCCTGTCCGGCTGGCTCCATGCTGCGGCCAAGGCCGTCATAGAGATCGAGGCAGGCCTCGAACCACCGGGCGATCGTGTCACCCGTCTCCACGATCTCCAGATCGCTCGTCACCCGCACCCACTGCAGCGTCCCGAACAGTATGTAGTCGGTGAAGAGAGGGCCCTCGCCGCCGAGGAAGGGCTGCATCTCGAGGGTGCGCCGGGCCGGCGTCAGCGCCGTGCGGATGTTCTCGACCTTCGCCTCGCGCCCCTGCGCCAGTGCCTCGAGGCTCGCGCCGAAGCGCCTCTCGCGGCTCTCCCGGAAATAGGCCTGGTCTTCCGGCGTCAGGCGGCCGTGAATGTCGGCGGCGATCAGCTTCACGATGGCCGCGTTCACCATCGTGTTCGCCCACTGCTCCACGAAACGCGCGGCCGCGACGCCGCCGGGCCCGCCGAACAGCGTCGGCCGGTCGGGGTAGGCCTCCTCGAGGTGCAGCGCGATCTGGAAGCTGTCGGATACGACCATATTGTCGTCCTCGAGCACGGGCACCGTCTTGTGGCTGCCGTCGAGGATCTTGAGGATGCCGGTGAACGGTACGGGGCTCGTCTCGAACTCAAGCCCCTTGTGCATCAGCGCCATCTTGGCCCGCCAGCAATGCGGGCTGAAGCGGCAGTCTCCCGCTCCCGCGAGGTCGTGCAGAATGCGCATGGTCGCCCTTCCCTCTCCCGGATTTTATGTCAGTATCACTGACCTATATGGCCAGCCACGATAGCACGGGACGACCGATGCACCAGATGTTCCAGATGATGGCCCGCTACAACAGGTGGGCGAATGCGAAGCTCTATGATGCCGCCCAAGCCCTGCCGGACGCGGCCTACCGCGAGGAGCGCGGGGCGTTCTTCGGGTCGGTGCACGGCACGCTCAATCACCTGGTCGTGACCGACCGGATATGGATGCACCGCTTCACCGGAGACGGCCCGACCCACGCCCGCCTCGAAGAGCGCCCGTACCGCGACCTGCCGACATTGCGCGCCGCGCGGGAGGTCGTGGACGAGCGGATCGTCGCATGGACGGAGGGGCTCGACCCGGCAACGCTGACGGGAACCTTCACCTACCGACCGGTGACGAACCCGCGCGACATAACTCAGCCGCTCGCGCCGGCTATGATGCACTTCTTCAACCATCAGGCTCACCATCTGGGCCAGGTGCACTGCCTTCTGACCCAGCTTGCGGGCGAGGCGCCGTCGCTCGATCTGATCTACTACCAGAGGGAGACGGGCGACGGCCTCGCCTGAGCCCGCTCAGTCGTCGAACTCGACCGCCTCCTTCGGCATGATCGGGATGCGCTCGCGATGCATGGCGCGGCCCGACCGGTCCTGAATCGTCACGTCGAGAATGTCGCTCGTGCCGGGGTGCTGTACGAAGAAGATGACCTGGCCGGGGCGATGGAAGGATCCGCACTCCGCCGGCGCCACCGTGACGAGAACGGGCGCGGCATGGAGAGCATTGAGGCCCGGATTCGAGCGATAGCCGGGGCCGGTCTGGACGGATACGTCGTCGACGCAGCCGAGGGCCGGATCGGATTCGACCCAGACCCTCACCCGCCCGCTCCCGCTCCCGACGACGGAACCGCTCGTGGTCGTGGTCGACTCGGCATAGCTGCCGCCGAAGAAGGCCGGCTGGGCGGCCGCTGGCGCTGCGAGGCCGACGAGGCCCGCCACCGCGGCGGCGGATAGCAATGTGGGCAACAGGCGACGACTCGACATCGGCAGGGTCCTCTTCCATGAAATGCCGGGACGTCCGGCAGGCTCGGCGTGCTCACCAATAGATGTGGTGCGGAAGGCAGGTGTCCAACCGGCGGGCCGACCTGCTATGCAGGCTGCGCGCCGACCGCGACGACGACGCCCCCACGCCAGAGACACCTGAAGACCGACGCGCCATGCTGCAGATCTCCGACCTCGTCTATCGCCTTGCCGGACGGACGCTCTTCGACGGCGCGTCGCTCATTCTGCCGGAGGGCTCCCGCGCCGGCCTCGTCGGCCCGAACGGCACCGGCAAGACGACCCTCTTCCGCCTCATCCGCGGTGAGATCCCGCCCGAGAGCGGCGACATCTCGCTGCCGGCCGGCATGCGGCTCGGCTCGGTCGCGCAGGAGGCCCCGGAAGGACCTCAGTCGCTCCTGAGCTTCGTTCTGTCGGCCGACACCGAGCGCACGCGCCTCATGGCCGAGGCCGAGGAGACGAAGGACGGCGCCCGCATCGGCGAGATTCACGCGCGTCTGGCCGACATCGACGCCTACGGGGCGGAGGCTCGCGCCGCGCGCATCCTGTCGGGCCTCGGATTCGACAGCGCCGCCCAGGCGCGGTCGCTGTCGGAGTTCTCCGGCGGCTGGCGCATGCGCGTCGCGCTCGCCGCCATCCTGTTCTCCGAGCCCGACCTTCTGCTCCTCGACGAGCCGACCAACTATCTGGATCTCGAAGGGGTGATGTGGCTGGAGAGCTATCTAGCCCGCTACCCCCGCACCTTCCTCGTCATCAGTCACGACCGCGACCTGCTGAACCGCTCGGTCGACCTGATCGTCCATCTGGACCAGGGCAGGCTCACCACCTACGCCGGCAATTACGACCAGTTCGAGCGGCAGCGCCGCGAGAAGCTCCTCCTGCAGGAGAAGCACCGCAAGAAGCAGGAGGCGCAGCGCGCCCACCTGCAGTCGTTCGTCGACCGCTTCCGCGCAAAGGCGACGAAGGCCCGTCAGGCGCAGGCCCGCGTCAAGATGCTCCAGAAGATGGAGCCGATCCCGGCCGTGGTGGAAGGCACGGTCAAGCCGTTCCACCTGCCGGCCCCCGAGAAGCCCCTCGCCTCGCCGCTCGTCGCGATGGATGGCGTGGCGGTCGGCTATGGCGGCAGGCCGATCCTGTCGCGCGTGAGCCTGCGGATCGACGCGGACGACCGCATCGGCCTCCTCGGCGCGAACGGCAACGGCAAGTCGACGCTCGCCAAGCTCCTCTCCGGCAGGCTCGAGGCGATGGAGGGCCAGATCCGCCGGCCGGAGCGGATGCGCGTCGGCTTCTTCGCCCAGCACCAGCTCGACGAGCTCGACCCCTCGCTCACCCCCGTCGAACAGGTGCGCCGGCTGATGCCCGGCGAGGACGAGGCGAAGGTGCGCGCGCGGACCAACCAGCTCGGGTTCGGGGCCGAGAAGGCGGACGTCCCGGCTTCCAAGCTCTCCGGCGGCGAGAAGGCGCGCCTGCTGATCGGCCTCGCGGCCTTCGGGCGGCCGCACCTCCTGATCCTCGACGAGCCGACGAACCATCTCGACGTCGACTCGCGTGAGGCGCTGATCGAGGCGCTCAACGAGTACGAGGGCGCCGTCATCGTCATAAGCCACGAACGCCACATCCTCGAGGCCGTGACCGACAGGCTCTGGCTCGTCGCGGAGGGGCGGGTCAACCCCTTCGACGGCGACATCGACGACTACCGCCGGCTGATCCTCGCCTCCCAGAGGACGGAGAGAACGTCGGAGGAACAGCCCGGCACCACGGGCGCCTCCAACAAGGCGGAGCAGCGTCGCGCGGCCGCCGCGCGCCGGGAGGAGACGGCGCCGCTCCGGAAACGGGTGACGAAGCTCGAGAAGGAGATCGCGGAGATCGAAAGGAAGCTGAAGACGCTCGACGAGGCGATGGCCGATCCCGATCTATACGCGCGCGATCCCGATCGGGCCGCCCGCCTCGCGCAGGAACACGGCAGGGCTTCGAAGCTCCTCGGCGAGCGGGAGGAGGAATGGCTGGCCGCGAGCGCCGAGCTCGAGGAGGCAATGGCCGCAGGGTAGCCCCGACGATCAGGCTTTGCGTTCCCACCTGCCGTTCGGCGCCTGGCGCCAGTAGGTCACCTCCAGCCCACCGTCCTTCGCCCGCCTCCACTCGGCCCGCGCCTGCTCGACGGCGGCCTCGTCGCGACCGTCGAACATGAAGACGAGCCGCTCGTAACCCTCGAGCCGATCGAGCCGCGCACCGTCGACGAGGAAGCGGATGGCCGCGCCGTTCACGTTTCCCTCGCTCGTCGTGATGAGCGCGGGCTGCAGGGCCGCGTCCGCCTCCCGGTCGCTGCCGTGCGGCAGGAAAGAGGAGTCGTCGTATGCCCAGAGATGGCCGTCGAGCTGCTCGAGACGCTCCTCGCTGCCGCACTGGACGACGACACGCCAGCCGCGCTCGAGGCTCTTCTCCACGAGAAGCGGGAGAGCAGCCTCCAGCGGCTGCTTCTCGAGATGGTAGAAGAACACCTCCATGGGCGCTTCCGGTTCAGGAGACGGCGGCCATCGCCCGAACGCTCACCTACTTCTCATAATGGTCGCGGACCAGCCGGTCGAGCAGGCGGACGCCGAAGCCCGAGCCCCAGCTCTTGTTGACGTCGTTCGACGGCGCCCCGAACGCGGTGCCGGCAATGTCGAGATGCGCCCAGGCCTGCCCCTCCTCGACGAATCGCGCGAGGAAATGGGCGGCGGTGATCGAGCCGGCGGCACGGCCGCCCGTGTTCTTCACGTCCGCGAACTTCGAATCGATCAGCTTGTCGTAGGCCTTGGCGAGCGGCATGCGCCAAACCTTGTCGCCCGTCGCCTTGCCGGCGGCAGTGAGCCGGTTCGACAGCTCGTCGTCGTTCGAGAAGAGGCCGGCATACTCGTGTCCGAGCGCGACGATGATCGCGCCGGTGAGCGTCGCGAGGTCGACGATGAACTCCGGCTTGTAGCGCTCCTGCACGAGGGTGAGGAGATCCGCGAGAACCATCCGGCCCTCGGCGTCGGTGTTGATGACCTCGATGGTGCGGCCAGACTTCGAGACGACGATGTCGCCGGGCCGCTGCGCCAGTCCGTCCGGCATGTTCTCCACGAGACCGATCACGCCGATGGCGTTCACCTTCGCCTTGCGGGCGGCGAGCGCGTGCATCAGCCCGACGACGCAGGCGGCGCCGCCCATGTCGCCCTTCATGTCCTCCATGCTTCCGGCCGGCTTGATCGAGATGCCGCCGGTGTCGAAGACGACGCCCTTGCCGACGAAGGCCACGGGTCGGGCGTCCTTGTCGGCCCCGCCGCTCCAGCGCATGATCGCCACCCGGCTCTCCTGCGAGCTCCCGAGGCCCACCGCGAGAAGCGAGCGCATCTCCAGCGACTGAAGCTCCTTCTCGCCCAGCACCTCGACCTCGACGCCCAGCGGCCGCAGGGCCTCCGCGGCGGCGGCGAACTCGGCCGTGCCGAGCACGTTCGCCGGCTCGTTCACGAGATCGCGCGCCAGAAGAACGCCATCGGCGACGCCCTTCAGGGGCTCGAACAGACTGGCGGCCGTCTTCGGCTCCTCGACGAGGATCACGACGGAGCCCGCCTCGGTCGGCGTCTCGTCCTCCTTCGGCTTCTTGTACTTCCTGAACTTGTAGGCGGCGAGGCGGATGCCGGCCGCGAACTCCGCCACGCCCTCCGGACGCACCGGGCCGGAGGAGGTCTCCGCCAGAACGGACAGGGTCTCGGTCCGCCCCTCGAGCCTGCCCCAGGCGAACCCTCCGAGATTCGTCCAATCCCCTTCCTCCAGCGAACCGGCGTCGCCGAGCCCGATCACGATGACGCGATCGAGCGAGGCATAAGGAGGGGCAAGGAGAGACATCGCCGTCTTCCTCTTGCCGGTGAACTTCATGATTCCCGCCGCGCGCCCGATGGCTCCCCCGAGCTTCTCGTCGAGTTCGCGTCCGCCCGGCGACAACTCGGGGCCCTCGGCTGCGAAAATCACCAGCGTGCCGGCGGAAGGCAGGCTCGGCTTGTCGAAGGAGAAGACAGGAAGATCGGCCATCACGGATACCGTTCGCTTTCGTATGAGTGGCTCATGCGCGGCCCGACGCGCTCCGAGGGCGGCCCGAGCGAAACCGACCCGACATACACCATCGGCCCGCCACGCGCGACCCGCGCAGCCGTGGGGGCTGCCGGCGGCTTGTTGCCATCAACGCAGAATAGGGCCACACAGTGCCACGTACGCCTCGCCCGCGGAACGAAACGCCGATGAGACTGATCGAACGCTACATCTTCAGGATGATCCTCACGGGCTTCGTGACCTCTCTGGTCGTCCTGACGGGCGTCGTCTGGGTCACGCAGGCGCTGCGCGAGGTGGACCTCCTGACGAGCCAGGGCCAGACCCTCTGGCTTTTCATGAAGATCACCATGCTCGCCCTGCCCGCCCTGATCATGGTGATCGCCCCGGTCGCTCTTCTGATCGCTTGCCTGTTCACGCTGAACAAGTTCAACGCCGACTCCGAGCTCATCGTCACCCATGCCGCTGGTGCCTCTCCGAGGCTCGTCGGGCGTCCCTTCGTCGTGCTCGCGCTTCTCGTGTCGGTGCTCACCGGCTTCATCAGCCTCTATCTCGTGCCGGAAAGCGCACGGGAGGTGCGCAACCTCATCACGCAGATACGCGCCGACGTCCTCACCGACATCGTCGCGCCCGGCCGCTTCACGACAGTGGAAGACAACCTCACCTTCCACATCCGCGAACGCCGACCCGATGGAACGCTCGCGGGGCTTCTCGTCTTCGACGGGCGCACTCCGACGAAGCTCATGACCTATCTGGCCGAGGAGGGCCGGATCGTCCGGGTTCGCGAGCAGGCCTATCTGGCCATGAGCAACGGCTCGATCCAGCAGCAGGAGGGCGGCGGACGAGAGATCTCGATCGTGCGCTTCGACAACTACGTCTACGATCTGTCGAGCCTCAGCCAGCGCTCGGGCACCGGGACGATCGACTATCATCCGCGCGAGATGCGGATCTCCGAGCTCATCAATCCCGACCCGGAGAACCGCTACTACAGGAGCCAGCCCGGCCGCTTCCGCTCGGAGCTGCACGAGCGCTTCACGAGCATCCTCTATCCGATGGTCTTCGTCTTCATCTCGCTCGCCGCCCTCGGGTACCCCCGCACGAACCGGCAGGGGCGCGGAAACTCGGTCGTGATCGCCATCGTCGCGGCGACGGCTGTCCGGACTGCCGGCTTCGCGGCCACGAACCTCGCCAGCAGCACTCCGGCCGGGGTTGTCCTCATGTACGCCATCCCGCTCGCGACGATACTGCTCGCAGGTTGGGCGGCCTTCTGGCAGCAGGGCTCGCTCGACCGGATCATCCACGGCTTGCCCACGCCGGCCGAGACGCTGCAGGCGGTGTTGCCGCCTCCCCTGCGACGCTGGATGGAACGACGGGTCGGCACGGTTTCGGGTTCATGATGCGGATCACGCTCGCCGCCTATCTCGGGCGGAAGTTCTTCTGGAGCTTCCTCGCCTCCGTCGGGATCTGCATCGCGCTGATCTTCTTCGTCGAGACGATCGAGAACCTGCGTCGGGCCGCCTCTCACGACGTCGGCATCGTGACCGTGGTGACGTTGACGCTCTTCCGCATCCCGACGCTCTCCGAGCAGGTCCTCCCGTTCGCCACACTCTTCGCGGCTCTGGCGACGTTCCTCGGGCTGTCCCGCAGCCTCGAGCTCGTCGTCGTCCGGTCGGTGGGGGTTTCGGTGTGGCAGTTCATCGGCCCGTCTGTGCTGCTCGCCTTCGTGATCGGCGTCCTCGGCACCACCGTCTTCAACCCCCTCGCCGCAGATCTCAGGGCCCGCCACGCCACCCTCTTCGCCCAGTCGTTCACGGATCGCGACCTGGCGAGCCTCGGGGCGACCTCGGATCAGCAGGTCTGGCTTCGGCAGGAAGGTGTCGACGGGCAGTCGATCCTGCACGCCAGGGTGAGCGACGTGCGGGGCGAGAACCTGCGCTACGTCACGGCCTTCGTCTATGATCGCAGCGGCCACTTCGTGGAGCGCGTCGAGGCCGACACCGCGAGGATCGAGCAGGGGCACTGGCGGCTGACCGATGCTCTCGTCATCGAGCCGGGACGGGCTCCGCAGCAGCACCCCTCCTACCTCATCAGCACCTACCTCACTCCGGAGCAGGTGCGGGAGCAGATCGCGTCGGCCGACACCGTGTCGTTCTGGAACCTGCCGGCCCACGCGCGAATCGCCGAGCGCACCGGAGTGTCGAGCATCCCGTACCGCCTGCAGTACCAGTCGCTTTTAGCAAGGCCTTTACTCCTGTGCGCGATGGTCCTGATCGCCGCCACGGTGTCCCTGCGCCTCTTCCGCTACGGCAATGTCGGGCAGATGATTCTGGGTGGAGTGGTCGCCGGCTTCGTGCTTTATGTGCTAACGAAACTTGCGTCCGATCTGGCGATAGCCGGAGCGATCTCGCCTGCTGCGGCAGCCTGGGGACCGGCAGCCATCGCGCTGTTGTGGGGGACGACACTGCTTCTCTATCAGGAAGACGGCTGAGTTCATGGGGCTGGTAGAGCGTACGAGTAGGACGGCCGCTTGGCGCATCCGCCTGCTGATGGCGGGCAGCGTGCTGGCTTGCCTCGCCTGCGCGCCGGCTCTCGCGCAGTGGGAAGAAGACCCCGCGCCCGCGCCGGCCACGCCGTTCGACCTCGTGACGCAGAGCGATCCCGAGGCCCGGATGCTGCTCGAGGCCGAGGAGCTCGTCTACGACCTCGACAACGACCGGGTCTCGGCCGTCGGCGCCGTCGAGATCTACTACCGCGAATACGCCATCGAGGCTCCGGAGGTCATCTACGACCAGCGCACCCAGCGGGTGGTCGCGCGCGGCGGCGTCAAGGTGACGGAGCCGGACGGCAACGTCCTCTACGCCGACCACATCGAGCTCACCGACGACTTTCGCCAGGGCTTCCTGCAGGAGCTCACGCTCGTCACGCCGGAGCGGGCGCGCTTCGCCGCCGCGAACGCGGAGCGTATCGACGACAACATCACGATCTTCAACCGGGGCGTCTACACGGCGTGCGAGCCCTGCCGCGAACAGCCTGACAAGGCACCGGTGTGGCAGCTGAAAGCCGCCCGGATCATCCATGACCAGGACGAGAAGGTCGTCCGCTACGAGGACGCGAGCTTCGAGTTTCTCGGGGTGCCGGTGGCCTACCTGCCGTTCTTCTCCCACCCCGACCCCACGGTGACGCGGAAGTCGGGGTTCCTGCGGCCTGATATCCGCTACGCCAGCGATGTCGGCTTCAGCGTCGGCATTCCGTACTTCTTCAACCTCGCGCCGAACTACGACCTCACCGTCACCGGCGCCGCCTTCTCCAACCAGGGCCTCCTGGCCGACGTGGAATGGCGGCACCGGCTCGTGAACGGCAGCTATTCGATCCGTGCGGCCGGCATCAACCAGATGAACCCCGACGACTTCGAAAGCGTGCAGAGCAATCGTGACTGGCGAGGCGCGCTCCAGGCGCAGGGTGCGTTCAACATCAACGAGTTCTGGCAGTGGGGCTTCCAGGGCCACCTGATCAGCGACTCGAAGTTCCTCGACGACTACTATTTCGACAGCGACACGCAGTTGCGCGACACTCTATTCCTGACCGGGATGAGCGCGCGCAACTATTTCGACGCCCGCATTATCAACTACCAGGTCTTGCGGGAATACGACGAAAGCACGAGCGTTACCCCGGCCGAGTTCTACGCGGCCTCCGATACCTACGGCCACTCCAACTACTTCGATCATCCGAACAACGAGCTGCCCGTCGTTCACCCCGTCGTCGACTACAACTACATCCTCGATCGCCCTGTCCTGGGCGGGCGGGTGTCGTTCGACGCGAACTTCCTCAGCCTGTCGCGCGCGGACGCCGACTTCGTCGCTGCGGACGGGTCGGGATGCCCGCTATACGGACTGGAAACCGGCAACTTCTCCACCGATCCGAACGCTCTCACGGCGGAGAACCTCGAGGACTGCACCCTGCTCGGTGTGCCGGGAGACATGACCCGGCTCGTCGCGCAGGCATCGTGGGAGCGCAGCCTGGTCACGCCGGCGGGCCAGATCATCACGCCGTTCGCCTCGCTTCGCGGCGACGCCTACGCGATCGACGTCGAGGATCCCTATCTCGGCACCGCCGGCTTTCCGGTCGTCGGCCAGTTCATCAACACCGGCGAGGACCAGCTCGTGCGCGGCATGGCCACGCTCGGCCTCGAGGGACGCTGGCCCATCCTCGTCACGGCCGGCTGGGGCTACCAGGTCTTCGAGCCCGTCGCTCAGCTCGTGGCGAGGCCCGATGCCGAGGACAACAGCCTCATTCCCAACGAAGACGCCATCAGCCTCGTCTTCGACGACACGAACCTGTTCTCCCGCGACAAGTTCTCTGGCTATGACCGGCTCGAGGGCGGCACCCGTCTGAATGCCGGTGTGCGCTACAAGATGCAGGCGAACGCAGGCTTTTCCGCCAGCGCCTTGTTCGGCCAGTCCTACCATCTCGCGGGCGAGAACCCCTTCCCGCTCGGCAGCGGGCTCGAAACCGATCGCTCCGACTATGTCGCGGCGGCCTACGTCTCGCCCATCGATTCGCTCGAGATCGGCAGCCGGGTCCGGCTGGACGAGGATGACTTCCAGGTGATGCGCCAGGATTTCCAGGTGCGCGGAACGGTGGGTCCGGTTTCCGGTATAGGCATCTACACCTCGATCTCTGCCGATCCCACCAGGAACGTCCTCTACGACCGCCGCGAGGTGCAGGGTCTCGGCTCGCTGCAGCTCAACGACGAGTGGAAGGTGTTCGGCGGGGCGAGATACGAGCTCGAAGGCCCCAACGACTCGCAATGGATCGCCCAGTCCATCGGCATCGGCTACGAGGACGAGTGCATCGCCTTCGCCATCCAGTACGAGCAGACTTTCGTGCGCGACGGGAATATCGAGCCGGACGAGCGCATCACCTTCTCGCTCAGTCTGCGCACCCTGACGGAGACGCGACTGAGTGCCTCGCTCGACGGGAGCTGAGACGGTCGAGCCCAAGTGCCTCCTGTCGTTTACTCTGCCATCATATCGTCGCCTTCGGCGCCCAATGCATTGACCTTCAGCGTTTAAGGACTGCGGCCACGACATGAAGATCTTCACACGGACCATTCTCGCGGCCAGTGCCCTCCTCGCCGTAACGCTCGCGCCGATGTTGCCCGCCGCGATGAACGGGGGAAGCGGGAGCGCGTGGGCGACCTCCATCGCGGCTCTCGTCAACGATGACCCCGTGACGGAATACGAGGTTCAGCAGAGGATGCGGCTGAACAGGCTCACCGGCGGGCCCGCTGGAAAGCAGCAGGCCCTGGACGAGCTTGTCGAGGAGCGCCTGAAGCAGCAGGCCGCCCGCCGCGTGGGCATCTCGGCGAACGAGAGCGAGGTGGAACAGGCGTATGCCGGCATCGCGTCGCGGGTCCAGTTGACCCCCTCCCAGCTGAACCAGGCGCTGCAGCAGAACGGCATCAATCCGGACACGATGAAGGATCGCCTGCGCGTGAACCTCGCCTGGCGCGACGTGGTCCAGGGCCAGATGCGGCGGCAGGTGAACATCCGCGACGCCGACATTCGTGCCGAGCTGACGCGGCGTGGCGAGGCGGAGAACACCACCACGGTCTACCGCTACACGCTCCAGCCCGTGGTCTTCGTGGTGCCGCAGGGCAGCTCGGCTGCCTATGTCCGCCAGCGCATGACGGAGGCGAGCCGCTTCGCCCAGCAATTCCAGGGCTGCGACAGCGCCATGGAGCTCGCGAAGAACTACCGGGACACGGTCGTCCAGGACAAGGTGCGCCGGGGCTCGGCCGAGCTTCCCCCCGAGATGCGCCAGAAGCTGGCCGAAGTGTCGGTCGGCGGGGCGACGCGTCCGGAAGAGATCGACAACGGCGTGCGCGTGCTCGGCGTGTGCACGCGCGAGGAGGAGCAGAGCACCGAAGCCGCTCAGCAGGAGATCCGCTCCGAGCTGTTGAACGAGGAAGGGCAGCGCCTGTCCCGGCGGCTGATGATCGACCTCAAGCAGTTCGCCGTCATCGAGTACCGGTGATTTCCTGAGGATGAACGGCGGACCGCAGGCCCTCGCCGTCACGCAGGGCGAGCCCGCCGGAATAGGTCCCGAGCTCATCGGGATGGCATGGCAGGCCCGCGCCGAGGCGCGCCTGCCCTCCTTCTTCTGCGTGGGCGACGTAGCGTTCTTGGAGCGGCGTCTCGCCGAGGCAGGGCTCGCGGTTCCGCTCCGGGAGATATCCCGGCCCTCAACCGCGGGCGCCGTTTTTCAGGAGGCCTTGCCGGTCCTTCCCGCGCGCGAGAGCATCGTCTCGGGCATCGCTGGAAAGCCCTCCCCCGCGGACGCGGGCGGGGTGATCGCCTCGATCACCGACGCTGTCGAGCTCGTGCGCCTGGGAGAGGCGCCGGGTGTCGTCACGCCACCGATCCAGAAGGACAATCTCTACGCGGCGGGCTTCGGTTTCCCCGGACACACGGAGTTCCTGGGCGATCTGTCGAGCCGGTTCGAGGGCGTGGCCGCGCCCGTGCGGCCGGTCATGATGCTCGCCTGCGACGAGCTGCGGGCGGTTCCGGTGACGATCCACGTGCCGCTGCGGGCGGTGCCCGAGCTCCTCACGAAGGCGCTGATCGTCGAGACCGCCGTGATCGTGGCGCGTGACCTCGAGGCCCGTTTCGGCATCGCCGATCCCCGCCTGGCCGTCGCCGGTCTCAACCCCCATGCGGGGGAAGGCGGCGCCATCGGGCGCGAGGAGATCGAGATCATACTGCCTGCGATCGAGGAGTTGCGTGGCATGGGGATCAGGGCGACCGGACCCCATCCGGGCGACACGCTGTTCCACCCGGCGGCGCGGGCGGAGTACGATGCGGTGCTCACCATGTACCACGACCAGGGGCTCATACCGGTCAAGACCCTAGCCTTCGATCGAGGCGTGAACGTCACGCTGGGCCTGCCCTTCGTGCGCACGTCGCCCGATCACGGCACCGCGCTCTCCCTCGCGGGCAAGGGCACCGCCAGCCCCACGAGCCTGATCGAGGCGCTGCGGCTCGCGGACCGGCTGACCCGCTGACGCCATGGCCGGCGACCTTCCGACACTGCCGCCCCTGCGCGACGTCATCCGCCAGCATGACCTGCAGGCCAGGAAGTCGCTCGGCCAGAACTTCCTGCTCGACCAGAACCTGACGCGCCGGATCGCCCGGGCGGCGGGGCCTCTCGAAGGGGCGACCGTGGTCGAGGTCGGTCCGGGCCCCGGCGGCCTCACGCGCGCGCTCCTCATCGAGGGCGCTAGCCGGGTGATCGCGGTCGAAAAGGACCCGAGATGCGTCGCCGCGCTCGCCGAGCTGGCGCAGGCGTTCCCCGGCCGCCTGGAGGTGATCGAGGGCGATGCGACGAGGCTGCAGGTCGAGGAGAGGCTGGGCCCCGGACCGGCCAGGATCGTCGCGAACCTGCCCTACAATGTCGGCACGCTCCTGCTCGTGAACTGGCTGTCGAGCGAGCGCTGGCCGTCCTGGTGGGATTCGCTGACGCTGATGTTCCAGAAGGAGGTGGCGCTGCGTCTCGTCGCCTCGCCCGGCAGCAAGGACTACGGCCGACTTTCGGTGCTCGCTCAGTGGCGCTCGCGACCGGGCATCCTGTTCGACGTCGACCGCCGGGCGTTCACGCCGCCGCCGAAGATCACCTCGTCGGTCGTGCAGATACGGCCGGGGGAGATGCCGGCGGGGGTGGAGCCCACTGCCCTCGCCGCCGTCACGGCGGCGGCCTTCGGGCAGCGTCGCAAGATGCTGAGATCGAGCCTGAAATCGGCCACGCCGGACGCGGAACGGATCCTCGAGACGGCGGGCATTCCGCCGACCGCAAGGGCCGAGGAGGTGGACGTCTCGGGATTCCTGCGGCTGACCCGCGCCTATCAGGCGCTCAGAGGCCCGAAATAAGCTCGTCCGCGAGGATCTGCGCCGGCTTCTGCCGCTCCTGGCGATGGCGTTCGGCGTGCAGGATCGAGCGCACCGCCTCGACGCTCACCTCGAGGTCGCGGTTGATGACGAGATAGCCGTATTCCCGCCAGTGACCGATCTCCTCGCGCGCGTTCTCCAGCCGCCGCGCGATCACCTCCGGGCTGTCCTCCGCCCGGCGCTCGAGACGAGACCTCAGCTCCGCCAGCGAGGGCGGCAGGATGAAGACGGTGACGACATCCTCCGGCATCGCCTGCGCGACCTGCCGGGTCCCCTGCCAGTCGATGTCGAAGAGCACGTCTTCCCCGGCCCGCAGCGCGGCCTCCACCGGTTCGAGAGGCGTGCCGTACCAGTTCCCGTGCACCTCCGCCCACTCCAGGAGCTCGCCGCGGTCGCGCATCGTCTCGAACTGCCGGACCGAACGGAAATGGTAGTGGATGCCGTCGACCTCGCTCGGCCTGCGCGAGCGCGTGGTGACGGAGATCGACAGGTCGATGCGATGGCCGCTCTCCGCCTCCTGGGCGAGCAGGGCCCGGGCGATGCTCGTCTTGCCGGCGCCCGACGGCGAGGACAGGACGAGGATCAGCCCCCGGCGCGGCGAATCTCCAGGCGTGGGCTCAGGCAATGTTGTGCACCTGCTCGCGAAGCTGATCCACCACCGCCTTCAGCTCCAGGCCGATCGCGGTCAGGCCGACGTCGTTCGATTTCGAGCAGAGCGTGTTGGCCTCCCGCCCGAACTCCTGCGCCAGGAAGTCGAGCCGGCGCCCGACCGCACCGCCCTCGGCGAGCAGTTCACGCCCCGCCGCCACGTGGGCGGCCAGCCGATCGAGCTCCTCGCGCATGTCGGCCTTCGTGGCCAGCAGAACCGCCTCCTGATGAAGGCGCTGGGGATCGAGAGACGGTGTCGCTTCGAGCAGCGCCTCGACCTGCCCTGCCAGACGTGCGCGGATGGCGTCGGCCTGCCGCGCCGGCGCCTTCTCGGCCGCGCCGGCGAGCTCGGCGATCCGCGAGAGCTGGCCCTCCACGATCTCCCGCAGCCGTGCCCCCTCGCTCAGCCGCGCCGCGATCAGTCCCTCGAGCGCCTCGTCGAAGGATCGCAGCACCGCCGCCTCGAGTTCCTCGTCGACCTCGTCCACCCGCTGGTCCTCGCTCTCGAGGACGCCGCGCAGCGAGAGCAGCCCCTCGGGCGTCGGCGCCGGCAGGTTGGCGCGGGCCGAAAGGCTCACGGCCGCTTGAAGCACGGTTTCGAGCGCCGCCTCGTTCACCGTCAGGCCACCGCCTCCGGCCTGCTTCTCGAATGTGAGGCTCGCGCTGACAGAGCCGCGCGCCACACGCTGCTGAAGGCGCTGTCGCACCGCCGGCTCCAGCCGGTCCCAGCCCTGCCCGAGGCGCAGACGCACGTCGAGGCCGCGGCTGTTGACCGACCGCAGCTCCCAGCGCCAACGATGGGTTCCGGCGGCGCCCTCGGCTCCGGAAAAGCCGGTCATGCTCGCAAGGCCCATGCGTTTTCCGTGTCCTGAGAAAGAGGGATTGAGCGCCGCACAGGGCGACGCGGGCGGACACTATCGTGCCGTCACAGGTGCGGCAAGCCTGGCTTCACCCGCCGTTCGAAGCTCCCTCCGCCCGCTCGCGCTCGATCGCCCGCCACTTCGCGACGTTCTGGTTGTGCTCGTCGAGCGTCTTGGCGAAGGCGTGGCCGCCCGTCCCGTCGGCGACGAAGTACAGTTCGTTCGTCTCGGCCGGGTTGATCACGGCCTCGAGAGCCGCACGGCCGGGATTGCCGATGGGCGTGGGGGGGAGGCCGTTGATCTGGTAGGTGCTGTAAGGGTTGGGCGCATCGAGCTGGCTGCGGGTGATGGTCCGCGGCTCGTCGAAGGCGTTGCCGCCGAACAGGCCGTAGAGGATCGTCGGATCCGACTGCAGTCGCATGCGCTGGCGCAGCCGGTTGTGGAAGACGGCGGCGACGCGCGGTCGTTCGTCCGCCCTGCCCGTCTCCTTCTCGACGATCGAGGCCAGAATGATCATCTGCTCCGGCGTCTCGATCGGCAGGTCCTCGTCGCGCCGGTCCCACATCTCGGCCACGACGCGGTCATGCGCGCGCGCCATGCGGTCCAGCATCTGCTTGCGGGTCGTGCCGCGGTTGAACTTGTACGTCTCGGGCAGCAGCGTGCCCTCGGCGGGAATCTCCTCGATCTGCCCCACGAGCGTTTCGTCTTCCTGGAGCCTCCGGACGATCTGTGCGCTCGTATAGCCTTCGGGGATCGTCACCGTGTGCAGGATCGCCTTCCCCTCGACCAGGATATCCATCACCTCGCGCATGCTCGCGCGCTCGGGGAACAGATACTCCCCCGCCTTCAGGTCCCCCCGCGCCTGCGAGAGCGCGACGCCGCCGAGAAACACCCATGACTGGTCGATCACGCCCTCGCGCTCGAGGAGCTGCGCGATGTCCCGCGTGCCCTGGCCGCGCGGCACCATCACCGTGCGCGCCTGCTCGAGCGGACCGTCCCCCTCGAACTGAAGCACGCCGATATAGAGGACTGCGCCGCCGGCGATGATGAGCAGCAGGAGAAAGGTGAACACGCCGCTCAGCGCGACGACGACCGGATGACGTGCCCGGCGCGACGCACCGGGTGGAGGGGGCGCCGGCTCGGGCTGAATGGCCTCGCGCGGACTGCGCGGAGCGGGACGAGACGAGGATTCGGGTTGCCTATCCGTCACCGGATACCTCTCGGAAGCACATCGATGCGCGGACCGTCACGCGCGATTGCGGCGATATGGCGACCCGGGCCGGACGGCCGGGCCACGAGAGGGCGCGCCTCAGTCGACCCGCCGCATCACGAGGGACGCGTTCGTTCCGCCGAACCCGAAGGAATTGCTGAGCGCGACGTTGATCTCACGCTCGCGGGCCTTGTGAGGCACGAGATCGATCTCTGTCGTGACGGAGGGATTGTCGAGGTTCAGCGTCGGCGGCGCCACGTTGTCGCGGATCGCCAGGGCGCAGAACACGGCCTCGACGGCTCCCGCCGCGCCGAGAAGATGCCCGATCGCCGACTTCGTCGAGGACATGCTGAGCTTGCCGACAGCATTCCCGAACAGCCGCGTCAGGGCGCCCAGCTCGATCTCGTCGCCGAGTGGCGTCGAGGTGCCGTGGGCGTTCACGTAGTCGATGTCGGAAGGATCGATGCCGGCTCGGGTCATCGCCGCCTTCATGCAGCGATAGGCGCCGTCGCCATCCTCGGAGGGGGCAGTGATATGGTAGGCGTCGCCGGAGAGGCCGTAGCCGATGATTTCGGCGTAGATCTTCGCCCCGCGGGCCTTCGCGTGCTCGTACTCCTCGAGCACGACGATTCCCGCACCTTCGCCCATGACGAAGCCGTCCCGGTCGCGATCGTAGGGACGCGACGCCCGCTCCGGCTCGTCGTTGAACCCGGTGGAGAGCGCCCGGCAGGCGGAGAAGCCCGCCATGGCGATCCGGCAGACACTGGCCTCCGCACCGCCGGCAACCATCACGTCGGCGTCGCCGAGCGCGATCAGGCGCGATGCGTCGCCGATCGCGTGCGCGCCCGTGGAGCACGCGGTGACGACAGCGTGGTTCGGGCCCTTCAGCCCGTGCCGAATCGAGATGTAGCCGGAGGCGAGGTTGATCAGCCGCCCGGGAATGAAGAAGGGGCTGACGCGACGCGCGCCCTTCTCCTTCAGGATGATGGCCGCCTGCTCGATGCCGTAGAGCCCGCCGATGCCGCTCCCGACCAGGACGCCGGAAGCCGCCTGGTCTTCATAGCTCGTCGGATGCCAGTCGGCATCGTCGAGAGCCTGCTCGGCCGCGGCCATCGCATAGACGATGAACTCGTCGACCTTGCGCTGCTCCTTCGGCTCCATCCACTGGTCGGGATTGTAGGTGCCGTCGCTGCCGTCCCCGCGGGGAACCCGCGCCGCGATCTTGCACGGAATATCGGAGACGTCGAAGTCCTCGATCTTCCGCGCACCGTTCTTCCCGTCGAGAAGGTTGCGCCAGGTCGCTTCCACGCCGCATCCGAGCGGCGTCACCAGACCCATTCCCGTTATGACTACTCTTCGCATACCGAAGTCAGCGCAACTCTTCTTGTGACCAGTGGGGATGGAATCCGGAGCTTACTCGGTGTTCTTCTCGAGGAAGCGGACCGCATCGCCGACGGTGAGGATGGTCTCCGCGGCGTCATCGGGAATCTCGACGCCGAACTCCTCCTCGAAGGCCATCACGAGCTCGACCGTGTCCAGGCTGTCCGCGCCCAGATCGTCGATGAAGCTCGCGTTCTCGGTCACCTTTTCCGGCTCCACGCCGAGGTGCTCCACAACGATCTTTTTCACGCGTTCGGCGATATCACTCATTCTGTCTTCCTCGAACGAAGCCTTGTCATCCAGTCGTGTTGCCGTGAAGCTCTTGGAACCGCGGCGGGAGAATCGTCCCCGACCAAGCTTGCCGTGTCCGCCGCACCAAAGAAAGTACCAGTCTTGCCTGGAGTTCGGCGGCTAGTAACACACTTTTCAGGCCTTGGCCAGAAGCTGCGAGCCCTTCGGCTACCTCTGCACCGGGTTCCCCAAGTATCTCAAATCATTGCCATTCCGCCGTTCACATGCAGGGTCTGGCCGGTCACGTAGCCGGCCTCCTCGCTGGCGAGGTAGAGGGCGGCGGCCGCAATCTCCTCGGACGTGCCCAGACGCCCCGCCGGAACGTGCCCGAGTATCGACTCGCGCTGCTTCTCGTTCAGCTCGTCCGTCATCGCCGTCTCGATGAAACCCGGCGCGATGCAGTTCACGGTGATGCCGCGCGTCGCGACCTCCTGCGCGATCGACTTCGACATGCCGATCATGCCCGCCTTGGCCGCGGCATAGTTCGCCTGGCCCGGATTGCCGGTCACGCCGACGATCGAGGTGATGCCGATGATGCGGCCATAGCGCCGTCGCATCATGTTCTTGACGGCCGCGCGCGAGAGGCGGAACGCAGCGCTCAGGTTCACGTCGAGGACCGTCTGCCACTCCTCGTCCTTCATCCGGATGAAGATGTTGTCGCGCGTGATGCCCGCGTTGTTGACGAGAATGTCGAGGCCGCCCAACGCTTCCTCGGCTCTAGGCACCAGAGCGTCGACGGCCGCGGGATCGCCGAGATTGCAGGTCAGAACGTGGGCCCGCTCCCCCAGTTCCCCTGCCAGCGTCTCCAGAGCCTCCGCCCTCGTGCCCGAAAGACCGACGGTTGCGCCGGCGCCATGCATGGCACGGGCGATGGCGCCCCCGATTCCCCCGGATGCGCCCGTGACGAGAGCTTTCCTGCCGCTCAGATCAAACATGCCCTTGTCTCCGTCACTTCAAGGAGGCCGCGAACGACTTGAGGTCGTCCGGCGCGTTGAGAGAAACGCCCTTCACGGAGCGGTCGATGCGCTTCGCGAGACCGGACAGGACCTTGCCGGAGCCGATCTCGACGAGCTCGGTCACGCCCTGGCCCGCCATGTAGATCACGCTCTCGCGCCAACGCACGGTGCCCGTGACCTGTTCGACGAGCAGCCGGCGAATCTCCTCGGGGTCGGTTACGGCGGTGGCTGAGACATTCGCAACCAGCGGCACGACGGGTGCGCGGATATCCACCTTCGACAGCGCCTCCGCCATGACGTCCGCCGCCGGCTGCATGAGGCTCGAGTGGAACGGCGCGCTGACGGGCAGGGACACGGCCTTCATGGCGCCCCGCTCCTTCGCGAGCTCCATGGCGCGCTCGACCGCAGCCTTCGTGCCGCTCACGACCACCTGCCCGGGAGCGTTGTCGTTCGCGGCGTTCAGGACGTCACCCTGCGCCGCGTCTTCGGCGATCGCGAGTGTGGTCGGCATGTCGACCCCCAGGAGGGCGGCCATCGCCCCCTCCCCGACGGGAACGGCTTGCTGCATCGCCAGGCCGCGGGTTCGGAGAAGACGCGCCGTGTCGGCGACGCTCAGCGAGCCTGCGGCGGCCAGGGCCGAGTATTCTCCGAGCGAGTGTCCCGCGACGAACGCGGCCGCCTCCTCGAGCCGGACGCCCTCTTCCTCGAGCGCGCGGAGCGTCGCCAGGCTGACCGCCATGAGCGCGGGCTGCGCGTTCTGCGTCAGGGTCAGGCGGTCGTCCGGCCCGTTCCAGATCACCTCCGAAAGCGCCTCGCCCAACGCGTCGTCGACCTCTTCGAACACGGCGCGCGCGCCCGCGTAGGCTTCCGCGATGGCCTTGCCCATGCCGACGGACTGGCTGCCCTGTCCGGGGAAGACGAAGGCTCTGGACATGAGTGCACTCCCGAGTGACTGACGACGCGACCTGGAATTGGCGGAGCCGTGTGACGCATGCCACGCCCGCCCTTGTCAAGCGGGGGCCTTCGGCCTCTTGCCTTGATCACCGATTTCCGTATATCAGCCGGAGTTCGGTCCGCCGTGGCCGGAAGCTGAACGGAAGGCCGCCCACTCGGCGGCATGGACCCTCAAGGGTCCGGCTTCCCGTGTTTCCGCTCTCGAACCTTCTCGCATGCCTTTCCGGGGCGTCCGACGAGGCTTTGCGCCGCGGCAGACCGCATGAGCAGAAAGGAAAGGCATTCATGCCCTTGTACGAGCACGTGTTTCTGGCACGTCAGGACATCTCCGGCCAGCAGGTCGAAGCCCTGACCGACCAGTTCAAGTCCGTCATCGAAGAGAATGGCGGCTCCATCGGAAAGGTCGAGTACTGGGGCGTTCGCCCGCTCGCCTACCGCATCAAGAAGAACCGCAAGGCGCACTATTCGCTCATCAACATCACGGCCCCGCACGAGGCGGTCGCCGAGATGGAGCGCCAGATGGGCCTCTCGGACGACATCCTCCGCTTCATGACCATCCGCGTCGACGAGCACGAGGAAGGCCAGTCGGCGATGCTGCAGAAGCGCGACCGCGACGACCGGCGCGGTGGCCCGGGCGGCGGACGCGGCGATCGTGGTGATCGCGGCGACCGTGGTGATCGAGGTGGTCGTGGAGACCGTGACGGTGGCGGCTTCCGCGGCGACCGTGAGAGCCGTCCGCGCCGTGAAGACAGGGATTCCGAATAATGTCTCTTCCCAACATTTCCCAGCTGCCGGTCCGTCGGCCCTTCTACCGTCGCCGCAAGACCTGCCCGTTCTCCGGCGCGGATGCTCCGAAGATCGACTACAAGGACGTGAAGCTCCTGCAGCGTTACGTCTCCGAGCGCGGCAAGATCGTGCCGAGCCGCATCACGGCCGTGTCGGCGAAGAAGCAGCGCGAGCTCGCGCGCGCCATCAAGCGCGCCCGCTTCCTCGGCCTTCTGCCCTACGTGCTGAAGTGAGGACATCAAGATGCAGGTGATTCTTCTGGAGCGCATTCCTCGCCTCGGCCAGATGGGCGACGAGGTGCGCGTCAAGGACGGCTTCGCGCGCAACTTCCTGTTGCCGCGCGGCAAGGCGCTTCGCTCCAACGAGGCGAACCGCAAGCGCTTCGAGTCGCAGCGCAGCCAGCTCGAGGCCCGCAACCTTCAGGCCCGCCAGGAGGCCGAGGCCGTGGCGGAGAAGCTCGAGGGCCAGACGGTCGTCATGATCCGCTCGGCGGGCGAGCGCGGGCAGCTCTACGGCTCCGTCGCCACCCGCGACATCGCCATGGCTCTCACCGAGGCGGGCTTCTCAGTCGGCCGTAGCCAGGTCAACCTGAACTCCCCGATCAAGGAGCTCGGCCTCTTCCCGCTCACGATCCAGCTTCACCCGGAGGTGACGGCCACGGTGACGATCAACGTCGCGCGGACCGCGGACGAGGCGGAACGCCAGGCGCGTGGCGAGGACCTGACGCAGGTCGAGAACGACTACGTTCTCGAGGCCGGCGAGGGCGAAGAGTTCGAGGAAGAGGAAGGCGGCGAGGAGGCCGACGAGCAGGCCTGAGGCCGGCTCGCATGGAGCGGCCTTCCCGGCCCTTCCCCTTCGGTTCACGACACGAGCTCCGCCGGAAACGGCGGGGCTCCTTCTTTCTCTCGGCACGCCCTCCGTTCCACAGCCCCGCGCGTGCGGGGAGAGAGCGCCTCGTGCTAGGCTCCCGGGATCGCGCGATCGATCTCCACTGACGCACCGGTAGATGCAGCGTCCCCCCACCACGTCGAGGCACACTCAGCGAGGCCCCTCCGGCCACGGCTCCGGCGATTCCCAAGACGTCTCAGAGGAGGAGTTGCGCCTCGCGCGCATTCTCAGCGGCGCGGACGACGCCACCGACGCACCGGCCTCCCGCCTCCGCAAGCACCGCCTCCTCCTGGCGGGCGTGGCCGCGCTTCTCCTGATCCTCGCAGCCGTCCTGGCGGCAGCTCTCCTGCCGCGCGGCGACGGGACCGCTCCGGCGAGTTCGACCTCGCCGAACGATGCCTCTTCTCTGGAGCTTCTGTTCGAGCCGTCACCGATACGCAGCCGTTTCGTTCCGGCCCTTCGGCTCCAGCCGCCCTACGTGGCTCGGGATGCCGTCAGCGTGGACGCGGGCGACGGCCCGCAAGCCGTCAGGCTCGCCTTCGTTGACGGCCTCGTCTGGGGCGCCATCTGCCAGGATCGGGAGGGGCTCTTGTTCTCCTGCGGGCTGCAGGCCCGGGCGGAGCTCGCAAACTCTCTCGGGAATGGTCCCGCCATTTGCCAGCCCGTGTTCTACTGGCGGGACGAGACGCGATACCAGTGCTTCGGTGCCTCGGGCGATCTCGCCCGTGCGCAGGTCGAGGCCGGGTTCGCGAAGCCGGATCCCATGGGAATTTCCCTCTACGCAGGCACGGCCTCTCGGGCGGCGGTGGAGGCCCGAGGTGCGTGGAACGGCGGCTGGACGATCCGCGAGGTGCGATAGGCCCGCCAGCGGATCCTCCTCGGGCCCTCGCGCCGGACGCGGATTCGATCCTTTCGGCGGGTCATGCGTTCATTCTCAGGAGGCGGTCATGCCGGTGACATCGCGGCGACCTGTCACCACAATGGGATGGCCTCAGGCGACGTGGACGGCGCAAGTGGCGGGTGAAGGTTGAACATGGCCAGGTCAGCCCGGCAAACGACCTCGGCGGATAGCCCTGCGCGGCGCGGGGCGGGCGTCGCTGTGCTTGTCGGGGTTGTGGGGCTCGGCCTAATGCTGGGTGCGGCCGCCGTGATGCCTGTGGACGCCGAGGAACCGGCAGGGGGTGTCGTCTCGGGCGTTGCTGCCGGAGAAGCGGGGCGGGAGGCCTCTCCGGAACGGTCGCGGCACACTCCGTTCCCGTGGACGACGGAGCCCGTGCGGGTCGACCGCGAGGCGCAGGAGATGGAGCGGCTGGAGGCCGAGGTCCGGACGGATCCCTTCCCCCTCGTCCTCGACGTGCCCCGCGGCGTGCGCATCCCAGACAGCGGCACCTTCGTCATCGGCGACGTCACCTACCTGGTCGCGGGCGTCACCCCTCGCGGCCTGCGCGACGTCTGCACCGAATCGGACGGTCGGCGCATCGCGTGCGGCGCCCGGGCGCGGGTCGGCCTCTGGAACCTCGTCGCGGAGAAGCGGCTCGCCTGCCGTCAGGTCGGAGGCAAGGAGGACGCAGCTCTCGTGGAGTGCAGTCTCGGCGGCGAGACGCTGGGCGAGCGGTTGCTGCGCGAGGGCTGGGCGCTGCCCCGGACGGAGCCTGATCTCGCACCTGCGAAGACGGCGGGGCTAGGCGAGTCGGACTGATCTGCCGACCACTGTTGCAACGCATCAGCGGATTGTGCCTCGCAATGACGAATACTGGCTCGCTCTGCAAATTCCGTCTTCCGCCTTCTTCGCGTCCGCGATAGTAGTAGCTGCTGCTGCAGAAGCTCGCTTGGGAAAACCGGCGAAGTCAGCCGCGAGGGGCCGTCCGGCAGGCGGGAACTCGCGAATTATCCTCCTGCGGGGCTTGTACGCGTCGTTGCGCTGCAACCTGCCCGAGGCCTGATCACCTGTTCGCGGCAGGGTCACGCGAGCAGGGCCCAGCATTCCAGACATTCTGAAAACCGAAGGTGCATGGCTGCACGGAGAAGCGCGGCCGGGAGACGTGCGTGCTGCCTCCAGCTAGCCGAGGCGCCGCCGTATTGGGAAACGGGAAATTCACGACATGCCTACGAATGACATGGCGGCCGCCGGCCGCCCTCACGACCCGCCGGCGAACAGGTGGGTCCAGCTGGTGGTGGGCGTGGCCTGCATGGTCGCCGCCGCGAACATCCAGTACTCCTGGACGCTCTTCGTGCCCGAGATCCAGGAGACCTACGGCTGGACGCGCGCGGCGATCCAGACCGCCTTCACGATCTTCGTCATCACGCAGACCTGGCTGACGCCGATCGAGGGCTACTTCATCGACCGCTACGGCCCGCGTGCGATGGTCTTCATCGGCGGCGCCTTCACCGGCCTCGCCTGGATCGTCAACTCCTACGCGACCACGCTGACGGGGTTCTACTTCGGCGCCGTCCTCGGCGGCATCGGCGTGGGCTGCGTCTACGCGACCTGCATCAACAACGCGCTGAAGTGGTTCCCGGACCGGCGCGGCCTCGCGGTCGGCCTGACGGCCGGCGGCTACGGCTCCGGCACGATCCTAACGATCATGCCGATCGCCGCGATGATCGAGACGTCGGGCTACCAGTCCGCCTTCTTCACCTTCGGCCTCATCGAGGGCGCGGTGATCATGCTGGCCGCCCTGTTCCTGATGGCGCCGCCCGCAGGCGTCGTCCCGAAGTTCTCGGCGAACGTCGTGCAGAGCCGCCGCGACTACACCGTCGGCGAGGCGCTCCGGACCCCCGTCTTCTGGGTGATGCTCCTGCTCTTCACCATGACGGTGACCGGCGGCCTGATGGCGACGGCGCAGCTCGGCGTCATGGCGCAGGATCTCGGCGTGAAGGAGCACGACCTCAACTTCTACTTCTTCACCATGGCCGCCCTGCCCTTCGCCCTGATGCTCGACCGGCTGATGAACGGCTTCTCCAGGCCCTTCTTCGGCTGGATCTCCGACAATATCGGACGTGAGCGCACGATGTTCATCGCCTTCACGCTCGAAGGCCTCGGCATCCTGGCGCTTGCCCATTTCGGCCACAACCCGTGGGCCTTCGTGCTCCTGAGCGGCGTCGTCTTCCTGGCCTGGGGCGAGGTCTACTCGCTGTTCAGCGCGACGACCGGCGACACGTTCGGCACGAAGCACGTCGGCAAGATCTACGGCCTGCTCTACTGCGCGAAGGGCGTCGCCGCGCTCCTCGTGCCGCTCGGCAACCTGCTGATGGAGGCGACCGGCACCTGGGCGACCGTGCTCTACGCGATGGCCGCCATGGATCTCGGCGCGGCGGTCCTGGCGATCGTCCTGCTGCGCCCGCTGATCAGGCGCCACCATGCGAAGGCCGGCCTGCTCGTCATCGACGAGGCGCAACCCGCGCCCGTGGTCGTGCGCATCCAGGTCTGAAGCGGCCGGTAAGACGAAGCGTGTTCCGCATCCGAGGATGCGGGCCCGCGGAGGGGCGAGCGAGATCCGCTCGCCCTTTCGCGTTTTGTGGCGTCGCGGGCATCCGGAACCAACCGCTCCGCCGCCGGTTCCGCCTGCCATGAGGATCGCGACCTTCAACATCAACAACGTCAACCGTCGCCTCGCGAACCTCCTCCACTGGCTCGAGGAGAGCGAGCCGGACGTCGTCTGCCTGCAGGAGCTGAAATGCACGGATGCCGCCTTCCCCGCCGAAGCGATTCGCGAGGCGGGATACGGGGCGGTCTGGCGTGGCCAGAAGACGTGGAACGGCGTCGCGATCCTCGCCCGCGGCGCGGAGCCGGTCCCCACCCGCCGCGCGCTTCCGGGCGACCCCTCCGACCGCCAGAGCCGGTACATCGAGGCCGCCGTCAACGGCGTTCTGATCGCCTCCATCTACCTGCCGAACGGCAACCCGCAGCCGGGACCGAAATTCGATTACAAGCTCGCCTGGTTCGAGCGCCTGATCGCCCACGCCGCCGAGCTCGAGGCCACCGGCGTCCCGGTCGTGCTCGCCGGCGACTACAACGTCGCCCCGACGCCGCTCGACATCTACGAAACCCCCTCCTGGGACAATGACGCGCTCGTTCAACCGGCGCCCCGCGAAGCCTATCGCCGTCTCCTCGAGCAGGGATGGACAGATGCCCTGCGGACGCTTCAGCCCGAGACGCGGGTCTACACGTTCTGGCACTACATGCGGCAGCGCTGGCAGCGGAATGCCGGCCTGCGTCTCGACCACCTGCTCGTCAGCCGCTCGATCGCGCCCCGGCTCAGAGCGGCCGGCGTCGACCGGGAGGTGCGCGGCCGGGAGGACGCGAGCGATCACGCTCCAGTCTGGATCGAACTGGCCGGCCACTGAACGGTCGCACCTAGTTGTCAGACATCTGAATGCCTGCTAACAGCTCCGGCAAGAAAACGGGTGAGCTGATCGGGGAGGATTCGCTGGTGGGTGCCGGGCCTTCGGATGCCGGCGCTGCGACGTTCAGGTCACTGGAGCGTCCGAAGCGCCTGTCCGACGAGATCGCGAAGCAGATCACGGAGCGCATCGCTTCCGGCGCGCTGAAGCCGGGAGATCGCCTGCCGACGGAGGCCGCGCTCTGCGGCGAGTTCTCCGTCGGGCGCAGTGCGATCCGGGAGGCGATCGCGAAGCTCCGGCAGGAGGGCCTTGTGGAATCGCGCCAGGGCGTCGGTGCCTTCGTCACCGCGAACCCCGCCAGCAGTGCCTTCCGCATCGAGGTCGACCGCTTCCGCTCGATCGAGGATCTCCGGCAGATCCTGGAGCTGCGCATGGAGATGGAGGTCGCCGGCGCCGCCATGGCCGCACGCCGTCGCACCAGGACCCAGCTGGCCGAACTGGAGGGGGCTTTCGGGCGCCTGGCCCGGCGCCTCGGCGCCGGAGACCGGGCGATCTCCGAGCAGCAGGATTTCCACCGCCTGCTCGCCGAGGGCTCCAACAACCCGCTCTTCCGCGACTTCATCCAGTTCGTCGGCCTGCGAATCGCCGACAGCCTCGAGGCCGAGCAGCGTCACGTGCCGGCCGACCGAGGCGCCGCACCGCAACTCATCTCCGAATACGCGCAGATCCTCGAAGCCGTCCGCATCGGCGATCCGGACAAGGCGCGGCGGGCGGTCTGGAATCACCTCCTGCGCTCGGCCGACCGGCTCGGCTTGCGCGGACTGCAAGGATGGGAAGAAAGCAGGATGACCTTGATAGGGGACAACACGATACCGGCCTGCGCGGCCGCGGATCCGAACCCGCGCGCGCCGAAGTTCCGTGCTCCCGAGAGATCCTCCGATTGCCACGCCCACGTCTTCGGGCCGGCCGAGAAGTACCCCTACACGCCGCACCGCACCTATACGCCGCCGGACGCGCCGCTCGAGCAGTACCGCTCGATGCTCGCGACGCTCGGGATCGAGCGCGCCGTCATCGTGCAGCCGAGCGTCTACGGCACCGACAACCGCGCCACGATCGACGCCGTCAGGGCGGGCGGGCGCAACTTCCGGGGCGTCGTCGTCGTCGACGAGAACGTGTCGGAGAGGGAGCTTGAGGAGATGCACGAGGCGGGCGTGCGCGGCGTTCGCATCAATCTCCTCTTCAAGAGCGGCATCGAGGTGTCGGACGTCCGTCGCCTGGCCGAGCGCATCGCGCCGTTCGGCTGGCACCTCCAGATGCTGATCGACGTGTCGGAGTTCGCCGACTTGCGCGACACGATGGGCGAGCTGCCGGTCGACACCGTGTTCGACCACATGGGCCACATGCCGACCTCGATCGGCACGGACCATCCGGGGTTCCAGGAAATGCTGTCGCTCCTGAAGGACGGGCGGTCCTGGGCGAAGCTATCAGGCGCCTACCGGATCACGACGGAGTTCGTGCCGCCCTACTCCGACGTCGCGCCCTACGCCAAGGCCATCATCGCGGCGAACCCGGAGCGGGTGCTCTGGGCCACCGACTGGCCGCACCCCTACGTCAACGTCCCCATGCCCAATGACGGCGATCTTCTCGACATGCTGTCCGATTGGGCCCCGGACGAGGCGATCAGGAACCGTATCCTGGCCGACAACCCGGCCCGGCTCTACGGCTTCGACGACTGAGCAACAACAAGGACGGGAGGTTACCCAGCATGTTCGACATGACGAGACGAAGCCTGGTCGCCGCGGCGGCCGCCATGGCCATCACCCTCAGCTTCGGCACCGCCGAGGCGGCCCAGACCCTGCGCATCGGCTGGACGACGTCGGACGGCGAGAAGGACCCCTACGCGATCGCCGCCCGCCAGTTCGCCGCCGAGCTCGAGGAGGCGCTGCCCGGCAAGTTCGACGTGAAGTACTTCCCGAACAACGAGCTCGGCGACGAGAAGCAGATGCTCGAGGCGCTGAACTTCGGCACGATGGACGCTGCCGTCATCACCAACGCTCCCATCGCCAACATCGAGCCGGGCTTCCAGGTCAACGACATGCCGTTCCTCTACGCCGACGAGGCGCAGGCGCATGAGGTTCTGGACGGAGAGGTCGGCCAGGAGCTCATGCAGCGCCTGGAGGCGAAAGGCATCGTCGGGCTCGGCTTCGCCGAAGGCGGCTTCCGGCACATGATCAACAACTCAAAGCCCGTGGCCGAGCCGGGCGACGTCTCGGGCATCAAGTTCCGGGTCATGCAGAACCCGGTCTTCATCGAGATGTTCCAGTCGCTCGGCGGCAACGCCGTGCCGATGGCCTGGGGCGAGACCTTCACGGCGGCGCAGCAGGGCACGATCGACGGACTGGAGATCCCCCTCGCCGTCATCGCGTCGAACAAGTACGCGGACGTCGTGAAGTACCTCTCGCTGACGAAACACACCTACTCGGCGCTCGGCCTCCTCGTCTCCAAGCGGTTCTGGGACCGGCTGAGCGAGGACGAGCAGCAGGCCGTGCAGGAGGCCGCCGACCGCGCCATCGCCACCCAGCGCGAGATGAACGCGGCGAACTCCGCTGAGCTGATCGCCCAGCTGGAGGCTTCCGGCATGCAGGTCAACGACATCGGCGACGCGG
Source organism: Lutibaculum baratangense AMV1 (assembly GCF_000496075.1). Taxonomy (GTDB): domain Bacteria; phylum Pseudomonadota; class Alphaproteobacteria; order Rhizobiales; family Tepidamorphaceae; genus Lutibaculum; species Lutibaculum baratangense. Next base: position 94,619 of record NZ_AWXZ01000007.1, read on the forward strand.
CCGCCTTCCGCGAGAAGGTCCGCCCCGTCTACGACTCCTTCAAAGCGTCGATCGGAGAGGACCTCTTCGACAAGGCGCTCGCGCAGGTCGAGTGACAGCCCGCCCGGACCTGTCGTCCGGGCCGGTACCACCCCAACGGTCTCCGACCTCGCTTCCCTCCGGGCCAGACGCCCGGAGGGCATCTCTCCTCTGCCTCGGGGCGCAAACGCCATGCTCATGCTGCTAGACCGGCTCTCGAGCGCCGTCGCCAGGGTCACCGGCTGGGTGGTCATCGCCACGGCCGGGGTCATGATCCTGAGCCTCATCCTCCAGGTGTTCTCCCGATACGTCCTCGGCTCGGCGTATTCGTGGACAGAGGAGCTCGCGATCATGCTCTTCACCTGGACGATACTCCTCGCGGCCACCACCGCCATACGCGACGCCGCGCACGTCCGGCTGGGCTTCATCGTCGCGCTCCTGCCGCTGCCGCTGCGCCTCGCCTGGGCCCGTGTCGTCGCGGCCCTCGTCCTCGTCTTCTGCGTCGTCTTCGCCTGGACGGGCGCGACCTATGTCGACGCGACGATGGGCCAGGTCTCGGCCGCGATGCGCGTCCCCATCGAATGGTTGCATCTGGCCGCCCCGGTCTGCGGCGTCCTGGGCGCGCTGCACGCGCTGACCCGCCTGCTCGTCCCGCTCGACCTCAAGGAGGACGTCCCGTCATGAGCGAAGCTGCCTGGGTGATCCTCCTCGTCTTTCTCGGCGGCCTCCTCACCGGCGTGCCGATCGTCTTCGCGCTCGGGCTCGCCTCGATCGCCGGTCTCTACGTCGCCGACTTCCCCTTCGTCGTGCTCGCGCAGCGGATCATCGCGGGCACGCAGGTCTTCTCGCTCCTCGCGATCCCGGGCTTCGTGCTCGCCGGCGACCTGATGATGCATGGCGGCCTGTCGCGGCGCCTGGTGAAGGTGTGCCAGGCACTCGTTCAGCACGTCACCGGGGGGCTCGGCATGGTGACCGTGATGTCGGCGACCTTCTTCGCCGCGATCTCCGGCTCCGCCCCCGCCACCACGGCCGCGATCGGCGGCATCATGGTCCCCGAGATGGAGCAGCGCGGCTGGCGGCGCGACTTTTCCGCGGCCCTCGCGACGGCCTCCGGGCCGATCGGGCAGATGATCCCGCCGTCGATCCCGATGATCATCTGGGGCGTCGTCGCGGAGGAATCGATCAGCCAGCTCTTCCTCGCCGGCATCATTCCCGGCATCCTCGTCGCCGTGGGCCTGATGACCGTCTGCTACTTCACCGCACGCCGCGAAGGCATCATGACGGAGACGCGGCGAGCGACCTGGCCGGAGCTTCGGGCCGCCTTGAACGACGGGAAGTGGTCGCTCGCCGCACCGGTCGTCATCCTCGGCGGCATCTATGGCGGCGTCTTCACCCCCACCGAGGCGGCCGCCTTCGGCGTCGCATACGCCTTCGTCGTGGGCTTCCTCATCCACCGGGAGCTCAAGCTGCGCGACCTCGGCAAGATCGTCCTGCAGTCGATGCGGACCTCGACGATCGTCTGCTTCATCATCGCCGTCGCGTCGGCCTTCGGCTGGCTCGTCGCGATCGAGCAGTTGCCGGGCACGATCGCAGAGGCGATCCTGTCGGTGTCGCAGAACCCGTTCGTCATCCTGCTTCTCCTGAACCTGTTTCTCCTCTTCATCGGCGCCGTCATGGACAACATCGCCGCGATGATCATCCTCGGCGGCATCCTCACCTCGATCGGCGCCCAGATCGGCCTCGACCCCACGCATCTCGGGGCGCTCGTCGTCATCAACCTCGCCATGGGCATGGCGACACCGCCCTTCGGCTACTCGCTCTTCGTCGGTGCCGCGATCTCGAACCTCTCGATCGAACAGGTGTCGAAAGCCCTCGTGCCGATGCTGCTCGTGATGATGGTCGTGCTGGCCCTCGTCGCCTACGTGCCGTGGGTGACGCTCGCCCTGCCGTCGCTCGTTCGGTAGGCGGGCCATGAGACAGGAACCGGAGAGCAGGGAACCGGTGGCCGACGGGCCCGGGCGCATCGAAGCCCTTCTCGACGACCTCGGCTCGACGGCATGGACCGGCGAGGTCGCGGCCGATATCGGCACGCGCATCGTCCACTCGACGGACAACAGCCTCTACCAGCTCCGGCCCGGGGCGGTGCTCTTTCCCCGCACCGCCGAGGACATCCGCCTCGTGGCGGAGCTCGCCGCGCGCCATCGCGTGGCCGTCTCCGCCCGCGGCGGCGGCACCGGCACGAACGGCCAGTCGCTCACCGAGAGCGTCATCCTCGACACCTCCCGGCACATGAACCGGATAGGCAGCTTCGATGCCGACGCAGGGACCGTGACCGTCGAGCCGGGGGTGGTTCTCGACCAGCTGAACGCCTTCCTCGCGCCGCATGGCTGTTTCTTCCCGCCCGCCGTCTCGACCGCCTCGCGCGCGACGGTCGGCGGCATGGTGGCGACGGATGCCTCGGGCCAGGGCTCGCGGCACTACGGCAAGACCTCCGACTACATCGTCGGCATGGACATCGTGCTCGCCGGCGGCGAGACGTTCCGCGTCACCGACCTGTCGCCCGGGGAGGCGCGGGAGGTGTGCGCCCGCGGCGACCGGATCGGCGAGATCCACCGCGCCGTCATCGACGAGATCGCTCCGCGCCGCGAGCTGATCGAGCGGGTCTTCCCGCGCATGAACCGCGGCCTCACCGGCTACAATCTGCGCGACGCGGTCACACCCGACGGCGGCCTCCGGCTCGCGAAGCTCCTCGCCGGCTCCGAGGGCACGCTCGCCTGGACGACGTCGCTGACGCTGAAGGTGCGCCGCAAGCCGAGGCTGCGCGCCGTCGTCATCGTCGCCTATGACGATTTCCGCGTTGCGCTCGCGGACGTGCCGCGCATGGTCGAGGCGGATCCGCTGGCGGTCGAGATCGTGGACGACAAGATCCTGCGCATCGCCGCCGACGCGCCGATCTGGTCGCAGCTCAAGGACACGCTCGGCGACATCGACGCGAAGGCCCTGCTCTTCGTCGAGTTCACCGGAGACGACGAGGCCGAGGTCGAGGAGAAGGTCGCCGGGCTGACCGCCATTCTCGACCGTGGGCCGAAGAAGGAGATCGCAAGCAAGGTCGCCACCGCGCCGGCGGCGATCGCCGGCATCTGGGACATGCGGAAGCAGGCGGTCGGTCTTCTCGGCGCGCTCGAGGGACAGCGGCGCGCAAGCCCCTTCGTCGAGGACTGCGCCGTGCCGCCCGAGCGGCTCCCGGCCTTCGTCGAGGGCTTCCGCGCGATCCTCGACGGGCACGGCCTGGACTACGGCATGTTCGGCCATGCCGATGTCGGCTGCCTCCACGTGCGCCCGACGATCGACATGACGACGGCGCACGACCGCGCGCTCGTGCGCCGCGTCTCCGACGCCGTGGCGGCGCTCGCGAAGGAGAATGGCGGCCTGCTCTGGGGCGAGCACGGGCGCGGCTTCCGGGCGGAGTACTCCCCCTTCTTCTTCGGCGACGAGCTCTACGCCGTCCTCCGGCGCATCAAGAAGGCGTTCGACCCGCTGAACGTCATGAACCCCGGCAAGCTCGCCGTGCCGGAGGGAAACGACGCTCCGATCAGCCGCATCGACGAGGTGCCGTTCCGCGGGGCGGCCGACGAGGAGATCTCCGACGCCTATCTCGCCGAGTTCGCGAAGGCGGTCGCCTGCAACGGCAACGCGGCCTGCCACAACTGGGACGCCCTCGACGCGATGTGCCCCTCCTACAAGGCGACGCGCGACCGGGTGCAGTCGCCGAAGGGGCGCGCCGCCCTGATGCGCGAGTGGGCGCGCCTGTCGTCGACCGGCGAGGATCCGGCCGCGCTGGCCCGCGTCGAAGAGGCGCTTCATGCCTCGCTGGAGACCTGCCTCTCCTGCAAGGCCTGCACGAGCCAGTGCCCCATCAAGGTCGACATCCCGATGATGAAGTCGGCCTTCCTGGAGCGGCACTACCGGAACCACCCGCGCCCGACGCGCGACCGCCTCGTGCGGCGGATGGAGCCGGTGACGCTCGCCCTGCGTCGCCTGCCGCGCCTGGCGAACCTCGCGCTCGGCAACCGGGCGAGCGCCGCCGTCGCGCGGCGCACCTTCGGGATGGTCGACCTGCCGAGCTTCGCGGAGACGACGCTCGAGGCGGGGCTGCGCCATCGCGGCTTGCGCATGCTGCGCCCGGGTGAAGCGCCGCATGCGCGGACGGAGAAGCCGCAGGTCGTGCTGGTGCCCGACAGCTTCCTCGGCACGTTCGACACCGCCGTTCTCCTCGCCGCCCTCGACGTGCTCGTGGCGCTCGGCCACGAGGTCCACGTCGCGCCGCTGCGCCCGAACGGCAAGGGGTTGCAGGTTCGTGGGTATCTGGACGACTTCCGGCACGTCCGCGACCGCCGCGTGAAGGAGTGCGAGGCCCTGGCGTCCCGAGGCATGCCGCTCGTCGGCGTGGAGCCCGTCGTGACGCTCCTGCACGGGAGCGAGTACGTCCGCGCCCACGGGGGGACGAAGCCCGGTTACGAGATCGTCTCGGTCGACCGCTTCCTCGCCGACGCCGTCGCGTCCGGCGCCGTCGCGTCTCCGTCATCCGCGAGGCGGCGCTACCACCTCCTCGCCCACTGCTCGGAGAAGACGGCCGACCCGGCCGGCGCGCGGCGGTGGCAGGGGATCTTCGCAGCCTTCGGGCAGGATCTCTCGCCGGTGCGCACCGGATGCTGCGGCATGGCAGGTCTCTTCGGCCATGAGGCCGAACACCGCGAGATGTCCCGAAGGCTCTATGAGATGTCGTGGGCGGCGGCGGTCGATGGGGGCGAAGGCGAGCCACTGGCGACGGGGTATTCGTGCCGGTCCCAGGCACACCGCTTCGGCGGCCGTCGCCTCCGCCATCCGCTCGAGGCGCTGGCGGAGCTCCAGCCCCTCGGCTGACGGGAGGCACGACCCGGCATCCCGGCGACCCTGCCCCTGGGGAGCCGCGGCCACCTCGCGATCCCGCCAGTAGAAGGTCAGGGCCCGCCTCGCGGAGATCGTCACGCAGGCGAACATCCGGGACATCTATGGCCTCGATGCGAGCGTCGGCGATTTCGCCGGCCACCGGGTCGTCCACTTCTACCTTGCCGACACGGTGGCCGACTGACCGCTCCGACAAGATCCTCTGCCGCCTCCCGGCGGAGTTCGGCGTTGAAGCATGTGTCGGAACGAGGTTCGGCGGCCGGCGCCTGCTCATGCCCTCGGACTCCGTCCCCGCGGCTCTCGGGAAGCGAGCATCGACTGGACAGGCTGCCCATGGTGCCGATATAGACCGCCCTGTCTGCCGAACCCCGCGATGCTGGCGGTTCTCTTCCGCTTCTCGTGACGGAAGGGTCGCGAGCGGGCGTGGCGCGGCAGGTCGAACGATCCTCCCGGCAGCAAGGCGGAGGCGCCCTGCCGTCCCTGCGGAGGGCCCGTAGCTCAATGGTTAGAGCCGGCCGCTCATAACGGTCTGGTTGCAGGTTCGAGTCCTGCCGGGCCCACCACTCCTCCTGTCAGTCGCCTGCGCGACGGAGACACACCCTTCGCGGCCCTCAGGACGTTCCGAACTGCTCGTTGAAGGCGTAGCCCGCGCCGCGGACGGTTCGGATCGGATCGGATCGCCGGCCACGGTTGATCGACTTGCGCAGCCGGCCGATATGGACGTCGACGGTCCTCTCGTCCACGTAGACGTCACGTCCCCACACGCCGTCGAGAAGCTGCTCTCGCGTGAACACGCGGCCCGGGCTCTGCATCAGGAACTCGAGCAGCCGGAACTCCGTCGGCCCCAGATGCACCTCGCGGCCGTTGCGGCGCACCCGATGCGTGTCGCGGTTGAGCTCGATGTCTCCGGCATTCAGCACCGTCGCGACGAGCTGCGGCTTCGAGCGGCGCAGGAGCGCCTTGATGCGCGCCATCAGCTCCGGGATCGAGAACGGCTTCACGACGTAGTCGTCGGCGCCCGTCGAGAGGCCGCGAATGCGCTCGCTCTCCTCGCCCCGGGCGGTCAGCATGATGATCGGCATCCCGTTGAGCTCCGGCTTCGAGCGGATGCGGCGGCAGAGCTCGATGCCGGAGATGCCGGGCAGCATCCAGTCGAGGAGAACGAGGTCCGGTGCGCCCTCGAAGAGCCTCGTCTCCGCCTCGTCGCCACGCTCCACCGCGTCGACCTCGTAGCCTTCCGCCTCTAGGTTGTAGCGGATGAGAAGGCTCAGCGGCTCCTCGTCCTCCACGATCATGATCTTGGGAGCGGTCGCCAGGGTCATGACGCGTCAGTCCCGTCCGATGTTCGACGGCTTGTCGCCGAGTTCGACGGACGTCAGGCTCGACTGGTCGCTCTTCGGCCGCGGCCCGCGCAGGGGACGCCCGGAGATGAGATAGTGGATCGTCTCGGCGATATTCGTGGAGTGGTCGCCGATGCGCTCGATGTTCTTGGCGGCAAAGAGCAGGTGCGTCGAGAAGGTGATGTTGCGCGGATCCTCCATCATGTAGGTCAGCATCTCGCGGAAGATGGAGGTGTAGATCGCGTCGAGCTCGGTGTCGCGGTGCCACACGTCGACAGCGCGGTCGATATCCCGACGCGTGTAGGCGTCGAGCACGTCCTTCAGCTGCTCGAGCGCCATGCGCGCCATGTGGTCGAGGCCGGGAACGCCCTTGTGCGGCCACGCCTCGGTGTGGATCGCGAGCGAGCGCTTCGCGACGTTCTTCGCGAGGTCGCCGATCCGCTCGAGGTCGGCTGCGATCCGGATCGCCGCCATGACCTCCCGCAGGTCGGACGCCATCGGCTGGCGCCGGGCGATCAGCAGGACCGCCTGCTCCTCCACCTCGGCCTCGAGCTCGTCGATGCGCACGTCGCCGTCGATCACGGCGTGGGCGAGGTCCTCGTCCCGGCGGTCGAAGGCGTGCACCGCGTCCGTCAGGATCTTCTCCGCCAGCCCGCCCATCTGGGCGATCCGCACGGCGAGCTCGTTCAGCTCGTGATCGAAGGCGGAGACTGTGTGTTCGCTCGTCATGTCGTTCCTCCCTCGCCGCCGGGCGGCGACGTCAGCCGAAGCGGCCGGTGATGTAGTCGAGGGTCCGCTGGTCCTGCGGGTTCGTGAAGATCTGCTCCGTCGGCCCGACCTCCACGAGGTTGCCGAGGTGGAAGAAGGCCGTGCGCTGCGAGACGCGCGCCGCCTGCTGCATCGAGTGGGTCACGATGACGATGCAGTAGTTCTCCTTCAGCTCGTCGATCAGCTCCTCGATCTTCGCGGTCGCGATCGGATCGAGCGCGGAGGCCGGCTCGTCCATCAGGATCAGTTCGGGGCTGACGGCGATCGCTCGGGCGATGCAGAGGCGCTGCTGCTGGCCGCCGGAGAGCCCCGTCCCCGGCTCGTGCAGCCGATCCTTCACCTCGTTCCAGAGGCTCGCCTTCTGGAGGCTCGTGCTCACGATCTCCTCCAGATCCGATTTGTCCCCGGCAAGGCCATGGATGCGCGCGCCGTAGGCGACGTTGTCGAAGATCGACTTCGGGAACGGATTGGGCTTCTGGAACACCATGCCGACGCGGGCGCGTAGCTCGACGACGTCGAGACCGGGCTCGTAGATGTCGCGCCCATCGAGCTCGATCCGGCCAGTGACGCGGGTGCCGGCAATCGTGTCGTTCATGCGGTTGAGGCAGCGCAGGAAGGTCGACTTGCCGCAACCCGAGGGGCCGATGAGCGCGGTGACGGAGCGATCCTCGACGTCGAGGTTCACGTCGAACAGAGCCTGCTTTTCCCCGTAGAAGACGCACACGTCGCGCGCCGTGGCCTTCAATGGGTTCGGCTCGCGGTCGAGGCGCTGATTTTCGGCGAACGACCGGCCCGAGCTTGCCGGCGTTCCGTTTCCTTCATCCTGGCCCGTCGCCATCTCTCTGGTCTTCATGTCGTTTTCCATGGAGTTCACCAGCTTTTCTCAAGGCGCTGCCGCAGGAAGATGGCAATGCCGTTCATGACGATCAGGAAGCCCAGAAGCACGAGAATTCCCGCCGACGTCAGTGCGACGAAGCCGCGCTCGGGGCTGTCGGCCCAGATGAATATCTGGGTCGGCAGGGCCGTCGAAGAGCTGAGCAGCCCGCCGGGGGGGCTGGTGATGAAGGCGTTCATGCCGATCAGGAGGAGCGGAGCCGTCTCGCCGAGGGCCTGCGCCAGACCGATGATCGTCCCGGTCAGGATGCCCGGCAGAGCCAGCGGCAGGACGTGATGCATGATGACCTCGTGACGCGAGGCGCCGACACCGAGCGCGGCCTCCCGGATCGACGGCGGCACCGCCTTCAGTGATGCCCGCGTGACGATGATGATCGTCGGAAGCGTCATCAGCGAGAGCACCAATCCGCCGACGAGTGGCGCGGAGCGCGGCATACCGAACCACCCGAGGAACACGGCAAGCCCAAGCAGGCCGAAGACGATCGACGGCACCGCGGCGAGGTTGTTGATGTTCACCTCGACGAGCTCCGTCCAGCGGTTCTTCGGCGCGAACTCCTCGAGATAGACCGCCGCCCCGACTCCCATCGGCACCGAGATCAGGAAGCAGACGAGAAGGGCGAAGAATGAGCCGACGATCGCGCCGGCGAGGCCGGCGAGCTCCGGGAAGCGGCTGTCGGCATTGAAGAAGAGCCCCCAGTTGAACCTCGTCTCGACGCGGCCGTCCTCCTCCAACTGCTCGAAGAGCGAGATCTGCTCGTCGTTCAGGCGGCGGCGGTTCTCCGGCAAGTCGCGATCGATGATGCCCTTGTTGAGCTGGTCGTAAGGATCTGACGCGGGTATCGCGACATCTACAGTGCGTCCCACGAGAGTGGGATCGTCGTAGACTGCGCTCCTGAGCAGGAACTGCGCATTGTTGGTGAGGATCTGCCCCGCCCTCCGAAGCGCTGGCCCCTCCAGTCCAGGGAACAGCTGCTCGATCGACCGCGACAGGATCTCCCGGTAGTTCCCTTCCGTTGGCGAGCGCGCGTCAACGAGTTCGGCATCGAACGTCACGGGCAGGCTGATGGTGGTCTGGATGAAGCCGCGATATCCCGTGAACACGAGGGTCGTGACCAGGATGCCGAGGAGGAGGATCGCAATCCCGATCGCGCTCATCCCGTAGATGCGCAGACGTCGGTCGGCGGCGTAGCGTCGACGACGCCTGGCCGCTGCCGCTTCCCCACTCCAGTCATGCGTACGGTCCGCGATCGAGCTCATTCGTAGCTCTCCCGATATCTCTGCACGATCTTCAGCGCCACGATGTTGAGCGAGAGCGTCACGACGAAGAGAACGAGGCCGAGTGCGAAGGCCGCGAGCGTCTTCGGACTGTCGAACTCCGTGTCGCCGATCAGCAGCGTGACGATCTGGACCGTCACCGTGGTGACGGAGTCGAGGGGGTTCAGCGTGAGGGTCGCCATGAGGCCTGCAGCCATGACGACGATCATGGTCTCGCCGATGGCGCGGCTGGCCGCCAACAGAATGCCGCCGACTATTCCGGGCAGCGCCGCCGGCAGAAGCACCTGCATCATGGTCTCCGCCCTCGTCGCACCCAATGCGAGGGCACCGTCGCGCATGGCGCGGGGCACGGCCTTGAGCGCATCGTCGGACAGCGACGAGATGAAGGGCAGGATCATGATGCCCATCACGCCGCCGGCCGCCAGCGCGCTATTCGGGGAGACGGCGATGCCCATCGCGGAACCGGCTTCGCGCACGGCCGGGGCGACCGTCAGCACAGCGAAGAAGCCGTATACGACGGTCGGGATGCCCGCCAGGATCTCGAGCAGCGGCTTCACGACGTTTCGCACCCGGCTGTCGGCGTACTCGACGAGGTAGATCGCGGCGAAAAGGCCGATAGGTGTGGCCACCAGCATGGCGATGAAGGCGATCAGAAGCGTTCCGACGAAGATCGGGATGGCACCGAAGGCGCCCGCACCCGCGACCTGGTCCGCCCGGATCGGCATCTGGGGCTCCCAGTTGAGCCCGAAGAAGAACTCCGTCGGCGGGACGATGGCGAAAAAGCGCATCGCCTCGAACACGAGCGAGGCGACGATGCCGATGGTTACCAGGATCGCTGCGACCGAACACGCGATCATAAGGCCGGAGACGAACAGCTCGAAGCCATTCCGCGCTCGAAAGCGTGGCGCCAGGCGCGAGCGCGCCACGAACAGCGCGACGATGGCGGCACTCAGGCCCACGACCAGCATCGCCCAACGGGCAATCCGCTCCCACACCGCGTAGCGCTCGGCAGCCTCGACGATTGCGGGGCTGGGTTCGGTGAAGATGCGGCCGGCGGCGACGTTGTGGATCTCGCTCAACAGAAGCGACAGCCGGGCGGAGCTCACGCCGTTCGTCATGTCGTCGGGCAGGCTCGCAAGGAGCAGCTGGTTGATGACCATCCCTTGCAGGAGCAGCCACAGCAGGACGAGGATCAATGCGGGGATGCCCACCCAGACGGCGACGAAGGCGCCATGATAGACGGGTAGCGAGTGCACCTCGCGCCCGACCTGCGCTTGAAATCGGCGTCCCGCCGACTGGCCGATGAAGTAGGCGACGATCGACAGCACGGCGATCGCGAGAAATGCGTAACCTGCCACGGCCACCTCTCATCCAGTGCGCGGGAAGACCTGCGCCGCCAGGAGCGGCGGCGCAGGGGAACTCCACGGGAGGCTTAGCCGCCGAAGCGATCCATGTGCGCGCCGCCCTCGACATTCGCGCGGGTCTCTTCGCGCGCGTCGTCGGACAGCGGAATGAGGCCACGCTCCTCGAGATAGCCGCCGGGACCCATCGCGTCCTCGGACACGTACTCCGCGACGAACTCCTCGAGGCCGGGAATGACGCCGCGGTGAGCGTTCTTCACGTAGAAGAAGAGCGGTCGGGAAACCGTGTAGGAACCGTCGCTGATCGTCTCCTCGCTCGGGGCGACACCCTCGATGGAGACGGCCTTCAGCGTGTCCTGGTTCTCGTAGAGGAACGAGTAGCCGAAGATTCCGAGCGCGTTCGCGTCAGACTGCAGGCGCTGCACGATCAGGTTGTCGTTCTCGCCGGCCTCGATGAAGGGGCCGTCCTGGCGCATGCGCTGGCAGACTTCCTTCTTGCGGTCGCCTTCCAGGGCCTCGATGGCCTCAAACGTCTCGCAGCCCTCGACCATCACGAGTTCAACGAACGCATCGCGGGTGCCGGAGGTCGGAGGGGGGCCGAAGACCGTGATCTGGGTGTCGGGCAGGGAGTCGTCGATCTCGCTCCAGCGCGTGTAGGGGTTGGCGACGACCTCGCCGTCCACCTCGACCTCGGCGGCTAGCGCCTGGAAGATCTGGGCCTTGGTCATATCGAGGTCGGGGCCGCTCTGGGCGTGCGCGATGGAGAGGCCGTCAGAGCCGATCTGCACCTCGGTGATGCTGTCGACACCGTTTTCCATGCACTTCTGGAACTCGGACTCCTTCATGGCGCGCGACGCGCCGGTGATGTCCGGGGTCTGCGGGCCGACACCGTCGCAGAAGATCTGCATGCCGCCGCCCGTGCCGGTCGACTCGACCACCGGAGCCGGATTTCCGGTCATGTTGGCGAACTGCTCGGCCACCGCCTGGGTGTACGGGAAGACGGTGGAGGAGCCGACGATGCGGATCTGGTTGCGTTCCTGCGCGGCGGCAGGATTGAGCGCGGCAGCCGCGGCCATGGCAATGGCCGAAACGCCGACGCAGGTGAACGTCTTCACGATGACTCTCCCTGTCCGATGGGACATTTCTTGTTCAGACCGGAAACCGAGGTCCCGGTGACCTGTGCGAAACCGCACCGCCAGGTGCGGACGCGGCGGACACTAGGCTGCTCCCACTATGTTTGTATGACTTGAGAATGACGGTTTCACGACAGTCCAAGCATCTGAAAACACGAGCGTATTCCCCCAAGGCCCCGGCCGCGGGGCTGCAGGGGAGGACAGTCGGCACTCGCCGCTCCCGATCCTTCAGCCGTGCGATGGCTCGGCGCTCAACGTCACCCTCAGGCCCGGCCCGCGGTTCTCGATGGTCAGGCTCCAGCCGGTCCGGCCGAGGGCGAGCTGAGCGATCGAAAGCCCCAGCCCGCTTCCCGAAGCGGCCTTCCGGCGGCCGCGAAAGAAGCGCTCGGTGGCCCGCCCGATCTCGGCCGGATCCATGCCGGGCCCCTCGTCCTCGATCACGACCGCGGCGCAGCCCTCCGTCTGCCGGAGGGAGCACAGGACCGTGCCGCCCAGGGGCGAGTGCAGGACCGCGTTCTCCAGAACGTTGCGCAGGGCCAATGTGAAGAAGAACGGTTCGACCTCGGCTCGCCCGGCCGCTCGCCCGGCCTCGTCGTCGGCCGCGATCGCGATGGCGACGCCCTGCTGCGCGGCCTTGGCGGCGAGTTCCTCGACCGTCTGCCGGGTCAGCGCGGCGAGGTCGCACGCCTCCACCTGCCGGGGCGGCTCGGCCGCCTCCACCGAGGCCAGGTCCAGAAGCTGCCGCACGAGGCGCCCGGTCCTGTCGACGCCGTGGACGATCTGGGCGAGAGCGGCGGACTGCACCGTCCGGTCGTCGCTTGCGAGGGCGATCTGGGCCTGCGTCTTGAGGCCGGCGAGAGGCGTCTTCAGTTCATGCGCGGCGAAGGTCGTGAAGTCCCGCTCCCTCTGGCGGGCCGCCTCGACCCGCCGGAACAGCCCGTTCAGGGCCTCGAGGGGCGGAATCAGTTCCGTGGGGGAGCCCGCGTGGTCGAGCGGGCGAAGATCCTCCGCCCTCCGCTGTCGGAGCGACCGCGCGAGATCCCGGAGCGGGAGAAGGCCCTGGCGGACGCTCAGCCAGATCAGCAGAGCCATCACCGGCACGAGCAGGGCCGCGGGAAGCAGCAGGCCCTTGATCATGTCGGCGACGAGCCGGTCGCGGACGGCGACGCTGTCGCCCACGAGGACGCGGACCCCCAGCGCCTCGTTCGCGATCGCATAGACGCGCCACCGTTCGCCGTCGACGACCGTTTCGGAGAAGCCGTCGCTCGCGGGCGAGAGTTCGCCGGCAGGAGCGCCCTCCGACCGGCTCACCAGGTCTCCGGAAAGGGACCAGATCTGGCAGGAAAGCTGGCGGGCATACGACACACCGCTGCCGAAGCCTGCGGGCAGCTCCGTCGCTTCGGAAGCAGCGACCGCCACCTCGATGCGGTTGTCGGTGAGGAGCGAGTTCACCATTCCCGCGGCCTCTCTCAGGCGTGCATCGAGCACCTGCTCGATCTGTGCCTGGGTGCTCCAGTAGATCCAGGCGATCGCGCAGAGCCAGACAGCCCCCGTGCTGACGAGGAGTATCGCGACCAGCCGACCTCGCATCGATCTCATGGCCGCTCTCCCGCCAGCCGGTAGCCGACGCCACGGACCGTCTCGATGAGGCCCGGTCCGAGTTTCGCCCGGAGATGGTGGATGTGGACCTCGATGGCGTTGCTCTCGATCTCCTCCTGCCAGCCGTAGAGCGCCTGCTCGAGCGACGCCCGCGTGGCGACGCTGCCGGGATGTTCCATCAGCATGCGCAGCACCGCGAATTCCCGTCGGGTGAGCGGGACCGGCTTCCCATCCCGCGTCAGGGAGAGGCTGGCGGGGTCGAGGGAGAGACCTCGCCACTTGAGGAGACCGGTCGCCCTTCCATTGCCGCGCCGGACGACCGCGCGGATGCGGGCGGAGAGCTCGTCGAGGTCGAAGGGCTTGCCGAGATAGTCGTCGGCACCGGCGTCCAGCCCCACGATCCGGTCGGCCACCTGGTCGCGCGCCGTCAACAGGAGAACCGGCGTCGCATCCTTCCGGGCCCTCAGATCCGCCAGCACATCGAGCCCCGACCCGTCCGGCAGCATGAGGTCGAGCACGACCGCCGCGTAGCGCTCGGCCCTGAGCGCGGCACGCGCATCCTCGCAGCTGGAAACCGCATCGGCCGTCAGGCCCGCGAGGCCGAGGCCGACCTTCAGGCCGTCGAGCAGGATCGGGTCGTCCTCGACGATGAGCACACGCATGTCCCGGCGACCTCCCCACTTCGTGATCACGGCCGCCCAGCTTGGCGACGCGCCTTAAGGCTGCCTTAAGCCGGCCGGTCGAAACGGCCTGTGTCAGCCGATGGCAGCCGAACACCAGCATGAGGGCGAGAGTGCGACTGGTCCCTGCAGTACTGATTTTCCTGGCGAGCCTCCTGCCACTGCAGGCCGCTCCCCTTCCAGCTGATGAGGCTTTCGCGCTGTCCGCGTCACGCGACGCCGATGGCCGGCTCCAGCTGCGCTGGGACATCGCCGAGGGATACTACCTCTATCGCGAGCACTTCCGGGTGACCGGCGCGAGGACGGGCGAGCCCGTTCCGTTCACGGCCACCGCGGGCGAGCGGAAGGAGGATCCGACCTTCGGGTCCGTGGAGGTCCATTACGGCGAGGCCGTGATCACCCTGTCAGAGACCCCGGCCCCTCCTCTCGAGGTGAGCTACCAGGGATGCGAAGAGGATGGGCTCTGCTACCGCCCGGAGACGCGCCGCGTCGACCCGGAGACGCTGACGATCACCGCTGCCTCGGGGGCCGGTGGTGCGCCATCCGGCTGGCGCGAGGGCGAAGCCGGCTCCTCTGCGTCCCTGACACCGTCGCCGGCCCCCGCTTCCGGCGACGCCGGCTTCGTCGCCGCGCTTCTCGCCGAGGGGGGACAGCTGTGGGTGATCGGCAGCTTCCTCGTCTTCGGGATCCTGCTGGCGGGGACGCCATGCGTCTTCCCGATGTATCCGATCGTGGCGGCAGCGCTCGGCCGCCAGGGCGAGCGCCTGACGGTGTCCCGCGGCTTCTCGCTGTCCGCCGTCTACGTTCTCTTCCTCGCGCTGGCCTTCGGCCTGATCGGGGCCGTGGCGGGCCTCACCGGAGAGAACCTGCAGCTCGTCCTCCAGTCCTCCTTCATGCCCGGCGCCGTCGCCGCGATCTTCGTCGTCCTCGCCCTGTCGATGTTCGGCCTGTTCGAGTTGCGGTTGCCGGCGGCGTGGACCACGAGCATCGCCGGAGCGACCGCCGCCCGCGGCGGCTCATACCGGGGCATGGCCGTCCTCGGCTTCTCCTCCGCGCTCATCGTCGGCCCCTGCGTGACGGCGCCGCTCGCCGGCGCGCTCCTCTACGTCGCGCAGACGCAGGACTGGCGGCTCGGCGCCGCGGCGCTCTTCGCCCTCGGCATCGGCAAGGGCATCCCGCTCGTCATCCTGAGCACGTTCGGATCCGGCATCCTGCCGAAGGCGGGGCGGTGGATGGAGACCGTCAGCCGCCTGTTCGGGTTCGCTTTCCTTGGCAGCGCGATCTGGCTCGCCGCGCCGCTGCTGCCACCGGGCCTCGACCTCGCATTGTGGTCCGCCCTCCTCCTCGGTCTCGCGAGCTTCGCTCTCGCCGCATCGGCGGCCGCCGGCGGCATGGGCTTCGTCATCGGCCGGTCGCTTGCGGCTTCGGCCGGGCTCTACGCGCTGATCCTCGCGCTCGGAGCGGCTTCCGGCGGGACGGACCCGCTGCAGCCGCTCGCCCATGTCGCCCGCGCCGGCGATGCTCGCGGACCCGACGTCGCGTTCGGCGAGATCGGCGGCGAGGCAGAGCTGCAGGCGACGCTCGCGGACGGCTCGGCGGCGGGCCGGTCGACGCTTCTCTACTTCACCGCCGACTGGTGCGTCACCTGCCGCACGATCGAGCGCAGGGTCCTCCCGGTCGAGGCGGTCAGGACGGATCTCCGGCCGCTGCGCCTGCTGAAGGTCGATCTGAGCGAGATCACTCCCCGGAAGCAGGCCCTGATGGAGGCGCTCGGTGTCGTCGGGCCGCCGACGATGGTGTTCCTCGGGCCCGACCTGAGGGAGGTATCGGGCACGCGCCTCGTGGGCACGGTCAGTGCCGAGAGCCTCTCCGGCTCCGCCCGGCGTGCGGGAGGCGCCTGATGGGAGCGGTGACGCTGGGCCCGCTTGTCTTCGACGCCGAGAGACTGGCCGCGATGCTCGGGATCGGGACCTTCCTCGGCGTCGCTTCGGCGATGTCGTGGCGCCTGGGGCCGGAGCTGGCGACGTGGTCGTGGCGGGCGCTCCTGATCGGCCTCGTGGGCGCGCGCTTGGGGCACGTCCTCGTTCACTGGCCGAGTTTCGTACAGGAGCCGCTCCGGGCACTGGCGTTCTGGCAAGGAGGCTTCTTCGCCGGGCCCGGCCTCCTTCTCGCGGGGCTGACGCTCTTCGTCTTCCTGCCCTCGGCGCCGCTCCGCTGGTCGAGCGTCGCGCCGTTCGCCGCGGGCCTGCTCGTCTGGAGCATGGCGTGGCAGCTGACCGCCGCGGTCGACGCACGCGGGCTGCCCGATCAGTCGTTCGCCACGCTGCGAGGCGAATCCTACCGCTTCGATGCGTCGGGGCCCCCGCTCGTCGTCAACCTCTGGGCCTCCTGGTGTCCCCCGTGCAGACGAGAGATGCCGATGATGGCAGAGGTCGCCGCTTCGGCCCCGCACGCCCGCTTCGTCTTCGCCAACCAGGGGGAGAGCCGCGACAAGGTGGCGGGCTTTCTCTCGGCCGAGCGCCTCGAAATGGACACTGTGCTCATCGACACGCTCGGCCAAATCTCGTTCCACTACGAGACCCCCGGCCTGCCGGCCACCCTCTTCATCAATCCCGACGGAACGCTGCGTGACGTCCATCTGGGCGAGATCTCGCGTGAGGTCCTCGTCGAGAAGATCGCTCGAATCGCGGTTCCACGAGAAGGAGTTCCAATTGCCGACGTCGAATAACCGCTTCCCGAGGCCACGTCTCCGCGGGCTGGGGATCGTCTCCTGTTTCGCCCTCGCCCTCGCCGGCTGCACCACCACGCAGTCGACCGCACCCGTCGCGCCCGTGAGGCCGGCGGTCGATCCGGGCTACGTGCAGATGTACGCGGCCATCCAGGATGGCGACTGGCATATTCCGGCCGTCGACGTCAGCGAGATCGACCCGCGCTTTCTGCGACAGTTGGTCGACTATGACACCGACGAGCCCGTCGGAACGATCGTGGTCGATCCCTATGCCCGCTTCCTCTACCTGGTCATGGAGAACGGGAAGGCCATGCGCTACGGGATCGGTGTGGCGAAGGCCGGCCTCGAGTTCCAGGGTAGTGCGACGATCGACCGAAAGGCGCAGTGGCCGGGCTGGACGCCGACCCAGAACATGATCGCCCGAGAGCCCGAACGATATGGCCCGCTCGCCGGCGGCATGGAGGGCGGCATCGAGAACCCCCTCGGCGCCCGCGCGCTCTATCTCTACAAGAACGGCAGGGACACGCTCTACCGTCTGCACGGCACGACCGAGCCGTGGTCGATAGGCAAGCGCGTCTCCTCCGGCTGCATCCGCCTCTTCAACCAGGACATCATAGACCTGCACAAGCGCGTGCCGACGGGATCGCGGGTCGTTGTGCTGGACCAGTCGCAATCCGGAAAAGGAGAAGTGTGAGATGATCGACCGCCGCCAACTTCTGAGGCTCTCTGCCGTGGGGTCGGGCCTGCTCGTCCTGCCCTCGGCGCTCGCATTCGCCCAGACGGGGCTCACCGTCGAGGCGGTGCTCTATGACCCCGAGGCTCCGGTGCTCGGTAACCCCGACGGAGACGTTACGGTGGTCGAGTACTTCGACTACCAGTGCCCCTACTGCAAGAAGGGGCATCCGGGCGTGATGGAGGCGGTGCGGAAGGACGGCAACGTCCGCCTCGTGAAGAAGGACTGGCCGATCTTCGGAGACGTTTCGGTTCGCGCCGCACGGCTCGTCCTCGCCGCAGGCGCCTCCGGACGGTACGAACAGGCACTCGAGAGCCTCATGGCGACCGAGGGCAAGCTCGCCGATGCCCAGGTGGATGCGACCCTTCAGGGGGCGGGCTTCACGGTGGCGAGGCTCGAGGAAGCCTACCGCGCACATGCCGGGAGGATCGACCGGCTGCTCGCCCGCAACGGCGGCCAGGCCGACGCCTTCGGCTTCCGGGGCACGCCTTCCTTCGTCGTCCAGACGACGCTCTATCCCGGTGTCATGGGCGAGGCCGACCTGACGGAAGCCATCGCGGCGGCCCGGAGCTGAGTCGGTCATGGCCCCCTCATCCGGCCGACCTTGCAGGTCGCCGGATGAGGGGGCCGCCCGGCCGCGAGGAGGCCGGGCTCTGCGCCCATGGCCGCTACGGCTGGCCGGCGGCCTCCCGCACGATCTCGTCGAGGATTTGGTTCACCTCGTCGAGGGCCTCGGCGCCGTCGCCCTCCCCGCCGTCTCCCAGATGGCGGAAGCCCACCGTCACGACGCCCTCGCGCTCGGCCGCCTCGAACACGAAGACGGTGTAGGGGCAGTACGCGATGTTGAGCGGGTCGGCTTCCATCGTCTTCCGCGAGAGGACCGCCGAGCAGAACTGGAACGTCTCGGCGCCTGAGAAGATGCTCCTGTCGCTGCCGACGTCCTGTCCGGTGCGCTCCAGCATCTCGCCGATCCGGGCGTTGTAGTCGATGACGTAGCCGCGGTTGACGATCGCGTCGTAGATGTCCTGCCGGACCTGGTCGAACGGCGCCTCTACCTCATGGGTCGTGATGCCCCCGCTCTGCGCGATCGCCGTTCCGCAAGCGAGAAAGAGGAGGCAAGGGGCCGCCAGGACTGCTCCGATCTTCCGATTCATGACTTTTTTCTCCTTCCTGCGCCGCGGCCCGGGACTGGGCGCCGGCGTCGACGTTCGATTGCCCCGCCCGGCCGCGTCAGCCGAAGATGTCCGACGTGATTCCGGCATACCAGCCAAGGGATTCCTCGTAGGTCGCCCTGCGCAGAGCGGGGTCCTCGCCGGTCTGGCTGATGAAGGTAGACGTCGAGGAAATTCTGCCCTCCCCCGGCGCATACTGCCCTCCGACCTTCACGCCGTCGCCGTCTTCGATCAGGCTCCAGCACGTGTTCGAGTAGCGCGGGGGGAACACTTTCGAGCCGGTCAGGTCGCCGCGGATCGTCATGGCCGCGACCTTCGCCTGGCTGTTCGCGGAGAAGGCGGATTTCGGCATGTCGCCGGCGATTGCGGCGTCACCCAGCACGTAGATGCGTTCGTCCATGGCCGAGCGCATCGATGCCGGATCGATCGGGCAGAAGCCGCTCCCGTCGGCGAGGTCGGCGACCCGGGCGATCCTGCCCGCGCGCTGGGCCGGGATGACGTTGACGAGGGCGCCCGTGAACGTGTCGAAGTCCGTCTCGACCTCGTCCGTGGAAGGATCGACGCCGATGATCCCGCCGTGCACATCCGGCCCGTACCATTCCACCATGCCGGGGTAGTGCTTCTCCCACCCCTCCGAGAACAGGCCCTGCTTGGAGAACTTCTCCTTGGGGTCGAGGATCACGATCTTCGCGTCGGTGTGCCCCTTCGCCTTCAGGACGTGCGCGAACATCGAAGCTCGCTCGTAGGGACCGGGGGGGCAGCGATAGGGATTGGGCGGCGCCACCATCACGATCTGCTCGCCGTTCCCGATCGCGTCGAGCTTCGCCTTGAGGAGCTCCGTCTGCGGCCCGGCCTTCCACGCATGGGGCATGGTCTCCGCAGCCTCCTCGGAATATCCGTCGACCGAGTCCCAGATCAGGTCGATCCCCGGCGAGAGCACGAGGCGGTCGTACGGGAGGCGTGTGCCATCGCCGAGCAGAACCTCGCTCGTATCGCGGTCGACGGCCTCGGCGACGGCGTTGACAACCGAGATGCCGTAATTCGAGGCGAGCCTGTCGTAGCCATGCGTTATGGAATCGAAGCTACGGAAGCCGCCAAGATAAAGGTTCGAGAAGAAGCAGGTCGTATATCTCGGGTTGGCCTCGACGAGGGTCACGTCGATCGTGCCTTCCGAGTCCTTCGCGATGTAGCGCGCCGCCGTTGCGCCGCCCGCCCCGCCGCCGACCACGACCACCTTCGGGCGTCCCTGCGCCCGCAGATAGACCGGCAGCGCGAGCGTGAACGCCGCCGCACCGGCAAGCCCGCCGAAGGTCCTGCGCGAGATCCTGCTCATCGTCCCCTCCCTCTTCCGGGCCTTCGAGCCCTGTCACTGCGGCGAGAGCTGGCCAAAATACGCGGCCAGCGCCGCGATCTCCTCATTTCCGAGATTGCCCGTGACCATCCGCATGACCTGATGGCTGCGAACGTTGGTCTTGTATTCGAAGAGGGCACGCACGAAGGCGTCGCGCGGCCACCCCACGATCGAAGGTATGCCGTCGGCACGGCCGGACGGCTGATGGCACGTGACGCACTCGCCGGCGAGATACTCGCCGTAGGCCGGATCCCCCTCGATCTCGAGCGTCGCCGCGGCGATCTCGGGGCGCGGCAACGAGGCTACCGCCGGATTGTCTGCGGGTGCCTCTGCCGTCGCCGCCTCCAGCCAGGCGATCAGAGCGGCGCGGTCCTGCTCGCCCGGCATGCCGCGATAGGACATGCGGGTGCCGGGCACGAAAGCCTGCGGCTTCTCGAGGTAGCGGTCGAGCGTCGCCGCGTCCCAGACGAGGCCGGCCTCGCCCACCCGCCCCATCGCAGAAGAGTACCTGTAGCCCTCGAGGCTTCCCGCAATGCGGCCGAAAAGGCCGTCGAGATGAGGGCCGATCCCATGGCGGGCGCCCTCCCCTAGCTCATGGCAGCCCCGGCAGGCGCGGAAGAGCGCCTCGCCATCTCCCGCTCCTCGTGCCTCCGCGGCGGCAGGACCGGCAAGGAGGAGCACGGCGACAAGCGCCGCCACCTGCCCCAAAGCCTCGCCCGCACGTCTCATGGCCGTTCTCCACGACCGGCGGCGGTGTTGCCGCCTTGTCTCAGTCCACCGCGCCGGCGCCCGCTCCGTCGTCGTCGACGCTGCCAGGCGTCACGTCGAGGATGCGCGCCCGCATCACGATCTCGGCAGGTGTATCCTTGCAGTCTCGCATGCAGGGATCAGCCTTCGCGGCGTAGTGTGGCTCGCTGTCACGATCGTCGTCGATGAAGTTCGCCGCGTTCGGGAGCTCGATCTCGGAGAAGTTCTCCTTCGAAAGCTCGAACTCCTCGTCCGCCACGACGTCGTTCATGTAGAGAAGATATGCCGTCAGCGCGTAGACCTCGTCGTCCGTCAGCGAGTGCGCATTGCCGAACGGCATGGCGCGGCGGATGTAGTCGAAGACGGTCGACAGGTAAGGCCAGAAGGAGCCGATCGTCTTCTCCGGCCGCTCGTCGGTGAGCGTGCCCTGTCCACCAGCCAGCACCGGCCAGCGCCCCGCACCCTCCCCGAAGACACCGTGGCAGGACGCGCATTGCTCTTGAAAGAGCATGTCTCCCTCCCCGACCGTGCCGCTGCCGTCCGGCAGGCCCATTCCGTCCGGGCGCACATCGATGTCCCAGGCCGCGACCTCGTCTTCAGTGGCCCGTCGCCCGAGACCGTAGGCGAGGCCCACGCCCGGCTCCGTCGCCGTGCCCCCTGCCGCGGCGACCGCCTGAGCCGCCGCGGGCTCGGTCGCCGCTACGTCGGGTGCGTCCGATTGAGGGGTTGGCTCAGGCTCCTGCCCGGAAACCGGTGATGCGCCCGTGGCCGCTGCGTCCTCCGACGAGAAGGTGCGGAGGTAGGCAACGACATCGCGAAGCTCGTCCTCCTTCTTCAGACCGGCAAAGGCCATCTTCGTGCCCTTCACCGCCCCGCGCGGATCGGCGAGATAATCGTGCAGCGTCTCGTCCTCCCACACCAGGCCGTTCTCGCCGGCCTCGTGCATGGCGTTCGAGTATTTGTAGTCGCCGAGACCGCCGGCGGTTCGTCCGAACAGATCGTTGAGATGCGGCCCGACCTTGTGCTTCGCATTCTCACCGACCGCATGGCAGGCGAGGCACTTCTTGAAGACTTGCGCGCCGTTATCGGGATCGCCCTGTGCGTGGGCCGGCAAGGCGAGGAGCGAGGCGGCCGCCGCCGCGAGGAGCGACTTACGAGACTTCGACATTTTCCGAGCTTCCGTCCGGTTTGACGTGCCAGGTCTGGATTCCGTTGTTGTGGTAGATCGAGTTCTCCCCCCGCACGGCCCGAAGCTCCTCCTTGGAGGGCTGGACGAAGCCGTCCTCATCGATCGCGCGGGACTGCAGGAGCAGGTCGCGCCCGTCCCAGTCGATATCGAGGTAGAAGCGGTGCAAAGCCTTCGGCAGGCTCGGCCCGTCGATCCGAGCGCGCCGCCAGTTGCGCCCTCCGTCGAGCGACACGTCGACCCGGGTGATACGCCCATTGCCTGACCAGGCAAGGCCCGAGATGACGAGGGGACCCGGCCCGTGCGATATGGGCATCTGGGGGCTCGGGCTCGTGATGACGGACTTCACGTCCATGACCCAGGTGAAACGGCGCGCTTTGCCGTTAGGCAGGAGGTCGGTGTATTTCGACGTCTCCTCGCGCTGGTGCCACGGCAGATCGCCGACTTCGATCCGGCGCAGCCACTTCACCCACATGTTGCCTTCCCAGCCGGGGACCACGAGGCGCAGCGGGTAGCCCTGCTCCGGACGCAGCGCCTCGCCGTTCATCATGAAGGCCACGAGGCAGTCATCCACCGCCTTCTCGATCGGGATCGACCGCGTCATGACGGACGCGTCCGCGCCCTCGGCGAGAACCCATTTCCCGCTCGCCTTGATGCCGGCCTCACCGAGTATCGTGCGCAGCGGGACTCCGGTGTACATCACGCAATGCACCATCCCGTGCGTGTATTGCGCGCCGTTCAGCTGCGATCCGCGCCACTCCATCCCGGAGTTGGCCGCGCACTCCAGGAAATACACACGGTTCTCGCGCGGAAGGCGCTTGAGGTCCTCCATCGTGAAGACAAGCGGCTGATCGACAAGTCCGTTGATCATCAGGCGGTGGTCAGCCGGATCGATCTCGGCAATGCCGGCATGGTGGCGTTCGAAGCAGAGACCGTTCGGCGTGATGATGCCGTCGAGCTCGTGGATCGGCGTGAAGTTGACCGAACTCTCCGTGGCGGCCGTGAGCCACTCGACGTCCCTCCGAACAACGTGCGCCTCGAACTCGGACGGTACGCCATAGGGCCGCGCCTGCACTCCATCGCCGAGATAGCGTGTCCAATCCTGGACCTCCAGAATGGCGGGATCTCCCTCCCCGGCCACGGCACGCGGCGCCAGGGCCGCCCCTCCCGCCGCCAGTCCCGCGGTCAGCAGACGGCGGCGGTCAATGCCGTTTCCTTTGCCCATCCCTCATCTCCCGGACTCTCTCTGCTAGAGAAAACATATTCAGTTTCTTCTATGTATATCCTGCGGCAGCCATACGCTCAAGCGTCCTTTAGGCCTTGACCCTCACGCCGCGGTTGTCCGGAACCCGCACGACCGGGTTCCGGGCCAGCCAGGCCTCCACGACGTCCCAGATGGGAGGCCCCTCCGTTCCCTCGTTCACGGAGGCCCAGCCCGCCACCACGTAGTCCTTCGAAGGCTCGACCGCCTCGCCGGTCTTCAGCAGGGTCATGTCTGAGATTCTGGCGCCCATGCCCGCCCTCGGATCGACGGCATAGGCCATCCCTCCAACGCGGACCATGTCGCCCCCCTGCTGGTAGTAGGGGTCGGGATTGAAGAGGTTATCCGCCACGTCCTCGAGCACCTCCTTGAGCATGCTCCCGCTCATGGTGGTGCGGTAGGCGGCTGGGTAGGTCATCGCACAGGCGTTGTGCAGATCCTCCACCGTGATCGCCTGCTCCGGGAGAAGCGACGTTCCCCAGCGGAAGCCCGGCGAGAGCGAAATGTCGGCCTCTCGTTCCTCGATGAGCGCTTGGCAGAACACGTCATCGAACGTGCCGTTGAAGTTGCCGCGCCGGTACAGGAGCGACTCCGTCATGGCGAGTTCGCGGGCCAGTTCCTCCTCGTATGGCGCCCTCACCTTGTCGATCAGCGTTGCTATGTCCGGATCGGCGGTGATGACATCCGAGAAGACCGGGATCAGCCGGTACGCGAACCCCCGCACCTCCCCGCCCTGCACGTCGAGATCCAGCCGCGAGACGAACTTCCCGTTCGAGCCGGAGGCGACGAGCAGCGTCTTTCCGATGACGACCGGCTCCGGCAGGGCATCGTGGGTGTGACCCGCGAGGATGACGTCGATGCCCGGCACGCGCGACGCGAGCTTGCGGTCGACGTCGAAGCCGTTGTGCGACAGAAGGACGACGAGATCGGCGCCGCCGGACCGCGCGTCCTCCACGTGGGCAGCGATGTCCTCTTCACGGATCCCGAAGGACCATTCCGGGATCTTCCACCGCGGGTTCGCGATCGGCGTATAGGGGAATGCCTGGCCGATCACGGCGATCTTCGCGCCGCCCCGCTCGAACGTCGCCAAGGGCTCGAAGGCGGGCTCGTCCCACTCCGCGTCGTAGATATTCGAGCCGAGGAACGGAAACCCGAGGCTGTCGATCGCCTCCTGGACCCGTTCGGTTCCGTAGGTGAACTCCCAGTGGCCGGTCATCGCGTCGGGTCGCAACGCGGCCATGATCTCGATCATGTCGGCCCCGGCGGTCTGGTTGGCCGTGTAGCTGCCCTGCCAGGTATCCCCTCCGTCGAGGAGCAGCATGTTCCCGCCGCGCTCGTCCCGGATGCGTTTCACGATCGACGCGACCCGGTCCATGCCACCCATCCGGCCGTACGTGCGCGCGAGCGCCACGAAGTCTTCCGACGTCAGCGCGTAGGCATCGGGAGATCCAGGCTCGATCTTGTAGAGCTTCAGGAAATCGGCGCCTGTGACGTGAGGTGGCAGACCGGCGACCTCGCCAACCCCGAGATTGATGGAGGGCTCGCGGAAATAGATCGGCTTGAGCTGCGCGTGGATGTCCGTGATGTGAACGAGGGTCACGTTGCCGAAAGCCGGCATCGAAAGGAGCCCCTCCTCGGTGAGGCCCTGCTGTGCCATCAGACGCGCCCATCCGCCGGCCGTGCCGCTTCCCAGAAGAGCCCCGGTGGCCGTGGCCGCCATCAGGAATTCCCGCCGTGAGATCATTTGAACTCCTGTCGATTGTAGGCATGCGCCAGCCGACCGGGCGGGGCTTCCTGCCCACCCGTCGCATCGTCCTGTGGTCGCTGCACACGTGGTACGTGGCGCGGCGGTCACTGCCGCCGCGCCTGTCACCGCCTCACTGGCGCACCGCCGGCGTCTCGACCGAAAGCCCCTGGCCGCGCCAGGTCACGTAGACCTCCAGCGCCATGAGATCGTCTGAGAATGCCGCAGGGAACTCTGCCCGCGTGTCGCGGATGCAGCCGCGGAAGCGATTGTGGAGCGACACCATTCCCCCCGTGTTGAGGCGGTAGGTCGGGAAGCCGTTGACGTTGCCCTGGCTGAGATGATCGGCGCGGATATAGCGGCCGTTATAGTCCTCGTGGCAGGTCGCGCACGCCATGTTGAGCTGGCCCGTTCGCAGGTAGTAGCGGTCTTTGCCCCGCTCCCACCACTTCTGCATATCGCCCTCGGCAAGGTCTATCTCGACCGGCTCTCCAAGCGACTGATGCTTGATGAAAGTCGCCAGCGCGACCTGTTCCGGCGCGTCGAACTTGTAGGGCTCGGCCTGCATCTGTTCGACTCGGCACTCGTTGATCTGGAGCTCCAGATTATAGGGCTTGCCGGCGGCCTCGTTCCATTTCGGATAGCTCGCGCCGACGCCGGCCATGGTCTCCGAGGCATCCTGGTGGCACGAAGCGCAGGACTTTCCGGCGGCGCCGTCCACAGCGTTCCAGATCTCCTCGCCGCGCTCGACATAGAGCATGCCCGGATTCTCGAAAGAATCGGCCTCGAGCGCGCGCGTCTCGTCGGTGCGGTAATGCCAGCCGGATATCAGTTCGTCGAATGGATGATCCGCCGGAGCTTCCGTCCAGGTCGTCATTTCGCGACCATCGATGACGAGCTTGTCCTCCACCGGTTCCGAATAGGCGGAGCCGAGCGCGAGGCTCGCCGTCAGCCCCGCCGCGGCCGCGAGGCCCAGTTTATTCTTGCCCAATTCATCTCCTCCCCTTCGCCAGCGGTTTCTTTGCCCGTCCGGCTCCTCAGCTCACCTCGATCTCCGCCTTGTCGGAATAGACGCTGCCGTCATCGTCCACCCACTCGAACGTGAACGTTCCACTCTCCGGCACCTTTGCGCTGAACTCGAAGTAGGGATTGGCAGCGATCGCAGGGTCGAGGTCACACGAGAAGACCTCCTGCCCGTTGAAGGTGCAGGTGAATCTGTTGATGATCTTGCGGGGGATCGTGTTGCCGTCTTTGTCCTTGCGCTGTCCGGATTCCATTTCGTGACTGATCAGAGTCTTGATCGTGATCACTTCATCCTTCGAGGCGGTCTTCGGCACCTTGATGCGCGGTTTCGCGTTCGACATCTCTTTGTTCCTCGTTCCTGATCAGCCGCCGCAGCCGCCGATCGTCACCTTCACTTCCTTCTTGTCCATGAAGACCGATCCGTCGCTCATCTTCGCCACCGCGATCACGTTCTGGGTCTTGGCCAGTCGCATTCGTGTCGTGGCCGTAGCGCTGCCACTCATCGGCGTGAAGTGCAGGGTCGCGACGTCGGGATTGGGGTTGCCGTCGGCGAGGATAAGCACCGAGGCGACGTAGTCCTCGGCGGTCATCGGGCTTTCGACGTCGACCGAGATCGGCACGGTGTTGCCGTTCTCGGCGATCTCGGGTGCCGTAAGCCTGATGCGGCCCGTTTCGGGGCTCTTGCCGCCCGTGAAGTCCTGGATCGCCTTTTCGGTGTCATCGACCGCGGCATGGGCGGATCCCGCCCGCCCTGCGACGACCGCAAGTGCTGCGCCGGCTGAAATTGCCAGAGCCTGGCGTCGTGTGAGTTTCATGGCCTTCTCCTGTGTATTCAGCGCTAGTCGGTCAGCGTCGTGAGGTACGCCACGACGTCCTCGACCTGTTGTGCGGAGAGAATGGTCTTGCCCTGGTGCTTCTCCGCGACGTCGACGCCCACCTCCAGCGTGTAGAAGCCGGGCATGATCGTCTGTTCGCCGAAGACGTGCTTGGCGTTGACGACGATCGCGCGGAGGAACGCCGGATCATATCTCTCCGCCACCCCGTCGAGAGACGGCCCGACATCGCCGTGGAACTGCTGGTCTGACATCTCGGTCACGGCATGACAGGCGAGACAGTTGCCGAGCGACCGATCCGCAAAGGCCTTGCGGCCTTCGGCCGGATCTCCGGCCTCATCCGTGAGCGACGCGGAAACCGTGAAGTCCTCCGCAAACTCGACGTTCCCCGGCTCGACCGGCCCCGCAGTGACCGGCCCTGTCCCGAGCAAGACCGCCGCCAGCGCGGCATACACCAATGGCTTCGTCATAGTGCGCGCGTTCCCTCCCGTTCTGCGGATCGGTTCTCCGACCTCTTGGCGTCCCTCAGCCTAACCACGTTGGCGGCGCCCATCAATTGTTTTATATGATTATTTGCATATGTTGCAACGCACTCGCCTCTCTGGGGCGGAGCAGCCTTCTACTCGGCGTCCAGCCGGCCCTCCCGGCGAAGCTCCTCGATGATCCGTGCGTGGTACTTCTGGAAGTGCTCCTCGGTCTCGTAGCCCTTCTCCGACACCCAACGGAACATGTTGAGGAAGGTCCACTTCCCGAAGGCGCCGGGCATGGTGGCGACGGCCGCTTCTGCCACGGAGGCACCTTCCGCTGCCTCTTCCGGCAGGAAGACGATCGTCGGTGTGAAGACGTAGCCCCACTTCCGCGCCGCGGTCTTCTCCGTCAGCACGTCGCCGTCGAGATCAGTCACCTCCTCGTCGCCGAACATGTTGTACTGAACGACCTTGAAGTGCGCCTCGATGAACTCGCGCACCTCGGGGTCGCTGAGGATCTCCTCGTGCATCTTCCTGCAGTAGATGCACCCACGCTGCTCGAAGACGAGAGCCAGGCGCTTGCCCTCCTCCCGCGCCGCCTCGATGTCCTCCGCGATGTCGCGGAAGGTGATGGCGAACCAGTCCTGCTTATGCAGCCCGTCGTCACCGACCGTCGCGGCCGGGACCGGCGACGCGAACAGCAAGAGCGCGATGAGGGCGAACAGCATCTTCGGCATCGTAGCCCCTCCCTTTGTTCAACCGGCCTACCCCACCTGCGAGAAGGCCGGGAATGTCTCGAGCAGCCAGAAGGCGATCGTCGACATCTGGCCAGTGATGAAGAGCAGCCCGGTCACCACGAGCAGGCCGCCCATCGCCTTCTCCACGGCGCCCATGTGGCGACGGAACCTCGCCGCCCAGCCGAGAAAACGGCTGGCGAATGCGGCCGCCAGGACGAACGGCACGCCGATGCCGAGCGCGTAGACAGCGAGGAGGCCGGCGCCGCGCAGGGCCGTCTCGGTGGAGCCCGCAACGAACAGGATCGCCGCAAGGATGGGTCCGACGCAGGGGGTCCAGCCGAAGGCGAAGGCGAGGCCCATGAGGTAGGCTCCGGCAAGCCCCGCGGGCTTTCTCTCGACCTCGACGCGGGCCTGCCGGTAGAGCAGGCCGATGCGGAACACCCCCAGGAAGTGGAGACCCATCGCAGCGATGATGACGCCGGCGATGATCGAGAGCGTGTCGAAATACCGTGCAACCGCCTGGCCCACGAAGCTCGCCGTCGCCCCGAGGGCGATGAAGACGGTGGTGAAGCCCAGAACGAAGGCGACCGCGGAGAAGATGATCCGCCGGGCCGTCTCCGTTTCGGCGCGCTGGTCCTTCAACTGGTCGAAACTCACCCCTGCGAGATAGCAGAGATAGGGAGGCACGATCGGCAGCACGCACGGCGAGGCGAAGGAAAGGAGCCCCGCAAGAAAGGCCGCGCCGATCGAGACTTCGAGCATCTTTCCGATTCTTCCGCAGCGCCATCCGCTGCCGCACGGAGGGCTCGACTCGAAAGTATTCATACATTCATATATATCTCAACCGAGAAAATGGAGGCAGGATCGTGAAAGCGCTGATCGCCCTGTTGCTACTGCTCCAGGCCTCCTCCCCGCAGGCGGCACCGACGTCGATCGAACTGCTGATGCTCGAGCAGCCGGGCTGTCCCTGGTGCCTGCGCTGGCATCAGGAGATTGGGCAGGCCTATCCCCGGACACCGGAGGGGCAACGCGCGCCGCTCCGCCGGATCGACATTTCCGAGCCCTGGCCCGAGGATCTCCAAGGCGTGGGGCCTGACAGGGTCACACCCACCTTCATCCTCGTGCAGGACGGCAAGGAGGTCGCCCGGATGCGGGGCTACCCGGGAGATCAGTTCTTCTGGCCGCTGCTCGACGACATGTTTCGCCGGCTGCAAGGGGAGCCGGCGGAGTAGTCTTTTTGCGGTTGCGTCCCCCGAGGGCGCCACTACGTTGCAGCGTGGAAGCCCCGACACCGCCTCACTTTGCGCGTGTCGTGCGGGACGAGCATGATGGAACCGCGATCGAACACCGTGACAGAGAAGATCGAGGGACTGAGACCACCTCAGACGGCGGCCGAGTTCGACGCTCTCGTCGACAAGGCCCGGCAGGCGAGCGACCTGCTGAAGGCGCTCTCTCATGAGACGCGCCTGCTTATACTCTGCCTCCTCTCCGACGGCGAGAAATCGGTCTCGGAGCTGGAGCGCATCCTGACGATGCCGCAGGCCGCGGTCTCCCAGCAGCTGGCCCGGCTTCGTTTCGACGGCCTCGTGGAGACCCGGCGCGAAGGCCGCATGATCTACTACCGGATCGCCGGCGACGAGGTGGCTCGCATCATCGCTGCCCTCTACGACCTTTTCTGCCGGCCGGTCGTCGAACAGGACACCTAAGGCTTCCTCTGGCGCGACTTGATTGTCAGCGGGATCGGTGACGGCTAGCATCGACCCAACGACAACTGCCGGAATACCGGCAGACAGGGAGGGGACCTATGGAAGGTCTGGAAGCGCAACTCTGGCTGCCGCTCGTCGGCCTGTTTGCCGGCACGATCCTGGGTTATGCAGCCCGCGTCAGCCGCTTCTGCACGCTGTCCGCCCTCGAACGCCACTGGTACGCCGGCGACTCCACCGGCCTTCGAACCTGGGTTCTCGCCACCGCCTCGGCGATCATTGCGACGCAGGCGCTGTCCCTGGCGGGCCTCATAGACCTCTCATCGAGCTTCTACCTCTCTTCGAGCTTCGGCCTGAGCGGCGCGGTCATTGGAGGGCTGCTCTTCGGCTTCGGGATGGCGCTCGTCGGGACATGCGGCTTCGGAGCGGTCGTCCGCCTCGGCGGCGGCAGCCTTCGCTCGCTGATCGTCCTGCTCGTCCTGGGCCTCGCCGCGCTCGCGACACAGCGCGGCGTGATGGGACAGGTGCGCGTTCTTGCGGTCGACGACATGGCGATCAACCTCTCCTTCGCAGGCGACCAGTCACTGGGCAGCATCGTTTCGGCCGTCCTCGGTGCGGACCTCCACGCACCCGTGGCGATGCTGGTGGCCGGAAGCCTCCTGGTCTGGGTCTTCCGCGACGGCAGCTACCGTCGGCGGCCGCGCATCGCCGCAGCAGGGATCGTGATCGGCCTCGTCATCGCCTTCGGCTGGCTGGCCACGAGTCTCGCCGCAGGAAGCTCCTTCGCGCCGGTGCAGATCGAGGCCGGCTCCTTCGTGGTTCCTGTGGGCGACCTCATCCTGCAGATCATCGCCGTGACGGGCACATGGCCCGACTACGGCGTCGGCCTCGTCGCGGGCACGCTCGTCGGAGCCGCGCTGGGGGCGTGGCGCCGCAGGGACGTGCGCTGGGAGGCCTGCGACGACGCTCGTGAACTTGGCCGGCATCTGACCGGCGGCGCTATGATGGGGATCGGCGGCGTCTTCGCCATGGGCTGCACCGTGGGCCAGGGGCTCTCCGCTGCCTCAGCCCTCGCGATCTCCGCCCCCGTGGCCATGGCCTCCATCGCCCTCGGCGCCCGCATGGGCCTCGGCTGGCTGCTCGAAGGTTCGGCCATAGCGCCGTTCCGCCGGCCGGGTCTGCCGGCCGAGTAGGATCAGGAGCGTAGCCTCCGGATCTACCGCTCCTCGGAGGGAATATCGGCCATGTCGCGCATGAGATAATCGGCCGCCTTAAACCAGGACGTATCGTTGTCGCCGCGAAAACCGAGCACGCGGGCGTAGCGAACTTCGCCCGTCGCGCCGTCGCGGAGCACGGCGTGCAGAGACAAGACGAGATTGCTCATCCGGAAGACGTGAAGCGCCAGCACCCGGTCCGCCCTGAGCTCTTCCGCCACGCGGATGGCGCAGATCTCGCACGCATGCACGTTACGGCGCCGCCTGTGCGTCTCGTAGAGTCGCGCCGCAGGGGCAGGATCAACGACCTCGTAAGTCCCGTCCCGCGACAGACCATCGCTCACCCTATCCGTTAGGCGACGAAGCCTCGCGTCCCACTCCGGACGTCGGCTGCTGTCGGAAATGTCGCCGTCGACCTCCGCCTCCAGGAGGGCGAGACGCAGCGCCCCAGCCTGAGCTGGGGCGGCAGCAACCGCCACGACCCAGAGCGCGGCGAGCGGCAGGGCGAATGCGAAGCGGGTCATCAGCTCCTCCCAGTCGGGATGCATGATAGTACCGGCTGCCGCAGCGGAAAACGGGATGCCGGTTGCCTGCCGCCGGGTCAGATAGGCACGAAGCGGTACGCCTCCCCCTGCCTTTCCGCCGTGCCGATACCGGGATACGGCAGATGAAAGCCGACAATTCGAGCGTTGTCCACCACGATCCGCTCGAGAAGCGCCCTACGGGTCGCCGCGCCCTTTTCGCGATCCTGATCCGCGCCCGAATGCCATCCGGGTTTCTCGAACGAGATCACCGGGTGCGAGATGGCGTCTCCGACGACGAGCATGCTCTCCCCGTTGCCATGCAGCATGTAGGACGTATGCCCCGGGGTATGGCCTGAAGTGTCGATCGCCTCCACGCCGGGAACGGGCTCGTCCCCCGGCTTCACCAGCGACACCCTCTCCTCGATCGCGTCGAAGCGGTTGCGCGCGCCGACGACGAAGGCCTTCCCAGCCTCCGGCATGTTCGAAAGCGTGTCGTCGGCACGCCAGAAATCCCATTCGGCCTGCGGCACCCAGTAACTTGCTTCCGGGAACACCGGCTCGTCGAAATCGTCGATCACACCCCACAGATGGTCGGGGTGACCGTGCGTGAAGATGATGTCGGTGATGTCCTCGGCGCCGATCCCCGCCTCGGCAAGGCTCTCCGGCAGGCGCCCGGCCGTGTCCTGAAACATCGGACCCGCCCCCGCATCGAGCAGCACGAGCCTGTCGGCAGTGCGGAAGAGCGTGATGTTGCAGTCGGGACGGATGGCGTCTGTCGGCAGCCCATGCGGCTCGAGGAGGGCCGCGATCTCTTCCGCCCGTTGCTCCGGTAGCGCAAAGCTCAACGGGAGATTGAGGTGGCCGTCCGTCAGGATCGTGGCCTCGGCCTCGCCGAGCGCCACCGGGTCGGCAATCGCGGCGCGGACCGCTGGAACACGCCATGCGGCCGCCGCGACGAAACCTGCCGCGCCGCCCAGAACCTGCCGCCGCGTCGGCCGCCGCAACAATCGTCGCGTCATGGCTCACCTCCCCTCACATATTCAATCATATGAATTAATGCGTGTCTTTTGCGCAGGGTCAATGCGCGACGTCACATGCGGAGGCACTGGTGAAGTCGGGTCTCAAAGCCCGGGCTCATGAGCAGGAGGAGGCACGGGGCATGCCCTACATCGTGAACCACCTCCTGGAGCTTATTCCGGAGCCATGGCTCCTGGCCCTTGGCGGCCTCGTCGTGGGCGTCCTGTTCGGCGCGTTCGCCCAGCAGAGCCGCTTCTGCCTGCGCGCGGCTGTGCTCGAATTCTCCCATCGATCCGGCGCTCGGCGCCTCGCGGTCTGGCTGCTGGCTTTCGGATCTGCGGTGCTTGGGACGCAGGTGCTTGGGGCGATGGATCTCGCCGGGCTCTCGGAAGCGCGCCAGCTCGCTTCGCCGCAGAGCCTCTCCGGAGCGGCGTTCGGCGGGCTCATGTTCGGAGCCGGCATGGTCCTCGCGCGAGGCTGCGCGAGCCGCCTCCTCGTCCTCTCCGCGACCGGCAACCTGCGCGCGCTGCTCTCGGGCCTCGTGTTCGCCGTTGTCGCGCAGGCAAGCCTCCGGGGCTTCCTTCAGCCGGCGCGAGAGTGGCTGGCGGGCGGCCTCGTCTCCACCGAGGTCGGCGGCAACGATCTCCTGACGCTGTTCGGCGCCTCGCAGACCGCGGCCATGGTGTTCGCCGCGGTGTGGCTCGCGGCGGGGATCGCCCTCGCAGTGCGCTCGCGGACGCGTCCGTGGCGCGTCCTCGCTGCCGTTGCCGCGGGATGCGCCATACCGCTCGCCTGGTGGTTCACGGGGACCATGGCCCGGCGCGCCTTCGATGTGGTGCAGATCGAAGGCGTCACCTTCACCGGCCCGTCCGCCAACACGCTGATGCTATTCCTTTCGCCGCCCGGAACGATCCTCGATTTCGACGTGGGACTGGTGCCGGGCGTCTTCCTCGGCTCGTTCCTCGCGGCGCTCCTGGCGCGCGAGCTCAAGATCGAGGGCTTCAGCGACGGGCCTTCGATGCGCCGCTACCTCGTGGGCGCCGCGCTGATGGGGTTCGGCGGCATGCTCGCCGGCGGCTGCGCGGTCGGAGCCGGCGTGACGGGTGCGTCGGTCTTCGCTCTGACCGCCTGGGTCACCCTCGGCGCCATCTGGCTCTCGGCCACCGTCACCGACAGGCTGGTCGACGGGAGCCGGATCAAGGCCGCGGCATTCGAGGCCCCTGCGGGCTGGCCGAAAGGCGCCGACCATCCCGCACCCTGACGGCGACCAAAAGGGTCAGGCGAGACCATCGTGCGAGGCGACTCCGCAGGACCCGCCTCGCACGACTCGAAACGCGCCTCAGAAGGGCGAGTCCGGGTAGTAGTACTGCTCGGCGTTCTCCTGCGTGATCAGCGGAGAGGCGAGGATGTAGCGGCCTTCGACCGGCACCTGGCCCACATAGCGAAGGGCCGTCAGCTCGATCGCGGTCCCGATCATTGCGGGCGGATACAGCACGTTGACCGGAATGGTCTCGTCGCCGTCCATGACGCCCTTGATCACCTGCTTCATGCCGGCACCGCCGACGATGAACATTTCGCCCTCGCGGCCCGCCTGGCGCACGGCCTCGAGCACACCCATCGCCATGTCGTCGTCGGAGGCCCAAACGGCGTCGATTTCCGGGAAGCGCGACAGGAAGTCCTGCATGACCTCGAAGGCATCGTCACGGTTCCAGTTGCCGTGCTCCATGCCGATGATCTCGATGCCCGACCCGTCGATCGCCTCCTCGAAGGCCTGGACGCGTTCGTTGTCGATCGTCGTCGGAATGCCGCGCAGGACGACGATCTTGCCGCCGTCGATCATGCGCTCGCGGAAGTACTCGCCGGCCACGCGACCGAAGCCGGGATTGTCGCCGGCGACGTAGAGGTTCTCGATGCCGTCCTGTGCGAGGCCGCGGTCGACGACCGTCACGAACTTGCCTTCGTCCGCCACGCGCTTCACGGGTCCCGTCAGAGGGTCCGATTCAAACGGCAGGATGACCAGCGCGTCGATGTTGCGCGTCGCCATCATGTCCTCGAGGTCGGACACCTGCTCGCTCGGGCTACCTGCCGTCGCGAGGACGAATTCGAGATTGTCGTAGGCTGCCTTGAGGCGGTCGATCGCGTGCTGCGCGTGATAGTTCACGCCGCCCGTCCAGCCATGCGTGGCAGCCGGTATGGAGACGCCGATCGTGGCGCTCTCCTGAGCGTTTGCCGCTCCCGGCGCCGCCAGAAGCGCCGCGACGGTTGCCGCGGCCATCAGTTTCAGTGTTCGCATGTGGGTCACCTCCCTGTTGTCACCCCGTCTTGTCCCGCCGTTCATTTCGCCGCGCTTCGCTCGCGCTGCAGCATGACGGCCAGGATTATGATGACGCCCTGGATCGCGCCGTTCAGGTAGGGGCTCACCAGGGCGGCAAGGTTGAGAAGGTTGCCGATGAAGCTGAGGATCAGCACGCCGACAACCGTTCCCCAGACGCGGCCGAAGCCGCCCTTGAGGACCGTTCCGCCGATGATCACGGCGGCGATCGCCTCGAGCTCCCACAGAACGCCCGTGGAGCTGGATGCGGAGCCGAGGCGCGGCACGTACATGATGGTGGCGATGCCGACGAGCACGCCGAGCAGCACGTAGGTCGAGAGGCGCACGAGGTCGACCCGGACGGCCGAGTACCGCGCCACCTGCTCGTTCGAGCCGATCGCCGCGCAATGGCGCCCGAACGGCGTCTTGCGCATGACGATCTCGCCGATGATCGCGACGATGGCGAAGACGATGATCGGCCACGCGACCCCGAAGATCCCGCCGTAGTAGAACGGCCGGTAGATCTCCCGGACGGTGAAGTCGAGCGACAGCGTCCCGCCGTCGGCGAGCCAGGTGACCAGCGAGCGGAAGATCCCCATCGTGCCGAGGGTGACGATGAACGCCTCTATTCGCCCGACCGTCACGAGGAGCCCGTTCACGGCGCCGGCGAGTGCCCCGAGCAGCAGCCCCGTGCCGAGGCCGCACAGCACGACGAGCCAGCTCGCCCCGAGACTAGGCACGAGCAGGTTCATGACGATGATCATCGTGCCGGCGATGAAGGCCGCCATCGAGCCGACGGAGAGATCGAGCCCCCCGCTGGTGATGACGAAGGTCATGCCGACCGCGATGATGCCGATGAAGGCCGAGCGCGCCAGGACGTTCGTGAGGTTGCCGTAGCTCAGGAAGTTCGGGTTCAGGAGCATCCCGATGACGATGAGCAGCGCCAGCGCCAGAAGTGGCCCGAGCGCGCTGAAGTTGATGCGCCGACGCGCCGGCGGCGACGGCTGCCGAGCCGCGCTAGTGGCGAGCGTCATGCCGTCCTCCCCCGTTGTGCGACAGGCCCATGGCATGTCTCACGATGTTGTTCTCGTTGATGTCGCCCGCGGACAGCTCTCCCATCACCCGGCCGGATCGCATCACGACCACCCGGTGGCAAAGGCCGATGATCTCCGCCATCTCGGATGAGACGAGAATGCAGCTCTTGCCCTGGCGAGCGAGATCCTCGACGAAGTTGTAGATCTGCTGTTTCGTGCCGATGTCGATGCCGCGGGTCGGCTCGTCGATGATGACGATGTCGGGCTCCACCACCATGGTCTTGGCGAGCAGCAGCTTCTGCTGGTTCCCGCCCGAGAGATGTCCGACATGGATCCGGCGATGCGGCGCCCGAATGTCGAAGCGCTGCGTGGCCTGGTCGAGAGCCTCTTCCTCCCGGCGCCGGTCGATGAAGATGTTGCAGAAGCGGTCGAGGCCGAAAAGCGTGAGGTTGGGGCGCATCTCCTGGTTGAGGATCAGCCCGCGGCCCTTCCGGTCCTCGGTGAGATAGGCGACGCCGCGGCGCTCGGCGTCCTTCGGGGAGCGAATGTGCACGACCTCGCCATGGACCTTCACCTCGCCGTGGGCGGGGCGGAGCCCGACGAGCCCCTCCATGAGCTCGGTTCGCCCCGATCCCACGAGGCCGGCGAAACCGAGGATCTCGCCGCGCTTGAGAGTGAAGGACACGTCCTCCGCATAGCGGAGCACGCTGAAGCCGCTGACCTCCAGCACCGTCTCGGCCGCAGGCTGCGGCGCCTTCTCCGGATAGAGATCGACGAGCTCGCGCCCCACCATGTGGCGCGCCATGTCGTCGACGCTCAGCTCCGAGGTCGGGGCGGTGACGACATGGTGGCCGTCACGCAGCACCGTCACGACGTCGGCGATCTCCTTGACCTCCTCGAGCTTGTGGGAGGTGTAGAGGATCGCCACGCCCTCTCGCTTCAGGCGCTCGATCTGACGGAAGAGCGTGCGCGACTCGTTCGCCGTCAGAACGGCGGTCGGCTCGTCCATGATCAGGACGCGGGCCTTGCGCGAAAGCGCCTTGGCGATCTCGACCATCTGCTTGTCGGAGACCGGCAGATGCATGACCCGCGTCTGCGGATCGACATTCGTCTCGAGCTCGGCCAGAAGCGCCCTCGCCTCCTCCCTCATCCGCGACGAATCGAGGAAAGGCCCGCGCCTCGGTTC
Source organism: Lutibaculum baratangense AMV1 (assembly GCF_000496075.1). Taxonomy (GTDB): domain Bacteria; phylum Pseudomonadota; class Alphaproteobacteria; order Rhizobiales; family Tepidamorphaceae; genus Lutibaculum; species Lutibaculum baratangense. Next base: position 131,605 of record NZ_AWXZ01000007.1, read on the forward strand.
GCGCCCCAGAAAGATATTGGCCTCGACCGACAGCTGATCGGCGAGGTTGAACTCCTGGTGAATGAGGACGACGCCGCGATCCTCGGCATCGGCACCCGAGACGAACTGAACCTCTTGGCCGTCAAGCAGGATTCGCCCGCCGGTCGGCCGCTCGTAGCCGGACAGGGTCTTCATCAGCGTCGACTTGCCTGCGCCGTTCTCGCCGATCAGCGCGTGCACCTCGCCCGGCCTGAGCTCGAAATCGATGTGGAACAGGACCTGCACCGGGCCGAAGCTCTTCGACACCTTCTCGGCCGAGAGGACCGGCGATGTAAGGCGGCCTTCGCTCACAGCGACACCCATCCAGCGTTCCTGCCGCTCGACTTCACGCAGGCCTCGATGAAGGCGACGCCCTTCACGCCGTCATCGATCCTGGGGAAGGACACCGCGGCATCGACCTTCCCCCCATCCCGCGCCGCGAGAATCGCCTGCGCCACCTCCGAGTAGATGTTTGCGAAGCCCTCGAGGTAGCCTTCCGGATGGCCGGCCGGGATGCGGCTGACACGACCGGCGGCATCTCCCGCTCCGGCGCCCCCTCTCGTGATGCGGCGCTTCGGCTCGCCGAACGGGGCATGCCAGAGCCAATTCGGGTTCTCCTGCTCCCATTCCAGGCCGCCCTTCGTGCCGTAGATGCGGAACCTGAGGCCGTTCTCGTTGCCGACGGCCACCTGGCTCGCCCAGAGCATGCCGCGCGCGCCGTTGGTGAAACGCAGCATCACCTGCACGTTGTCGTCGAGCCGGCGGCCCTCCACGAAGGTCGACAGCTCGGCCGCGATGCTCTCCGCCTGCAGGCCGGAGACGAAGCAGGCCATGTGATAGGCATGCGTCCCGATGTCGCCGACGCAGCCCCCCGCGCCAGCCATCTCGGGGTCGGTTCGCCAGTCGGCCTGCTTGTTGTGGACCTCCTCGGTCAGCCAGTCCTGCGGGTACTCGACCTGGACGAGCCTGATCTCGCCGATCTCGCCCGCCTCCACCATGGCACGCGCCTGCCGCACCATGGGGTAGCCCGTGTAGTTGTAGGTCACCGCGAAGGTCGCACCGGACTTCTCCGCCGCGTCCTTGAGCCGCTTCGCGTCCCGCAGGTTCGTCGTGAGCGGCTTGTCGCAGATGACGTGGATTCCGCGTTTCAGAAACTCGCGGGCCACGGGGAAATGCATGTGGTTCGGCGTCACGACCGACACAGCCTCGATGCCGTCCTTCAGGCGCTTCTCACGTTTCGCCATCTCCTCGAAGGAGCCGTAGCAACGCTCCTCGGGCAGCCCCAGCTCGCGGCCAGAGGCTTTCGCCCTCTCCGGATCGGAGGAGAAGGCGCCGGCCACCAGCGTGTAGTGGTCGTCGAGGCGGCTGGCGACGCGGTGCACGCCGCCGATGAAGGCGCCCTGCCCGCCGCCCACCATGCCGAGCCGGATGCGGCCCAGATGCTTCTCGTCGCGTCCCGTGATCGCCATCACGAGACCCCCAGCATGCGGCGGTTCGCCGCCTCGTCCGTGCCACCGGCGGCGAAATCGTCGAACGCCTTCTCGGTGACGCGGATGATGTGGCCGGCGATGAAGGGAGCCCCTTCGGCCGCGCCCTGCTCGGGGTGCTTAAGGCAGCATTCCCACTCGAGGACGGCCCAGGAATCGTAGTCGTACTCGGCGAGCTTCGAGAAGATCGCGGAGAAATCGACCTGGCCATCGCCGAGGGAGCGGAAGCGCCCGGCGCGCTTGATCCACGGCTGGTAGCCGGAATAGACGCCCTGGCGGCCCGTCGGGTTGAACTCCGCATCCTTCACGTGGAAGGCGCAGATCTTCTCGTGATAGATGTCGATGAACTCGACATAGTCGAGCTGCTGCAGCACGAAGTGCGAGGGATCGTAGTTGATCTTGCAGCGCGGATGTTCGCCGGTCGCCTCGAGGAACATCTCGTAGGTCGCGCCGTCGAACACGTCCTCGCCGGGATGGATCTCGAAGCCGACGTCGCAGCCCGCCTCGTCGAAAGCGTCGAGGATGGGCTTCCAGCGCTTGCCGAGTTCGGCGAACGCCGTCTCGACCAGCCCCGCCGGGCGCTGCGGCCAGGGGTAGAGATATGGCCAGGCGAGTGCTCCGGGGAAGCTCACATGGCTCTTGAAGCCGAAGTTCCGGCTGGCCTTCGCCGCCTTCATCATCTGGTCGACGGCCCATTCCTGCCGCGCCTTCGGATTTCCGCGAACCTCGGGTGCGGCGAAGCCGTCGAACGCTTCGTCGAAGGCCGGGTGGACCGCCACCAGCTGACCCTGCAGATGCGTCGAAAGATCCGTGATCTCGAGACCCGCCTCGCGGCAGACGCCGGTGACCTCGTCGCAGTAGTCCTTCGACTCCGCCGCCTTGCCGAGGTCGAAGAGCTGTCCTGCCCAGGTCGGGATCTGGATGCCCTTGTAGCCGTGACCGGCCGCCCATTCGGCAATGGCCGGAAGCGAGTTGAATGGCGCCTCGTCGCCCGCGAACTGGGCGAGGAAGATCGCCGGTCCCTTCATCGTCTTCACCTTGACGCGTCTCCCGTCTTGTGTTCGGCCGCGTTTGCCGCGGCGGCTTCTCGTTGAGCCGGCCCGGTGCCCCGCATCTCGCGGCGGGAGCGCCCGTCCTGGCCCTGATCTTCGTCGATGCGGCGTGCCGCCGTTCAGAAGAACCGGTTCACCACCCCCTCGAGGTACTCCTGTCGTCCCGAACGCGGCTGCGGGTCGAGCGCCTTGTCCCCGACATGCCGGGCCAGATCGTCGAGGCTCATGCGCCCTCCGAGGATGTCGCGCCCGATGTCGCCGTTCCAGCCCGCGTAGCGCTCCTCCACCGCGCGGCTGAGCGTCCCGTCCTCCAGCAGCTCGGCCGCGGCCAGGAGGGCGCGGGCGATCGCGTCCATCGACGTCACATGGGCGTGGAGCAGGTCGTCCGGGTCGATCGACTGCCGCCTGATCTTCGCGTCGAAGTTCAGCCCGCCCTGCTCGAAGCCGCCGGCCTTCAGGATCTCGTACATCGCGAGGGTCAGCTCCGGCACGTTCATCGCGAACTGGTCGGTGTCCCAGCCGGACTGGTAGTCGCCGCGGTTGATGTCGATCGAGCCGAAGATGCCGAGCGCGGCGGCCATGGCGATCTCGTGCTCGAAGGAGTGGCCGGCGAGGATCGCGTGGTTCTGCTCGATATTCACCCGGTACTCGTTCTCGAGCCCGAACCGCTTCAGCGTCCCGTAGATCGTCGACACGTCGTAGTCGTATTGGTGCTTCGTCGGCTCCTGAGGCTTCGGCTCGATCAGGAGCTGGCCCTCGAACCCGATTTTGGCCTTGTGCTCGGCGACGAGAGTGAGGAAACGGCCGTACTGCTCGATCTCGCGCGCGAGATCGGTGTTGAGCAAGGTCTCATAGCCCTCGCGCCCGCCCCAGAGCACGTAGTTCTGGCCGCCCAGCTCGTGGGTCACATCCATCGCGTTCTTCACCTGCGCGGCGGCATAGGCGAAGAGCTCGGGATCGGGGTTGGTCGAGGCGCCGGCCATGAAGCGCCGGTTCGAGAAGAGGTTGGCGGTCCCCCAGAGGAGCCGGATGCCGGACTCCTCCATCTTGCGCCCCAGGAGATCGGCGATCTCCCTGACGTTGCGGTTCGAGTCCGCAAGGGTCGCTCCTTCCGGCGCGATGTCGCGATCGTGGAAGGTGAAGAAGGGTGCGTCGAGCAGCCGGAACATCTCGAAGGCGACGTCGGCCTTCGCCCGCGCGGCGTCGAGCGAGTCGGAGAACCAGGGCCGGTCGAACGTCGCTCCCCCGAACGGATCGCCCCCCGGCCACGTGAAGGAATGCCAGTAGCAGACGGCGAAGCGCAGATGCTCCCTCATCGTCCTGCCGGCCACGATCCGCTCCGGATCGTACCACCGGAACGCCAGAGGCTCCCCGGTGTTCGGCCCCTCGTAGCGGATCGGTTCCGTGCGCGTGAAGAAGCCTGTCGTCATGCGGCCATTGCCTCCCTGATGGCTGGGTAGAGCGCGCGGTAGCGGCGCAGGCGCGCCTGGCGCGCCTCGTGCCGGGCGGGCACGGGTTCGATGGACCTGTGGATCGGCGGCGGCGCCAGAACGGCCGCGGGATCGGCGCCGGCCGCGACCATTGCGAGCCTCGCCGCGCCGAAGGCGCCGCCAAACTCACCAGCGACCGGCACGTCGAGTGGCACGCCCAGCGTATCGGCGATGATCTGGAGCCATGCGTCGGAGCGCGAGCCGCCGCCGACCGCGACGGCGCTCTCGACGCGCGTTCCGGTGTGCGCCAGCGCGTCGAGGCTGTCGGCGAAGGCGAAGGCGACGCCCTCCATCAGCGCCGCTGTGAGCGCTGCGCGGTCGGCGCCGTAGTCGAGCCCGACGAAGCTGCCGCGGATCTTCGCGTCGTTGTGGGGCGTGCGCTCGCCCGCGAGATAGGGCAGGAAGATCGGCCCCTCCGTCCGCGAGGCATCGACCGCCGCGGCGAGAGCGCCGGCATCCTCTTCAAGCGTTCGGCTCAACCATTGCATCGCGCCGCCTGCCGAGAGGATGACGCCCATCTGGTGCCAGGTCTGTGGCAGGGCGTGGCAGAAGGCGTGGACCGCACTCTGGGGATTGGGGCGGAAGCGATCGTTGGCGGCGAAGAGGACGCCGGAGGTGCCGAGGGAAAGGAAGGCCTGGCCGGCCGTGACGACGCCGACGCCGCAGGCCGAGGCGGCATTGTCGCCTCCGCCACCGGCGACGACCGTCCGCTCCGACATTCCCCACCGCGCCGCCAGTTGCGGCCGCAGCGTTCCCGACACCTCGCTCCCTTCGACGAGGCGGGGCATGTGGGAGCGGGAAAGGCCGGTGGCGGCGAGAAGCTCCTCGCTCCAGTCCCGCATCGCCACGTCGAGCCAAGCGGTGCCCGAAGCGTCAGACATGTCGGAGACGTGCTCACCTGTTAGCCAGAGGCGCAGATAATCCTTCGGCAGGAGGACACGTGCGGTGTTCTCGAAGACGGCCGGCTCGTTCCGCGCCACCCAGACGAGCTTCGGCGCCGTGAAGCCGGGAAAAACGATAGTGCCCGTCAGGCTGCGGAATACCGGGATTGCGTCCAGCGCGAGCGCCTCCTCGTGGGAGCGTACGTCGTCCCACAGGATCGCGGGCCTGAGCGGGCGGTCCGAAGCGTCGAGCAGGGTCGCGCCATGCATCTGGCCCGAGAGGCCGACCGCCCGCACCTGCGCCATCTCCGCAGGCATAAGCCGCGCGAGGTCGTCGAGCGCGGTTTCCGCCGCGGCGATCCAGGCGGCGGGCTCCTGCTCCGACCAGCCGGGATGTGGCCGCGAGACCGCGAGAGGAGCTTCGGCATGGCCGACCACACGCTGGTCCTCGCCGACGAGCACCGCCTTCAGGGACGACGTTCCGAGGTCCAGACCGAGGAAGTGGGAGGGGCGCACCTCAGCCATCATGGCAGGTTGTCCCTCAGGAAGATGTCGATGCGGATCTGCTCCTGCTCCGCGACGAGCGGCTCGGCCAGGCAGTGCGCGAGAAGCACCCTGGCGGCCGACCGCGCCTCGTGTCCCGGGTTCTGGTTGATGACGGCGTCGAAGACCCCGTGGAGAAGATATCGCCGGGCGGGCTCGGTGAGTTCGTGCCCGATCACGACGAGGTCCTGCGCGCGACCCGATTCCTCGAGCGCCGCCCCGAGGCCGCGCGTGCCGCCGCCGACGTTATAGAGGCCGACCAGATCAGGGTGTGACTTGAGAAGCGCTGCCGCCGCGGCCTTCGTCATCTCGGTGTTGTCGCGCCCTTGCACGACGGGCAGCAGCTCCACTGAGGGATATTCCCCGCTCAGCACCTGGCTGAAGCCGAACTGCCGCTCCATGTGGTCGCGCAGGCCGAGCGATCCGACGATCACGCCGACCTTGCCGCGCCGCCCCGCCAGGAACCGCCCCATCAGGCTGCCCGCGGTCCTGCCGGCGGCCGTGTTGTTGATGCCGACATAGTGCTGCCGCTTCGAGGACGGCACGTCGGAGACGAGCGTCACGACGGCGACGCCCGACCGCACGAGGTCGTCGATCGCGGCGCGAACGAGAGGATCGTCGTAGGCGACGACGGCAACGCCCTGGTAGATGGTGCCGAGCGAATCCAGGGCCGCCGCCAGCACGACGGGATCGAACACGTCGACCTGCCTGATCTCGGCGGAGGCGCGCTGACCGTAGAGCCATTCCGCCGTCGCCTCGACCTGCTGGCCGAGCGCGGCCATGAACGGGTTCGTGCCCGCAGGCAGGATGAAGCAGAACCGGAAGCTCGACCCGCGGGCCAGCCGCGCCGCCAGCGGATCGACGCGGTAGCCCAACTTCTCCATCGCCTGCCGCACGCGGGTGGCCGTGCCCTCGCGCACGCCGGGGCGATTGTTGAGCACGCGGTCGACGGTGGCCAGCGAGACCTCGGCCTCCCGCGCCACGTCGTCCAGCGTCACCCTCTCGATCGCCGTGCTCATGCGGCACAGCTTATCCATCATTTCCTGAGGTGCGCAACTCATCCCATCATCGGCGCGGCGAGCCGTGTGGCGCCACGGGAGAGTAGTGCCGGCATTGGAACGAGGAAGGGGCCTCTATGGCCGGGATGGACGACGGACAGCTCTCACTCGCCCGCTCGATCCCCCACCGCAGAAGAACCGATCACGACCGTTCGACTCCAGGCCGGAAACGATGGTGCCCCTGGGCATCTGGAGCGCCTCCAGCACCTCTCCCGTCGCAGGATCGACCCGCCGCAGCTCGCTCTCATCCTCCTGCCAGGTGCCGTGCCACAGTTCGCCCTCGACCCAGGTGACGCCGGTCACGAACCGATTCGACTCGATCGTCCGCAGGACCGCCCCCGTTTCCGGATCGATCTGCTGGATCTTGCGTCCGCGGTACCGCCCCACCCAGAGGAAACCCTCCGCCCAGGCGAGCCCTGCCCCGCCACCGGGCAGCGGCACGGTAGACACCACAGACCCGCTTTCGGGATCGATTTTCTGGATGTGCTCGCCGGCAATCTGGAACAGGTGAGCACCGTCATAGGCCGTGCCCGCATCCGCACTGACGTCGATGACGCGGGGTGCTTCCTCTCCGTCCGGGTCGAAGCCGTTCAACCGGTCGCCCGACCCGAACCAGATCCGCCTTCCGTCATAGGTGACGCCATGGACGCTCTCCACGCCCGGGAAAGGCCCGTATTCCTCGATGATGTCCGCTGATGAGCGCTTCATGTTTTCCTCCCTGATCGCTCAGGAGACGCTAGCGGTCCCGAACCGCTCCCGTGAGTAACAAGGCTGTCGGGAATCCGGGCACTGAAGGCGTGATCCATCGGCGCGATCGCGCGCGGCCTAGGGGTTGGACCCGGCCTTGCCTGCCGAGCTCCTCGAGGGCCCGCTGCACGCTGCGCTGGCTCGATCCCAGTGCAACCGCGAGGGCCGAGCTCGACCACGCCTGGCCGTCGGAGAGCAGGGCAAAGAGAGATCCGTGCGCCGCTTCGATCGGCGGTGTCAGCACCAGAACCTCCGATGCATGGTGAGGCACCAGTCGGTACCCCTTGCGGGTGGCTTCCACCCGCGCGACCTCCCGCAGTTCCTTGCGCAGTCGGCCCATCTCGACGCGCAATCGGGCACGGTGGGATTCGTCGGCTTCCGAGGCGCGGAACACGCGCACGAGCAGAGCCTCCCGAGGCACGTCGGCAGGCCAGGCTTCGGCCAGGGCACGCGCCAGTCCGAAGAGGACCGGTCGCCTCGCCAGAGGCAAGACGGAGTTCCGGGCGTGCACGGCAAGACGGGACGCATCCACGATCAGCGCCTGTGAGGACAACACGTCCTCGACCTCGCTCAGTAGGAGCGAGCGCGTTCCAGCGCGCGATATCAACCGCGCTGCAGGCGAGCCCAGTGCGTGAGCGACCGAATCGACCTCCTCGGTCAACGGTCCGATCGACGCCTCGCGCGCGGCACGCTGTGCCCGGGCGAGAGCCTCGTGGGCTTCTCGCGCTCGTATCCGGCGCATCGCGATGCCGGCCTCCACGAGATCGCAGGCTGTCGTCAGAGCCGGCGTCAGGGTCTCGCGATCGATCCGGCCGAGCGCCTGCGATGCTTCGTTGAGGCGCCCCAGCAGCAGGAGGCGGCGAGCCTTGATGTAGAGAGCGAAGGCGGCGTTCACCCGGTCGCCCCGTCCTGCGAGCGTCGCGTGCGCCGTGTCCAGCATCTCGTCCGACCAGGCGAGGTCGCGAGATGCCAGCGCGATCTCGGCCTCCGCTATGGCGCATCGCGCCCGTTCGACCGCCTCGCGAGGCCCGAAGGCCCGCCCGGCCCGCTTCAGGAGCTCTCTGGCCCGCGCCAGGTCGCCGAGCTGGGCCATCGCGATGCCACGGAGGGCGAGCGCCGTAGCGTCGTCACGAAGCGCGACGTGGTTCAGCGCCAGGAGGGGATCGCCCGCGGCCAGGGCGCGCGCGGCAGCGGTGATCAGCGAGTCCATCGCATTCGCGCCAAGCTTGTCACTCTCACCCCGCCCGTCCCGGCTCCTAATCTCGCCCTCACCAGCAAACGGCCCGTCGCACCGGCATCGCCGATGGACGGCCCCCGGCAATGGAGAGCATCAGTGACGCTACACCCGACTGGAACGCGCAAGGAATGGCTGGCCGCGCGGCTGAGCCTGATGGAGGCAGAGAAGGAGTTGACGAGACAGAGCGACGAGCTCGCACGGCGTCGGCAGGCACTGCCATGGGTCCGCGTGGACAAGGACTACGTGTTCGAGACGGAACACGGCTCCGCCTCGCTGGCGGACCTGTTCGCCGGCCGCTCCCAGCTCCTCGTCTATCACTTCATGTTCGGGCCCGACTACAAGGCCGGATGCCCGTCCTGCTCGGCCATAGCCGACGGGTTCGACGGGTTCGCGAAGCACCTCGCCCACCACGACGTCATGCTGACGGCCGTGTCCAGGGCGCCCATCCAGAAGCTGGCCCTCTACAGGAGGCGGATGGGATGGAGCTTCCCGTGGGCCTCCTCCTTCGGCAGCGACTTCAATGCCGACTTCGCGGCGAGTTTCACCGAGGAACAGCAGCGCGACGGGGCGATCACCTACAACTACCGCCGCGAGCCTGCCTTCCACCCGACCGAGGAGGCCCCGGCGATTCCGACGCGGACGACACCCGACGTGCCTGCCACGGCAGCATCCATGTCCGGCACAGACGTCGCCACCTACGCCCGCGAAAGGCCCGGCATGAGCGCGTTCATCCTCGATGACGGCGTCGTCTACCACACCTACTCGACCTACGCGCGCGGGCTCGACGTGCTCTGGGGCGCCTATCAGTGGCTCGACCGCGCCCCGAAGGGCCGCAACGAAACAGGCTACTGGTGGCGCCGTCGCGACGAGTACGACGCCCCGCGTGTTCCTGCGCAGGCAGATGCAGGATGACCCTTCCCCCACGCCAAGCCCACGCCGCCCCCCGATCGGGGGGCGGCCCGGGCGTCGATGCCGCCGCCTGGCTTTCGCTCGCGGCGGCACCGACCTTCGCCACGATGACGCTTCTGACCGCTCTCCCCGCGGTAGGCCCCGGGGCGCTCTGCCTTTCGCCGCGAGTTGGCCCAGATTTCGGGAGTATGCCGGTGATGTACGCGCTGATGGCGGCGCTTCACCTGGCGCCATGGCTCAACCTGGTGGCGCGGAGCCGCTTGTCCGCACGCTGAGGCGGCCGCGGGGACTGGTCTGGCACCATCACCGACCAGTGGAGCGTTGAAACCCGTGGCGCCGCTGCTATCGTCCGGGGCAACGCATGAAACCCGGCAGAGGCAGCTTGAATGAACATCCGCGAAACGGTCCAGTCCCCGCAGATCGACCCGCAGAAGATCGACCGCCTCGCAGAGCTCGCCATCAGGGTGGGCCTGCGCCTCGAGCCGGGGCAGGACCTGCTCGTGACGGCCCCCGTCGCGGCTCTGCCCCTGGTGCGCCGAATAGCCGTCCACGCATATGAGGCGGGTGCCGGCCTCGTGACGCCGTTCCTGTCCGACGAGGAGATCGCCCTCGCCCGCTACCGCCACGCCAGGAACGAGAGCTTCGACCGGGCCCCCGCCTGGCTCTACGAGGGGATGGGGAAGGCGTTCGACGGCAACACGGCCCGTCTGGCGATCGTGGGCGAGGACCCGATGCTGCTGGCCGATCAGGACCCAGAGAAGGTGGGGCGAGCCGGCAAGGCCAACGCGATCGCCTACGGCCCGGCGCGGGATCGGATCACGGCCTTCTCCATCAACTGGAACATCGTCGCCTATCCCACCCCCGGCTGGGCCCGCCGCGTGTTTCCCGACCTCCCGGAGGACGAAGCGCTCGCGCGGCTGGCCGACGCGATCTTCAGCGCGTCCCGTGCCGACGGGCCCGACCCGCTTGCGGACTGGCAGCGGCACAATGGCGAGCTCCGCGCCCGCTCGGCCTGGCTGAACGAGCGGCGCTTCCATTCGCTGCACTACACGGGCCCCGGAACCGACCTCACGATCGGCCTCGCAGACGGGCACGAGTGGATGGGCGGCGAGTCCCGGGCACGCAACGGCATAACCTGCAACCCGAACATCCCGACCGAGGAGGTCTTCACCACGCCGCACGCCCACCGTGTCGAGGGCTTCGTCCGATCCACCAAGCCGCTGTCGCACCAAGGCAGCCTGATCGACGGGATCGAGGTGCGGTTCGAAGGCGGCCGCATCGTCTCCGCCAAGGCGTCACGGGGCGAAGCGGTGCTCCACAAGCTCCTCGACACCGACGAAGGCGCCCGGCGGCTCGGGGAGGTCGCCCTCGTCCCGCACAGCTCCCCGATCTCGCAGAGCAGGCTCCTCTTCTACAACACGCTCTTCGACGAGAACGCAGCCTGCCACATCGCGCTCGGCCAGTGCTACTCGAAGTGCTTCGTCGACGGAGAGACGCTCACCGACGACGAGATCATCGCGCGGGGCGGCAACCGAAGCTTCATCCACGTCGACTGGATGATCGGTTCGAACGAGCTGGACATCGACGGCGTGCACGCCGACGGAAGGCGTGAGGCAGTCTTCCGGAAGGGCGAGTGGACGTGAAGCGTGAGCCCCGCTTGCGCCTCCTGACGGGATGGCAGGTCTAGCTTCTTTCTACCGCTGCGTGGCTGGGAGCTTGAGGTCGAGCGTCATTTGCAGGACGCGTTGCAGATCCGGCACCGCTCCTGCCGACACGGCCATGGAAGCTGGCTCTGTCTTTAGAAGAAGCAACTCAGCGAGTTCAGAATCCCAATGACCCTCCCCGCCTATTCCGGTTCCTTTCGCTATCTGCCGCCGTCTCCGTTTCTCTTGCTCACATCACGTCAGGACAGGCGGAAGCCGGCGCCTCGTTCGCGCTTGACACGGGGAGCCGGGAGGTGCTGCACGCCCATCTGAGCGAGCAGCGATGGCCGCCGGCGTCACTGACGAAGCTGATGACGACCTACCTGGCGCTGCAGGCGATCGAAAGCGGCCGGTTGACGCCGCAGTCGCCGGTCCGGATGTCGGCGCGGGCGAACGCACAGCCCTTCAACACGATGAACTACTCCGAAGGCCACCAGATCCCGCTCGACACCGCGCTGCGGCTCCTGCTCGTGAAATCCGCCAACGATGTCGCGGTCGCCGTGGCCGAAACGGTGGGCGGGTCGTTCGATGCATTCGTGGCCGACATGAACGCGACCGCGGCGCGGATCGGCATGACGGAGACACAGTTCGCGAACCCCAACGGGCTTCACGAGGCGCGCCACTATTCCACGGCACGGGACATGGGCGTGCTGGCCATGGCGATCTGGACGGATTTCCCGCAATACGGACCACTCTTCAGCCTCCCGAGCCTCACGCTCGAAGGCCAGACCATGAAGAACTTCAACCCTCTTCTCGACGGCTTTCCCGGCGCGGACGGCATGAAGACCGGGTATGTCTGCGAGTCCGGCTACAACCTCGTGGGGAGCGCCGTGCGGGATGGTCGGCGGGTCGTCACCGTCGTGCTGGGCGCGACCAGCGAGGCGGAGCGCGCCGAGGTGGCGCAAGCACTCACGGCTGAGGCACTTGGAGCACGGCCCGCCCAGCCTGTCGGGGCGCAGAGCGTGCAGCCGGATCCGGTCAACCTGCGGCCCTATGTCTGTGGCGGTCAGGTCATGCCGGGCGCGTTGTCGGGCTTCTGACCCGGACGCCGGGAACTGCGCGACGCGCCACGGCCGCTGGTGGCACGGCCAGTGCCACGCCACCGGCGCCAGGCGCGCGCCTTACGCCGCCCGCGAGCAGACGAAGCGCGCCGTCCGCACGTCCAGATCATACTGCGTCGCAAGGTCCGGCGCGGCGCGAGCCAGCGCGTCGACGCATTCTATGATCGCATCGGCTTCGGTGTCGTCGAGGAGATAGCTGAGGTTCAGGCGGGCCCAGCCCGGCTTCTCGATCTCGCGACCGCGACGGATCGCTTCCAGGAGTTCGGCGGACGCCGTCTCGTCGATACCGAGGAGCCTGTGCGCGTAGGGTCCCGCGCAGGCACAGCCGCCGCGGGCCTGGATGCCGTGGCGATCGCTCAACATGCGCGTGAAGAGCTGATGGTGGATGTACCCGCCCTGCCCGTCCCGCACGCGGAACGAGAAGATCGGCAGGGACGGCGCGTCGGGGGAGCCCAGCAGCTCGATGCGCTCATTCCGCCGCCACACCCGAAGCGCCCTTGCCCGCAGCTCCGCGTTGCGGGTATCGAGGAAGCGCTGCCCCAGGGCTTCCTTCACGAGTAGGACGAGTGCCGCACGGATGTCGCCGACGACGTTCGGCGTTCCCGCCTCCTCCCGGGCGGACACTTTCGAGGAATACTCGTGTGCCCAAGGGGAGACGAAGGTGACGGATCCACCTCCCGGCGCCGTCGGTTGCGCGCGCCGTACGATATCGTCGCGCAGCACCATGATGCCGGAGGCTCCCGGCCCCCCCGGAAACTTGTGCGGAGAGAAGACGATCGCATCCTTGGCCGCACCGCCACCGGCGCCCATGTCCATGGGCAGGTACGGCGCCCCACCGGCGTAGTCCCACACTGCGAGGGCACCGTGGGCCTTGAGGCATCGGGTCGCGGCGTCCACGTCGGTGACGATGCCCGTCACGTTCGACGCGGCGGAGAACGCGCCGACGACGAGCGCCGCCCCCTCGCTGCCCCGAAGCACCGCCTCGAGCTGTCCCAGATCGGGCCCGCCACCATCGGCCTCGGGCACCTCGACGACGCGGCCGCCGCTCTCGCGCCAGGGAAGGATGTTCGAGTGGTGCTCGTAGGGCCCGACGAGGATCACGACCTCCTCCCCGGCCGCCGTTCGCCGCTCGATGTCCAGAAGCCTGACGAGGCGGTTCAGGCCGGCGGTGGCGCCGGAGCCGCAGAAGAGGACGCTCGTGCCGGCGCCGGCGCCGGCGATCCGGCCGATCTCGCGCCTCGCCTCCTCGCGCAGCCGTGTGCAGAAGGCCCCGCAGTAGGAGGCTTCCGTGTGGCTGTTGGCGTAATAGGGAAGCACCGTCTCGAGGATGTAGGCCTCGATTTGGCGGAGCGCGCGGCCGGAGGCCACGTAATCGGCGTAGATCAGCGGTTTGGGGCCGAACGGTCCCTCGATGACCGCGCCGTCACCGATCAGTCCGCGTTTGAGCTCGTGCGCCAGGTCGGGGCGCCGAAGCTCGTCCTTGAAGATCTCCAACATGTCTCACCTGCCCTGGCGACATCGGCTCCGCCGCATCGAACGCTGAGATTGACACATCGCAACGGTGTCAGAACCACCAAATTGGTTGCCTCACTCGGCGATCTCCGATCATATGATCGAATGAGGAAGGAATTACCGGATCATCTCGACGCGCGCATACTGAGGGAGCTGCAGCTCGATTCGGCGCTGTCACAGCGCGATCTGGCGGCACGCGTGGGTCTGTCGCAGAACGCCTGCTGGCGCCGGCTCAAGGCTCTCGAGGATGCAGGCGTCATCCGGGGCCGCACGGTCAGGCTCGACCGCACGAAGCTCGGCCTCGGCCTGGTGGTTTTCGCGATGGTCAGGACGCGGCACCATTCCGCCGCCTGGCTGAAGACGTTCCGCACCCACGTCTCGACCATACCCGATGTCGTCGACTTTTTCCGGATCGGCGGCGACTACGACTACATGCTGAAGATCGTGACTACCGACATGGCGAGCTATGACGGCGTCTATCAACGCCTCATCGGTGCGGTGGAGCTCGAATCCGTCACCTCCTACTTCGCGATGGAGGCGATCGAGGAGGAACGGCCGATACCGGTGTGACACCTCCCGACGGGCAAAAGAAAAGGCCGGCCACCGCAGCGGTGGCCGGCCTTTCGATACCCAGGTGGTGCCGCGCCTCAGCGCGAATAGAACTCGATGACGAGATTCGGCTCCATGATCACCGCGTACGGCACGTCGGCGAGGCCCGGGGCGCGCACGAAGGTCGCGGTCATCTTGTGGTGGTCGACCTCGACGTAGTCCGGCACGTCGCGCTCGGCGAGCTGCGTCGCCTCGATGACGATGGCGAGCTGCTTGGAAGCCTCCTTCACCTCGATCACGTCGCCCGGCTTCACGCGGTAGCTCGGGATGTTCACGCGCTTCCCGTTGACCTTCACGTGGCCGTGGCTGATGAACTGGCGGGCGGCGAACGGCGTCGGGACGAACTTCGCACGGAAGACGACGGCGTCGAGACGACGCTCGAGAAGGCCGATCAGGTTCTCGGAGGTGTCGCCCTTCAGGCGGTTCGCCTCCTCGTAGATCTTGCGGAACTGCTTCTCGGTGATGTTGCCGTAGTAGCCCTTCAGCTTCTGCTTCGCGCGAAGCTGCTGGCCGTAGTCGGAGACCTTGCCGCGGCGGCGCTGTCCGTGCTCGCCGGGGCCGTATTCGCGACGGTTCACGGGGCTCTTCGGACGGCCCCAGATGTTCTCGCCGAGACGGCGGTCGATCTTGTACTTCGCTTCGATGCGCTTGCTCAACGCTCTCAACCTTTCAAGAAAACATGTCGTCCAAAATGAACCGCTTCTCCTCTGCCGCCCGCGAAGGGGCAGCCGACAGGCGGCGACCGGAGCCACCGCCACGCAAGCGGAAAAAAGGCGCGGCCCCAACGGCCCGCGCCGATACGCGCTAGATAGACGCCGCGCGCCCCGTTTGTCAAACGCCGAGGGTCCCCCGGAGATCGGCCAAAGCTGCCTCCGGCAGGCTTCTGGGCCAGTCCGGCATCTGTGTGCGGAACCACGTGAACTGCCGCTTCGCGTAGCGACGCGTGTCCATCCGGATCTTCTCGACCGTGTCGTCGTATCCCGCCTCCCCGGCGACATAGGCGAGGAGCGCGCGAAGCCCGTGCGCCCGGTAGGACGGCAGCTCCGGATCGAGGTCCATGGCCTCAACGGTTTTCGCCTCCTCGATCGCCCCGCCCTCGAGCATCGCCTTGGTGCGCCTCGATATGCGGTCGAGAAGCCACGCGCGGTCCGGCCAGAGGACCAGCCGAATGGCCTCGTCTGGCCGGACGAGAGGTGGCAGCGGGGGATCGGCCTGCCAGGAGGAGAGCGGCCGGCCGGTGGCCTCCAGCACCTCGAGCGCGCGCAGTATGCGCTGGGGATCGCTCAGCGGGATCCGCGCGGCCGAAACGGGGTCACGCACCGAAAGCTCCGCGTGAAGCGCGGGAGCCCCCTCGATTTCCAACCTGTCTCGAACAGCCCGTCTCACCTCTTCGCCAACGGCGGGGATCTCCGCCATTCCTTGCGTCAAGGCACGGAAGTAGAGCCCGGTGCCGCCGACGAGGATCGGCCTTCGTCCCGCTTCGTTCACGCCACGCAAGGCGTCCGCGACATCCCCGAGCCATCGCCCGCTCGAATACGGGTCACGCACAGGCACGTGCCCGTAGAGCACATGCGGCACCCGCGCCTCGTCTTCGGGCGACGGTCTCGCCGTGAGGACGCGCAGCTCCGCATAGACCTGCATGGAGTCCGCGTTTATCACGGTGCCGTCCAGCCTCTCGGCGAGTTCCACCGCGAGCGCCGATTTCCCGCTGGCCGTGGGGCCGGCGATGAGGATGGGCCTCGTCCTGTCGTTCCACTCGAATTTCACGAGGTCGCTTCGTCCGTCATGCCTTCCGTCATCGTTCTGACAGGGAATCCCGCCGAAGCCGCGCTCGACAGCTCTATAGTCGATCGCCTCGCCCGTGACATCGGCATCGGGGCTCGGCGCTGGCTCATGCCGCGCGTCGCCGCGGAGTTCGCCGTCGACGATGGCACCGGCAGCCTCGAAGAGGCGCGGGCCGCCGTTGCCGACCTGCCCATCGACGCAAACCTGATACCGGCGGAGGGGCGACGCAAGCGCCTTCTGCTCGCCGACATGGACTCCACGATCATCGGCCAGGAGTGCATCGACGAGCTGGCAGACCTGGTTGGCATCAAGACCGAGATAGCCGGCATAACGGAGCGCGCCATGCGCGGCGAGATCGAGTTCGAGCCCGCCCTCCGGGAGCGGGTCGCTCTCCTCAAAGGCCTCGACCTGCGGCGGATCGGCGAGCTTCTGGGCGAACGCATAAGCCTCAATCCCGGCGCGCGGACCCTCGTGACCACGATGCGCAAGGCCGGCGCCTACACGGCCCTCGTCTCCGGCGGGTTCACGCACTTCACGAGCGTGATCGCGGACCGGGCGGGCTTCGACGAGAACTCCGCGAACCGCCTGCTGATCGAGGGAGAATTCCTGACGGGTGTCGTGGAAGAGCCGATTCTCGGCCGCGCCGCAAAGCGCGAGCGTCTGGAGGCCCTGCTGCGAGAGCGCTCCCTCAGGTCGGACGCGGCCATCGTCGTCGGTGACGGCGCGAACGATCTCGACATGATCCGCGCGGCGGGCCTCGGGGTCGCCTACCACGCGAAGCCCGCGGTCGCCGCGGCGGCGCATGCCCGGATCGACCATGGTGACCTCACGGCACTGCTCTTCCTTCAGGGCTATTCGCAGGACGAGTTCGCGGAGGGCTGAGCGTTCCTCCTCGAACGAAGAGGGCGGCCTTGCGGGCCGCCCTCCAGACCGGAAGCCGTGGCCCGGCTCACTCCGGAAGCGGCACCACGATGAACTGAAGGTCGCCGCCGGGCGCGGCGGTCAGGAGGAGAGCCGACTTCCGGCCCATCTCTCTCAGCCTCGCCACAGCGTCCTCGAATTGCTGCGGCGTGCGCACGCGCTCCTGAGAAACCTCCGAGATGACGAAGCCGGTCTCGATGCCCTTGTCTTCGGCAGGGCCGCCCTCGACGACCTCCAGGACGACCACGCCCTCGAGGCCATCGTCGATCCCGAACTCGCTTCGGCGTTCCGGCGTCAGCTCTCCGAGCCTCAGGCCGAGGGACGTGATGCCCTGATCCACCGCAGCCGGCTCCTCGGCCTCCGGCTCAGACTCAGAGGGCACCCGGGCCTCGGTCGCTTCTTCGAGGCGGCCCACCACGACCGACAGAACCTGCTCCTCGCCATCGCGCAACACGACGACGTCGACGGTCTCTCCAATCGCCGTGTCCGCGACGATGCGCGGAAGCTGACGCATCTCCGAAACGTCTCGGCCATCGAAGGACAAGACGACGTCGCCGGTCTGCATGCCCGCCTCCTCGGCAGGACCACCCTCCGTGACGCCGGCGATCAGAGCCCCGCGCGCACGGTCCATACCGAGGCTTTCGGCGATCTCCGGCGTCACCGTCTGGATCCGGACACCGAGCCAGCCCCGACGCGTCTCGCCGAACTCGACGAGCTGATTGATCACGCTACTCGCAAGGTTCGAGGGAACGGCGAAGCCGATGCCGATCGAACCGCCCGAGGGCGAGATGATCGCCGTGTTGATGCCGACGACCTCACCCTTCATGTTGAAGAGAGGTCCGCCCGAATTGCCGCGGTTGATGGCGGCGTCGGTCTGGATAAACGAATCGTAGGGTCCGGCCTGGATATCGCGCTTCTGCGCCGAGACGATGCCGGCCGTGACGGTCCCGCCGAGGCCGAAGGGGTTGCCGATGGCGACGACCCAGTCTCCCACCCGAAGCGTGTCGGAATCGCCGAAGTGGACCGCCTTGAGCGGAGTGGCCGGCTCGACCCGCAGCACCGCCATGTCGGTCTTTTCGTCGATGCCGACGAGTTCGGCCGGAAGCTCGGTGCCATCGTTGAAGTTGACGATGATCTCGTCGGCGTCGGCGATCACGTGGCTGTTCGTGACGATGATGCCGCTCTCGTCGATGACGAAGCCCGATCCGAGCGAATTGACGCGCCGGGGGCGGTTGAGCCCGGGCCTCTGATTGTTGAAGAACTCCTCGAAGAACTCCCGGAACGGCGAACCTTCTGGGAGATCCGGCATCTCGAGCCGCTCGGACGCCCCCACGTCCTGGGAGGTCGACACGTTCACGACCGCGTCGACCAGTTGTTCCGCCAGATCGGCGAAGCTCGTCGGTGCGCCCGGAAGGGGCACCACGTTCGTCTCGGGCGTGGCTTCCCCGATCTGTTCGGCTCCCGGCGCCTCCTCGGCAGGCGCCGTCGGGGTCTGCGCCGCGGCGGGGCCTGCCAGAACGAGACCGCAGCCCAAGGCGAAAGCGAGCCCAACGCGCCCCCCCCAGCCTCTCAGTACGTCAGAGCGCGAAGACATGACTGCTCTCCCATTCGTGATATGAGCCGCCGCTGCACGGCAGTTGCGGCACACTCTACCGCAACGGCTCCCGCCTCAACCCCGAACGAGCCACACTATGACGAGCCCGACGGCGGCCAGTGCGAGACCGCCGGCGCGTAGCACCGCTTCCGGAAGCTCGAGGATCGAGACTATCATTCTCTTCATGGGGCCGGGAAAGCCCGCATAAACGATGCCCTCGATCACGAGCGCGAGACCGAGGGCAGCAAGTAGGTCGCTCATTGAGCCGGAACGGTGAAGGTCTGGCTTTCACCTTCGCCGGGGGACGGAGGATCCCCCGGCTCCGTATCGGTCGGTGCAGGGGCGCCTGCGCCGCCCGTCGCGCCTGTCTCGGCAGGCACCTGCGCTTCGGGCTCGCCGGCATCGTCGGCGGGCGCAGCCGACGGCTCCTCGGTGGCAGGAGTGTCGCCGGTTGCGCCTTCTTCCGTCTCCGCGCCCGTCGCTGCCTCGCCAGTCGCGGTTGCGTCGCCCGGCTCCGGAACGCCCTGTGCGTTGACGAAGTAGCGGAAGAAGTCCGAGTCCGGCCGCATGATGAAGCGCGTCGTCTCGCCCCTCAGCCCGTTGTCGTATGCCTGCATCGAGCGGTAGAAGTCGAAGAAGCCGGGATCGCGCGTGTAGGCATTCGCGAAGATCTGGTTTCTCAGGGCGTCGCCCTCACCTCGGATCTGTTCCGACGACCTCTGGGCCTCGGCAACCAGAATGGTCGACTCGCGATCGGCCCGCGACCGGATGCGGCGCGCCTGCTCCTCGCCCTCGGCGCGGATCTGCGACGCTTCCTGCTCGCGCTCCGTCTGCATCCGGCGGTAGATCGCCTCGGAGTTCGCCTGCGGCAGATCCGCTCGGCGGATGCGTACGTCAACGACATCGATGCCGAAGTTCTGCGCCTCACGATTCACCTGAGCCGTGATGTCGCGCATCAGTGCGTCGCGCTGGTCTCGCACCACGGCGAAGAACGTCTGCTCGCCGAGGACCCGGCGCAGTGCGGAGTTGAGGATGGTCGCGAGGCGAGCCTCGGCCGCATCGACGGTGCCGACGGCCTGGTAGAAGCGAAGCGGGTCGGCGATGCGGAAGCGGGCGAACGCGTCCACCACCAGGCGCTTCTGGTCCGACGCGATCAGCTCCTGGACCGGGGAATCCAGGTCGAGAATGCGGTCGTCGAGATAGAAGATGTTGTCGGCGATCGGCACCTTCCAGTGGAGCCCCGGCTCCTGGATGACGCGCCGCGGGTCGCCGAAGCGGAGGATGAGGGCCTGCTGCGCCTCGTTCACGGTGAAGGCGGCGCTATAGAGCGCGTAGAGGCCGACCGCAAGTACGAGCAGGAAGCCGGCGCCAAGGGTTCTGATCACTGGTTGCCTCCCACAACGGCGCGAGTGCTGGCGCTCGTGTTCGTGTTCGAGCTCGGCCGCGTGCCGCCCTGCAGCGGTTCGAGCGGCAGGTAGGGGACGACGCCGTTCCCGCTCTCGGCGCCCTGGTCCATGATGACCTTGTCGGAGCTGCCGAGCACGCGCTCCATGGTCTCGAGGAACATGCGGCGCCGCGTCACGGACGGAGCCTGCTCGTACTCGTTGAGGATCGCCTCGAACCGGTCGGCCTGACCCTGGGCTTCCGCCACCGTCTGCTCGCGATAGGCTTCCGCCTGCTCGGTGATCTGGGCAGACCGGCCACGCGCCTCCGGCACCACGCGGTTCGCATAGGACTGCGCCTCGTTGCGCAGGCGCTCCTGGTCGGCCCGCGCCGCCTGCACGTCACGGAACGCATCGATGACGGCCGCCGGAGGATCGACCTTCTGGAGCTGGACGCGCGTCACGCGAATGCCCGACTCGTAGCTGTCGAGGGTCTGCTGCATCAGGTCGAAGACCGCCTGCTCCGTCACCGCACGCGCCTGAGTGAGAACCGGCTGAAGCTGGCTGCGGCCGATCACCTCACGCATGGCGCTCTCCGCCACGGCCTTCACGGTGCCTTCCGGGTTCTGGATGTTGAAGAGGTAGTTGCCGGCGTTCGAGATGACCCAGAAGATCGAGAAGTCCACGTCGACGATGTTCTCATCGCCCGTGAGGATCAGGCTCTCTTCGGGGACGTCCCGAGCCTCGCCTCCCGGGCCCATGCGCATGCCGATGTCGATCTGGTTCTCGCGGGTGACCTTGGGCGTGAGCGCCGTCTCGATCGGCCACGGCAGGTGGTAGTTCAGCCCGGGATTGGTCTGGTCGACATATTTGCCGAACCGCAGCACGACACCCTGCTCGTCCGCCTCGACCCTGTAGAAGCCGCTCGCGGCCCAGACCGCCAGCAGCACCAACACGATGAGGATCAGGCCGCGGCCGCCGAGCGAGCCGCCTGGCAGCGCGTTGCGCAGCCGGTCCTGGCTACGCCGCAGGATCTCCTCGAGATCAGGCGGCTGCTGACTGCCGCCGCCACCGCCGCCCGGTCCGGATGGAGGTGCTCCCCATGGGCCGCCGCCACCGCCGCGCCAGCCACCGCCGCTCTGGTTGTTCCAGGGCATGACAATTCCTTGTCTGTTGGTCGGCGGCTTGCCCCTCCGCCGATGATCGTAGGTGGCATATACGCGAGCGCACCTTCGGTTTCAACGCGTTGCGCCGGGCTCCGAGAGTGGTTGGTGAACACAAAGTCGCGGGCGGCGGCTCCCCCGGAGGGGGTGCCCGCGGAGGTCGGGCACCTGACGCTCGCGGCGGGGGCCGACAAACTCGGGGCGCGGGCGGAACTGGCGAATTCCGCTGGACATTCACCCGCCGAGTCCGCTTTCGCAGGAGTTTCATGCCATGAGCAGCGACGAGAACGTGCGTCCGCCCCAGGCCCAGGACCGGCAGCCGGGCCGGGAGCACGAGATGGTACCCCGCCCGGACTATATGCCGCGCTATCCGGGCGGCGGCCGCCTGAAGGACAAGGTCGCCATCGTCACCGGCGGCGACTCCGGTATCGGCCGCGCGGTCGCGGTCCTGTTCGCCCGAGAGGGTGCGAAACTCACCATCGTCTATCGCGAGGAGGACGAGGACGCGGAGGAGACGGCGCGCCACGTTCGAGCCGAGGGGGGTCAGGTGCACCTCGTCGAAGGCGACGTCGGCACCAAGAGCTTCTGCGAGAACGTCGTACAGCAGACCATCGACCGCTACGGGCAGATCGACGTGCTGGTGAACAACGCTGCGGAGCAGCACGAAGCAGATGACGTCACCGAGATAACAGAGGACCAGGTGGAGCGGACGTTCCGCACGAACATCTACGGCTACATCTTCATGACGCAAGCCGCGCTGAGGCACATGCAGGCGGGCGCGGCGATCGTCAACTCGACGTCGATCACCGCCTATCGCGGGTCGGGACACCTCGTCGACTACGCCGCGACGAAGGGTGCCATCGTCGCGCTCACACGCTCCGTCGCCTCGCAGCAGGCGAAGAACGGCATCCGCGTCAACGGCGTCGCACCCGGGCCGATCTGGACCCCGCTCATCCCGGCGAGCTTCGAGCCGGAGCGCGTCGCGAAGTTCGGCGCCAACCAGCCGCTCGGTCGCGCGGGGCAGCCGAACGAGGTGGCCCCCAGCTACCTCTTCCTCGCCTGCAAGGACGGCTCCTACATGACGGGCCAGGTCCTTCACCCGAACGGCGGCGAGATCGTCGGCGGCTGATGGCTTGGCGCCGTCACCGCCGTTCGTAGGTGAGGAAGGTCACCGCGGCCGTGTCCGTCTCGCCCTTGACCGGACCGCGCCGCGCGACCTCCCTCCAGGAGGCCTCGTCGATCATCGGGAAGAAGGTATCGCCTTCGGGCGCGACCGCGACGCGGGTGATCTCGAGCCGATCGGCGAGGTCGATCGTCTGGGCGTAGATCTGGCCGCCACCGATCACGGCAATCATCCGCGCGCCTCGGCCGCGTCCGGCCTGCCCGGCGAGCCGCAGCCCCTCCTCCAGGGTCGACGCCCGCTCGATACCCTCCACGGGCCCGAGGGTCGGCCCGCTCACGACGACGTTGACGCGCCCGGACAGCGGCTTGCCGATGGACAGGAACGTCTTGCGACCCATGACGACGGGCTGCCCCATCGTCAGGTCCTTGAAGTGCCGAAGGTCGGACGGCAGCCGCCAGGGCATGTCGCCCTGGGCCCCGATCACGCCGTTCTCGCCGACCGCGGCCACGAGCACGATCGGCAGCCCCAGTCCCCCCGCGAGTCCTTCCGTCATCACACCGCCACCGGCGCCTTGATGTGCGGGTGCGGCTCGTAGCCCTCGAGCCTGAAGTCCTCGTAGGCGAAGCCGAAGATATCCGTCACCTCGGGATTGATTCGCATGTTCGGCAGCGGGCGCGGCGCGCGAGACAGCTGCTCGCGGGCCTGCTCCAGGTGGTTCATGTAGAGATGGGCGTCGCCAAGCGTGTGGACGAAGTCACCGGGCTTCAGGCCCGTCGCCTGCGCCATCATCATCGTCAGGAGCGCGTAGGACGCGATGTTGAACGGCACGCCCAGGAACACGTCCGCCGAGCGCTGGTAGAGCTGGCACGAGAGCCTGCCGTCTCCGACCCAGAACTGGAAGAGGCAGTGGCACGGCGGCAGGGCCGCGCTTCCGACCTCGGCGGGGTTCCAGGCCGAGACGACGAGGCGGCGCGAATCGGGGTTCGTGCGAATGGCGTCCACCACCTGCGAGATCTGATCGATGGAGCGGCCGTCCGGCGCCGGCCACGACCGCCACTGCCGTCCATAGACGGGCCCGAGCTCTCCCTTTTCATCGGCCCACTCATCCCAGATCGAGACGCCGTGCTCCTTGAGGTAGCGGATGTTGGTGTCGCCCCTCAGGAACCAGAGGAGTTCGTGGACGATCGACTTCAGGTGAAGCTTCTTGGTCGTCAGGAGCGGAAACCCGTCCCCGAGGTCGAACCGCATCTGGTGGCCGAACACGCTGAGCGTCCCGGTTCCCGTCCGGTCGCCCTTCGCAATCCCCTCGTCGAGGATGCGGCGCAGGAGATCCTGGTAGGTCTTCATCTCGGTATCCCGTGTTCGCCCCGTGGGCGAACCATACCGGGTTGTGGCCGTCACCCCAATCGGCCGAGTCCGGATCTGCTGGGGATTTCGCGCCTCGGGGCCCGCGAGCGCGCGCAGACGCACATTCTTGCCCGAAGTGCATGACGCACCGCTTCAAATCCGCTCGCCGGCCCCCTATATTGGGTGCGTCGGCGACGGCCGACTATGGCGATACAGGACCGTCGTAATAAGCCCATCGGACCCGGGGGCAGTACCCGGCGCCTCCACCCGAACCGATCCCTCGATGGTCGGCTCCGGCGGGGGCGAAACAGGATCGACGAGGGTGTAAAGGACGGATCTTCGCCCGGCATGGTACCACCGTCATCGGACCAAAAATGTAGTTGCGAATGACAACTATGCTCCGGTGGCTCAGGCTGCGTAACGCAGCTTGAAATACCGATCCAAGTCCTGACGGGTTGCACCGTCGGGCGGGGTTCGGAGGCACCTGGCAACAGAAGCCTCCACTTTCGCTTTTCAGAGGGTGCCTCCCGCCGGAGAAGCCCCCTTCAGATGCCGCACCGAGAGACAGATCCAGCTTCACATGGCCCAGGACCTTATTCGTTACGACCTTCTGGCTCAGGATGCCCTCCGCGGCGTCGTTCGGACGGTCCTGGCGGATGCTGCGCGCAGCGGCCTTCCGGGTGAGCATCACTTCTTCATCGCCTTCGAGACGAACGCCCCCGGCGTGCGCGTTTCCAACCGGCTGCGCGAGCAGTACCCTGAGGAGATGACGGTCGTCCTGCAGCACCAGTACTGGGACCTCGAGGTCACCGAGACAGGGTTCACCGTCAGCCTGTCTTTCAACGGCGTGCCCGAGAAGCTCGTCGTGCCGTTCGCCGCGATCAAGGGCTTCTTCGACCCGAGCGTCCAGTTCGGGCTTCAGTTCGAGCCTGTGACGCAGGAGCAGGAGGAGGGCGAGGCGGAACAGCAGCCGACCTCCGGCGTCGCGGAGTTCGAGGCGGCGGAGGCCGGAGAGACCGTGGACGCGGACGCCCCCTCTCCCGAAGGTGAGGAGAGCGAGGCGGACAAGTCTGCCGAGGTCGTGTCTCTCGACGCGTTCCGCAAGAAGAGCTGACGGCGGCGCCCCCCCTTCGCTCTTGCGAACTGGCCCGGCTGCCTTCCCTCAGCCGGCGAACCTGCCCTTCCTTGCGATGTCGATGTCCGAGAGATATCCGAGGATCGGATCCGACCTGTCGCCCGTGCGCGTGACGAAGGCGTCGCGCACCGTGCGCGGAGCCGCCCTGCTCTGCTCCTCCATCTTCCGGCGCGCCGATGCGAGCGTCTCCTCCGGCCGTACGTAGATCGCGGAGACGTCGAGCAACTTCCTGATTCCGTCGTTGTCGTGCAGGTCCTTGAACGTGAGCTGATCCTGGGTCTTGCCCAGGGTCGGCGGCGGATTGACGAGGAACTCCATCACCGCCGCATCCTGCAGCACCCCGATCCCCCGTCCGGCAGTGTCCACGATGATCACGCGGCTCAACCCGCGTTCGATGAATCTCGGCAATATCTCGGTCTTGAGGAGACGAGCTTCATCATCTCCGGCCGTGACCACCGTCAGCTGCGCGCGCTTCGTCATCGTCTCCTCCGCCGTCACGACCTCGAGATCGATCGGAGTGATCTGGTTGAGCAAGGCCCGCGTGTTCTCCGTCGCGGCATCGAAATTGTCGCGCGCGAAGTAGAAGGCGATGACGGCCCCCACCCAGGCCCCGAACAGCGGAATGATCGCCCCGATGAAGCGGTCGATATAGCCGAGCGCGAGTTGGCCGTTGGTGTCCTGCAGCTTCCCTCCAAGGGCCAAGACCACGACGGCCAGCACGAGTGCCCCGCCGGACAAGCCGATGACCCAGAAGGCGCCCTTGATCATGCGCTCGCCGATCAGGTGCCGCTGCTCTGCTGTGGATCTCTGCTCCGGCGAGACCGCCGTCCTCCCGCTTGGACGCCATGACATCCCAAGCCTCCCCCTCTGCGTCGCAGAATACAACCTATAGTTGCTTCAGCGAAAGCGCACTGGCAAGAGGAATGTGAGCGCGGCGCCTCCGGCTCTAGGGCGTTCCGGGACCGCGCTCCGCGTGCTAGAAGCGCGGCCAACGCAGACCGAGACGGGACAAGCAGACATGACCGACACGCGCACCGAGACCGATTCCTTCGGTCCCATCGAAGTGGCTGCCGATCGCTATTGGGGCGCCCAGGCGCAGCGATCCCTCGGCAACTTCAAGATCGGCTGGGAGAAGCAGCCGCTTCCGGTCGTCCGCGCGCTGGGGATCGTGAAGCGGGCCGCCGCCGAGGCGAACATGGATCTCGGCAAGCTCGACGAGACGGTCGGCCGGGCGATCGTTCAGGCGGCCCAGGAGGTCATCGAAGGCAAGCTCGACGATCACTTCCCCCTCGTCGTCTGGCAGACGGGCTCCGGCACGCAGTCGAACATGAACGCCAACGAGGTGATCTCGAACCGCGCGATCGAGATCCTCGGCGGCGAGAAGGGCTCGAAGAAGCCCGTGCACCCGAACGACCACGTGAACATGAGCCAGTCGTCGAACGACACCTTCCCGACCGCCATGCACGTGGCCTGCGCGGAAGAGATCGTCCACCGACTGATCCCGGCCCTTCAGAAGCTACGCAACGCCCTCGACGACAAGGCCAAGGTGTGGGACGAGATCATCAAGATCGGCCGCACGCACACCCAGGACGCGACGCCCCTGACGCTCGGCCAGGAGTTCTCGGGCTACACGACCCAGGTCGAAAACGGCATCGCCCGTATCGAGCAGACGCTTCCCGACCTGATGCAGCTCGCGCAGGGCGGCACCGCCGTCGGCACGGGCCTCAACGCGCCCGAAGGATTCGCCGAGAAGGTCGCCGAGCGTATCGCCGCGATCACGCAGCTCGCCTTCACCTCGGCGCCGAACAAGTTCGAGGCACTGGCAGCGCACGATGCCATGGTGTTCTCGCACGGCGCCATCAACACGGTCGCAGCATCCCTCTTCAAGATCGCGAACGACATCCGCTTCCTCGGCTCGGGCCCCCGTGCAGGCCTCGGGGAGCTCGCCCTGCCGGAGAACGAGCCGGGCTCCTCGATCATGCCCGGCAAGGTGAACCCGACCCAGTGCGAGGCGCTGACACAGGTCTGCGTGCAGATCTTCGGCAATCATGCGGCGCTGACCTTCGCGGGGAGCCAGGGCCACTTCGAGCTGAACGTCTACAACCCGGTGATGGCCTACAACTTCCTGCAGTCGGTGCGACTGATGGCGGATGCGGCGGTGTCCTTCACCGACAACCTCGTCGTGGGCATCGAGCCGCGCCTCGACAACATCAGGCAGGGCGTCGAGCGATCGCTCATGCTCGTCACGGCGCTCGCCCCGAAGATCGGCTACGACAATGCCGCCACGATCGCGAAGACGGCCCACAAGAACGGCACCACGCTCCGCGAGGAGGCGGTGAAGCTCGGCTATGTGAGCGAGGCCGAGTTCGATGAGATCGTGCGGCCCGAACGCATGGTCCGGCCCGGCTGAACCTCTGCCACGGGAGCCGCGAGATGAGCGACATCGTCAATCTTCGGCAGGCCCGAAAGGCGCGTGCGCGAGCCGAGAAGGAGAAGCAGGCGGCCGACAACCGCCTGCGCTTCGGCATGACGAAGGCGGAGCGGCAAGCCGCCGAACGCCAGCGTTCGTCGCTCGACCGGCACGTCGAGGGGCACCGGCTCGGCCGAACCGACGATGACGAGTGAGCCCGGTCTCAAGAAGCGTTCGGTGACGATCGCCGGCCACCGCACCAGCGTCTCCCTCGAGGACGAGTTCTGGGAGGAATTGCAGGAGGCGGCACGTCAGGAGTCCGTCTCGCTCGCCGTCATGATCACCGGCATAGATGCCGGGCGCGGCCGACGAAGCCTCTCCTCCGCCATCCGCGTTTTTCTCCTGAAGCGGGCAAAGAGCGGGACGGTGCAGAGCCCCGTCACCGAGCCGTCGCCGCC
Source organism: Lutibaculum baratangense AMV1 (assembly GCF_000496075.1). Classification (GTDB taxonomy): domain Bacteria; phylum Pseudomonadota; class Alphaproteobacteria; order Rhizobiales; family Tepidamorphaceae; genus Lutibaculum; species Lutibaculum baratangense. The sequence continues at coordinate 159,230 of NZ_AWXZ01000007.1, forward strand.
TCCTCGAGAGGCAGGCTCCCCCTGAGCTCGACCGCCGTCTCGTAGACCTGCGGATCGACGCCGCTTCGCGAGCCGGACTGATCGATCCCGCGCAGCAGGTCCTGGATGGTCCGCCGGAACTCGTCGCGGTCGAGGGAAAGCGATTCCGGCTCCCGGGCCGGTGCGGGCGTGGGCCCGGGAGTTCCTTGCTCTGCCGGGCGGGAGGACTCCAGATCCGGCGCATCGCCGGCGTTCGTCTCCGGCTCCTCCTCCCCCGCAGCGGAATCCTGCTGCGGCGTGGAGGCTTCTCGCTCGCGCTGCCGCCGCTCCCGCCCCAACTGCAGAAGCTCCCGACCGAGCCTTTCGCGCTCCAGGATCTCGGCTTGAACCTCTTCAAGGCGCCTCATCTCGCGCTCGAACTGGAGGACCGTGAGATAGCTGATGAGCGGCCTCACGTTGATCGTCCGCATCGGCTGCTCGATGGGGCCGGAGAAGTTCAGGATGGCCTCGCGCGCCCGGCCCTCAGCCTGGTCGCGGTCTCCGATCGTCCAGTTCGAGTCCAGCGTGAAATCCTCGAGGTCGACCGCCGCGGAAGCGAAGACCTCGAGATCCCGGCTGTCGAGCTTCACCGGGCCGGCCCGCAATGTTCCGCCGCTTCCCGAAACGGCACCCTCCGCGGCACCGACCAGGATCGCGCCACCCGACAGGGCCTCCTCGAGCGCAGCCGCCACCGGCTCCTCCTCGACTTCGAGTTCGGCCTCGGTCGCCCTCACGACCTGCTGGAAAGCCGAGGGATCGAGCCCCCTGATGGTGACATCGCGCAGCAGGAACGAGCCCTCTCCCGCCAGGGACGAGACGAGGGACGCGGGCGTCCGGCCGCCGCCGCTCAGTTGCAGGGCAAGGTCGGCACGCCCCGTCGCCCAAGGCCGCCCGTTCCGCCGCCAGACGACCTCGCCGAGGGCGACATCCTTGAGATGCAGATGGGTCGAGAGGTTCGTGACGCCCCGTAGCGTCTGCAGCTCCAGGCTGCCCTCGAGCCGTCCGTCGAAGACCCGTCCATCCAGGTCGCGCAACGCGATCCTGCCTTCCTCCCCGAGCAGCCGGAGGGAGGCGTCGGATAGCTCGATCTCCTCCCATGTGGCACGGCTGGCGCTGACTTCGAGCGACACGCGCTGCGCGGGAACGGTCAGTGGCGAAAAAGGCTCTCCCCGCCAGGAAGGTCCGTCGACGTCATGCTCGAGGATGCCTTCCATGCCGGCAGCCTCGGTAAGCAGGCGATCGAGCGCGATCTCGTCCACGACGATCGCGCCATGAACGCCCGGCTGCGCGCCTGTCTCGAACACAAGGGAACCCTGCGCGGATCGCTGCCCCTCATAGGAGAGATCGCTCATCTCGTAGCGGGTGCCTGATCCGGCGACCTGCGCCCTGAGCGTTCCCTGATCGATCAGGACCGAGAGCCATGGCAGCCCGGTGGCTCCTTCGAGCGGCGAAGGGTCCCGGACCTCGAGCGTCAGGGCACCTGCGAGGTTCCTGCTTTCGCCGAAGGGCCAGGCGACCGTTCCGTCGAGCGAGCCCGCGAAGGCGCTCGTCTCCCCGCTCAGGACGAAGCTCAGTCCGCTCCTGATGCTCCCGTGAGCAGACAGCTCGACCGCCCCCTCGCCCGCGACATCTGCCGATCCGAGCCCGAGCTGCGCGAGGAGCGGGCCCGCCTCTTCGCTCCGGGCCGCAGCTTCGAGGCGGATGGTGTTCGATGCGAGCTCCGCGAGGCGCCCCTGCAGCCGCGCGCTCGACGAGATGTCGGTTCCCGCGGCAGTCCCTTCGAAGCGCAGATCGAGGCCGGGCTCACCCTCCCGGGTTCTGGAGGACAGGTCGAGCGTGGCCGTCAGCGGTGAAAGCGCTGTTCCTCGCGCTTCCAGCACGGTGGCCAGGTCTGTGAGCTCGGCGATACGGGCAGCCTCGGCCGCAAGGGTCAGGTCCTGGGCCGTCAGGCGAACCTGAAGCTGGCCGGTCGGTGTTCCGCCGAGATCGGCGAGCTCTCCCCCCGCCGAGATCTCGAGCCCGGCGATGTTCCCGATGTCCAGCGCCTCGAGATCCAGGCGGTCGCCCGTCAGAACACCCCGCACCACCACGTCGCGCGCCGCCACGGTGGCACCGCTCAGCTCGCCGATGTCGAGGTCCAGATGTATGTCCGGCTCCTCCCCGCCGGCCCGGGCGATCCGGGCACGCAGCGTGTCGGCCAGCCGCTGGAGCGGCAATCCCCGTGTGTCGAACGCGTCGGTGTTCAGCACGATGTCTATCCTGTCGGCTCTCTCCGCCGGTGACGCATAGGCGATGGAGCCGGTCAGGTGGTTTCGGTCGGTCGTCACCTCCAGCCTGTCGAGGGCGAAGGAGCCGTCCGCGATCCTGACCGAGGCCGACGCCTGCAGGTCGCCCGTGACCGCGCCGAGACCCGGCAGGAGCGCATCCTCCCTGAAGAGCCACGAGGTGAAGGGGCTCGCATGCGTCGCCGCCAGCCGGACCGCGCCGACGAAGCTCGGATTGTCGGGATCCGGGTGGAATCGCCCGGAGAGCGCGGCACTCGTGTCCCCCGGGAGCACGGCCTGGGCGCGCCCGATCCGCCATTCCTCGTCCTCGAAGGCGAGTTGGGCCTCGAGCTGCCGAATGACGTTGCCGCCGACGACCAGCGACCCGACGTCGAGGGAAAGCCGCCCGTCCAACATCATGAAGTGGGGCGAGACGACACGGCCCAGCGCCCCCAGGGCCTCGAGAGGGGGAACCGGGGCTTCCGGCCCCCCGCCGAGCGCCCGGTCGACATCGATCTGGCGCGACGAAAGCACCGCTTCGAAGCGGGCTTCCCGCCCCAGCTGCACCTCGGCGGCGCCGCTGAGCGTGATCGGATGATCAGCGTCGCCGACCTCCAGACCCAGCTGCTGAAGAACAATGGAGCCGGGGCTCGCTTCGGTCCGGGCCTCGAAGCGCCAGCGGCTGGCCGGCTCGTCCTCGTCGGTCGGCCCGCGAGCCTGAGCCTGCGCCTCTTCTCCGCCCCCTGCGGGTTGAGGCCGGCTCTCGGCTCGCACTAGCCCACGATAGCGCGGACGTTCGTCCAGATAGCCGATGCTGCCGTCCAGGGTCAGAACGACCGGACTGTCGTCGGGCCGCGCAGTGGCGCCGATCCGCATGGAGCCGTCCGGCTGAAGGCTTCCCAGCGCAACCTCGAGTTCGTACCGCTCGCCTTCCAGGGAAGCCGCGCCGCGAAACTTGTAGGGACCCGCCAGGCTTGCGGCGGAGCCGGTGAGCTCGATGTCGTCGATCGTGTACGCCGCATCGCGACGCGCGTCCTCCACCGTCACCCGGCCGCCTATGATCTCGAAGCGATCAAGGGTCACCTGCTGCGGTGCGATGGGGATCGTGGCCGGCTCCGTCTCGATTCCCCAGGAGACGAATCCCTCCGGGCTGACGCTGAAGCGGAGGTTCGGGCGCTCCAGAGCGGCCTCCCTCAGCTGGAGCTCCCCGCTGAGGAGCGGCATCAGCCCGCCGCGCAAGGACAAACGTCCGACGCCCTCGCCGCTGTCCTTCCCGCCGATATGGACATCGCTCGCGCGCAGGATCGGTGTCGGCACGAGACGGACGTCGATGTCGCCCTCGATCACCACCGGTCGGCCGATAATGTCGCCCGCCTGCTCCTCTATGACGGAGCGATAGCTGTTCCAGTCGATGAACATCGGCACTGCGAAGGCCGCGCTCAGAAGCGCCGCCACCACGATGCCGATCGAAAGCAGGAACGCGTTCAACTAGGTCGGCTCCCGGACCAGGGAACTCTGCTCGTCGGGGGAGATGATCTTTCCGGGGTTCATGATGCAGCCCGGATCGATCGCCTGCTTGACCGCACGCATCACGTCGACGGCTTCACCGAGCTCTTTCGCGAGATACTTCGTCTTGCCGTGGCCGACACCATGCTCTCCGGTGCATGTCCCGCCCATTTCGATCGCGCGGTCGACCAGCCGGCTCATGAATCCACCCGCAGCTTCGACCTCCGCGGAATCGGTCATGTCGACGAGCAGCGAGACATGGAAGTTGCCGTCTCCGACGTGTCCGACGATCGGCCCCAGGAGATTTGCGCGGTCGAGATCCTCGCGCGACTTCATGATGCACTCGGCGAGCCGCGAGATCGGCACGCAGACATCCGTCGCGATCGCCTTGGCGCCGGGGCGCAGCGCGACGCAGGCCCAGTAGGCGTCGTGACGGGCCTGCCAGAGCCGGTTGCGAGCCTCCTGCTCGCGCGCCCACGCGAACTCGCCGCCTCCGAACTCGGCCGCGATCGCACCGAACAGCTCCGCCTGCTCCCGCACGCCCGCCTCCGAGCCGTGAAACTCGACGAACAGGCTCGGCTTCTCCTGAAGCGTCAGCTTCGAATAGGCGTTCGACGCCCTCACCTGCAGCTCGTCGAGGAGCTCGATCCGCGCGACCGGAATGCCGGACTGGATCGTCGCCACCACGGCGCTGCAGGCGCCTTCCAGCGTCTCGAACTGGCAGACGCCGGCCGAAATCGCCTCGGGGATGCCGTGAAGGCGGAGCGTCAGCTCGGTGATGACGCCGAGCGTGCCCTCGGCCCCGACCATGAGCCGCGTCAGGTCGTAGCCGGCGGAGCTCTTCCGCGCGCGGGTGCCGGTCCGGATCACGCGACCGTCCGGCATCACCGCCCGCAACGAGAGGACGGCGTCCTTCATCGTGCCGTAGCGTACGGCGTTCGTGCCCGACGCCCGGGTCGAGGCCATGCCGCCGATACTCGCGTTGGCGCCGGGATCGATGGGGAAGAACAACCCCTGGTCGCGCAGATACTCGTTCAGCGCCTTCCGCGTCACGCCGGGCTCGACGACGCAGTCCAGATCCTCGGGATGCACCGCCAGGATTCGGTTCATCTGCGACATGTCGATCGAGACGCCGCCGAAGGGCGCGTTCACCTGCCCCTCCAGCGAGGTGCCCGTCCCGAACGGGATCACCGGCATGCCGTGCCCGGCACAGATCCGGACGATCTCCGCGACCTCGTCCTCCGAGCGGGCATAGACGACGGCGTCGGGCGGCATGTTCGCGTGCCACGTCGTCGTATGGCCGTGCTGCTCGCGCACGGCCGCCGACGTCGACATACGGTCGCCGAATCGGCTGGCGAGCGCCGACAGCGCAGCGTCGCGCGCGCCCTGATCGGGCGCCAGTCGGCCGGTCACCCTCGCCGCCTCGTTCATGCTGTCCCCAAAAGCCGGAATTGGTAGTGTTCGCCGAACATTATCAGAAACGGCGGAATCACCAAACCAGCACGCCCGGGCATGCAGCAGGCGTGAAAAGGGACAAGGGGCGCGCCCACCGGACGCGCCCCTGCCTTCAGTATCGGGTGTGTCAGCCGCCTCGGCCGCTCAGCGACCGTCCGGGCGCCAGCGCGGGAACTCCGTAGAGCGCTCACCACGCAGGTCGCGACGGTCGCCGCGACGGTCGTCGCGCCAGTCACGGCGATCGCTGCGGCGGTCGTCCCGCCAGTCGCGGCGGTCGCTGCGGCGATCGTCACGCCAGTCACGGCGGTCGGAGCGACGGTGATCCCGCCAGTCCCGACGGTCATCGCGGCGGTCGTAGCGGTCCCAGTGACGATGGTAGCGCTCCCGGTCGCGATAGAAGCCATAGTGGCGGTAGTGGCGATCCCAGTAATTGCCGAACGAGAACGTGATGATCGGCGCGCCGATCCGGGCGGGCACCCGGTCGGTGTAGCGACGTCCGCCCTCGAGATAGGCGAGGTAGTTGGCCGACATCCATCCGCGGGCGCCGCGATAGGTCACGTCGCACCACGTGTAGCTCTGGAGGCAGCCGTTCACCTCGACGTTCTGGCCACCCCCGATGACGGTCACGACGGGATAGCCGGTGGACGGACCCGCCCGCAGGTTCACGTCGGCCGTCGCGATCGCGGACGCGGCATGGGCGAGGCCCGGGACGGCCAGGGCCGACACCAGGGCCAGGGCCCCGAGAAAGCGCTTCATGTTGATGCTCCTTGTCAGCGAGCTTCCGATGCTGCGGAATAAACGCAAGTCGGGCTGAACGGTGCCGGAATTCCCCGTTCATCGCCGGGTCAGAATCGGCAATAGGGCGTCCTGCGTTTCCTACCGCACGCTGCCGGGCCCCACTTCTGCGACGGCAGGTGACCGGCGCGACCACTGGAACGAAGCGGATCTGCGCGTGCTCGAGTTGATCGACAGATGGTTCAGGCCGAACCTCGAAGAGTTCCTTTCGACCCGCCAGCCTCTCGTCTGGGCGCTGGCGCTCGCGAGCGGCATAGCGGCCGCGATCGGCGCCGTGCTGTTTCGCATCGCCATCGGCCTCGTTCAGTGGCCCTGGCTTGGAACGCTGAGCGAGAACGTCGCGGCCGCGGCGAGCCTTCAGCCGTGGTGGGTGATATTCCTGGCGCCGGTCGCGGGCGGTCTCGTCGTCGGGCTGATCCTCCAGCATCTGCTCCCCGGCAATCGCCCCTACTCGGTGCCCGAGGTCATCCGCGCGAGGCTCGAGGGCAGCGAGCGGCTCGATCTGCGCTCCGGCGTCGGAAGCGCGGTGACGAGCGCGATCTCCCTCGGTTCGGGCGCGAGCGCCGGCCGCGAGGGGCCGGTCGTTCATCTCGGCGCCTCGATCGCCGCCGCGCTCTGCAGGCGGTTCGATCTCTCGCGCGGCGCCGCGCGCATTCTCTTCGCATGCGGCGTGGCCAGCGCCGTCTCGGCCTCTTTCAACGCCCCGATCGCCGGCGTTCTCTTCGCGCAGGAGGTGATCCTGAACAGGTTCCGAGGCACGACCTTCGTGCCTCTCGTGATCGCCTCGACCTCCGGGGCCGTCCTGTCGAGGCTGTGGTTCGGCGACTACGCGGCCTTCGTCGTACCCGAACACCAGATCACGTCGTACCTGGAGTTCCCGGCCTTCGTCTTGCTGGGCCTCGTCTGCGCGCTCGTCTCGGTCATGTTCCAGTCGACCCTTCTGATTGCCGACCGCGTCGCCCGCGACCTCCCGATGCCGCTCTGGCTGCGCCCCGTGACGGGCGGACTCGCGATCGGCGCCATGGGCGTCTTCCTGCCGCAGGTCCTCGGCGTGGGCTACGACACCACGGACGCCGCCCTGAAGGAGAACCTGCCGCTCGTGCTGCTTCTCCTGCTGATCCCGGCGAAGACCCTCGCGACGGGGATCACGCTCGCCTCGCGCTTCGGCGGCGGCGTGTTCTCGCCGTCGCTCTATGTCGGCGCGATGACGGGCGGGGCCTTCGGGATGATCGCGGCGATGGCGTTCCCGGAACTCTCCTCCAGCAACGGACTCTACGCCATTCTCGGCATGGGCGCGGTCGCCGGCGCGGTCCTCGGCGCCCCCATCTCGACCGCCGTCATGGTGTTCGAGCTGACGGGCGGCTACGCGCTCACGATCGCCCTCCTGCTGACGGTCGCGATCTCGAACGGCCTCTCCCTCGCGGTGCTCGGCCGGTCCTTCTTCGAGGCCCAGCTCGCCACCCGCGGCTCGGCGCAGCCGGACCGGCAGAAGGACCTGTGGAGCTACGACTGAACGCCGCCCCGACCTTTCCCGCGCGGCACAACCCCGCTATTCAGCCTGCATGCTCTCGTACCAGCACGCCTATCACGCCGGCGGTCTGTCGGACCTGCACAAGCACGCGGCCCTCGCCGCCCTGCTCGACCACCTGACGCGACTGGAGCGGCCGCTTGCGATCGCCGAGACGCATGCCGGGCGCGGCCTCTACGACCTGCGGGCGCCCGAGGCTCTGAAGACCAGGGAAGCGTGGCCCGGCTTCGTGCGCCTGTTCTCGCAGAAGAAACTGCCGACGGAGCATCCCTTCATGCAGGCGGTGGCGGCGGTTCACAAGAGCCACGGCATCCGCACCTACCCGGGCTCCCCCGCCATCATCCGGCACTTCATGCGCCCCGAGGACGAGGCCGACCTCTACGAGCTGCATCCGCAGGAATACGAGGCGCTGTCGTCTGAGTTCGCCGGCGGCAATATCAGGTGCCACCGCGAAGACGGCTATGACGGCGTCCTCGCCCTCGCCCGCCGCCTCGACGGCCCCGGCCTCGTGATGATCGACCCGAGCTACGAGGTGAAGCGCGAGTACGACGACGTCGCGGCCTTCGTGCCGAAGCTCAACGCCCGGTGGCCCGAGGCGACCGTTCTCGTCTGGTACCCGGTGCTGGAGGCGGGGCTCCACAAGGCGATGATCGAGCGCCTGGACGATGCCGGCCTGACCGGCGTCTGGCAGCAGGAGAAGCGCTTTCCCGCCGAACAGTCGCCCCGGCTGCGGGGCAGCGGCCTCTACGCCGTCAACGTGCCGGACGGCGAGCGGGCGCGCCTCGCCAGGGGCATACTCTGATCGCCGCCTGTGGCCGGGCCTGATCCTGCCCCATATAGAAGCTACACTCTCGCAGGATCGAATCACGACCGCCAGAAGGGACGCGCTCCGCCCGACCATGGCCGACCACAATCGCCCCGCCCTCTCAGCCTCCGCCGCCTCGCCGGCCCCGGGCGGCATCGCCGCGCGCGCCCGCGCCGCGTCGGCGCCGCCTCCGCCGTCCTATCTCGACGGCCTCAATCCCGAGCAGCGCCGCGCGGTCGAGACCACGGAGGGGCCGGTTCTCGTGCTGGCGGGCGCCGGCACCGGCAAGACGCGCGTGCTGACGACACGCATCGCCCACATCCTCGCCACGGGGCGCGCCTGGCCGAGCCAGGTCCTCGCCGTCACCTTCACGAACAAGGCCGCCCGCGAGATGCGCCACCGCATCGGCGACCTCGTCGGCGATTCGGTCGAGGGCATGCCGTGGCTCGGCACGTTCCACTCGATCTGCGTGAAGATCCTGCGCCGGCACGCCGAGCTCGTCGGGCTGAAGCGCGATTTCACCATCCTCGACACGGACGACCAGATCCGCCTGATGAAGCAGGTGATCCAGGCCGCCGACATCGATGACAAGAGGTGGCCGGCACGCCAGCTCGCTGCCTTCATCGACGGCTGGAAGAACAAGGCGCTGACGCCCGACAAGGTGCCCTCGGGCGAGGCCTACGCCTTCGCCGGCCAGGGCGACCAGCTCTACCGCGCCTACCAGGAGCGCCTGAAGATCCTGAACGCCGCCGATTTCGGCGACCTGATGCTAGAGACGATCCGGCTCTTCCGCGAGAACCCCGGCGTTCTCGAGGAGTATCACGGGCGGTTCCGCTACATCCTCGTCGACGAGTACCAGGACACGAACGTCGCCCAGTATCTCTGGCTGCGGCTCCTGGCCCAGGGCCCGCGCAACATCTGCTGCGTCGGCGACGACGACCAGTCGATCTATGGCTGGCGCGGGGCGGAGGTCGACAACATCCTGCGCTTCGAGACAGACTTTCCGGGCGCGGCCGTGATCCGGCTCGAGCGGAACTACCGCTCGACCTCGCATATCCTTCAGGCGGCCTCCCACCTGATCGCCCACAACGAGGGCCGGCTCGGCAAGACGCTGCACACCGACGGCGAGGACGGCGAGAAGGTCGGCGTCACCTGCTCGTGGGATTCGGAGACCGAGGCGCGCGTCATCGGCGAGGAGATCGAGCGGCTGCAGCGGCGGGGCGAGAGCCTCGACGAGATGGCGATCCTGGTGCGAGCCTCCTTCCAGATGCGCGAGTTCGAGGACCGGTTCGTGACGCTCGGCCTGCCCTACCGGGTGATCGGCGGCCCACGCTTCTACGAGCGCCAGGAGATCCGCGACGCGATCGCCTATTTTCGCGCCGTCGTGCAGCCGGCCGACGACCTCGCCTTCGAGCGCATCGTGAACGTGCCGCGGCGGGGCCTGGGCGACGCGACGATCCGCGTGCTGCACGACCACGCCCGCGCGCAGAGAGTGCCGCTGATGCAGGCGGCCTTCGCGCTGATCGAGACGGAGGAGCTGAAGCCTCGGCCGCGCGGCGGCCTGCGCGACCTGCTGCAGACATTCGGCCGGTGGCGCGCGCAGCTCGACGAGATGAAGCACACGGATCTCGCCGCCCAGATCCTCGAGGAGTCGGGCTACACGGAGATGTGGCAGAACGACAAGTCGGCCGAGGCGCCGGGCCGGCTCGAGAACCTGAAGGAGCTCCTGCGCTCGATGGAGGAGTTCGAAACGATGCAGGGCTTTCTCGAGCACGTCTCGCTCGTGATGGACACCGAAAGCGGCAACGACGAGCCGAAAGTGTCGCTGATGACGCTGCACTCGGCGAAGGGGCTCGAGTTCGACACGGTGTTCCTGCCGGGCTGGGAGGAAGGTCTCTTCCCCCACCAGCGCGCGCTAGACGAAAGCGGCCGCGCGGGCCTCGAGGAGGAGCGCCGCCTCGCCTATGTCGGCGTGACGCGGGCGCGGAGACGCGCGCACATCCACTTCGCGACGAACCGGCGGGTGCACGGGCTGTGGCAGTCGACCGTGCCGTCGCGCTTCATCGACGAGCTGCCCGAGGCGAACGTGGAGGTGACGGAGACGGGATCCGTCGCCGGCTCCTACGGCGGCTACGGCTACTCCCGCTTCGACCGGGCCGAGCCGTTCGGCTCGACCTATGCGACGCCCGGCTGGCAGCGCGCGCAGCGGGGCCGGGAGCGCCAGGAGACCCGCAAGGGCGGTCCGAGACTGATCGAGGGCGAGATTCTCGCCCGGTCCGGCGGCCCGAACTCCGAATTCTCCCTCGGGGAGCGTGTCTTTCACCAGAAATTCGGCTATGGCGAGGTGAAGTCGATCGACGGCAACAAGCTGACGGTCGACTTCGAGACGTCGGGCCCGAAGCGGGTGCTCGACTCCTTCATCGAGAGGCACGGGACGGCGCGCTGACCGCGGTCGTCCGTCGGGGGGACAGACATCTACCGCCTTCGCATCCCAGCCCGCGACGAACGCGACGCCGACGCGATCGCTGACGCGCTCCTCGCGGCGATCGAACCCGAGACGCCGACCACGGGCTCACTCGACACCGGCAGCGCCTGGCTCGCCGAGGCCTTCTACACCGACGAGCCCTCCGAGGACGCGCTGCGCCAGGCGCTCTCCTACGCGTTCGGCGAGCGGGCGCGGGATCTCGAACTTCGGGTCGAGCCGCTCGCCGACCGCGACTGGGTGAAGGAGAGCCTCGAGGCCATGCCGCCGGTCTCGGCCGGGCGCTTCGTCGTCTATGGCGGGCACGACCGCGGCCGCATCCGCGCCAACCAGATCGGCATCGAGATCGAGGCGGCGCAGGCCTTCGGGACGGGCCACCACGGCACCACCTGGGGCTGCCTGAAGGCGCTCGACACGCTGCTGAAGGCTCGCCGCTACGAGCGCCCGCTCGACATCGGCACGGGCACCGGGGTGCTCGCGATCGGCCTTGCGAAGGCCCTGCGTCGCAAGGTGGTGGCGACGGAGATCGACCCGGTGGCGACCCGCATCGCGGTCGAGAACGCGCGCCTCAACGGGGTGTCGGCGCTGATCGAGGCGCACACGGCGGACGGCGTGAAGGCGCTGCCGGTGACGCGGCACGCGCCCTACGACCTGATCGTCGCGAACATTCTCGCGAATCCGCTGGTGGCCCTTGCCCCGGACGTCGAGCGGATCGCGGCCGACCGGGCGAGCGTCGTCTTGTCGGGGCTGCTCACCTGGCAACGCCGCGAGGTCGAGGCGGTGTGGCGGACGCGCGGCTTCGTCGCCAGGGACCGCCTGTTCCGCGACGGCTGGGCGACGCTCGTCCTCCAGCGCCGATCCGCCGGGGCCTACCGCTCGTAGGGGTTGTAGAGGCGCTCCATCTGGGCGCGCGTCAGCCCCGCCTGTTCGAGCGCCTCGGCGTCGATGAGGTGGGCGTAGCCGGCGATCCGCCGCCTCGCCTCCGCCTCGCGGGCGCGCAGGAGGCGGGTCAGAATGCGGGAAAAGAGGCCCGGCGACGACGCCTTAATCTCGCGGGCGGCATGATCATGTGCATAGGTGGTGGCCATCTCGTGGCTCCCTCGTCAGCGTTGGGTACCGGATTGCCGTTCCACGTCGAAAGGTAAGGAAAACTGCCCTAATGGCCACCGCCGCAAACGCATGGCTGCGGCGAGCTCTTCGCATGCGCAACATATTAGCTACTGCAGCGCAGCAATCCCTTGTTCCGCAAGGTTCCAGCCGCCCTGCCCGCGTCGTGACCACCAGGAATGCATGATGTTTCAGCACTTCGACGAGACGACTGACCCGAGCCTCAGCGCCGAACGGCTGCCGCTGCTGCGCCGCCAGCTCGTATCGCTGCGGCTCGACGGCTTCCTCGTTCCACGCACGGACGAGTACCAGAACGAGTACCTGCCGCCCTCGGCGGAGCGCCTGGCGTGGCTGACGGGCTTCACCGGGTCGGCGGGCCTCGGCCTCGTGCTCGCGACGCGCGCGGCCGTCTTCGTAGACGGACGCTACACGATCCAGGTCCGCCAGCAGGTCGACCTCGAGCTGTTCGAGACGCCGCACCTGATCGCCGACGGCGGCTGGGAAGGCTGGCTCCGGGACAACCTGACACCCGGTCAGCGCATCGGCTTCGACCCGAAGCTGCACACGGTGAAGAACGTGCGCCAGCTCGAGAAGATCGCGCGCGAGACCGGGGCCGAGTTCATCCCGGTTGCCGACAACCCGATCGACGATGTCTGGTCCGACCGCCCCGCTCCGCCGGAAGGACGGATCGAGCCCCACCCCGTCGAGCTCGCCGGCAGGACGGCGGAGGACAAGCTCGACGAGGTGCGCGACGTCCTCAAGCGCGCGAACCAGGACGCCTGCGTGATCACGAGCCCGGACGTCATCGCCTGGCTATTCAACATCCGGGGCTCGGATGTGCCGCACACGCCGTTGCCGCTCGGTTTCGCCGTCTTCAGGAAGGAGGGGCGCCCGACATTCGCCGTCTCGTCCGCGAAACTCGGCGAGGACGCGCGGGCCTATCTCGGAAGCCTGACCGAGATCGTGGAGCCGGAGAGCTTCCCGGGCCTGATCGACGCCCTCGGGGACAGCCACTCCCGCGTCCGCCTGGACCCCGCGGTGGTGTCGCAGTGGATCGCCGACCGGCTCCGTTCGGCGGGAGCGGTGGTCGTGGAGGCCGCCGACCCGTTCATGCTCTCGAAGGCCCGCAAGACGCACGCCGAGGTGCGGGGCGCGCGCGGCGCACACCAGATCGACGGTGTCGCGATGTGCCGCTTCCTCGCCTGGCTCGACCGGGAAGCCCCGAAGGGAGGGCTCGACGAGATCGCGGCCGCGAAGAAGCTCGAGGCGCTCCGCGTCGAAACGGGTGCGCTTCGCGACCTCTCCTTCGACGCGATCTCCGCGGCCGGCCCGCACTCCGCCATCCCGCATTACCGTGTCACGACCGGAAGCAACCGCCCGATAGAGCCCAACTCGCTCTACCTGATCGACTCGGGCGGCCAGTACCGCGAGGGCACGACCGACATCACGCGGACCGTCGTGGTCGGCGAGCCGACGCCCGAGATGATCCACCACAACACGCTCGTGCTGCGGGGCCACGTGGCACTCGCGACGGCCCGTTTCCCAGTCGGCACGACGGGAGCGCAGCTCGATCCGATCGCCCGCTATTTCCTCTGGCAGGCCGGGCTCGACTTCGACCACGGCACCGGCCACGGCATCGGCAGCTACCTGTCGGTGCACGAAGGGCCGCAGCGCATCGCGAAGACGGGCACGGTGCCGCTCGAGCCCGGGATGATCGTCTCGAACGAGCCGGGATACTACCGGGCCGGCGAATACGGCATCCGGATCGAGAACCTGATGGTCGTGAACGAAGCCGAGCTCGTGCCGGGCGGCGACAGGCCGGTGCTCTCGTTCGAGACGCTGAGCTTCGTGCCGATCGACCGGCGGCTGATCGACGCCGACCTGCTCGGCCTCGACGCGCGAACCTGGCTCAACAGCTATCACCTCGTGACGCTCGAGCGCATGGCGCCCCATCTCGACGATGCCGACCGGGCCTGGCTCGAACAGGCGACGGAGGCCATCTAGCCTCGGCCGGGTGCCCGATAGGCCGCGGTCTCCCGCGGCCTACTCCGCTCCGACCCTCTCGAACCACTGGTTCTCGTCGATGGTCTCGATGCCGAGCTCCTGCGCCTTCTTGAGCTTCGAGCCGGCGCCGGGGCCCGCGATCAGAAGATCGGTCTTCGAGGAGACTGAGCTTGCGACCTTCGCCCCGTAGCGCTCGGCCATCGCCTTCGCCTCGTCCCGCGTCAGCCGTTCCAGCGAGCCGGTGAAGACGACGGTGAGGCCCGCGACCGGCGACGACGCGGCACCTGTCGGCTGCTCCGCCTCCAGGACCTCCACCTCCCCGAGGAGGGCATCGATCACCTCGAGATTGCGCGGCTCCGCGAAGAACTCGACGAGAGCCTCGGCGACCGTCTCGCCGATCCCGTCGATGGATAGGAGGTCGGCCCAGGCTGGTCCCTCCTTGTCCGCCGCGGCCACGACCGCCTCGCGCAGGGCCGCGAACGTCCCGTAATGGCGTGCCAGGAGCTTCGCGTTCGTCTCACCGACATGGCGGATGCCGAGGGCGTAGACGAAGCGCGGCAGCTCGATCCGACGACGCTCGTCTATCGCCGCGAAGAGATTACGCACGGAGGTGTCGCCCCAGCCTTCGCGCGCGTGGATGTCGATCTCGCCAGCCTCCTGCCGCGCTTTCAGCGTGAAGATGTCGGCGGGCGTCGCGATCAGCCCGTCGGCGTGGAAGGCCTTCACCTGCTTCTCCCCGAAGCCCTCGATGTCGAAGGCGGCCCGCGACACGAAGTGCCGCATCTGCTCGACGGCCTGCGCCGCACAGACCAGGCCGCCGGTGCAGCGCCGGATCGCGTCCTCCTTGCCCGTGCGGGGGCTGACCTCCCGCGTCGCATGGCTGCCGCAGACGGGACAGGTCGTCGGGAAGACGTAAGGCACGGCGTCCTTCGGGCGCTTCTCGAACACGACGCCGAGGATCTGCGGAATGACGTCGCCCGCGCGCTGGAGGATGACGGTGTCGCCGATGCGGACGTCCTTGCGGGCGATCTCGTCCTCGTTGTGGAGCGTGGCGTTTCTCACGACGACCCCGCCGACCGTCACCGGCTTCAGCTTCGCCACCGGGGTGAGCGCCCCCGTGCGTCCGACCTGGATCTCGATGTCCTCGAGCACGGTCGTCGCCTTCTCGGCCGGGAACTTGTGGGCGATCGCCCAGCGCGGGCTCCTCGAGACGAAGCCGAGCCGCCGCTGCCAGTCGAGCCGGTCGACCTTGTAGACGACGCCGTCGATGTCGTAGCCGAGGCTCGCCCGGCTTTCCTCGATCTCCGCGTGGAACGCGATCATCTCCTCGGGGGAACTCACGAGCCTCATCAGCGGATTCGTCGGCAGGCCGAACGCCCTCATCTCCTCGTAGACGCCCCACTGGCTGGTCGACGGCACCTCGCTCACCTCGCCCCAGCCATAGGCGAAGAAGCGCAAGGGGCGGCTCCTCGTGATCCTGGGGTCGAGCTGACGCAAGGATCCGGCAGCGGCGTTCCGGGGGTTGGCGAAGAGCGGTTTGCCCTCCGCCTCCTGCCGCGCGTTCATGGCCTCGAAATCGGCGTGCGTCATGTAGACCTCGCCCCGCACCTCGAAGACCTCGCCGAAGCCTTTCCCCTTCAGCTTCAGCGGGATGTCGTCGATCGTCTCGAGGTTCCGCGTCACGTCCTCGCCCGTCACGCCGTCGCCGCGCGTGGCGCCCTGAACGAACCGTCCGTTCTCGTAGCGCAGCGAGGCGGACAGCCCGTCGATCTTCGGCTCCGCCGTCACGGCCACCGGCTCGTCGGCCTCCAGACGCAGGAAGCGCCGGATCCGCTCCACGAAGGCGGTCACGTCTTCGGCATCGAAGGCGTTGTCGAGCGACAGCATCGGCACGGTGTGCCGCACCTTCGCGAACTTCTCCGACGGTGCCGCGCCCACGCGGAGCGAAGGGCTGTCGGGCCTGACGAGATCGGGGAAGGCCTTCTCGATGGCGGCGTTCCGCCGGCGGAGCGCGTCGTAACCTGCGTCGGAGATTTCCGGCGCATCCTGTTGATAATAAAGGCGGTCGTGCCGCACGATCTCTTCGGACAGCCGTTTCAGCTCGGCCGCCGCCGCCTCGTGGTCGAGCTCCTCGACCGGCCGATCGCCAGGTTCCTTCGCCACCGTTCGCTCCACGCTGTCACAAGTCTGGGAGAGGTGTCGCACATTGTCGCGCAAGTCGCGACTGTCTGCATCTGGTGAACAAGCTGTTCTCCGGCGAGGGCTTAACTCGCAGGCGAAAACCGCCATGTTCGGCGCGAACCAACCCCAAGAAGGAGAGCATTCGCATGATTCTTCGCTCTATCGCCCTCGCCTCAACGCTCGCCCTGGCCCCCGTCGCGGCCTCCGCCAACTGGCAGCTCGACCCCTCCCACAGCGCCGTCGTGTTCGAGGTCGAGCATCTCGGCTACTCGAACGTGACCGCCGTCTTCCCCGAGGTTGCGGCCGACATCGAGAGCTTCGATCCCGAGAACCTCGAGAACGCCTCGTTCTCCGTCACGATCGACGCAGGCAGCATCACGACCTTCTGGGATGCGCGCGACGAGCACATTCGCGGCGGCGACTTCCTCGACGTGGCGAACTATCCCGAGATCACCTTCGTCTCCGGCGAGATCACCAGGACGGGTGACGACACGGCCGAGATCACCGGCGACCTGACGATCAGGGACGTGACGCAGCCCGTCACGCTGCAGGCGAAGATCAACAAGATCGCGCCGAGCCCGATGAATCCCGACCAGCAGGTGGCGGGCTTCACCCTGACCGGCGAGATCGACCGCACGGAGTTCGGCGTCGACGCTTATGCCCCGGCCATCGGCACGGTGCTGCCGGTGACGATCAACGTCGAGCTCAACAACGAAGGCTGAGGCGAGGCACGATATGCGAGGCCGGAACACCACCGAGAGCTGGGGCTGGGTCGCGCGCCTCCTCCACTGGTCGATCGCCGCGATCATCCTCTTCCAGCTCGGTCTCGGGATCTACATGACGGATGTCGTCTCCGAGCTGACGGAGCAGTTCCGGCTGTTCCAGCTCCACAAGAGCTGGGGCTTCGTGGTGTTCGTGCTCGTCCTCGCGCGGATCGCGTGGCGGCTCGCCAACCGGCGGTCGCCACGCCACCCGCCGGGCCAGCCGCGCTGGCAGGCCGCGGCCTCGCACGCGACGCATGCGGCCCTCTACGTGCTGATGTTCGTCCTGCCCCTGTCGGGGTGGGTCATGGCGTCCGCCTCGACGACGCAGGACCTGTTCTCGATCCGCAACATGGTGTTCGGGCTGTTCGAGATGCCCGATCCGTGGGTGCCGGGCAACAAGGCGATCGCCGACGCGGCCGGCACCGTCCACGAATGGGCCGCCTGGGCGATGATCGCGATCCTCGCCCTGCATGCAGCCGCGGCGCTGAAGCACCATCTCGTCGACCGGGACGATGTTCTGAAGCGCATGGCGTGGGGGCGTTAGCTCCCACGCGGCTGCCCGCCCCCTGCGACACCGCCATCGCCAACACGCATTACCGCCTTGCCATCGCGCCGACAGCCCGTTAAGCCACCGATTGTAATGTTATAACATTACGGTCTCCGAGCACCGAGGTGCGGCAAGAAGGAAGGATCTACCTGATGCGTAGGGGAATGACGCGGTCTTTCGGCGCGCTGATGCTGGGCGCAGCACTGTTCGCTGCCGGCCAGGCAAAGGCCCAGGACGGCGGAAACAACCAGGAGCCGGCCGCGCAGGCGGACAGCCACGCGCACGATCACGACCATGATCACGGCCAGGAGCAGGCCCACGGCCACTCGCACGGCTCCGACGCGATCTACAAGGGGCACTTCGAGGACAGCCAGATCGAGGCGCGGCAGCTTTCGGACTGGGAGGGGGACTGGCAGTCGGTCTACCCGTATCTGCAGGACGGCAGCCTGGACGAGGTCATGGTCCACAAGGCGGCCCACGGAGACAAGACCGCTGAGGAGTACCGGGCGTACTACGACACCGGCTACAGGACGGATGTCGAGCGCATCACGATCAGCGGCGACACCGTCACCTTCTACGAGAACGGCGAGCCACTGGAGGGCCGGTACGCCAGCGACGGCTACGAGATCCTGACATACAAGGCGGGAAACCGAGGCGTGCGCTTCATCTTCGAGAAGACCGACGGCGACGAGGCGGCGCCGGACTTCATCCAGTTCAGCGACCATCGGATCGCCCCCGAGAAGGCCGATCACTACCACCTCTATTGGGGCGACGATCGCGCGGCGCTTCTCGAGGAGGTCACGAACTGGCCGACCTACTACCCCTCCTCGCTCAGCGCAGAGGAGATCGTCCGCGAGATGATGGCGCACTGAGCCACGGGCGGCGCAGCGCGGCTTCCGGCGTCAGACAACCCGGAGCTTAGCCGCCCGCCTTCATCAGCCGCTCGGCCGCCGCCCTCGCCTCGTCGGTGATGGTGGCGCCCGAGAGCATGCGCGCGATCTCCTCGCGCCGCGCCGGGCCCTCCAGCGGCTCGACGCGCGTCGACACCGTGTCGGCATCGCCGTCCTTGCGGATGAGGAGATGCCGGCTCGCGCGCGCCGCGACCTGCGGCGCGTGCGTCACGCTCAGCACCTGGACCCGCTCGGCGAGGCGGGCGAGCCGCGCGCCGATCGCGTCGGCGACGGCGCCGCCGACGGCGACGTCGATCTCGTCGAACACGAGCGTCGGCGCGCTGCCCCTGTCCGCGAGGGCGACCTTGAGGGCGAGGAGGAAGCGCGAAAGCTCGCCGCCGGAGGCGACCTTCAGCAGTGGGCCGGGATGGGTGCCGGGGTTCGTCTGGACCCAGAACTCCACCCGGTCGAGCCCCTCGGCGCCGGGTCGCCCGTCGGTGTCGACGCGCGTCTCGAACCTCGCGCGCTCGAGCCGCAGCGGCGGCAATTCGTGCGCGACCGCCTCGTCGAGCTGCGTGGCCGCCGCGCGGCGCGCCTCCGACAGGCGCGAGGCCGCGGCGTCATAGGCGCGCTTCGCATCGGCGAGACTGGCCTCGAGCGCCTCCAGGCGCTGTCCGCCGGTGTCGATCTCCTGAAGCTGCGAACGCAGCCTCTCGCGCAATGCCGCGAGATCGTCGACCTGCACCTGGTGCTTCCGGGCGGCGGCGCGCAAGGCGAAGAGCCGCTCCTCCGTCGCCTCGAGCTCGCGCGGGTCGAAGGCCGCCTCGGAGAGCGCGTGCTCGATCGCCTGCTGCGCCTCGTCGATCTGGTTGTAGAGCCGCTCGAGCGCCGCGACGACGGGCTCGAGGAGCTGCGGCAGGTCGCCCGCCCGCCGCTCGAGCCGCCGGAGCGCCGCCGCGACGACGGGCCCGGGCGAGGCGTGGCCGCCCACGATCTCGTTCGCCTCGTTCAATTCGCCGACGAGCTTCTCCGAGTGCATCATGACCTGGCGACGGTCGGCGAGCCGCTCCTCCTCGCCTGGCTCGGGGCCGAGCTGGTCGAGCTCCTCGACGGCGTGCTCGAGATACTCACGCTCGGACGCGGCCTTCTCGAGCGCCTCCCGCGCCTCCTCGTGCGCCTCGCGCAGGGAGCGCCACTCGCGCCACAGCCGGCCGATCTCCGCGACGTCGGGCTCGAGGCCCGCGAAGGCGTCGAGCAGGCGGCGGTGCTCGGTGGGGTCGACGAGGGCGCGGTCGGCGTGCTGGCCGTGGATCTCGACGAGGGCGGCACCGACGCGGCGCATCATCTGGGCGCTCGCCGGCTGGTCGTTCACGAAGCCGCGGGTGCGGCCGTCGGCGCTCTGGATCCGGCGCAGGATGAGCTCGCCCTCGGCGTCGAAGCCCGCCTCCTGCAGCACGGACCGCGCGGGATGGTGCGGTTCGAGCTCGAACAGGGCCGTCACCTGCCCCTGATCGGCCCCGCGTCGCACGAGGCCCGCGTCGCCCCGGCCGCCGAGGGCGAGCGAGAACGAATCGAGCAGGATCGACTTGCCCGCTCCGGTCTCGCCGGTGAGCGCGCTCAGGCCCGGCGTGAAGTGGATGTCGAGCCGGTCGATGATGACGATGTCGCGGATCGACAGGGTCGACAGCATCGCCCTCTCACAGGAGCGAGCCCGAGCTGCTGAAGGCCCGGCTGATCCAGGACTTCTTGTTCTCCTCGGGCTCGTAGCCGCCCTTCTGGAGAAGCGTGTGGGCGTCCCTGTACCACTGGCTGTCGGGATAGTTGTAGCCGAGGACCGCCGCGGCGGTCTGGGCTTCCTGCACGATGCCGAGCGCGTAGTAGGACTCGGTCAGGCGCAGCAGCGCCTCCTCGACATGGCGGGTAGTCTGATAGTCGGTGACGACCGTGCGGAAGCGGTTGATCGCCGCGAGGTACTGGCGCTTGCCGAGATAGTAGCGCCCGACCTCCATCTCCTTGCCGGCGAGCTGGTCACGCGCGACATCCAGCTTCTCGCGCGCCTGCACCGCATACTCGGAGTTCGGGTACTTCTCGAGGATCTCGCGATAGGCGGCCGACGCCCGCTCCGCGCGCTGCTGGTCGCGGCCGACGTCGGAAAGCTCCTGATAGTAGGATTCCGCGACGAGGTACTGCGCGTAAGCCGCATCCTCGCTGCCGGGATAGAGAGTGACGTAGCGCCTGCCCGACGCGATCGCGTCGGTGTAGTTGCCGCCCTCGTAGTTGGCGTAGGTCGCCATGAGAAGGGACCGGCGCGCCCACTCCGAGTACGGGTGGATGCGGTCGACCTCCTCGAACTTCTTCACGGCCTCGTTGTAGGAGCCGGAGCTGATGAGGGCGAGACCCTCGTTGTAGAGCTGGTCGGCCGGGTCTTCCTGGATGTTGGCGAATTCGCTCTTGCCGCCGAACCCGCTGCAGCCGGCAGCCGTCAGGGCCACGCTCGCGAGCATGAGGGCCCGCAGCGACTGGATCGGGAAGGCGCGTGCGCGGCTCGTACTCTTTGGCGTGCTCATGAGGTCGTGCAAACCGTTGCTATCTCCGCTCGTCTCGGCCGAGCCGGGCGGACTTTAGCTGAAACCCGCGCCGGCGCAACCATTGGCCGCGGGATCTCGCTGCCGGTGCAATCGAGCGGAAATGTGACACGCGCTCAGGACACTTCCGGTCCGTAGGCGGCAGCCGGCAGCCGAGCCCCGAGATCGGCATGGGCCGCGCTGCGCCGCCCGGAGGGCTGGCCGTAGCTCCAGCTCCACGCATCGGGATCGGCCATCAGTGCGGACACGACCGCGGCGTTGATCCGGTGGCCGCCGCGCACCGAGCGATACGAGCCCAGGATGGGCGCCCCAGCGAGGCTCAGATCGCCGATCGCGTCGAGCACCTTGTGGCGCACGAACTCGTCGGCGTAACGCAGCCCCTCCGGATTGACCACCTCGCCCTCGCCGACCACGAGCGTGTTGTCGAGGGACGCGCCGAGCGCGAGGCCCTTCGCCCACATCGTCTCGACGTCTCTGAGGAAGCCGAAGGTGCGCGCCCGCGAGACGTCCCGTGCGAAGCTGCCGCCCGCGAAATCGAACGCGTAGGACTGCCTGCCGATCAGCTCGTCGTCGAAACGGATCTCCAGCTCGACGCGCCGGCCGTCGAACGGCAGAAGCTCGCCGGACGCTCCGCCTTCCTGCACGCGAACGGGCTTCAGAACCTTGATGTAGCGGCGCGGCGCCGAGATCGCACGAATTCCGACCGCGAGGATCGCCTCCACGAACGGGGCGGAACTCCCGTCCATGATCGGCATCTCCGGGCCGTCGACCTCGACGAGGAGGTTGTCTATCCCCAGACCCGCGATCGCCGCCATCAGATGCTCGACGGTCGCGATCGAGCCGCGCTCGTTGCCCAGCACGGTGCAACGTGCCGTCGACACGACGGAGGAATGGAGTGCAGGAATCTCGATCTCGCCGCCGTTGGCGACGCTCACGAAGACGATACCCGCATCAGCGCCTGCCGGCTGCAGCCTGACGGTCGCCCTGTCGCCGCTGTGGACCCCCACGCCCGAGAGCCGGATTTCGTTGCGGATCGTGGTCTGAAGCGTGGTGTTCATCGTGCCCGTCTCGAGGAGCCGGCGAAGCGCCGACCGAGGTCTGTCAGTCCGAGCTTTCGTCGCGGTGCTGCGGCCGGCTCGGTCGTGAGATATCCGGGAGAGCTCCGGAGCGATCGGGAATCGAACTCGCGTGCGCGACGCGGGATCCCGATGCGTCAGCTTTTAGCGAGTCCCCCTGGTCGAGCCAAATCACGCTTGTTTACGCTCTGTTACGCGGGAACGGAGGGCGTTTTCGCGCCCTCCGTCCCCAGCTTCGTCGCGTCCCGCCTCAGTTCGCCTGCCGGCGGAGGAAGGCCGGGATCTCGTACTGGTCGTCTTCCACCGCGGCCGGGCGACGGGGGGCGCTCGCCACCTGCGGGGCGTGACGCTGCTGCGGCGCAGGAGCCTGCGGCCGGGGCGCGGGCTTCGCGAACTCCGAGACGGGCTCGCGTGCCGGGGCCGGAGCCTCCCGCTGCGGCTGCTGCTGCGCCTCGGGCTCCTCGTCCCGGCGCGCGAAGTTCTGCGCCAGACGGCCGAGCAGGCCAGGCTTGCGGCGCGCGGCCTCGGGCGCGGCCTCGGCCGCCCCCGGGATCATGCCGTGCGCACGCATCTCGCGCTGCGCGACGAGAGGGAAGTCCTCGACGCGCGGCAGCCTGGGACCGCCATGAGGGGTCTGCGGCTCGATCGCCTGCTGCGGCTCCTCGTGCCCGTAGTAGGCCTCGTCCGCATAGAAGTCCTGCTCGTCCTGCGAGACGAAGCTCTCCGGCGCGTCATCCTGCAGGTCGGCCGCCTGAGCGTGCTCGTAGGACGGCTCCGGCTGGTAGGCCTGCGGCTCCGGGCGCTGCGCCTGGATCTGGACCGGCCTTTCCTTCGGCTTGCGGAGACGCTCGGTGAGGTCGTTGATCGCCGCCTCGGCCGTGCGCTCGACGGCGGTGCCGGCCTGGTCGATGCCCGTGGCGACGACGGAGACGCGGATGACGCCCTCGAGGCTCTCGTCGAAGGTGGCGCCGAGGATGATGTTCGCCTCCGGGTCGACCTCCTCGCGGATGCGGGTGGCCGCCTCGTCGACCTCGAAGAGAGTGAGGTCGTTGCCGCCGGTGATCGAGATCAGGAGGCCTCGCGCACCGCGCATCGAGATCTCGTCGAGAAGCGGGTTCGCGATGGCCGCCTCGGCTGCCTGGATCGCGCGCTTGTCGCCCGACGCCTCGCCGGTGCCCATCATCGCCTTGCCCATGTTGCGCATGACGGCGCGCACGTCGGCGAAGTCGAGGTTGATGAGGCCTTCCTTCACCATGAGGTCGGTGATGCAGGCGACGCCCGAGTAGAGCACCTGGTCGGCCATCGCGAAGGCTTCGGCGAAGGTGGTGCGCTCGTTCGCGATCCGGAACAGGTTCTGGTTCGGGATCACGATCAGCGTGTCGACGCAGCTCTGCAGCTCCTCGATGCCCGCCTCCGCGACCTTCATGCGGCGCTTGCCCTCGAAGTCGAAGGGCTTCGTCACGACGCCCACCGTCAGGATGCCGAGATCCCGCGCCGCCTGGGCGATGACAGGTGCGGCGCCCGTGCCGGTGCCGCCGCCCATGCCGGCGGTGATGAACACCATGTGGGCGCCGGAAAGGTGGTCGTTGATCTCGTCGATCGCCTCCTCGGCGGCCGCGCGGCCGACCTCGGGCTGGGAGCCGGCGCCCAGACCCTCGGTGACGGCGACACCCATCTGGATGATGCGCTCGGCCGCCGAGGTCGACAGCGCCTGCGCATCGGTGTTGGCCACGACGAACTCGACGCCCTTGAGCCCCGATTCGATCATGTTGTTGACGGCATTGCCGCCGGCGCCGCCGGTGCCGAAAACCGTGATCTTTGGCTTCAGCTCGGTGATGTCCGGCATCTTCAGGTTGATGGTCATGGCACCCTCGTCTCTAATCACTTGTTCTCTGCCGGCACCGTGGCCGCCGCAGACACTTCAGAAGCTTTCGCGTATCCAGTTCCCGACGCGCGCGAGATAGCCGCCGGACGTACCCGCATGAGCGCCACCGGCCCCGCGCCGGTGATGTTCCACATTGGCCACCAGCGGGTAGGCGAGCAGACCGGCCGTGACGGCGAAGGCCGGGCCCTTGGCCGCGTCGGGCAAGTTCTTCACGCCGACGGGCCTGCCAATGCGGATCTTGAGGCCGAGGATCCTCTCGGCCAGTTCGACCATCCCGGGCAGCTGGCTCGCGCCGCCCGTGAGCACCGCCCGCCCGCCGGCGAGGCCGGAGAACGGCGTGGCGCGGAACCTCTCGCGCAGGAGCTCCAGGATCTCCTCGACGCGGGGGCGTACGATCTCGGTGATCTGGGCCCGCGAGACGAGGTGGCTGCCGCCGGCTCCCTCGACCTCCCCCACCAGCGGGACGCTGATGCCGTCGCCATGGAAGGAGCCCGCGCCGAGCGCGCTGCCGTAGAGCGTCTTGATCCGCTCCGCCGCCTCGAGCGAGGTGGAGAGGCCGCGCGCCAGGTCCATGGTGATGTGGTGACCGCCTATCGCCACCCCGTCGGAGTAGACGAAGCGGCCATGAGCGAAGATCCCGTAGGTCGTCGTGCCGCCGCCCATGTCGATGACGGCGGAACCAAGCTCCGATTCGTCGCCGACCATTGCGCCCAGCCCCGCCGCATACGGGCTCGCCACGACGGCCTCGACGGTCAGGTGGCAGCGCTCGACGCACAGGACGAGGTTGCGCGCGGGCGCGGCCTCGGCGGTGACGAGATGCATGTCGACGCCGAGCTCGTGGCCGGCCATGCCGCGCGGATCGCGGATGCCGCCGGCGCCGTCGAGCGAGAAGGCGATCGGCAGGGCGTGCAGGGCGACGCGGCTCGACTGTATGGAATGGGCGCGGCCGGCCTCAAGGCCGCGGCGAACGTCGCCCTCCTTGACCTCCGGGCCCACGACGTCGACGCAGGCCGAGAAGTTCTGGCTGTTCAGGCGCCCGGCGCCGAGATTGACGATCACCGACGCGACGGTGACGCCGGCCATCCGCTCGGCCGCGTCGACGGCGAGGCGGATGGAGCGCTCCGTCGCCTCCATGTCGACGATCGCGCCGCGCTTCATGCCGGTCGCGCGCTGGTGGCCCACGCCGAGCACCTCGATGGCGTGGCTGCGCGCTTCCTGCTCCTTGCCCTGCGGCTTCAGCCGGGCGATCACGCAGGTGATCTTGATCGATCCGATGTCGAGCACGGCGACCACGGCGGCCTTGCCGGCGGCGACGCCCTTCGACCGGGGCAGCCAGTCGTCCTGACGCCTCGTCATATGCTCTTGCCCTTGTTCTTGCGGCCGTTGCGGCCTTCGAAGCTCGCCTTGCGCTGCATGGCGGCCTGCTCCGAGAGCTTCAGGATGATGCGGTCGGGGAGGCGTAGATCCACGGCCACGAGATCGCGGGAGAGAAGGGCCTCGTCGCGATCGAGCTCCGCGAGCTCCGCGACCGCCCCCGCGGCGTCCACCTCGGGAAGCTTCACCTCGACCCCGTTGTCGAGCCGCACGTTCCAGCGCCGGTCGGCGACCCGGACGGCGGCGCGGAAGCGGGCCGCGACGCGCGGATGCGCCCGGACGATGTCCATGAGGTCGGCGGCGCCGCGGTTCGCGCCGTAGCCGACGAGGAGCGGGAGGCTCGCGAAGCGCGGCTCGGTCAGCTCCTCGATCGCGCCGCCATCCCGGCCGACGATCGAGACGATCCCGCCGATCTGCCAGAGGGCGAACGCCTCGCGCTCCTTGACGTCGATCCGGAGGGTGTTCGGGTACAGCTTCTGGACGGTCGCCTCCTCGACCCACGGCAGCTCCATGAGGCGCTGCCGGGCCAGGAAGGGATCGAAGGTCAGGATCGACGGCGACGAGGCGAGGTCGAGCGCCTGGACGATCTCGTCCTCGCTCGTCTCGTCCGCCCCCGTGATCTGGATGCTGTGGACCCCGAGGCCCGTCACGGCGGCGACCTCCGCCGTGGCGCGGACGGCCCCTTCGCGGAAGCTCTGGATGTGGTCGCCGAGAACGATGCCGTAGGCGGTCGTCGCCGCGAAGAAGGCGCCCGTCGCCATCAGCCCCGCGCGGCGCGGCAGGTGCAGCTCGACGAAGCTCCGCGCCACCCTAAGGGCGGGGGCGTAGGCACCGACGCCGAGCGCATCGAGAAGGCGGGACCTTCTCTGCCTCCCGGCACCCGACGACTGGAGCATTTCGTGAACTCTACCCATACCTGCGCCCTAGCGGTTGCACCCGGCATCCTCGACCATCCAGCGCACCAGCTCGGGAAAGCTGTGCCCCGCGTGCGCGGCCATTTCCGGCACGAGGGACGTCGCCGTCATGCCGGGCTGCGTGTTGACCTCGAGGCAGACGAGACCGGAGGCACCCTCCGCCCTTTCGTCGTACCGGAAGTCCGCTCGACTCACGCCGCGACACCCGAGCGCTTGATGCGCCTTGAGCGCTACTCTCTGCACTTCTTGGTAAACAAAGGGTGAAATCTCGGCCGGCAGAATGTGGCGAGAGCCGCCGGCGGCATATTTTGCCTGGAAATCGTAGAAGCCCTGCTCGGGCACGATATCGATCACGCCGAGGGCCACGTCGCCCATCACCGCGCAGGTCAGCTCGCGGCCGGAAACGTAACGTTCCACAAGGACTTCGTCGCCGAACTTCCACTCGTCGGAGTAGAGCTCCTGCGGCGGATGCTCGCGGCCCTCGGGCACGATGAAGACGCCGAAGCTCGACCCTTCGGCGTTCGGCTTGATGACGTAGGGAGGCGGCAGAACGTGCCGCCTCGCCGCCTCCAGGCGGTCGACGAGCCTGCCCTCCGCGACGGGGATTCCGGCCGCCTTGAAGATCGTCCGCGCCCGCGACTTGTCCATCGCCAGGGCCGAGGCGAGAACGCCGGAGTGGGTGTAGGGGATGCCGAGAAACTCCAGCAATCCCTGGACCTTGCCGTCTTCTCCGAAAGGTCCGTGCAAGGCGTTGAAGACGACGTCGGGCTTCAGTTCCTGCAGCACCGAGCCGATCGTCCTGTCCACGTCGACCTTCGTGACGCGGTAGCCGGCCTCCTCGAGGGCCTTCGCGCAGGCGGTGCCGGAGGAGAGGCTGACCTCACGCTCCGCGGACCAGCCGCCCATCAGGACGGCAACGTGCTTCGTCATCGCTTCTCAACCCTTCTGTTGCGAACAGGCTCTGCCGTTCGGATGGCCGACGGGCTCGTGCACAGGATCGATCGCGGACTTCGTGTCGAGGCTCGTCGGCGTCTGACGTCCGCGGCCGCTCCGGCGCGGCCCGTGCGGACACGGAGGATGGGGCGGCCGTCTCCGGCCACGGGCGCGGCTCCTCAGGCGGCGCGGCGGCCGAGGAACGGCTCGACCTCGCGGCCGGCGGCGAAGTCGCCCACCCGCTTGATCTCCCAGTCGAGCGCGACGCCGCTCGTCTCGAGCACGCGGGCGCGGACGGTCTCGCCGAGCGTCTCGATGTCGTGGGCGGTCGCGTCGCCCGTGTTGATGAGGAAGTTGCAGTGCATCTCGGAGACCTGCGCGCCGCCGATCCTGAGGCCGCGGCATCCCGCCTGGTCGACGAGCTGCCAGGCCTTGCCGCCCGGCGGGTTCTTGAAGGTCGAGCCGCCGGTGCGGCTCTTCACCGGCTGGGACGACTCCCGGCTGTCCGTGATCGCGTTCATCTCGGCGAGAATCGTCTCGCGATCACCCTCATCGCCCTGGAACAGCGCCTCGGTGAAGATCCAGTCGGCCGGCGCCTCGCTGTGGCGGTAGCTCATGCCGAGTTCCGCCGCCGGCACCTCGCGGATGCGGCCGGAGCGGTCGACGGCGCGGACGGAGACGAGCGCGTCCTTCGTCTCGCCGCCATAGGCCCCCGCGTTCATCCGCAGTGCCCCGCCGAGGCCGCCGGGAATGCCCCGGAAGAAGGAGAGGCCCGACAGCGCAGCATCGGCGGCCGCGCGCGCGACCTTCACGTCCGGAACCGCCGCCCCGACACGCAGCCGACCGCCCTCCTCCACCTCGACCTTCGCGAAGCCGCGCCCGAGCCGCACGACCACGCCGGGCACGCCGCCGTCGCGGATGAGAGAGTTCGAGCCGAGGCCGATCACCCGAACGGGAAGGTCGGACGGGGCCCTCGAGAGGAAATATGCGAGATCCTCCTCGTCGGCCGGCGAGAACAGGACCTGTGCCGGTCCCCCGACGCGGAACCAGGTGATCGGCGCCATGTCCTCGTTGGCCGAGAGCCGGCCCCTGAGGTCCGGCGCGGCCTCGCGCAGGGCGGGAAGGATGTCGGCGTGGCTCATGCCGGACGGTCGCTTTCGGCAAGCTGCTTCGGGAGCGCATGCGCCCACTGTGTGATGTTTCCGGCCCCGAGGCAGACGACGATGTCGCCCGGCCCCGCCAGGTTCCGCACCTCCCCGGCAAGGGCGTCGGGCGAAGAGAGCGGACGCGCGTCGCGGTGGCCCGAGGTCCTGAGACCCGCGACGAGCCCGTCACGGTCGGCACCCTCGAT
Organism: Lutibaculum baratangense AMV1; assembly: GCF_000496075.1. Taxonomy (GTDB): domain Bacteria; phylum Pseudomonadota; class Alphaproteobacteria; order Rhizobiales; family Tepidamorphaceae; genus Lutibaculum; species Lutibaculum baratangense. The sequence goes on from NZ_AWXZ01000007.1 coordinate 187,694, forward strand.
CGGCGCTTCCCCCGCCGAATAGACGTCGGCGACGAAGACGGTATCGGCGTCGTTGAAGCAGGTGCAGAACTCCGGGAACAGGCTCTGGAGCCGCGTGTAGCGGTGCGGCTGCACGATCGCGATCACCTTCTTGTCGGTGGCGCTGCGAGCGGCGCGAAGCACCGCCGAGATCTCGACGGGATGGTGGCCGTAGTCGTCGTAGATCGAGGCGCCGTTCCAGGTGCCCGTCAGCGTGAAGCGGCGATTGACGCCGCCGAAGCCTGCAAGCGCCCGGGCGATCTGCTCTCCCCGCACGCCGAGCCGGTCGGCGACGGCGATCGCGGCGGTCGCGTTCAGCGCGTTGTGCTTGCCCGGCATCGGCAGGACGAGATCGTCGAGCCGGCGCGTCGCGCCGGTACGGTAATCGCGGAAAACGACCGAGAAATGCGTCTTGCCGCCTGCGAACGAGACGTCGACCAGGCGCACGTCGGCCTGGTGGTTCTCACCGTAGGTCACGACCTCGCGATCCTCGATCGTGCGCACGAGCGTCTGGACCTCCGGGTGGTCGGTGCACATCACGGCGAAGCCGTAGAACGGCACGTTCTCGACGAAGGCGCGGAACGCCGCCTTCACCCCGTCGAAGGAGCCGTAGTGGTCGAGATGCTCGGGGTCCATGTTCGTGACGATCGCGACCTCGGCCGGCAGCTTCACGAAGGTCCCGTCCGATTCGTCGGCCTCGACGACCATCCAGTCGCCGGCACCCAGCCGGGCGTTCGTGCCCCAGGCGTTGATGATGCCGCCGTTGATGACGGTCGGATCGAACTGGCCGGCATCGAGGAGCGCAGCCACCATCGACGTGGTCGTCGTCTTGCCGTGCGTGCCGGCGACGGCGACGCAGTCCTTGAGGCGCATGAGCTCCGCCAGCATCTCGGCCCGCCGCACGACGGGAAGGCGCTGCTGGCGCGCCGACGAAAGCTCCGGGTTGTCGCGCTTCACCGCGGAAGACACGACGACGACGGTGGCGTCGCCGAGGTTCTTCGCGTCGTGGCCGATCGAGACGGCGATCCCCATGTCGCGGAGCCGCTTGACGTTCGCGTTCTCGGCGATGTCGCTGCCCTGCACGGAGTAGCCGAGATTGTGGAGGATCTCGGCGATGCCGCTCATGCCGATGCCGCCGATCCCGACGAAATGGATGATGCCGGTTTCCTGCGGTTGCTTCATTCGTGATGTCCAGACTTCGTGTTGGGGATGGCCCGGCCCTCGGCGAGGGCGATCACCACGTCGGCGAGCGTCGCGGCGGCATCGGCGTTCCCGACCTGCCCCGCCGCGGACGCTCCGGCGGCGAGCCCCTGAGGGTCGTCCATCCGGTTCTTGATTTCGTCGGCCAGCCTGTGTGCGTCGAGCGAGGCCTGCGGCAGGAGCCAGCCGCCCCCTGCCTTCGCCATGGCGGTGGCGTTCAGAAGCTGGTCGTTGTCGAGTGCGTGCGGCAACGGGATGAGGATTCCCGGCCGCCCGATCACGGCCAGCTCGGCGACGGTGCTCGCGCCGGACCGCGAGACGACGAGGTGGGCGTCGGCGATCCGCTGCGGCATGTCCATGAAGAAGGGCTGAAGCTCGGCCTCGACGCCGAGCGCCCCGTATCCCGCCCGGACGCGCGCGATGTCCTCCTGGCGGCACTGCTGCACGATCTTCAGTCGCCTGCGATCCGCCTCGGGAAGCCTCGCGACGGCACCCGGCACGACGTCGGACAGGATCTTCGCGCCCTGGCTGCCGCCGAAGACGAGGAGGCGGAACTCTCCATCCACGGCAGGCGCCTCATAGGGCCGCGCGGCCGCCTTCACCGCCGCCCGTACCGGGGCGCCCGTGAAGACGGCCTTCGCCGCGTTCTCGCCCAGCATGTGGACCTTCGGGAAGCTCGTCGCGACGAGATCCACCTTCGAGGCGAGCATCCGGTTCGCGCGTCCGAGGACTGCATTCTGCTCGTGAATGGCCGTCTTGATGCGGAGGGTCCGCGCGGCCAGGAGCGGCGGCACCGTGGGATACCCGCCGAACCCCACGACAGCCTTCGGCCCGGTCCTTCGCAGGATGCCGAGAGCCCTCAGGAAGCCGGAGCCGAGCACGAGGCCCGTGCGGGCATAGGCGACCGGGTTGCGCGCGCTGAGCGTCGCCGACGGCACCACGTGGACTTCCCGCGCGGGAAAGCTCGAGCGGAAACGGTCGACGCGCTCGTCGGCCGCGAGGTCGACCTCGTAGCCTCGCTCGACGAGCGCCTCCGCCAGCGCCTGGGCCGGGAAGAGATGGCCCCCCGTGCCACCGGCGGACAGCAGGATGAGCGGCTTGTCGCGCTGCCTCCCGCTCATGCCCGCCCCGCGCCGGGGACGAGGTCCTTGATGATCGGAGCGGCCTGCGCGCGGCGGCGACTGAGCCCCAGCACCATGCCCATCGCGTAGGCGAGCGAGATGATCGACGAGCCGCCGAACGAGACGAAGGGGAGCGTCATGCCCTTTGCCGGCATGAGACTGAGGTTCACCGCCATGTTGATGACCGACTGCAGCCCGAACAGGACGACGAGCCCGGTGATCGCGAGGCGCGGGTAGGGATCCTCGCTGCGACCCGCATGTCCGATGCCGCGGAGCACGATGAATGCGAAGAGCAGGACGAGCAGCATGCAGGCGACCGCGCCGAACTCCTCGCCGGCGACGGCGAACACGAAGTCGGCGTGGCTGTCCGGCAGCGACTGCTTCACGATGCCCTCGCCCGGGCCGCGGCCGAGCCAGCCGCCATTCACGAAGGCCTCGAGCGACCGGTCGACCTGGTAGGTGTCGGCCGAACCGGGGGTCAGGAAGCCGTCGATACGCTCCCTCACGTGGCGCAGCATGAAATAGGCGAGCACGATGCCCATCGCGGCGATGCCGGCAAGGGCGAAGATCCAGATCCATGACAGGCCGGCCGCGAAGAACAGGGCGCCCCACACGAGCGTGGCGAGCATCGTCTGGCCGAAATCCGGCTGCGGGACGAGGAGCGCGACGAAGATGCCGAGGAGCACGAAGGCCAGGAGGTTGCCCGGCATGTCCGGCCGCTTGATGCGCTCCGCGAAGAGCCAGGCGACGAGGACCACGAAGGCCGGCTTCACGAACTCCGACGGCTGCAGGTTCACCCCGCCGACCGAGAGCCACCGCCGCGCGCCCTTTACCTCGGCGCCCACGAAGAGGGTGGCCACCATGAGAGCGCAGCCGATCACGAAGATGACGAGCGCCGCGCGCCTGCCCTGACGCTCGTCGAGAAGCGAGACGCCGATCATCACGGCGATCGCCGGCACGAGATACATGGCCTGGCGCTCGACGAAGTAGAAACTCGACAGGTTGATGCGCTCCGCGACCGCCGGACTGGCCGCGAGGGACAGGATGAGCCCGATCGAGATGAGGGCCGCGAGCGCCGCCAGCATCGTGCGGTCGACGGTCCACCACCAGTCGGATAGCGCGTTTCTATCGGTGCGGGAAAGCATCAGACAGCCTCTCTGGGCTTGAGTGCGACACCGTCGAGCGCGCCGACACACCGCCGGAACGCATCGCCGCGGGCTTCGAAGTCTGCGAACTGGTCGAAGGAGGCACAGGCAGGCGCGAGGAGCACGACGCCGGGGGCGGCGTCCTTCTCCGCGTTCTCTGCCGCCGCGCGAACGGCCGCCTCCATATCACCGGCGATCTCGTGCGGGACGTTCGCGTGCGCCAAGGTCTGAGCAAACGCCTCGGCCGCCTCGCCGATGAGATAGGCGCGCGCGACGCGGGGGAAGAGCGCCTCGAGGCTGTCGATCCCGCCCGATTTAGCCCTTCCGCCGGCGATCCAGTGGATGTGCTCGAAGCTCGACAGGGAGCGGGAGGCCGCGTCGGCGTTCGTCGCCTTTGAATCGTTCACGAAGACGATGCGGCCGTGCCGCGCCACCTCTTCCATCCGGTGAGCGAGGCCGGGAAAGCTCGTCAGCCCGCGCGTCGCCTCCTCCATCGGCACGCCGAGCGCGACGACGGCGGCCACGGCCGCGGCCGCGTTCTGTGCGTTGTGCTGTCCGCGCAGGGCAGGAACGGAGGCCAGATCGGCGACGGCGCCGTCCCCTTCGCCGTCACGCCACACGAGGCGGGTGCCGTCGGCGAAAAGCCCGGCGTCGAGCGATCCGAGGCAGGAGACTTCGGTCACCGCGCGACCGCTCTCCCGCGCCTGTGCCGCGACGACGCGCGTGACGTCGTCGTCGACGGCGAGCACGGCCCTGTCGGCTTCCATGACCATGCGCGCCTTCACGGCGGCGTAGTTCTCGAAGGTGCCGTGCCGATCGATGTGGTCCGGCGTCACGTTGAGGAGGATGCCGACGCTCGGGTTCAGCGTCGGTGTCAGGTCGATCTGGTAGGACGACATCTCGAGGACGTAGGTGATGTCCGGCGACAGGTCGTCGAGGCTGAGGCAGGCGGTGCCGATATTGCCTCCAACGCCGACGCGGCGACCGGCCTGCCTGAGCAGGTGCCCGATCAGGGCCGTGGTCGTCGACTTGCCGTTGGTGCCGGTGATCGCCACGACCGCCGCCCCGGGAGCGCGGTGCGCCCTTTCGCGGAAGAACAGCTCGGTGTCGCCGATGATCTCGATCCCGGCGGCCAGCGCGCGCTCCACCGTCCAGTGCGGCGCGGGGTGCGTGAGCGGCACGCCCGGGCTGAGGACGAGCGCGGAGAGCCCGCCGAAGTCGAGCCCGCGCAGGTCGTCGACGGGGAAGCCCTGCCGCCTCGCCTCCTCGGCGCGCGGTGCGGAATCGTCCCAGAGCACCACCTCGGCGCCGCCCGCGATCAGCGCGCGCGCGGCCTCGAGACCGGTGCGCGCGAGCCCGAAGATCGCGACCTTGTGTCCCTCGAGGCAGGTGACCGGGATCATCAGCTCACCTCAACTTCAGCGTGGAGAGGCCGATCAGCGCGAGCACGCCGGCGATGATCCAGAACCGCACGACGATCTGCGCCTCGCCCCAGCCGAGCTGCTCGAAATGGTGATGGAGCGGCGCCATCTTGAAGATGCGCTTGCCCGTCAGCTTGTAGGACACGACCTGCACGATCACCGACACCGCCTCGAGCACGAAGAGGCCGCCGACGATCGCCAGCACGATCTCGTGCTTGATGGCGACGCTGATCGCGCCGAGCATGCCGCCGAGGGCGAGCGAGCCGGTGTCGCCCATGAAGATCGAGGCGGGCGGCGCGTTGAACCAGAGGAAGCCGAGGCCGGCGCCGATGACCGCGCCGCAGAGGACCGCGAGCTCGCCTGTCCCGCTCACGAAGTGGATCTGCAGGTATTCCGAGAAGACGGCGTTGCCGACGAGATAGGAGATCATCCCGAACGTGCCGGCGGCGATCATGACCGGCATGATGGCGAGGCCGTCGAGGCCGTCGGTCAGGTTCACGGCGTTCCCCGCGCCGACGATGACGAAGGCGCCGAAGGGAATGAAGAACCAGCCGAGATTGATGATCAGGTCCTTGAAGAACGGCAGGGCGAGCGACGTGGAGAACGGCGGCTGCCCTACCAGCGTCACGGCGAAGACGGCGAGGCCCGCGATCAGCGTCTCGATGGCGAGCCTCTGGCGGCCGGAGAAGCCGTTATTGGCAGAGGCCTTCGTGACCTTCAGGTAATCGTCGTAGAAGCCGATCAGGCCGAAGCCGAGCGTGACGAAGAGCACGATCCACACGTAAGGGTTGGCGAGATTCGCCCAGAGCAGGACGGAGACGACGAGCCCCGTCAGGATCATGAGCCCGCCCATGGTGGGGGTGCCTTGCTTCGTCAGAAGGTGCCCGGCCGGCCCGTCGGTGCGGATCGGCTGGCCCTTGCCCTGCCGCAGGCGCAGCATCCGGATGATGCCCGGGCCGAAGAGAAAGACGAAGAGAAGGGCGGTCATGACGGCGCCGCCCGTGCGGAAGGTGATGTACCGCAGGACGTTCAGCAGCGGGAACTGGTCGCCAAACTCGCCGAGAAAATAGAGCATTCGGGTCTTCCGGGTTCTACGCCGCTCCGGCCGCATCGTCGGGAAAGCGCTGTCGCAGCTCCTTGACGATCGGCCCCATGCGGCTGCCGAGGGACCCCTTTACCATGACGACGTCGCCGTCCCGCAACTCCGCCACGAGGTGTGGCAGCAGAGCATCGGAGCCGGCGGCGTAGCGTCCGCGCCTGGCGTGCGGGACGGCCTGCCAGAGCTCGTTCATCAGCGGCCCCGAGGCGTAGACGAGATCGATCTCGCACCGCCGAAGATCGTTGGCGAGCTCGCGGTGCATGCCCGGCCCCTCCTCGCCGAGCTCGAGCATGTCGCCGAGGACCGCGATCCTGCGCCCGCGGAAGCCGGTGTCGGCCTGGCCGAGCATCTCGATCGCGGCGCGCATCGAGACGGGATTGGCGTTGTAGCTCTCGTCGATCAGCGTCGCACTGCCCCGCGGCAGCTTCAGCTGGAAGCGCGCGCCGCGCCCGGCCGGCGGCGCGAGCTCGCCGAGGGCGAGGGCCGCGAGCGCCAGATCCGCGCCGGCGATCTTCACGGCGGCGAGGACCGCGAGGCTGTTGAGGATGAGATGGCGCCCGGGGACGCCGAGCTTGTAAGTGACCTCTGTGCCGAGGATGTCGGCGACGACGCAGGAGCAGTCGGCGTGAAGCTTGTAACGGCGGACGCGCGCGGCCGCGCCCTCCCGCTCTCCGAAGGACACGACGTTGAGACCGCGCGCCTGAGCCTTCGCCGCGAGCCTGTCGAAATGCTCGTTGTCGAGGTTCAGGATCGCGGTGCCGCCCGGCTCCATGCTCTCGAAGATCTCGGCCTTGGCGTCGGCGATCTCTTCGACCGAGTTGAAGAAGGCCAGATGCACGGGGGCGACCGTGGTGATGATCGCGACCTGGGGCCGGACGAGCAGCGTCAGCGCCGCGATCTCGCCGGCCGCGTTCATCCCCATCTCGAAGACGCCGTACTCGGTGTCCTGCGGCATCCGGGCGAGCGACAGCGGCACGCCCCAGTGGTTGTTGAAGGAGGCGACCGAGGCGTGCGTCCGGCCCGCCTTGCCGAGCGCGAGGCGCAGCGCCTCCTTCGTGGAGGTCTTGCCGACGCTGCCGGTCACGCCGACGATGCGCGCGGCCGTCCGGTCACGCGAGGCGGCCCCGAGAGCGGTCAGCGCGGCGAGCACGTCCGCCACCACGACCAGCGGCCCCGGCGGCGGGTCGAAGCGGTGCATCTCCCGCTCGGCGACGACCGCGACCGCGGCGCCGCGCTCGAAGCACTGGGCGACGAAGTCGTGGCCGTCGAAGCGGTCGCCGCGAATGGCGAAGAACACGTCGCCGTCGCCGATCGTCCGGCTGTCGATCGACACGCCGTTGATGTCGCCGACCTCGCCGCCGACGGAGCGGCCATTGACGGCCTCGAGAAGGGACCTGCCGGTCCAGAGCGCGTTCATTCTGCCTTTTCCTCGGCCAGCACCTCTGCCACGACCTCGTGGTCGGAGAACGGCAGCGTCCTGCTGCCGACGATCTGGCCAGTCTCGTGTCCCTTCCCCGCCACGACGAGGATGTCGCCCGCATCGAGGTCGGCGATCGCCTGCGCGATGGCGGTCCGGCGGTCGCCGATCTCCGTCGCGCCGGGAGCGGTCTCCATGATGGCCGCACGAATCGCTGCCGGCTCCTCGGAGCGCGGGTTGTCGTCGGTGACGTAGACCCGGTCCGCGAGCCGCGTCGCGACCTCTCCCATGATCGGGCGCTTCCCGGGGTCGCGATCGCCGCCGCAGCCGAAGACGACCGCGAGCCGGCCCTTCGCGAAGGGCCGCAGCGCGCGCAGCACGTTGTCGAGCGCGTCGGGCTTGTGGGCGTAGTCCACGAAGACCAGCGCGCCGTTCCCGCGGCTGCCGACGAGCTCGAGGCGGCCCTTCGCGCCTTCGAGCCGCGTCATCGCCTGCAGCACGTCCGGCAGCGCGGCGCCCCCGGCCAGGGCGAGGCCCGCGGCCACGAGGGCGTTCGCCGCCTGGAACTCGCCGGCCAGCGGCAGAGAGAGGTCGACGCGCGCGCCGAGCACCTCGAGCTCGAGATGCTGCTGGAAGCCGTCGGGCCGCAGCCCGAGCAGCCTGATCTCCTTGCCCTCGCGGCCGACCCGCAAGAGCTCCACGCCCCGCCCCTCGCACACCTCGGCGACGGCGCGCCCCTCGGCGCTGTCGACATCGACGACGGCCGTGCCGTCGTCCGGCAGCAGCGATCGAAAGAGCCTGAGCTTCGCCTCGAGATAGGCCTCGACGGTCGGATGGTAGTCGAGATGGTCGCGGCCGAGATTGGTGAAGCCCGCGGCCTGTATGCGCACGCCATCGAGCCGGTGCTGGTCGAGCCCGTGGCTCGAGGCTTCCATGGCGAGATGAGTCACGCCCGCACCGGCGAGTTCCGCGAGAACCTGGTGGAGGCGCACGGTGTCGGGCGTGGTGAGCGAGCCGTATGCCGCCTTGCCGGGCGCGACGACGCCGAGCGTTCCGAGGCTCGCCGCCATGAAGCCCGAAGCTTCGAACATCTGCCGCACGAACGACGCCACGGACGTCTTCCCGCTCGTCCCGGTCACGGCCACGATCGTCTCGGGCTGGCTGTGATAGAAGCGCGCGACGGCGCGGGCGAAGGCGCCACGCGGCTCGTCCACCCGCACGACCGGTGCGTGGCGTGCATCCTCGACATGCACGGCGGCGGAGCGCGCGGCGATGGCCGCTGCTGCACCGGCCTCCAGCGCACCGTGCAGGAACTGCGCGCCATCGACCCGGGTGCCCGGGAGGGCGGCGAAGAGATAGCCCGGGCGAACCTCGCGCGAGTCCGCAGTCACGCCGACGATCTCGATGTCTCTCTGCGCGGGATCGAGCTCGTCGGGGACGTCCACGAGGTCGGCAAGTCGGATCACGTCGAACACCTTGCTCAATAGGAGACGCTGACCGCGGCCTCGCCGTCGGCCGGCGCGATCTGGGGCGGCACGCCAAGAAGGGGGGCAATGCGGCGGACGATCCTGCCGGTCGTCGGCGCGGTGTTCCAGCCCGCGGTCCGGTAGCCGTAAGTCTCCTTGTTGCCCTTCGGCTCGTCCAGCATGACCATCACGAGATAGCGCGGGTCGGTGGTGGGGAAGGTCGAGAGGAAGGTGTTGAGCACCTTGTTACCGGAATAACGGCCGTCCACGACCTTCTCGGCGGTGCCGGTCTTGCCCCCGACGCTGTAGCCGGGCACGTCGGCCTTCTTTCCGCTGCCCTTCACGACGTTCAGGCGCATCAGATACCGCATCTCGGCGCTGGTCTTCTCACTGATCACCTGCCTGGCGAGCTGCTCCACCTGCTCTCGGCTGCGCGGCAGGAAGGTCGGGGGAATGAGCCGCCCACCATTCACGAGCGCTGCCCCCGCGACCGCCGCCTGCATCGGCGGGACCGAGAGGCCGTGGCCGAAGGAGATCGTCATCTGGGTGACCTCGGCCCACTTTCTGGGGATCGATGGTGCACCGGATTCCGGCAGTTCGGTGACGATGCGGTCATAGAAGCCGAGCTTCCGGAGGAACTGCTGGTGCGATTCGATGCCGACCGCCCGTGCCATGTAGGCGGTGCCGATGTTGGAGGAGTGGATGAAGACCTCCGGCACGGTCAGCCAGCGATGCTCGCCGTGATAGTCTCCGATCGTGAAGCGACCCACCCGGATCGGATTGCGCGCGTCAAAGGACGACTGGAGCGTGACCTTTCCCGAATCGAGCGCCATGGCCGTGGTGAAGGCCTTGAAGGCGGACCCGAGCTCGTAGACGCCGGTCGTCAGGCGGTTGATGCGATCGGGCTCCAATGCCTCCGCCGGCACGTTCGGATCGAAGTCCGGAAGCGAGACCATCGCTACCACTTCGCCCGTGCGCACGTCGATCACCGTGCCCGCACCGGCCACGGCCTCGAACTCCTCGATCGAGGCCTGGATCTCGTCGCGCATCGCGTGCTGGACGCGCAGGTCGAGCGAGAGACGGACGGGCTCGAGCTTCTGCGTGCGTGCCAGCCCGGCCGCGTGGAGCGCGCCGAGCCAGGTGTCGTCGAGATGCTTCTCGATCCCCGCGATGCCGAGATTGTCGATGTTCACGAAGCCGACGATGTGAGCCGCGGTCCTGCCCGCCGGGTAGACGCGCTGGTTCTCCTGCACGAAACCCAAGCCCGGTATGCCCGCACGATGAAGCGCGGCGCGCTGGCGCGGCGTGATCTCGCGCTTCACCCAGACGAAGCGCTTGTCCTTCTGGGAAAGGCTCGTGCGAAGCGCCCGGCCATCGAGCCCCGGAAGAACCGCCGTGATCTTCTCGACCGCCTCGTCGACGTCGATGATGCGCTTGGGATCGGCATAGGCCGAGGGCACCATGATGTCCGAGGCGAGGACGACGCCGTTGCGATCGAGAATCTCCGGGCGGGCGTGACTGACCGCCTCGCCCGGATCGAGATGACGCGCCAGAGGCCCGGTCTGCATCTCCGCCAGCATGGCCAGACGCACAATGATGACGCCATAGAGGCAGACGAAGGCGATCTTCGCGAGAAGGAGGCGCCCCCGCATCCGCTTCTCGACCTTGGCTGCCCGATCATGGCGGCGCGACTGCCGCTGCCCGGCTTCGAGATCCTCACGCACACTCACTGGATCACCCTCTCGCTGCCGCCCGCGAAACCGCCGAGCCTTCCGCCTTCGTAAGGATCGATGTCGAGCGGGCGCATCGGAAGCTCGGACACGTGCCCGACCTGCTCGACCGCGAGCTGCTCCATCTCGAGGTATCGTTGCGCGAGGCTCTGCACGCGGCTCGGCTGGTTCAAGTAGTTCCATTCCGCCCGGAGCACGTTGATGGTCTCATGCTCCCGCGCGATCTGGGTGCGCAGGGTGTCGATCTGCGCGCTGATGCCGGCCGCCTCTTCCTTGAAGCGGTAGAGCATGATCGCGGAGCCGAGCACGAGGCCGACGGTGACGAGTGCGAGGAGACGGATCATTCGCGGCCACTCCGATACGCAGGAACTTCTGGAAGACGCGGCAGGGAGATGTCGTCGGGCAGGCCGTCAATCGCGGGCGCCTCTGTGCGGCGAGCGGCCCGAAGGCGCGCCGAGCGGGCGCGGGGGTTCGCTTCGATCTCCCCCTCGCCCGGCATCACGGCCTGCCGGGTGAGGAGCTCGAAGGTCGGCGCCGGCCCGACGGCGGCGGGCAGGTGACGGGAGCCACCGACCTTGCCGCTGCGCGAGGCGAGGAAGCGCTTCACGATGCGGTCCTCGAGCGAGTGGAACGACACGACGACGATCCGGCCGCCCGGCTCAAGAATGCGCTCGGCGACCAGGAGGCCTTCGGCCACTTCCTGGAGCTCCTGGTTCACGTGCAGGCGCAGCGCCTGGAACGTGCGCGTGGCAGGATTGATCTTCTCGCGGCTCGGACCGACGGCGGCCGCGACAACCTCGGCCAGATCGCCCGTTCGCGTGAAGGGCCGCTCGCCCCTCCGCCTCACGATCGCCTGAGCGACGCGGCGCGACTTCTTCTCTTCGCCCAGAACCTTGACGATCCTCGCCAGATCGTCCTCTTCGGCGGTGTTCACGACGTCGGCGGCGGTCGGCCCGGACTGCGACATGCGCATGTCGAGCGGCCCGTCCCGCATGAAGGAGAAGCCCCGCTCGGCCTCGTCGAGCTGCATGGAGGAGACGCCGAGATCCAGCATCACGCCCCGGACGCCGGGGAGCCCGAGCCCCGCGACGATCTCCGCCATCTGGGAGAACCTGCCTTCGCAGATGTCGAGCCGCCCCCGGAACTCGCTCGCGAGGGAAGCAGCCCCGGCGATGGCGCCGGGATCGCGGTCGATGCCGACCACACGGCAATCCGCCGCCTCCAGCACGAGGCGCGCGTATCCGCCCGCCCCGAAGGTGCCATCGACGTAGACGCCGCCGGCGGCCGGCTCGAGCCATTCGAGAACCTCTCGGGCGAGGACGGGAATGTGACGAGCCAGTCCGCCAGCGACACCCCCGGTGGAAGTGTCGCGGCTCGCCATCATCCCCGTTCTCCGCCTGACGGCGCAGCCCCCTCGCGGGGAACTGCCCCGAGCATCTGCTTCAGATCGCGCACCCGATTTCTGGCCTCTTTCTGATGCGCGACGAAGCGATCCGGCTCCCAGATCTGGAACTTGTGCCCCAGACCGACGAATGTGACGCGATCCGAGATGACCGCGTGCTCGCGAAGCCGATCGGACAGGACGATCCGCCCCTCCGCATCGAGCTTCAGAATCTCGCTGTCCCCGTAGAGGGCCGCCGAGAGGTAGTCGCGCTCCTCCGAGTAAGGCGGCAACCGGTCGAGAAGCGCATTGATCTCCGCGACGAGGCGACTGCCGCCCGCGTCCAGCGCTTCCATGTCGAGTGCCGGATACACATAGACCCCCTCGAATCCGTCCCGCGCGAGCAGTGTCCGGAACGTGGCGGGAACCGACACGCGCCCCTTGGCGTCGATCCTGTTCGTGAAGGTGGACACGAACCGGTCCATCACGCGCCTCGCACTGGGGGCCCGACCGGGTGCCCGAATCGTCATGGCCAGTCTGCCGAAGATCGTCCAGCCCCGCCCGGGGCGCCGCCATGAACCCGCCCGCTCCAAGGAACGGCAGCCCCATCACGCCCGCATTTCGGCCTGTCGGATCGTGGTCCACCTGCAGCGCAGATGGGATGATTTGGGATAGCATGGGCATCTATGGGCGTCAATGGAACGGAGTCGGTCGAGCATGAAAGGCCGGGTAACCTTGACGCCAGATTAACCGCCCAACACTTAAGGCTAAGTTGATGAAAACCGGGGCGGAATCCGCCATCTGGCGGCCTGCGGGGGAGCAGGCGCCGGCAATGCTCGACCTCGAGACGGAGTGGGTGCCAGTCGGCCTGTAAGCCGGGTTCTGTGCGGCCCCCGGAGGGCCCGCGGCGACCATTCATCTGGGACGCCCGTCGCCGGACGCCTCAAGCAACCAACCCGGGCGGCGGCGCAGGAACGCGCGCGAGGCCGCGGAGGCCTCCTGCCACCCCTATTCGGTCTTGCTCCCGGTGGGGTTTACCGTGCCGTCCCCGTTGCCGGCGACGCGGTGCGCTCTTACCGCACCCTTTCACCCTTACCCGGCAGAAGAGCCGGGCGGTCTGCTTTCTGTGGCACTTTCCCTGGGGTCGCCCCCGCCGGGCGTTACCCGGCACCGTGTTCCCGTGGAGCCCGGACTTTCCTCTCCCCGATGGGGAGCGGCCGCCCGGCCGACTGGCACGCTCTATAAATGGACGGAGCGCGGAGCGGTCAAGCGCAGGCCGGGCCCGGGCGCTCAAAAAGAAGAGGGGCCCGCGACCTGGCCGCGAGCCCCCGAGGAACACCTGCTGCGACGGACCGCGATCAGGCGCTGCCCATCATCTGCTTCACCCGGGCGCAGTAGCGCGTGCTGATCGGGTTCATCGCCGTCGCGTAATGCCCGCCCTGATAGCGCATGATCGTGCCGCAGATGTCGCCGCCGGCGAGCTGGTAGGCCGCGGCGAGGTACTTCATACCCCAGCGGAGGTTCGTGTCGGGGTCGTAGAGCGCCTTGACGCTGCCGCCATAGCCGATGCCGCGCGCCGTGGCCGGCTTGATCTGCATGAGGCCAACCTCTCCCGCGGCGCCTGTGACGCCGGGATTGAAGTTCGATTCGACGCGCACGACGGCGCGCGCCAGGGCGACGGGGATGCCGCTGCGCTGCGCATGTGCCGCGATGAGGGCCTCGAGGCCTCCGGCGGCCGGCGCCGCGGCAGCCGCCGTGGCGGCGGAAGCCGGAGCGGGCTCCGCGACCTCGGGCTCGGCTGCCTGCTGCGTGGCGTCCGCGCCCTGCGCGTTCTCCGCCGGCGCAGGGATCACGAGCGCCGCGGGGTCGGCGGACGTCGCGGCCTGGACGGGCGCGGCCATGTCGGCGTCGGGCGTCGTGGCGGCTTCTTCCTCCGGTGCGGCCTCGGCTGCGGCGGGAACGGCATCCGGAGCCGGGCCGGGCGAAGTTGCGGCCTCGGCCGCAGGCTCGGCCTGGCTCTGGGGGACGAGGGGGGCGGCGGGATCGTCCTGCACCTTCGCCATCGAGTGGACCGGGGCCAGGGTCGATCCGGCGACCAGGGCTGCGACGGCTGCACGCGCGTAGCGCTTCATATAACTCTCACCTCTCCATGTTCGTCGCGGAGGACAAAGCCTCCGCAGGCGAGGCGGCGACCTACCGGCGGAGTGTGACGAGAACCGGCAGCGAATCGGGCGAGGAGGTGATGATTCCTTGACCTCGGAACTTTTCGCGGTGTTGTTGCACGGGGTTAACGGAGGTGCTGCAGGAGCCGCTCGAGGGTCAGAAGCGTCGACAGGTCGGCGATCCCGTCGCAGCGCTCCGGGCGCCAGTGGCGCTGGAAGGCGGAAATTACCGGCGCCTCCGCCGCACGCTTGGGCTCGTATCCGAGACGGACGAGGCCAGCACGCAGCGCCTCCGCCTCGCCCGATGCCAGTGGCCGCCGCCCCTCGCCTTCCGCGGGACAGGGCTCGCACCACAATCCCACGCCAGCCTCGCCCATGAGGCGCCACGGAAAGAGCTCGCCCGGATCCTCTTTTCGGGCCGGCGCCACGTCGGAATGGGCGAGCACGCGCTCCGGCGGGATCGGGTGCCGTTCGAGGATCTCGCGGCAGAGGTCGATCACGGCCGCGATCTGGACGTCCGGAAAGGACCGATAACCCCACTCGTGGCCGGGGTTCTGGATCTCGATGCCGACGGAGCGCGCGTTGATGTCCCGCGCTCCCGCCCAGAACGCGACGCCGGCGTGCCAGGCCCGCCTCTCCTCCGGCACGAGGCGCAGGACGCGACCGTCCTCGTGGACGAACCAGTGCGAGCTGACCTTCGCGACCGGATCGCGCAGCCGCGCCACCGCATCCTCCGCATCCGGCATGCCGGTGTAGTGGAGGAGCAGGATGTCGACGGGGCAGCCGCCGCGCTCGTCGTGGTTGGGTGACGGTGCGTCTGTGAAGGTCATGCTCATCCGGTCAGGCGGGAAACTGGACGTGCTCGGGCCTCAGCCCCATGCCGATCAGCCGCGCCGGGATCCGCCGCGCCGGCGGAAACGCCCGAAGGAGCCGCAGCGGCCATGGCGGCGCCGGCCGCGACCGGCTCGCGAGCACGTTCGAGACAATCCTGTTTTGCAGGAAGACCTGCATGCGTTGCGTGCCCTTCGTCGGGGGCTCGCGGCGCGCCTGCACGGCGGCGAGATCCTCGTCGCCCGCCCGCCCGTCCCTCAATCGCGGCCCGAGGATGTTCGCGGTCGCCACCGCGTCCTGCACGGCGAGGTTCACGCCGACGCCGCCGATCGGCGACATGGCGTGGGCGGCGTCCCCGATGCAGATGAGCCCCTCCCGGTGCCAGCGCTCCAGACGGTCGACCGTCACCGTGAGCAGGCTCAGATCGTCCCAGGAGGAGAGCGCGTCGACGCTGTCGGCGAGAAACGGCGCGAGACTGGCGATCTCGTCGCGAATGGCGCCGACCCCGCGACGCCGATACTCGTCGGCCGAGCCCTTCGGGATGACGAAGGCGACCTGCCAGTAGTCGCCGCGGTCGATCAGCACGAGAACGCGGCCGGCATCGAAGCGGCCGAGCGAGCTCTCGGGATCGTCACCGCGACGCGGGACGCGCATCCACAGGACGTCCATCGGCGCCCCGAGATCGAGGACCCGGGACCCGACCGCCGAGCGCAGCTCGGAATGCCGCCCGTCGGCCGCCACGACGAGCTCGGCGCGGATCTCGATCGGCCCCTCCTCGTCGCGCGCCCTCACCCCGACGACGCGGCCGCCCTCTTCCAGCACGCCGAGCCCCTTCGTGCCCATGCGCAGATCGAAGGCGGCATGGCGCCTCCCCTCCTCCGCCAGGAAGTTCAGGAAGTCCCACTGCGGCATGAAGGCTATGTACTTGGCGACGGTCGGAAGGTGCGAGAAGTCGGCCACCGTGATCGTTTCGTCGCCGACCTGCCCCATCAGGACGGGCGCCTTCTGGTGCGGCAGCTTCAGGAACCTCTCGAGCAGCCCGAGCTCGTGCATCACCTGCATGGTGGAGGGGTGGATCGTGTCGCCCCGGAAGTCGCGGAGGAAGTCGCCGTGCTTCTCGAGCACGACCACCGGCACGCCGCCGCGGGCCAGCAGAAAGCCGGCCATCATCCCCGCCGGCCCGCCGCCGACGATGCAGCAGCGGGTGGATATCGACCGGACGCTCTCGGACTGGGCGCTCATGGTGACCCTCCTACCGCGGCGAACCTATCAGAGCCCGCCCGATGCCGGGAGGCTCACGTGCGGCTGGTGACCGGTGGCGGGGCCTGCCGTCGCCTGCCCTCCCGCACGGTGATGATGAACACGCCCGAGAGCGTCAGGAGCCCGCCGACGACGATGCGCCAGGTGACGACGTCGCCGAGGAGGACGATCCCGAGCACCGCGCCGAACACCGGCGCCAGGAGCGCGAAGGGCGCGACGCGCGTGATCTCGTGGCGCTGCAGGATCCAGTAGAAGCCGCCATGGCCGACGAGGCTGACGCCGACGGCCGTGAAGGCCACGGCCGCCCAGCCATAGAGGCTCGCGTCGAGGAGCCGCGCGACGGGCTGATCCTCCATGAGGAGCGACAGGGCGAAAATCGGGGGCCAGGTGCCGAACCCCACCCAGGCCTGCATGTCGTAGACCGAGACGCCGCGAACCATTCGCATGAAGATCTGCGCCACCGCCATCGAAAGCGCCGCGACAATGACCATCAGGAGCGCCGGCCAGTACTCGAGCACCGTCGGGTCGAACCCCATGAGGGCGACGCCCCCGAACGCGATGACGATCGCGGCGAGCCGCCACGGCCCCAGCCGCTCGCCGAGGAAGACGACGGAGAGCACCGTCGAGATCGGCGGCCCGAGCTGGAGACCGATCGCGATCGGCCCGATGTCGTCGGCCCAGGCGAGCGACAGGATCATCGCGGCGAAATGGCCGGCACCGGCGAGGAAGGCGATGGCGAGCACGTTGCCCATCTGGCCCGGATGCCACCGCATGAAAGGCAGCATGAGCAGCCACACGACGAAGAACCGCGTCGCGATGAACATGAGCGGCGGCAGGTCGGTGACGGCGAGCTTCGAGACGACGAAGTTCGCGCCCCAGATGAGCTGGACCAGAAGGAGAAGGCCGAGGTGCGAAGGCGGGAAGAAGCCATGCTGCACCGGCTGCGCCGGCGTCAAAGGCCGCGCTCCTGCGCGATGCGGTCATAGGCTGCGTTGATGGCGGCGAGCCGTTCCGTGGCGACCCTCACGAATTCCTCTGGCAGGCCTCGAGCGATCGCCCGGTCGGGGTGGTTCTCGACGACGAGGGCGCGGTAGCGCTTGCGGATCGTCTCGGCGTCGGCGTCCGGAGACAGGCCGAGCACGGTGTAGGGATCGCTTCCGGCCGCGACGTGACGCGCCGCGATGCGGCGGAAGTCGGCCTCGCCGAAGCCGAAGATCGAGGCGACATCGGAGAGGTAGGCGAGCTCGCGCTCGTGAACCGCGCCGTCGGCCTTCGCGATCTCGAACAGCGCGTCGAGAACGTCTTCCAGGAGCGCCCGGTCCTCACCGAACTGGTCTGCGATCTGCTTGGCGTAGGCCTGGTAGCCGTCGACCGTCTGCTGGGCGAGATGGAAAAGCCGCTCGACGTTCCTCCGCTCCGACTCCGAAACCTCGACGACACGACCGAAGGCCTGGACCTCGTCAGCGGTCACGATGCCGTCCGCCCTCGCCATCTTCGCCGAAAGCGCGATGACGCCCATCGTGAAGACGATCTGGCGCCTCGCCTCGGCGGCTTCCGGCGATTCCTGACGGTCGAAGGCATAGTGGCCGGCCACCGCGCCCAGGAGCGCCCCGATAGGACCACCGACCGCCATTCCGGCGGCCGCGCCGCCTAACTTTCCCCAGAGACTCATGGGTCCGTCTTATAGGGCAGGCTACCATCGGGGGACAGGCGCAGAGGCCGCATCGTCTCGCGGGGAAGCCATGCCGAAGACGCATGCTCGAGCCATGCCCCTCGACCACGGGCGGGCCCGCAAGCTATGTGGAGCATCCGATTGCAGACGCGAAGGTGAGCGGACATGAGCGGCAAGTGGGACTTCTGGATCGACCGTGGCGGCACGTTCACCGACATCGTCGCCCGGCGGCCGGACGGCGACATCGTCGCCCACAAGCTCCTGTCGGAGAACCCGGAAGCCTATCGCGACGCCGCGATCCAGGGCATCCGCGACCTCCTCGGGATCGGCAGCGGGGATCCGATCCCGTCGGACCTCATCGCCGCCGTGAAGATGGGCACGACCGTGGCGACGAACGCCCTGCTCGAGCGCAAGGGCGACCGGACGCTGCTGGTCGTCACCGAAGGCTTCGCGGACGGGCTCGAGATCGGCTACCAGGCCCGTCCGAAGCTCTTTGCCCGCCACATCGTGAAGCCCGAGCTCCTCTACGAGCGGGTGATCGAGGTGAAGGAGCGGGCGAACGCGGCCGGCGAGGTCCTCGTGCCGCTCGACATCGAGAGCGCCCGTGCCGGTCTGCAGCAGGCTTACGACGACGGCATCCGCGCCTGCGCCATCGTCTTCATGCACGGCTATCGCTTCGCCGACCACGAGAAGGCGGTCGCCTCCCTCGCCCGCGAGATCGGCTTCACCCAGGTCTCCGTGAGCCACGAGGTGTCGCCGCTCATGAAGTTCGTCGGCCGCGGCGACACGACCGTCGTCGACGCCTACCTCTCGCCGATCCTGCGCCGCTACGTGGAGCAGGTCGCGGGCGAGCTCGACGCGAAGCCGTCGGATCTCGCGGACGCTGCCGATATCGGGGAGCAGGGCGCGAGCGAAGGCCCTCGCCTCATGTTCATGCAGAGCCACGGCGGGCTCACCGCGGCCGATCTCTTCCAGGGCAAGGACGCGATCCTCTCCGGCCCCGCCGGCGGCGTGGTCGGCGCGGTCGAGACGAGCCGGATGGCGGGCTTCGAGCGCATGATCGGCTTCGACATGGGCGGCACCTCGACCGACGTCTCGCACTATGACGGCGAGTTCGAGCGGACCTTCGAGACCGAGGTCGCGGGCGTGAGGATGCGCGCGCCGATGATGCGCATCCACACCGTCGCGGCCGGCGGCGGTTCGATCCTCCACTATGACGGCTCGCGCTTCCGCGTAGGGCCCGATTCGGCCGGCGCCAACCCCGGCCCCCGCTGCTACCGCCGCGGCGGGCCACTCGCGGTCACCGACGCGAACGTGATGCTCGGAAAGATCTCCGCGGAGTTCTTCCCTGCGATCTTCGGCCCGGATCGCGACGAGCGGCTCGACGTCGACGGCGTGCGCCAGGCCTTCGCGGAGCTCAGCGCGCAGATCGGCGACGGCCGCTCGCCCGAGGACGTGGCCGAAGGCTTCCTGCGCATCGCGGTCGAGAACATGGCGAACGCCATCAAGAAGATCTCCGTCGAGCGCGGCTACGACGTCGCCGACTACGTGCTGACGACCTTCGGCGGCGCCGGCGCCCAGCACGCCTGCCTGATCGCCGACACGCTCGGCATGAAGACGGTGCTGATCCACCCGCTCGCCGGCATCCTCTCGGCCTACGGCATGGGCCTCGCCGACATCCGCGCGAACCGCCAGCAGGCGATCGAGGCCCGGCTTGCCGACGACGTGATGAAGACGGTCTCAGCCACCGCCGATCGCCTGGCGACGGAGAACGCGGCCGAGCTCGTCGCGCAGGGCGTGCCGGAGCGCGACGTCGAGGTCGTCCGCAAGGCGCATCTGCGCTACGCCGGCACCGACACGCCGATCGTCGTCCCCCTCGCCTCCCCCGAGGAGATGCGCGCGACCTTCGAGCGCGAGCACAAGGTGCAGTTCGGCTTCACCACGCCCGACAAGGCCATCGTCGTCGAGGCGATCGAGGTCGAGAGCCTCGGGGGATCGGCACGTCGCGAGGAGCCGGACCACGAGACGGTGTCGGGAGATCCCTCTCCCATGGCCGAGACGCGCGTCTTCGCTGGCGGCGAGTGGCGCGAGGCGAAGGTCTTCGAGCGCGAGAGGCTGAAGCCCGGACAGACGGTCTCTGGCCCGGCGCTGATCGTGGAGAGGCACAACACGGTCGTCGTCGAGGAGGGCTGGCAGGCGGAGATGACGCCGAAGCTGCACCTCGTGTTGCGGCGGGTGAAGGCGCTTCAGCGCCGCCACGCGATCGGCACGGAGGCCGATCCGGTGATGCTCGAGGTCTTCAACAACCTCTTCATGTCGATCGCCGAGCAGATGGGCGTGACGCTCGAGAAGACCGCCTATTCCGTCAACATCAAGGAGCGGCTCGACTTCTCCTGCGCGGTCTTCGCGGCCGACGGGGCGCTGATCGCGAACGCCCCGCACATGCCGGTGCATCTCGGCTCGATGGACCGCAGCGTCATGGCGGTGATCGAGCAGAACCCCTCGATCAGGCCGGGCGACGTCTTCGTCCTCAACGCCCCCTATAACGGCGGCACGCACCTGCCGGACATCACCGTCGTCACGCCCGTCTTCGACGAGGAGGACGACACGAGGATCCTCTTCTGGGTCGCGAGCCGCGGGCACCATGCCGATGTCGGCGGAAAGGCGCCGGGATCGATGACGCCGCGGGCGACGACGATCGAGGAGGAAGGCGTCCTCATCGACAACTTCCAGCTCGTCGACCAGGGCCGCTTCCGCGAGGCGGAGCTGCGCGAGCTTCTCGGCTCCGGCCCCTGGCCCTGCCGGAACCCCGCGCAGAACATCGCCGACCTCCGCGCCCAGATCGCGGCGAACGAGAAGGGCGTCGCCGAGCTCAGGAAGATGATCGGCCATTTCGGTCTCGAGATCGTGCAGGCCTATATGGGCCACGTGCAGGACAACGCGGAGGAGAGCGTGCGGCGCTTCATCGACGCGCTGCACGACTGCGAGTTCGCCTACGAGATGGATCAGGGATCGGTCATCAAGGTGAAGATCACCGTCGACCGCGAGAGACGACAGGCCACCGTCGACTTCACCGGCACGAGCCCGCAGCAGAACTCGAACTTCAACGCGCCCCGCCCCGTGACCCGCGCGGCGGTGCTCTACGTCTTCCGCTGCATGGTCGACGACGAGATCCCGATGAACGCCGGCTGCCTGAAGCCGATCGACATCGTCGTGCCGGACGACTGCATGCTCGCGCCGAAATACCCGGCCGCCGTCGTGGCCGGGAACGTGGAGGTGAGCCAGGCCGTCACCGACACGCTGTTCGGGGCGCTCGGCGCCATGGCGGCGGCGCAGGGCACGATGAACAACTTCAACTTCGGCAACGACACCTACCAGTATTACGAGACGATCTGCGGCGGCTCCGGTGCGGGGCCCGGCTGGAACGGCACCTCCGCCGTCCACACCCACATGACGAACACGCGCCTGACCGACCCCGAGGTGCTCGAGTTCCGCTATCCCGTGATCCTCGAGAGCTTCAAGGTGCGCCGCGGCTCGGGCGGGCGCGGCAAGTGGACCGGCGGCGACGGGACGCTGCGGACGATCCGCTTCCTCGAGCGGATGGACGTGTCGCTGCTGACCGGCCACCGCCGCGTGCCCCCATTCGGCCTCGACGGCGGCGAGCCCGGCGAATGCGGCGAGAACGCCGTGCGGCGGAAGGACGGCACGGTCGAGCGGCTCGAAGGGTGCGATCAGACCGTCTGCGAGCCGGGCGACGCGATCGTCATCAAGACACCCTCGGGGGGAGGATACGGGCGGGGCTAGCTTCGCGAGGTGTCGACCGACTCTTCAGCCCTGCCAGTCGGCGTCGGCGCCCCGCGTGTCCAGATGGACGAACGTGCTGTAGACGCCGATACCGCCGCTGAACTCTCCTCGATGGCGCATCGCCCGCAGGCTTGCGGCCCAGTCGGCAGCCCCGCTGTTCGACTGGACGTAGAAGTCGATCGCGTTGAACTCGACGTGCTGGCTCTTTTTCGCTCCGCCGATCGCCTCGTTGTAGGCGGGCGTACGGTAGACGCTGAGCGTCCGCACCGGCGCCGCCAATTGGTCGCGCAGCGCATCAAGAACTTCGATCGTCCGCCTGATGTTGTTCCAGCTTTGCCGGGGCGGAAGGCCGTTCAGACCATAGCCGCGGCTCTGGGGATTGAGATGGGCGCCACCCATGACGAGGAGCTCGTAAGGCTTGAAGTTCCTGATGCTCCAACCATTGAAGTGGGTCGCGAACTCGGCCGCTAGGTCGCCTCTCGCCGATGCCGTCGAGGCATCACGCCCCCCGTCTTCTGCCGTCGTGATGAGCCGTCGCTGGAAGCTGTCGAACCGGCCGGTCTCGAACAGGTGGCGCTCCGACTTCCGCCGCCGGACCAGGCCGGGAAGCACCACCTTCTTGCCGTCGATTGTGCCATACACCCAGCGCTCGAACTCAGCCGCAGCACCCGATGAGTCACCGCCGTTGAGCTTCCTCAGCAGCGTGGAGCCTCTGAGGGCGCCATCGCCGACATTGAAGGCGAAGGACACGAGAGCTGAATACTCGCCTTCGGTGATCTGCACCTGAACGAGATCCTGAACCGTCCGCTCGTGTTTCTCCAGGTCCCGTTGCAGAAGCTGCTCAGCCTCGCTTTCCGTGATCCTGTTGCCGGGCCTCGCCGCCTCGCCGGTGTGACCATAGCCGATGGTCCACACACCCACGGGATCGATATAGGCGTCGAGACGAAGACCCTCGAAATGTTTGATGAGACAAAGCCCGTTCTCCGAGATCGACATGCCGTTGCCCTCTGCAGCCTTGCGCGGCTCACTGGGACGACTGCCTCCGGTGAGGAGACGCGCGCATCAACGGCTTGATAGCTACCACAACTCCTGGTTGCGCTCCAGTGGCGACATCAGATCCATAGATGGCTTGGAAATGCGGCGCACCTCGTCGCCTGCCTCGGCACCGCCGGGAGCAGTCCGGCGCGCACAACTCCTACTTGCAGTATCGGTAGCCCTTCGTGCCGTGGCGGGCGAGGTCGAGGTGCAGGTGATCCTGGTGATAGCGATCGCCGTCGGGGCCGATGACGGTCGTGAAGATCTCGCAGGCGCCCTGGTGGGTGATCCGCAGGAATGCCTGGGCCCAGGGGTCGCTGCGCCAGTCGTTCTTCACCGAGATGAAGCGGCCGTCGGCGAGCTGGAAGCCGGCGACGTCGATCGCGTTGCCGAAGGCGTGCTCCGAGATCTTGCCCTTGCGGCTATTGTTGCGGTTGCGGCAGGAATAGGAGCCCATGAGCTTCACCTCCGTCACGCGCGTGCCGTAGAGCTGCCCCGCCGCCGGCTGCACCACATGGTTGATCCAGCCGTCGAAGGCCGACAGCACGTTGCAGTTCGCCGTGATCGGCGCGTTGAAGCCGACATGTCCGTCGGTCGCGGCATAGGCCTTCAGGGGGTAGTGGATGCCGCAGGTGCCCTCGCCGTCCAGCCGCTTGATGCGCTGGACGTAGCGGGAGTCGGCGATGGAATCCTTCGCGACGCAGATCGCCTCCGCCTCGCGGCGCCACGCGTCGTCGCGACTGCCGATCTTCGACGTGCTGCACCCGGTGACGAGGACGGCGAGGCCCACGAGGCCCGCGAGGACATGATGCGCATTCATGTGGCCGATATGCGCAAGCTTAAGAAAATGCTCTGTTAAGCGAAAGGGTTAGCGCAACCTTAAACGCGGTCTGCCGAGCTTCGGCGGGGCCGGTGCACGACGAGCGCGGCGAGCACCACGAAGACCGCCACGTCGCGCCAGTCGCCCGGCAGATAGGCCGACCAGAGGGACTCCATGGCGGCCAGCAGCAGGGCGCCGAGGATCGCCCCGGCAGGTGAATGAAGACCGCCGAGGATCGCGACGAACAGGGCCTTCGTGGCCACGATCAGCGCGCCGTGAAAGCTCGCATTGCCGTAAGCGAGGCCGGCCAGCGCGCCGGCCGTGCCAGCCAGGGCCGAGGCGAAAAGCACCGTCACGGCATAGACGCGCCCGATGTCGACGCCCACCAGAGCGGCCATGCGCGCATCCTGCGAGACCGCCCGCCAGGCGCGGCCGAAGGCACTCAGGCGCATGGAGACGAGCGTCGCCGCGATGGCGAGCGCCGCAGCCGCCCACACGAGCCCCTGCATCAGGGTGATCCGCATCGGCGCGGCACCGACGGCGAAGGACACGGCGGGCCCGCCCAGCAACGGACGCAGCCAGAGTTCCCGACTGCCGGCGCTGATGCGGGCCGCCTCCTCGAGCGCGATCCCCCATCCGAGCGTCGCGACGAGGATGGCGAGCGGCGGCGCCACGAGGAGTGGCCGCAGCGTCCGGCCGACGCCGTGGCCGAGGGCGGCCGCGCCGGCGACGGCGATAGCGATCGCGAGCGCGGCCAGAGCGATATCAGGAACGCCCCGCCGCGAAAGGCCGCCCGAGAAGGCGGCGAGGGCGAGGTAGCTGCCCCACGTGACGAGCGCGCCGAAGGCGAGGTTGAAGCGGTTCGTGACCCCGTGAAAGAGAACGTAGGCGAGCGCGATCAGCGCATAGAGCAGCGCGATCTGGCACGTGTTGAGCGCCTGCTGGGCGAGATACGCGGCCTGCGACATGCGCTATCATAGCGCGAGGCTGCCCCGACGGAACGCGCACATGAACGGGAAGATCGCCTGGCGGAACATGAGCCTGATCCCGCTCCTCGTCCTGCTCGCCGTGCTCGGCGGCTGCGACGAGCCGGAAGGCCAGTACCTCGAGATCGATGGTGGCGGCTTCGTCTTCAACTACCGCATCGCGGAAGCCCATTACGGCCTCGTCGCCGAGGCGGTGCGCGAGCTGCCGGCTGGCAGCCGCGTTCGCGCGACCTTCGAGAACCCTTCGGGGGGCGATCCCTTCCTGATCGAGCGGCCGGCCGCCGGCCTGCGGAAGTTCGTGTTCGACACGCCGCGCGTGACCGGCGTCGAGAAGGATCGCCCCTACCTCGCGGTCCTCGAGATCCTGAACGACGGCGCGGTGATCGAGCGCCACGAGCGCAGCTTCCGCTCGAATGTCGGGCAGGAGGCGCTGCCCGGCGCACCTCTCACCGTGGGCCCGGGCTATGCCCGCAACCCCGAAGCCGAGAAAGCGCAGGTTTCCCAGTAGCTTCCAATGCCCCGAAAGCCATTTTCGCACCGCAGCGACGAAAGCGCTTTGTCAAGTCGTTAATCAAGGTTACCGTTTTGCGACATGGGCCCCTCCGAGGGACTCATGCCAAGAGGCCAAGAGAAGGACGCACCGCCATGAACTACGTCCAGCGGTACAACCTCCTCGCAGCGGGTGCGGCGTTCGTGTTCATCGCTGCGATCGTGATCGGCGCCCTCTAAGTCAAGCGCCGCGAGTTCGCACCACCACACCACACGGGATCCACGGACGCCGGGAGGACCGCAAAGCGCGGCCCTCCCGGACCTGTTTCAGGCGGAGCGTGGCAGCGGTCTCGCCGGCGCCCGCGAAGACCCTCGCTCAGGCCGCCTTGTCGGCGATCTCGCCGGGGCTATAGGCGAGCGACGGGGCAAGCCAGCGCTCCGCATAGTCCATCGACCAGCCCTTCCGGCGCGCATAGTCCTCGACCTGGTCGCGGTCGATCTTGCCGACGCCGAAATAGCGGCTCTCGGGATGCGAGAAGTAGAGGCCCGAGACGGAGGAGCCGGGCCACATGGCGAAGCTCTCGGTCAGCCTCACGCCGGCCTGCGCCTCCGCGTCGAGGATGCGGAACAGCGTCTCCTTCTCGGTGTGGTCCGGCTGGCAGGGATAGCCCGGCGCCGGCCGGATGCCGCGATAGGCCTCCGCGATCAGCTCCTCGTTCGACAGGTTCTCGTCGCGGGCATAGCCCCAGAACTCGCGGCGCACCCGCTCGTGCATGTGCTCGGCGAAGGCCTCCGCGAGCCTGTCGCCCAAGGCCTGGAAGAGGATCTTGCCGTAGTCGTCGTTCGCGCGAACGAAGCGGTCGAGCACCTTGTCCTCGTTGTGCCCCGCCGTCACCACGAAGCCGCCGACATAGTCGCGCACGCCCGTTGCATGCGGCGCGACGAAATCGGCGAGCGCGAGGTTCGAGCGCTCGCTGTCGCCGCGGGCCATCTGCTGGCGCAGCGTGAAGAGCGTCGCGAGCTCCTCGTGCCGGTCCTCGTGAGCGAAGACACGGATGTCGTCGCCGTGGGTCTCCGCCGGCCAGAAGCCGATCACGGCCTTCGGGGTCAGGAGCTTCTGGTCGATGATCTCGGCCAGGAGCTTCTGGGCATCCTCGTAGAGCGCGCGCGCGGCCTCGCCGCGTTCGGGGTCGTCGAGGATCGCCGGGAAGCGGCCGCCGAGCTCCCAGGTCTGGAAGAACGGCCCCCAGTCTATGTACTTCGCGAGGGTGGCGAGGTCGTAGTCCTCGAAGGTCTTCGTTCCGATGAACTCCGGCCGCGTCGGCTCGTAGTCGCGGAAGCCGACGTTCAGCCTGTTCTCGCGCGCCGCCTTGATCGGCAGGCGGGACTTGTTGTCCTGCTTGCGCGAATGGCCGGCGGCGAGCTTCGCGTACTCCTCGCGCACCTTCTCGTAGAGCTTCGGGCGCTCGGTCTCCGACAGGAGGTTCGAGACGACGCCCACCGCGCGGCTCGCGTCGGTGACGTGGATCGCCTGCGCCTTCCTGTAGGCCGGCGCGATCTTGACGGCGGTGTGGATCTTCGACGTCGTGGCGCCGCCGATCAGCAGCGGCAGGTCCATCCCCTGCCTCTCCATCTCGGTCGCCACGCCCACCATCTCGTCGAGCGACGGCGTGATGAGGCCCGACAGGCCGATGATGTCGGCCTTCTCGTCCTTCGCCGTCTGCAGGATCTTCTCCGCCGGCACCATCACGCCGAGGTCGATGACCTCGTAGTTGTTGCACTGGAGCACGACGCCGACGATGTTCTTGCCGATGTCGTGAACGTCGCCCTTCACGGTGGCCATCACGACCTTGCCCTTTGCGGGCTTGTCGACGATGCCCATGTCGATCTTCTCCTGCTCCATGAAGGGCTCGAGATAGGCGACGGCCTTCTTCATGACGCGCGCGGACTTCACGACCTGCGGCAGGAACATCTTGCCGTCGCCGAAGAGGTCGCCGACGACGTTCATGCCGGACATCAGCGGGCCTTCGATGACGTGGAGCGGCCGCTCCACGTTCTGGCGCGCCTCCTCCGTGTCCTCCTCGATGAACTCGTCGATCCCCTTGATGAGCGCGTGCTCGATGCGCTTCTCGACCGGCAGCGAGCGCCACTCGAGGGTCTTCTCCTCCTTCTTGGAGCCGTCGCCCTTGAAGCGGTCGGCCGCCTCCACGAGACGCTCCGTCGCATCCGGCCGGCGGTTCAGGACGACGTCCTCGCAGAGCTCGCGGAGCTCCGGGTCGATCTCGTCATAGACGCCGAGCTGACCCGGATTGACGATCGACATGTCGAGGCCGACATGGATCGCGTGGTAGAGGAAGACCGAGTGGATCGCCTCGCGCACCGGCTCGTTGCCGCGGAACGAGAACGAGAGGTTCGACAGGCCGCCAGAGACGTGGGCGTGGGGCAGGTTCTCGCGGATCCACTTCGTGGCGTTGATGAAGTCGACGCCGTAGTTGTTGTGCTCCTCCATCCCCGTCGCGACGGCGAAGATGTTGGGATCGATGACGATGTCCTCGGGCGGGATCCCCGCCTTCTCGACCAGCAGGTCGTAGGAGCGCTTGGCGATCTCGGTCTTGCGCTCGAACGTGTCCGCCTGGCCCGTCTCGTCGAAGGCCATGACGACCACCGCCGCGCCATAGCGGCGCAGCTTCTCGGCCTGCGCCAGGAACTGTTCCTCGCCCTCCTTGAGCGAGATCGAGTTCACGATCGGCTTGCCCTGGACGCACTTCAGCCCTTCCTCGATCACCGTCCACTTCGAGGAATCGATCATGACCGGCACGCGCGCGATGTCGGGCTCCGCGGCGACGAGGTTCAGGAAGGTCTTCATGGCCTGCTCGGATTCGAGCATGCCCTCGTCCATGTTCACATCGATGATCTGGCCGCCGTTCTCGACCTGATCGCGCGCGACGTCGAGGGCGGTGGTGTAGTCGCCCTCCTTGATGAGCTTGCGAAAGCGCGCGGAGCCCGTGACGTTCGTGCGCTCGCCGATATTCACGAAGTTCGTTTCCGGCGTCAGCACGAAGGGCTCGAGGCCCGACAGGCGCATATACTGCGGCGGGGTCGGGATCTCCCGCGGCTTCAGCCCCTCCACGGCCTCGCGGAGGCGCGCGATATGGGCAGGCGTCGTGCCGCAGCAGCCGCCGACGATGTTGACGAGATTGCTGTCGGCGAACTCGCGGATCTGGGCGGAGGTCTCCTCCGGGCTCTCGTCATACTCGCCGAAATGGTTCGGCAGGCCCGCGTTCGGATAGGCGCAGACGAGCGTGTCGGCGATCTTCGCGATCTCGGCCAGGTGCGGCCGCATCTCGCTGGCGCCCAGGGCGCAGTTCAGGCCGATCGAGATCGGCCTGGCGTGCCGGATGGAGTTCCAGAACGCCGTCGGGGTCTGGCCGGACAGGGTGCGGCCGGAGCGGTCGGTGATCGTGCCGGAGATCATGACCGGCACGCGGCGTCCGATCTCCTCGAACAGGCCCTCGATCGCGTAGATCGCTGCCTTCGCGTTCAGCGTGTCGAAGATCGTCTCGATCAGCAGGAGGTCGGCGCCGCCCTCGATCAGCCCCCGTGCGGCCGCGCCATAGGCGTCGGCGAGCTGGTCGAATGTGATGGCGCGATAGCCCGGATCCGTCACGTCGGGCGAGATCGAGGCCGTCCGGTTCGTCGGGCCGATCGCGCCGGCGACGAAGCAGCGCCGGCCCTCCTCGCGGCCGACCTCGTCGGCGGCCTCGCGCGCAATTCGTGCGCCCTCGACGTTCAGATCGTGGACGATCTCCTCCATCTGGTAGTCGGCCTGGGCGATCCAGGTCGACGAGAAGGTGTTCGTCTCGACGATGTCCGCGCCGGCCTTCAGGAAGGCCTTGTGGATCTCCTTGATCGCGTCCGGCTTCGTGAGGGTCAGGAGGTCGTTGTTGCCCTTCACGTCGCAGGGCCAGTCCTTGAAGCGATCCCCCCGATAGTCCTCCTCGGTGAGCTTGAGCTCCTGGATCATGGTGCCCATGGCACCGTCGAGAACGAGGATGCGCTCCCGGGCGAGCTTGCGGATCTCGGCGTCGACGTCTGAGAGCGGAATATTCACTGGTCACAATCCCTTTTGGGGTTTGTTCTTGAGGCTTGGATGAAGCGTCCCGGAGCCGCCCTCAGGCGGCCGCGTCGGTCGCGAAGTGCGGCCGCAGGCCGAGCATGTGGCAGGCCGCGTAGGACAGCTCGGCCTTGTTCAGCGTGTAGAAGTGAAACTCCTTCACGCCGTTGGCGGCCAGGTCGAGGATCTGCTCGGCGACGACGCCAGCGGCCACGAGCTGCCGGGTCTCCGGATCCTCGTCGAGACCCTCGAAGCGCTCGCCGAGGAAGTCCGGGACCGAAGCGCCGCACATGCCGGCGAACTTCTTCACCTGCGCGAAGTTCGAGATCGGCAGGATGCCCGGCACGAGATCGACATCGATGCCCCGGGCCGCGACGCGGTCGCGGTAGCGGTAGAAGTGCTCGTTGGAGAAGAAGAACTGCGTGATCGCGCGGTCGGCGCCGGCATCGACCTTCGCCTCCAGCACGTCGAGGTCGGCGTCGACATCGGGCGACTCCGGGTGCTTCTCCGGATAGGCCGAGACCGACACCTCGAAATCTCCGACACGCTTGATGCCGGCGACGAGGTCGGCCGTCGTCTGATAGCCCTGCGCGTGCGGCGCGTAGCAGGCGCCGACGCCCTCGGCCGGGTCGCCGCGCAGCGCCACGATGTGCCGTACGCCGGCCTCGTGATAGAGGCGGACCACCTCGTCGACCTCGTCGCAGGATGCGCCGACGCAGGTCAGGTGCGCGGCCGGCCGCAGCGGCGTCTCCCTGACGATGCGGGCGACGACGTTGTGCGTCCGCTCGCGGGTGGAGCCGCCGGCGCCGTAGGTGACGGAAACGAATTTCGGCTGCAGCGGCGCGAGGCGCTCGATCGACCGCCACAGCGTGCGCTCCATCGCCTCGTTCTTCGGTGGAAAGAACTCGAACGAGACCGAAAAGTCGGGCGCCAAGGGCTTCGGATCCTGCTGCGTCATCACGCGGCCTCCTCTGAAAGTCTATCTGGGGTCCGGACGGCGGAACGGGTGTCGCGGGCGGACCACGCCACCACCGTCAGACTGTTGCGGTCGCCGGTGCCGGCGAGCTCGATGTGGCGGTCGGGCTCGAGCCCGACCCCCGTGAGCCAGGCGCTCATGTGGTCGTGGTCGAAGCCGAGCCGCCGGTGCGCGTGCTGGTCGCGAAGAAACTCGAGATCGTGCGGCGCGAAGTCGACGACGAGCAGCCGGCCCGCGGGCTTCAGAAGCCGCCGCGCCTCGGCGATCGCGCGCTCCGGATCGTCGAGGAAGTGCAGGACCTGATGCACGATCACGAGATCCGCGACGTCGCTGTCGAGGGGCGTCGCGTAGATGTCCCCCTGGCGGACCTGGCAATGGCGCAGGCGGCCGTCGTCGAGCCTGGAGCGCGCGAAGGACAGCATGTCGTGCGACACGTCGAGACCGATGCCCCGTTCCGCCCGATCGGCGAGAAGCTGCAGCATCCGGCCGGTGCCGGTGCCGAGATCGACGACCGTGTCGTACCGCTCGTCCCCGAGGAGATCGAGTATGGCGGCCTCGACCTCGTTCTCGTCGACATGCAGCGACCGGATCTGGTCCCAGACGCCGGCATGGCGGGCGAAATAGGCCTGCGCGGCCTCCGAATGCCCCTGCCGCACGGCATCGAGCCGCTCCCGGTCCCGCGCCACGAGGGCGTCCTCCGGGGACAGCGCCGCCAGGAGCTGGCGCACGAAGGCGACGCTGCCGCCGTCCTCCGCGAGACGGAAGAAGGCCCAGGCGCCTTCCGGGTGACGCTTCACGAGCCCCGAATCGACCAGCAGCTTGAGATGCCGGCTGATCCGCGGCTGGCTCTGGCCCAGGATATCCGTCAGATCCTTCACGCTGCGCTCGCCCTCCGCGAGGAGCGCGAGGATCCGCAGCCGTGTCGGTTCGCCTGACGCACGCAGCGCGGCAAGAAGCTGATCACTCGAAACGCCGGCCAATACCGTGTCTCCAATTGCCTCGCGAGCCAATGTGCGGAGAACGATATAAAGATATGTTTATACTGTCAAGGAGAGCGCCCGGCGGCGCCCCTGGAGCAGAGAGCCTCGGAACCGGACATGCAAGGTCGCTCGGAGGCGTTGCGTCTCAGGCCGGGGCCGGCTGCCGCAGCTCGAGCCGGGGATCCTCGGCCGTCGCCGTGGTGATGGCCGCGTCCGCACGGCAGAAATAGCCGAGGAGATCGACGAGATCGTCGACGGCGGCCTCGATGTTGCCGCAGCCATTGTCCTCGATCACGACGACGGCCTCGCGCGTGGTGGGCTGGATCAAGGACCGGCTGTCCTGGCGCCAGTTCCAGCGCCGGCAGAGCACCTTCTCGTCGTCCGCCAGGACGACTTCCCCCTCATTCGGGGGATTATCCACCGGTTCGCCGCTGTCGGCGAGGTCGTGAAACGTGTCGCCTTTCGCCGCGTAGCGGTAGCACAGGCAACCCTTCACACAGGAAAGGTCGTTCGCGCCGGCCGGCAGGACGTGCGTCAGCGAGACGACGTTGTAGACGTCGACGAAGGCGTTGATGGGGGGCAGCGCCCGCTCGTTCACGCAATTCCGGAGCAGGCGCTCGACCGAGGAACGGTAGCTGCCTCTCCTGATGCCGAACCGGCGATAGGCATCGCGCCAGACCTTGATGCCGGGGATCTCGCCCATCTCCACGCCGACCCAGCGACGCCGGACCTCCTCCTCGCGCGATGCGATCACGTCGTGGAGCTCCTCGGAGCGTTGCTCGTCGATCCTCAGGTTGCAGCAGGTGACCGCGGCAACCCGGAAGTCGGGATAGACCTCTCCGAGCTCGGAAATGTCGATGTTCATCGGGTCCTTTCTCGTCGGGGAGAAGGGTGGGGCTACCGGGCCGGGCAGTGTCGGCATGCCGTTCGCCGAAATCTCGGCCGGTGCCTTGGAAAAGTGCAGGGGCGGGCGAGCCGGCATTCGGGACCGGCCGGCCGCACTCCGACACATGAGCGGCAAATCTCTGTTCAGAGAGGGTGAGACCTCGGGGACGGGAATTCAACCCGCTCTGTCTGAAATCAGACAGAAAGGCGAATTATCCGGTAGAGGCCTGGTCCGGACGGACGAAATTGGCGCGTCTTTCTTCCACGATCGCGCGGATAGGACAGTTCGACAGGTGATCGTTCACGAGACCCATCGACTGCATGAAGGCGTAGACCGTCGTCGGCCCGACGAAGGTGAAGCCGCGCTTCTTCAGCGCCTTCGACAACGCGACCGACTCCGGGCTCGTCGTCATCTCGGCGAGCGTCTGACGCGTGACGTGCGTCGGCCTGGTGGCGGGCGCCGGCTCGTGAGCCCAGACGAAACCCGCGAGCGAGCCTTCCTCCGCGACGAGGCTCAGCGTCCGCTGCGCATTGTTGATCGTCGAACGGATCTTGCCCTCGTGGCGGACGATGCCCTGATCCGCCAGGAGACGGCGCACCTCCGCCTCGCCGAACGAAGCCACACGCTCGATATCGAAACCTTCGAAGGCGCGCCTGAAGTTCTCGCGCTTCCGCAGGATGGTCAGCCAGGAGAGACCCGCCTGGAAGCCTTCGAGGCACAGCTTCTCGAAGAGCCGCCGGTCGTCCTTCACCGGCCTCCCCCACTCCTCGTCGTGATAGGCGCGGTAGAGCGGATCTCCGCCGTGCCATGGGCACGTCGCCTCGAGCCCGGCTTCGGAGGGACCGGCCATCTCAAACCGCCTGCGGCCGGCGCGCCAGCGCCAGAAGCGCCCCCGCGACAACGAGAGCGCCGCCCGACAGGCGGTTGACGAGACGCATCCGGCGCGCGGTGCCGGCGAGCGCGCCGATGCGGCTGCCAAGGCCGGCATAGATGAGGATGGCGACGGCCTCGAGCAGCAGGAACGCGAGCCCCATCTGCGCCATCTCGACGTAGTGCTCGCCGCCCGGAGTCAGGAACTGAGGGAAGAACGCCGTGAAGGTGACGATCGCCTTCGGGTTCGTCGCGGCGACCAGGAACTCCCGCCGGGCGAGCCGGGCGAGCGGCTCCGCCGGCGCCCGCCCTACCGCCGCCTCGTCGACGGGAGCGAGCATCATCCTGATCCCGAGATAGACGAGATAGGCGGCACCGATCCACTTGAGCACGACGAAGAACGTCTCGGAGGCCGCCAGCACGACCCCGAGACCGAGCGCGACCAGAGCGATCATCGCCGCGAAGGCCGGCAGCCTCGCGGCGGCGGCGAGGAAGGCCTGCCGGCCGCCGCGCCGCGCGCCGTTGCCGAGCGCCATCAGGTTGTTGGGACCGGGATAGACGTTGATCGCGAAGACGGCGGGCAGGAAGAGCAGCCAGGTGTGCAGCGGCATGTGGAGATCCTCGCTCGGACCTCCATGCCGATAGCGCCGAACGCCCCTCCCCGCAAGCTCAGGCCGCGGCGGGCTCCGGGGTGCGCGCCGGCTCGCGCAGCGGCTTCAGCGCCTTCGCCCATTTCGCGAGCTCGTCGAGCATCGACTTCGCGCTGGCGTCGATCAGCTCGTTCGACTTGAACCGCCCCTCTTCGATCGACTGGGCGAAGTTCGGGATCGGGACGCCTTCCGGGATCGGCATCATCTTCAGCGTCGCGGCCATCTCGCGCGCGGTCTGCGCCGCCCGCAGGCCGCCTGAGACGCCGCCATAGCTGACGATGCCCACCGGCTTGTAGTTCCACTCCTTGTAGACGAAGTCGAGCGCGTTCACGAGCGACGGCGGCATTGTGTGGTTGTACTCGGGCGTCACGAGCACGACCGCATCGCCCGCGGCGACCGACTTCGCCCATCGCTTCGTGTGCTCGTGCTCGTATTGCTGCATCGCCGGGTGACGCGGCTCGTCGTAGAGCGGCAGGCCGACCTTGGCGAGATCGAGCAGCACGGGCTCGAACGCCCCATGGCCCCGCGCATACTCCTCGAACCAGTCGCCCACTGCAGGCCCCTGGCGGCCCGGCCGCGTGCTGGCGACGATGATGTTGAGCTTGAGAGTCATGAGCCGATCCTTCTTGCCGTGGCAGGACAGTGGTAACCTTTTGTGACCTGCACTAAATAGGTTACCGGGAGAGGCTCGCAAGGAGGCACTTTCGTGTCCGTTGGTGACATCCATGTTCCCGCCGACTGCCGCCGGGTCGGCGAGATCCTGCAGAGGATCGGCGACAAGTGGACCGTGCTGGTCGTCGTGACGCTCGGCAGCGGCCCTATGCGCTTCAACGAGCTCCGGCGCGCGATCGGTTCCATTTCCCAGCGCATGCTCACGCTCACCCTGCGCGGCCTCGAGCGCGACGGTCTCGTGACGCGCACGGTGTTCCCGACGGTCCCGCCGCGCGTCGACTACGAGTTGACCGAACTCGGACGCGACCTCCTGGGGCCGGTGGCGGCTCTCGGCGACTGGGCGCGGCGGCACGGAGAAAGGATCGACGCAGCCCGCCGAGATTTCGACGGCCGGTGCGGCGGTTCCACGTAGCCAGAAGATCTTTCTGCCGTCTTTCTCCTAATTTTCCCCGTGGAGCAGTTCGGCTCCTCGCACTCGGCCGTTAGCCGGCACGGAAATTCCGCGGCAAACCAGTAGACGCTCGCCGGCTGCTTAAGCTGGCAGCAACAACTTCATCTCTACATTCGATGACGTCGGGCGGCTCGGAGCAATCTCGATCGCCGTCGATCGACCGTGACAAGCACCGAAAGATGTGTGGACGCGGCACGGGGGGTGTCGATGCACCACGGATCGCCGGGGGGCGAACCGGTGTCGGCCGGAATGTGTGGAGTGGGAAGTGCGTATCACTGATCTGAGACTGTCGGCGAAGCTTGCGATGTCCTTCGCCGTCATGACCGTTGCCGCTGCCATCATGGGCGCGGCCGTGTACATGAGCCTGGGCCGGCTGGAAGAAGAGCAGGCGAGGACGAAGCTGCAGACCGAGATCGTGCTCGCCGCGGCCGAGGCCCGAGCCGCCGTGACGCGGCAGGAGAATTCTCTGCGCGGCTACCTGATCCTCAAGGACCAGTACTATGCCGACCGGGTGAAGCACCACTACAACGCGTTCACGGCCCAGGTCGACAGGATCGCCGAGCTCAGCCGCGGCGACGCCGAGGCACAGGCGAGCGTCCGAACCATCGCGGAGGCCGCGGCGGCGTGGCACGCGCAGGTCGCGGATCCGGCAATCGCCAGGGCATCTGAGGCCTTCAGCTATGGCGAGGCCGTCCAGATCCTGAGCTCGGGTCTGGCCGACCAGTTCATAGAGCCCGTGGAAGACGGTCTCGACGCGTTCCGCGACGCGGCGCTGGCGAGCGTTCAGGCGAGCGAGGTCGACCAGAACAACGCGACCGCTGTGGCCGTGGCCACCCTCGCGGGCGGGGTCTCGCTGCTCGTCGCCATGGCCGCCTTCCTCGGCTGGTATTCGAACCGCTCGATCACGCGGCCGGTGGTCGCCATGACCGGAACGATGAAGGCCCTTGCCGCAGGCGACAACATGGTGGCGGTGCCGCATGTCGAGAGGCACGACGAGATCGGCGAGATGGCTCAGGCCGTGCTCACCTTCAAGGAGGCCGCCGTCGAGAAGGAGCGCGTGGAGGCGGAAGTCGCGACGCAGCGGAAGGAGGCCGAGAGCGCACGCAGCCACAACGAGGCACGCGAGCGGCAGGCGGCCGAGGAGCAGGCGATCGTGGTCGCGGAGATCGGGACGGGTCTGGCCAAGCTTTCGGAAGGCGACCTGACCTTCCGCATCCAGGCGGCGTTCCCCGGCGACTATCGCAAGCTGAAGGACGACTTCAACGAGGCGATGACGCAGCTGCAGGATACGATGAGGACGATCAACGCGGCGACTGCGGCGATCCGTTCGGGGACTGGCGAGATCTCCGAGGCTTCCGACGACCTGTCGCGGCGCACCGAGCAGCAGGCGGCGAGCCTGGAGGAGACGGCGGCGGCCCTCGACGAGATCACCGCGACGGTCAGGCGGACCTCCGAAGGCGCAAACCACGCAAGCTCCGTCGTCTCGAAGGCGAAGGGCGATGCGGAGCAGTCCGGCGAGGTCGTCAAGAGCGCTGTCGGCGCCATGACGGAGATCGAGAATTCCTCGAAGCAGATCTCGCAGATCATCGGGGTGATCGACGAGATCGCCTTCCAGACGAACCTCCTGGCGCTCAACGCGGGCGTCGAGGCCGCCCGCGCGGGTGATGCCGGCAAGGGCTTCGCCGTCGTCGCGAGCGAGGTGCGCGCGCTCGCCCAGCGCTCGGCCGAGGCCGCCAAGGAGATCAAGACGCTGATCGAGACCTCGTCGAGCCAGGTCGAGGACGGCGTCGACC
>NZ_AWXZ01000008.1 GCF_000496075.1 Lutibaculum baratangense AMV1
GAAGGGGCGGCTTCCTCAGGGAAAGCCGCCCCTTCTTCGTCTCAGGCCTCAGTGCGCGTGGCCGGTCGCGCCGTGGCCGTGATCATGCTCGTGACCGACACCGGCGGCGCCACTGTCGGTCTCCGCCCCGGCAGCGCCGCCCGGGTAGCTCCGCGCCCCGATCCCCGAAACCGGCACGTCGAGCGTCACCTCGCCCGCCCTCTCGAACCGGAGCGTCAGCTTCAGGAACTCGCCTTCCGCCGGCGGATCCTTCACGTTGGTCAGCATGAGGTGAAGCCCCCCCGGCTCGAACGTAACCGTCTGACCCGCCGGCACTTTCAGGCCTCGGGGAAGCTCCCGCATCTGCATCACGCCGTTCACCATCGACATCTCGTGGATCTCGAAGCCGTCAGCGAAGAAAACCGAGCCTCCGACCAGGGTGTCGTCCTCCTCGCCGGCGTTCGTGACCGTGAGGTAGCCGCCGGCTACCTTCGCTGCGGGAGGCGTGGCGCGGATCCAGGCCCGGGAGATCGAAATATCGCCCAGAACCGCCGATCCCGGCTCCTCCGCGGCATGTCCTGGCGCGGCATGCGCGTGTCCGATCGATGCCCCACCCTCCGCGACGCGCAGCGTCGGTGCGGATGCGTCGAGGTCGTGCGGATCCTCGCCCTCCGCCGCCATCTCGCTCCATGCGACCTCGCTCTCGCCACAGGTCTGGATCACCGGGAAGGCGAGCTCGCCGCCCGCCGGGACGCCGGAAATGCGGCCGCGCACGACGAACTCGTCATAAAATTCGTCCGGCAGTTCGCCGGTCCAGGTGACCTCCCGCACGCCTTCGGCGACCGTCTCGCCGTGAATCTCGTGAGGTTCCGCGTAGGCACCCGTCACCGTCTCGAGCTGCCAGCCGGCCTTCGGCATGGGCTTTGCGGAGATGAAACCCTCCGGCAGCCTGACGGTCACCTTGTTCGTGGCCTGTCCGGGGGCGCAGCCGTGCGGCACCCTGAAGACGGCCTTGTAGTAGGTTTCGCCCGCCGCGGCGTCCTGCTCGAGCGTGACGTGGGCCTGGGCGGGGCTGACGGCGGCGAGCACGGCCGCAGCTGCGCCCAGCATGCAGATCTTCTTCATGTCCAATGTCTCCTGATCGCGCGTTCGTTCGCCGGACGGGCTTCTCGCGGGTCCGGCGGTTCGAAAGTGTCGTTGCGGGCGATCAGGAGACGGGCGGCGCGCGCTGCCTGCGGGAGGTGAATGGCGGGAGATCCGGCGCGGCCCTCGCCGGCGCGGCCTCGTAGCCGAGTGGTGCGGGCGCGAGAGACGCGAAGGTGGCGGGAACGGGCGGCAGGACGGGCTGCGCCGCCAGGATGCAGCAGCAGAGCCGGCAGCTCTCGCAGTCAGCGGAAGCGTCTCGGCCCGGGTCGGAGCCGTCGGCGAGGCCGGAGCAGATGACCTCCCCGGCGGGCGAGGCGCCCGCGAGGGCGATCGGCAGCGCGGCGGTGCCGAGGACGAGAAACGCGCAGAGAGCGGCGAACTGCGGGCGCAGCATCCGCAGGACGGCGAACAGGGTGGTGCGGCGCCTCGTCCTCATCGCCTTTCCCATACCGGCGCCCGGCGCAGCTGTCATGCGGCATCTTCGCCCGGCTCAGAGGAGCGGGGAGGATCGCAGCCGCTCGTCGAGATCGGTCAGGAAGCCGTAGATGCGCTCGGCGTTCTTGCCGAAATCGTGCCGGCCGATACGCGATGCCGACCGCATGTCGACGCGGGTCCGGCCTTCGCCCAGATTCGTCACGGCAACCGCCACGTCGTCCTTGAACCCGAGGACCGGCGTCCGGGCGACCATCTCGAGCCGCCCGGGCCCGCGCTCGTCCGGACGCGCCTCGTCGAGGATCCGCCAGCCCCGCTCGCGCACGAGGGCACGGGCGGCCTCGTAGACGCGCTGCGAGGGCATGTTGACGACCAGCGGCCCGATCTCGGGATAGGCCTCGGCCTGCGCCGCGATCTCCTCCGGCGTCGGGTGGCGGAGGGCGTTCGCGAACTTCGAGCGGTCCCGGACGGCGGCCGGCATCACCGGCGGGTTCGTCCAGTCGGTCGCGATGTCGTTGATCATCGGCTTCGTCACGGTCTCCCACGACAGATAGGCGGGCCCCGCGAGGATGGCCGATCCCAGGAGCAGGCCCGCGAGCGCCTGGGCGAGGCCGAGATGGCCGCGGTGCCAGATCCGGACGATCCCGCCGATCGCCGCGAGGACGGCCAGCGCGGCGAGCGCCACCACCATCATGAACGTCGCGACCGCCGCCGTCGTCTCCAGCTTCTCGGCATGGTTGAGCGCCATTCCGAGCAGTCCGAGCGCGAGCGCGAACACCGCCGCCCGCCGGCTGAACAGGGCGAGCCGCGACACCCGCCGGTCGTATAGGGCAACCTCCCGCAAAACCCGATGCTCCCGCCGGACGCCCCATGTCGCTGGGCGGATTCGGCCGTGCCCGCCACGTTGTCTCACCCGGAAATACCGCAACGCCCTCCGCCACGCCAGCACCGACGACGTGTCGCACCACGGCCGGGCCGATGCTATCGTTCAGCCTGGGCGATGACGGGGAATCGCCGGAAGCGGCGCGTGCGACCCGAGGGGGACTGAAATGAGCGAGACGAACCGGAACGGAACGGGTGGTCCTGCGGGCGACGTATCCGACGCGATCAGCGGTCGCGATCCGCAGAAGAGCGCTTTCCTGATCTACATTCTCTACCTCGTCGGCATCGCCATTCCGATCCTGCCGCTCGTCGCGGTCGTGCTCGCCTATCTCTTCCGTGGCAACGCCAGCGGCTGGCTGCAGACCCACTACGTCTACCTCATCCGCACCTTCTGGATCGGCTTGCTCTACTCGATCCTCTCGATCGTGCTGATGGTGGTGCTGATAGGGTGGCTCGTGTCGATCGCCGTCGTCGTGTGGCTCGTCGTGCGGTGCGTGAAGGGCATGCAGCACCTGTCGAAGCGCGAGGCGGTCCCCGACCCGCAGACCTGGCTCGTCTGACCGATAACGTACTGACACCGCGAACAAAGTTCCGCCGCTTTCCGTGCTCCATGATCGAGTCATGGACACGGTCATCCACGAGACGGCGGACCAGGTGGCAGAGCGAGTCGCCACCCGGGTACGCGATGCACTCGCCAGGGCGGGCCACGACGGCGGGCTCGACGGGGCGGTCGAGGCGGCACGTGACGCGATGATCAGCGCGGATACGGTGAGCCTCTTCGGCATGGCCACGGAACATCCGGAGCACGGGCCGGTCCACTGGCTCGTCGGCCAGTCGACGGGCGCCGAGCAAGGATTCGTCGTGCTGGCCCTGACGGCGGGAGAGGACGAGGGGCCACACGGCCTCCACACGGCGTCTGCCGCCGATCTGTCAGAGGCGCTCATGCAACTCGCCCCTGAGCTCGCCGCCCCGGTCGAGACCGAGCCCCTTCGCGCATAGCGCCACACTCCGCCCATCGCGCTGCACAGGGCACGTCAGCCATGCGGCTTGCGCTTTGACTTCGGCAGAGAATTGGAGTCTGACTTCCGGACCGCTAGTCCCTCCGGAGTCATAGGCATGAGTCCTCTTTCGAACCTCGCCGTACGCGACGTCGAGACCCTGATCCATCCCTACACGAACCTCGCCCAGCACCGGGAGACCGGCCCGCTGGTTCTGGAGCGAGGTCAGGGGATCCGCGTCTACGATTCCAACGGGAAGGACTACATCGAGGGTCTCGCAGGCCTCTGGTGCACCTCGCTCGGCTACGGCAACGAGGAGCTGGTCGAGGCGGCCGCGGCGCAGATGCGCAAGCTGTCCTTCACGCACATCTTCGGCGGCAAGAGCCACGACCCCGCCATCGAGCTGGCCGAGAAGCTGAAGGAGATCGCACCGGCGGAGATCTCGAAGGTGTTCTTCACGAGCTCGGGCTCCGAGGCGAACGACACCCAAGTCAAGCTCGTCTGGTACTACAACAACGCTCTCGGCCGCCCCGAGAAGAAGAAGATCATCGCCCGCCAGCGCGGCTACCACGGCGTCACGATCGCCTCGGCGAGCCTGACCGGCCTGCCCGCCAATCACGGCGACTTCGACCTGCCGATCAAGAACATAATGCACACGGACTGTCCGCACCCCTATCGGGGCATGGAGGCCGGCGAGAGCGAGGAGGACTTCTCGAGGCGGCTCGCCCAGAACCTCGAGGAGATGATCCTTCGCGAGGGGCCCGAGACGGTGGCGGCCTTCATCGCCGAGCCGGTGATGGGCGCCGGCGGCGTCATCATTCCGCCGAAGGGCTACTTCCCGGCCATCCAGGAGGTGCTTCGCAAGTACGACGTGCTGATGATCGACGACGAGGTGATCTGCGGCTTCGGCCGGCTCGGGACGATGTTCGGCGCCCAGACGCTCGACATAAGGCCCGACACCGTCTCCGTCGCCAAGGCGCTCTCGTCGGCCTACCAGCCGATCGGCGCGGTGATGGTGAACGAGGCCGTGTACCAGGCGATGGTCGAGGAGAGCCGCAAGCTCGGCACGTTCGGCCACGGCTACACCTATTCCGGCCATCCCGTGGCGGCGGCGGTGGCGATCAAGACGCTCGAGATCTACGAGCGCGAGAACATCGTCGGGCAGGTCGCTGCGAAGGCACCGCACTTCGCCAGGCGCATCCAGGGCTTTGCCGACCATCCGCTCGTCGGCGATGCGCGGGCGCTCGGGCTGATCGGCGCACTCGAGCTCGTCGCGAACAAGGAGACGAAGGCCGGCTTCACGAAGCCGGGCGTCGCGGCGAAGCTCGCGAGCCTCTGCGAGGCGGAAGGCCTGATCCTCCGGGCGATCTTCGGCGAGACCCTGGCGATCTGCCCTCCGCTGATCATCACGGAAGCGGAGATCGACGAACTGGCCGACCGCCTCGGCCGGGCTCTCGACCAGTGCGAGGCGTGGGTCGCCGCCGAGGGGCTGCGGGCCTGACCAGGCCGGTCGCGGAGCACCACTTCCAAGGGGGCAGGCTCACGCCGGCCGTTCAGACT
>NZ_AWXZ01000009.1 GCF_000496075.1 Lutibaculum baratangense AMV1
TAGAGCATCCGGTAGATCTCGGCAGAGATGAGCCTCATCTTGACGTCTCCCGCGGTCGCTCCTGGTTGGCCAAGAAAATGCCTCAAGGCCCGCGAGTTCGCAGTGACCCCGTGGTCAGGCTACTGCGGGGGGGCGACTGAGCAAGACAGGGCGCGGCGCACCCCTTCTCGAGCGACCACTCTCACCCGGCCGCCATTTCCTCGATGAAGACACTCCCGGGAGATACCCCGGTGACGAGTAGATAATCCCGAGCGCGGGTACAGGCCACGTAAAGAAGCTGTCGCTCAGTCGCCATGACCTCGTCCAATTCGAATTCGTCTGACACGCTTGAAAGCCGCTCCATCGAAGGTAGCGCGTCCTCGTCGCAGCCAAGCACGACCACCGATCGAAATTCGAGCCCCTTGGCGAGGTGCATCGTGTCGACGATAGGGCCGGTCCGATCTGCCTCTCCCGTTTCGGCGCCGCACAATCCGGCTGCCGCGACAGCGGCGAGCGCTCGTGGTCGCTGGGAATTGTCGCGAACGAACAGGCCGATCTCGGCGGGCGCCGTGCCAGCCTCCACCTGTGCCATGAGAAAAGCGGCAACGGCGGTAGTCTCGTCCTCCTCGCTCTCCGCCAGAACGATCTGCGGCTCGACACCGTCGAAGACAGACACCACGCCCCGGCGATCGTCTTCGAGGCCGTCAGTGTCGCGCAAGGCTTGTGGCAGCAGGCGATCTGCTGCGCGGCGGATCTGGTGCGACGTCCGATAGTTCACGCGCAATGTCGACGAGCGCCCCCGAACATCGACGCCAAGCCCGCGCCACGAGAACGGCTGCTGGAAGATGCGCTGTCCCAGATCGCCGGCAAAGAACAGTGCATCGTCTCCCTCGGGCGCGATCGCAGCCAGCATGCGAAGCTCGGCGACGCCGAGATCCTGCGCCTCGTCGACCACTATGTGATCGAACGGGCTGTCGCCTCGGTTCGTCCAGGCGTCCGTCACGGCCGAGAACAGTGCTGCCTCGGTCATAACGGCGCGCTGAGCGAGTTCGGTTCGGACGCGCTCGAAGATCGGCCACAGTGAGGCCCGTCGCGAGGCGGAAAGCCGGCTCTTGCGGCCCATGCGTGGGATGGTGCCGTATGTCTCGACGTCGGTGATCTGCCAGGCATCGACGACATGATGCCATTCCGACCGCAGAAAATTGTCGGACGCCGTTTCGCCTGCGTCCTCTGCCCCTCGTCGCAGAAGCGAGTCGACCAGCGCATTGGAGGCAAGCGTCGGTTCGCGGCCCGTCGCGAGAGTATGGAGCTGTTTTGCCACCTGAAGGAACGGGGCGACCAACACACGCTCGAGCATGTCCGGCCGGGCTGCCGTCAGCACCTTAAGCTTGCGCTTCAATGCCGCGGCCAATGGATCGGAGAAACTTGTCAGCAGCACGCGGGCTTGCGGATCGGCCCTGAGAGCCGCCATCACGCGGTGGAGCGCCACGACCGTCTTCCCCGTGCCGGCCGAGCCCGCGACGCGTGCGGGGCCGCGGAACCGCCTTTCGGCGACGGCGCGCTGCGACGGGTGCAGGAAGACCGCCCATTTCTCGAACGGCCATTCGAGCGCGGCCGCCAGTTCCTCGGCGCCGTCCAGAACGCGGAACCGGCGCCGTGTGTCCGGATGCTGGAACGGATCGGCCTGTGCCTCGGCCGAGGCTGGTTCCGCCGGCGGCAATTGCCCCGTCGCAGCATAGACGAGAAGCGCCTCCGCCGCCTCCGGTGGCAGATGCTCGGCGAGGTCTAGGAACCGGTCTTCGCTGGCCTGCCTGATATCGTCGACCCAGTCCTGCGGCACGCCGACCGAGGAGAGCGCCTCTCCATCGAGCGCGACAAAGATCGGCCTAGGCGCACTCTTGGGGGCCGATCTCCTGTCGTCCTCGGAACCCCGACCACTCGTGGCGTCGCCAGCGCCCTCAACATCGGCATCGGTCCCTCCGTCGAAATCGAACCCCGACTGCTGCGCCGCTCGCGGGCGGTCCAGTTCGACGACCGCCTCGCGAACCTCCGCGATCTGCAGCGAGCCTGTGGTGGGGTGGACCTCGATGCGCCGCCGGATGGCCCAGTCATAGGCGTCGTCGTGATGGCCGACATAGGCCAGCAGCACGCTGTCGCCGGATCTGTGCACGATGATCCGGAGATCCCGGCTCACCCTCAGGCTCCAGAAGTTGGGATCGCGGCTCTTGTCGACGCGGTGCATCTGGAGGCCCGGCCGCGAGGGATCTGCCTGGAGATCGAACGCGCTCAGCTTCGCCTGCTTCTGCTCGGCATTGGAGAGCTTGCCGAGCGAGCTCGTGAAGGTGTCGGCGAGGATCGTCGGCATCTACTCCCCGTTCGTCAGAACCAGGTATCAGACTCGGGAAGTCGAGTACCCAGCATATAAAGCCCGCTGTGCATGTCGATCATGCTGCAGTCGGATATACCAACAACCAGATCCGCCATTAGTCCAGTGTTTACGTAAATCGCACCTGGCTCAAAGGCTGCATCATCGAGTTCACTGCCTTCGGGCTTCCGTACAAGGAGGCCGGCTTCATGAAGTATTTTAAGCGCTGAGAATATCGGACCTCCGGGTGGTAACGCAATTTCAGCTGTTGTCATGGTGGACGCCAGGGCGGGTTTCGCGAAAAGCGCAGTCATGAACATCGCCGTCGCATTCCAACTGCCGATGTATCGTGGCCGATCTTTTGACAGGATGGGGGGCATCCACCGCTCCTGCGCACGTCCCAATTTTTGGAGATCATCTGGCAATCCGGCAGGGAGGATGACCTTCGCGAAAAGGTTTCGCCCCCCACTGAGGGATTGCTCGATCGGCAACGGACCACGCTCGTAGTGGAACATCTGCGCTGTGATTAGCGAGGAGCGTGAACCCGTTTGCAGGAAGTCGATGGATGCAGCCACGAAATTCTCTTCGAGCCTCGCCAACCGCCCCCAGGCGAGGCCAACCACGAAGCATACATGCCACGGGTCGGCGTCCTCATCGACCGCGAGCGCCATCTGCATCTCGCCATAGGCCATCTTGTTGAGCTGCTTTCCGGTGTCGCGAGGGAGTTGCTGCACTTTGGGCCTAGGCGGCCCACCGGACACGCCGCCTCCCTTCTCGCATAGTTCAGCGAAGTCGCGCTGGATCTGATTTACCGGCCTTGGAAGCTTCAGCCCTTTTTTCAAAGCCTCAAACCCCCATCACCTTCAGCACCTCGTCACCGAAATGGTTGATCACCTTCACCGCGATCCGCCCCGTCT
Source organism: Lutibaculum baratangense AMV1 (assembly GCF_000496075.1). GTDB lineage: Bacteria > Pseudomonadota > Alphaproteobacteria > Rhizobiales > Tepidamorphaceae > Lutibaculum > Lutibaculum baratangense. The sequence continues at coordinate 3,262 of NZ_AWXZ01000009.1, forward strand.
CCGGGCGCTCGAAGGGCCGTGAGGTGTCGGAGTAGAGGCTCGCCCAGGCGTCCTCGTCGATCTCGGCGCGAAGCGCGGTCTTCAGCGCCTTGTACGGGTCGGTGCCGCCGTTCTTACCGGCCGAGCCGAGGAAATAGGCGTGGCGGACAAAGAAGCTTTCCTCGTCATAGTCGGTGTCGATGAACCAGGCGGCAATGCCGTCAATGCCGTCGGAGCGGATCTCGCCGCTCGCCGGATCGAACACGTCGACGCCGTGCACCTTCACCTGCAGCTGGCCGTCGGGAAGGGTCGTGAGCGTCATGTCCGGCTCGCCGAAGACGACGAAGAGATTGCCCTTGCCGGTGTTCTTCAGATCGTCCGCCATGTGAAGGTCGGGGTTCATCCGCGCCTTGATGATCGGCAGGTGCAGGAGCCGGGTGATACCGGAGGACCCTGCAGAGGTCGTCTGCGCTGCGAGGGGGGTGAACGAGCACGTGCCTACCAAAGCGACCGGCTCGCACCAGAGCCGCGTCGAGAGCGTCAGCATGGTTCGTCGCGGCGATCAGGAGCACGGGACTTCCGGACCGTCTCAGGCGGTCGATTTCCAGGAGCAAGCCCGTCACGACGGGGGTCCAGAAATCTCTGTTCCTCGAACTCATCCGCGCCCTGTTCGGCCCCGCATCCAACTCATCCAGGAAGCCTACCGCTGGGGCAGAGGCAGCGAGCAAGTCGAAGAACGCCGTCGCGGCCTTCACAACGCCATCGAGATGACCGCTGGTCCGGCCGAACCACTGGGCGACGGACGACTCGAAGAACGGCAGCTCCAGACTGCGCGCGAGCGACCGCGCCAGAAGCGTTTTGCCGGTTCCCGGCGGTCCGGCGAGCAGCGTGTACTCGGGCTGCGCCCCGGCCTCGCCGTTCTTCAGCGCGGTACCTTCGCGCATCGCCTCGATCGCCCACGCCTCGGCCTCGCCAAACAACGGCAGGTTGCGCAGATGAGGCACGCTGAGGTCGATCTCGACCGCCGTTCTCTTCTGCGAGGCTGCCCTGAGCCGGCGCGTGCAGTCGGAAGGTGTCGAACCTCGCCTGATCGCGGCGCAGATGTCGGGCAGATCGAGCCCGCGAAGATCTCGGTCCTTGAGGCCGCGCGGTCTCTTTCCGGTGATCCTCTCGATGACGTCGGCGAGAAGGCGCCGATCTGGAACCAGGTCGACCGTGACATCAACCGTGGCCGCCAGCTCCGGAGGCAGCAGGTTCTGCGGATCATGGGTGACCAGCGCGACCGATCGGCCCCTCGTCAACTCCTCGATCGTGCATCCCACGTCCATTTCCCGCGCGCCGCGCTGCGAACCCACGAGGCGATCGACCGTCAGTTGGGGGTTGAGCCTTTTCGCAGCCGACGCAATCGGGGGCGCCCAGGCGGCGGTGGGGACCCGGATGACGACCACCGTGCCGTGATCGCCGGCAAGAGCTGCACGCACCTTCGGCGACAGGGCCTCCGCGAGGGCAAGATCCGCCAGGATTCTGTCGGTGGTCGGGCGCAGCATCTTCGGATCGTCCGGGATCAGATCGAGATCGAACTCTTCATCGTCATCTTCGCGGTCGTGAGACATGAGGCCTCCATCGGCGGCCGCGGAGCCACCTGGTCAGAGAGGGTTTGTTGTTCGCGAGGGTTGGGGCTCAGAGTCGCCGGATCGACCAGGGCTGATCCAGTTCGCGCAAGCGGGCGACGGGCTTCCAGGAGGCTGCGGAGAAGTTTTTGCACCCGCTGGCGAAGACCGCGGCGTTGCTCCATCCGGAGAAGCGGATATCCCGCCGGAGGCGGAGGTGACCGGGCTCTTCCTCGCGCAGTAGTCCGGCGTGACGCATTTCGAGGCGGAGCTGCGTGGCGGGCCCGCCGGCCGACTCGTTCGCGTCGCTGCGGATGATGCTGCCGGCCAGGACGACGCAGCCGCCATTCGCTTCGACCGCGACCGCACGCGTCTTCGGTGCGACGAGTTCGTATAGGCCACGAGCCGGAGGCGCCCAGATGGCAGGTCATTCGTCGTCGTCCAGCTGCGGTCGACAAAATGGCGGGAGGCTCTGGGCGGGACATAGTCGGTGTCGCGCACGTACTTTCCGCCGACATACCTCAGCAGGACCTCCTCCGACATTTCCACGATCGCGAGTCCGATCGAGACAGTGCCGACATAGACGATGGTCGGCCGGTGCGGAGACCAGGTGCCGCGGTGGTAGTAGACGTTCCGCTCCTTCCTCGGGACCTCGCGCTCGTCGACCTCCGCCCGAGAAAGCGCTTGCCCGGCCGGAGCGATGACGACGCGGTGTCCTGCCGCCTCCAGGGCGTTGAAGAGGTCGTTGGCAAACTCGAGCGCCTTGTCGAGGGCGGCCTTCGAGGCCGTCACGTCGACGAGCAGCTTCTTGTACGGTTTCAGATAGCTGCCGGAAACATCGAACCTCGCCGCCACCTTGATCATCGGCTCGGCCCAGACCAACCGGTAGAGTTCTTTCCTCTCGACCATGAAGTCCCCCAAGCCTCCGGTGCGTCTTGCAACTGAGGCGCCACCATCGGCAGCCTTCCTGGCAGGGCGAAGAAGACCCTGATCCGCTACGCCGACGGCGACTATCGGCCGGATCCCGACGGCGCCCGTTTCCCGGCCTAGACTCCGCCGTCACCTTCGGAGGCGCTGGAGTCGGATCCGTCGCGGGGGCAAGGTCAGTGGGGCCAGGATCCTTTCTACGCGTCGATTATCAGCTGGGCTTGAGACGCTCGGTCAATTGGAGATGAACCTATGTCGCGTCAGAACGCCGTTGCCAGCATCCAAGTCGACGACAAACGAACGCGAGTCACGCGCTGGGACTTCGAGCCCGGTGCCGAGACCGGATGGCATTGTCACGAACTTCCATACGTGATCGTGCCTCTGACCATGTGTGAGATGCTGCTCGAAGAACCAGGCGGAGGAAGTCGGACCGTCACGATCGACCAGGGGGTGAGCTACAGCCGGGAGGCAGGCGTTGAACACAACGTCGTCAATGGCGGAGATGGGCCGATGTCATTCATCGAGGTGGAACTGAAGACTCCGGCCGGCTGACGCTCGGGTGTCTTATGATTGCCCTTCCACGTGGAGATCATGAGTGTTTCGCTGCCCAGCAGGCTTCCTCTCGAGGCGGAGAGCTTCACGTATGCTTTCCGAAGGCAGAACCCAGCCGTAGTTCTTCTCGAAAGCACGTAGCGCCGCCTCATGACCGGCGAGATCGTTCGAGGCCACTGCATCGGAAACGACCACCGTACGATATCCATGATGCACGGCGTGGCGAGCGGTGTCTTCGACGCACATCTCAGTGATGGTGCCGGTGACGATGAGACTGTTAACTCGCAGGTCGCGGAGCGTCTGGTCGAGATCCGTCTCGTGGAAGGCGCTGAAATAGACCTTGTCGACTACCGTTTCCTCCGGCCGCGGCTCAAGCTCGTCGACCACTGCTGCCCCTTCCTTCTCGTCCTGCACATCCGGGTATGCCCGCAGTCGGCCAGGGACACAGGCTGATGTCGGCGGCTCCAAGAGCTGAAGCCAGGTCAGGCGGGAGGCGAGCCTCCTGTATCTCGTGTCGGCGACGTACCTGGTGAAGATGACCGGCAGCCCAGAGGCTCGAAATTCC
>NZ_AWXZ01000010.1 GCF_000496075.1 Lutibaculum baratangense AMV1
ACATGACGTCTGTGATGCTGCGTCTGGCTGAGGGCGACAAGACGGTCGAGGTTCCAGCGCTCGGGCAGCGCGACGAGATCGGCCAGATGGCGAAGGCGGTTCTCGCCTTCAAGGAGGCGGCGATCGAGAAGGAGCGGGTCGAGGGCGAGGTGGCCGAGCAGCGGCAGGCGGCGGAGGCCCAGCGCGGCCGCAGCGAGGCGATGCAGCGCGAGGCGGCGGAGCAGCAGGCGGTGGTCGTCTCCGAGATCGGCAGCGGGCTTGCGAAGCTGTCGGCGGGCGACCTGACCTACCGGATCGAGGCTGCCTTCCCCGGCGACTACCGCAAGCTGAAGGACGACTTCAACGCCGCCATGGGCCAACTCGAGGAGGCCGTCAGGACGATCTCCCACGCGACCGGGGCCATCCGCTCCGGCACCGGCGAGATCAGCCAGGCCTCCGACGACCTGTCGCGGCGCACCGAGCAGCAGGCGGCGAGCCTCGAAGAGACGGCGGCGGCGCTCGACCAGATCACCGCCACCGTCAGGCGCACGGCGGAAGGGGCCGGTCACGCGAGCGACGTCGTCTCGCGGGCGAAGCAGGACGCCGAGCAGTCGGGCGAGGTCGTGAAGAGCGCCGTGACGGCGATGAACGCGATCGAGACCTCCTCGAACCAGATCTCGCAGATCATCGGGGTGATCGACGAGATCGCCTTCCAGACGAACCTGCTCGCGCTCAACGCGGGCGTCGAGGCGGCGCGGGCGGGCGACGCCGGCAAGGGCTTCGCGGTCGTCGCGAGCGAGGTGCGGGCGCTCGCCCAGCGCTCGGCCGAGGCGGCGAAGGAGATCAAGACGCTGATCGAGACCTCGTCGAACCAGGTCGCCGACGGCGTCGACCTCGTCGGCCGGGCGGGCGAGGCCTTGACGCGGATCGTCACGCAGGTCGCCGAGATCAACGGCATCGTCAAGGACATCTCGGCCTCGGCGCAGGAGCAGGCGACCGGCCTTGCCGAGGTCAACACCGCCGTCAACCAGATGGACCAGGTGACGCAGCAGAACGCGGCGATGGTCGAGGAGGCGACGGCCGCGGCCCACAGCCTCTCCACCGAGACCGACAACCTCGTGCGGCTCGTCGGCGGGTTCCGGGTCGGCGGCGTGCAGCAGAGCGCGCCCGTCCGGCCGGCCGCCCGCGCCAAGACGCCGCGCCCCGCGAGCCGGCCGCTCCCCGTCGCCGGCAACACCGCCCTCAAGGCCGATCCCGCCGAGGAGGGCTGGGAGGAGTTCTGAAGACGGGCGACGGCCCGGGCATCGTCGCCCGGACGAACGAGACCGCTCACGAGTCCAAACGCACGA
>NZ_AWXZ01000011.1 GCF_000496075.1 Lutibaculum baratangense AMV1
TTCGGGTAATTGGAGCGAGGCATGGCGGTCTGCTTCTGCTCGATCAGGCCCCCGGCGAGGATCGAGAAGAGGGGCAGCGGCGGTGGAGAGCCAGCCTGCTTCGTGGCCAAGGTCGTGACCGCATGCCGCAAGGACGCGTTCTCGCCCTCCTGCTTCTCGATCTCGGTCCGGAGCGTCTCGATAGCCTCGTAGGAGCGCTCGATCCAGGTCTTGTCCTTCAGCCTCTCGGCGAACCGCTCGATCTCCGCCTCGAGCGCCTCGCTGCTGCCCTTCTCCAAGCCTCTCTCCACCCTCATGCAATACAGGTCGAAACGCGTCGACAGGAGGCGCGCGCGCCGGCGCGCCTCGGACGCGGGCATCCGCCCGAGCGCCTTGCGCGGAGGCCTATCACGAGAGGAGGTTCACGAGATGTGAGGGAATTCGGCGCTGGTATGTCCAGCCGCCCGGACGCTGCCAAAGATGGGTCGCCATGGATGTGTACAGCCTCGTGTACAATCCGATCTGCGGCGATCCGGAAATTCAGCAAAATCAATGGCCTGGGAAAATGGCGCTCCCTAGGGGACTCGAACCCCTGTTTCCGCCGTGAGAGGGCGGCGTCCTAGACCGCTAGACGAAGGGAGCGGCGCGCCAGCGACGCGTGTCGCGTCGGTGTGGGCGGGGATATAGCTTCTCGTGCGCCGCTCCGCAAGCGCTCATGACCCTCCGACGACGGAAATTATCTGCCCCGAGCGCATGTCGATCAGGAGGACGCGGATTCCCTCGGGCGTCTTCACCGTCAGCGCCAGACGGCCGCTGTCGGTCTGCGCCGAGACGACCTCGGCATCGGGGCCGAGCAGAGCCGCGATCTCGGGCCTCGAGACGACGCTCGCGGGCCCCTCCGGCATCTCCTCCCCGCCCATGCGGTTGACGATCGTGCCGACGACGACGAAGAAGCCGATGACGATCAGCACGCCCATCACGATCACGGCGACCTGCAGGATGCGGGTCGCCCGCGGCGACCAGCTGGACGGATAGGCTTCCGGGGTGTCTTTGTCTGACATGGATGACAACAGAACGATCGATCTCGTGGCGCCCGAGGAGGCGCAGGGCGAGCGGCTCGACCGGGTGCTGGCCGCGCTGCTCGCCGATTTCAGCCGCTCCCGCCTCCAGGCGCTCATCAAGGAGGGCCGCGTCGGCGTGGGCGGGCGGACGATATGGGAGCCCCGCCACCCCGTCAACGCGGGCGAGGCCCTGCGGGTCGAGGTGCCCCCGCCCGAGCCCGCCGTGCCGCAGGCCGAGGACATCCCGCTCACCGTCGTCCACGAGGACGCCGACCTCATCGTCGTCGACAAGCCGGCGGGCCTCGTCGTCCACCCCGGCGCCGGCAACTGGCGGGGCACGCTCGTCAACGCCCTCCTCCACCACGCAAAGGGCGAATTGCCGGGCATCGGCGGGGTCGAGCGCCCGGGCATCGTGCACCGGATCGACAAGGACACCTCGGGCCTCCTCGTCGTCGCGAAGACGGAAGCCGCCCACCGCGCGCTCTCCGCGCAGTTCGCCGACCACGGCCGCGAGGGGCCGCTCGAGCGGGCCTATCTCGCCTTCGTCTGGGGGGTGCCCTCGCCGCGCAAGGGGACGATCGACGCCCCGCTCGGCCGCTCGCGGCAGAGCCCCGAGCGCCAGGAGGTGCGCGCCGGCGCGCGGCACGCCGTCACGCACTACCGCGTCCTCGAGGCCTATCCCGACCCGACGCGGCCGGGCGAATCGCTCGCGAGCCTCGTCGAATGCCGGCTCGAGACGGGCCGGACGCATCAAATCCGCGTGCACATGGCTCATATCGGCCATCCGCTGATCGGCGACGAGACGTATGCCAAGGGCTATCGCACGAAGGCGAGGAGGCTCGGCGAGGATGCCCGCAAGCTGGTCGAAACCCTTGAAAGACAGGCGCTTCACGCCTATCTTCTGGTGGTGTCCCATCCCGTCACAGGCGAAGATCTGCGCTTCGAGTCGGCGTTGCCTCCCGAGCTCGAGGCGTTGCGGCGCGCGCTTGCCGGATCCTGACGGCGACGAGGCCGTTTTCTCGACATAGTGGACGGATGGAATGATTCGGCCGGGACGATCCGGCTGACACGGGCCCTCGGACGCCCGCGCTGCCCGAAGATGGGGGCCGGACAGAGGGTGCCGCAAGAGGGAAAGGACGAGAGCCATGGCGAATCTGTCGCTGCCCGCCGTCGCGGGGAAGGTGGGCTCAGCCGCTATCTGGAAGAGATCCGGCGGTTCCCGATGCTGGAGCCGGACGAGGAGTTCATGCTCGCCAAGAGCTGGCGCGAGCATGGCGACCGCGAGGCGGCGCACAGGCTGGTGACGAGCCATCTGCGCCTCGTGGCGAAGATCGCGATGGGCTATCGCGGCTACGGCCTTCCCGTGGGCGAGATCATCTCGGAGGGCAATGTCGGCCTCATGCAGGCCGTCAAGCGCTTCGAGCCGGACAAGGGCTTCCGCCTCGCGACCTACGCGATGTGGTGGATCCGCGCCTCGATCCAGGAATACATCCTGCGCTCGTGGAGCCTCGTGAAGATGGGCACCACGGCGAACCAGAAGAAGCTGTTCTTCAACCTGCGCAAGGTGAAGGGCCAGATCGCCGCGATCGAGGACGGCGACCTGCGACCCGACCAGGTCTCGGATATCGCGACGAAGCTCGGCGTCAGCGAGGACGAGGTCGTCTCGATGAACCGCCGCCTGTCGGGCGACGCGTCGCTGAACTCGCCGCTGCGCGGCGACGGTGAGTCGACGACGGAGTGGCAGGACTGGCTCGAGGACGAGGAGGCGAACCAGGAGACGAGGCTCGGCGACGAGCAGGAGCTCGACGCCCGCCGCAGGATGCTGGTCGACGCGATGGGCACGCTGAACGATCGCGAGAAGCGCATCTTCACGGCGCGCCGCCTCGAGGAGGAGCCGCTGACGCTCGAGGAGCTGTCGGGCGAGTTCGGCGTCTCGCGCGAGCGGGTGCGCCAGATCGAGGTCCGGGCCTTCGAGAAGGTGCAGCAGGCGATGCTGCAGGCGAACGAGGCGGCCCAGGCGGGCGCCGCCTGAGGAAGCTCCCCCATGCCACGCCGAACGAAGGGCGCCCTCGCGGCGCCCTTTTTCGTGTCTTCAGCCCGGCGGCCTGGCCCGCGACAGGAAGGTGCGGCCGCTCGAGGCCATGTCGATCAGGATCAGCGTCGTCGCGATCGCCAGCGGTGCGAAGTAGTAGAGGAGCCGGAACATGAGGATCGCCGCCAGGAGCTCCGCCTTCGCCTCGACCGGGACGCTGAACAGGAGCACCGCCTCGACGACGCCGATCCCGCCCGGCACGTGGCTCGCCGCGCCGGCCCCGATCGCGGCGATCGTCACGGCGGCGAAGGTGAGGAAGTCGAGCGGGAAGGGTTGCGGCACGAGCAGGTAGAGGGCGCCGGCGGAGACGAGGACGTCGACCGTCGAGGCCGCGAGCTGCCCGAGCGCGATCGGCAGGCGCGGGATCGGCAGGTTGAAACGCCACAGCTTCACCGGCCGGCCGACGCGGGCGGCGAGGACGAGATAGGCTGCGATCGCGACGGCGGCGGCCGCGCCCGCGCCCCACACGACGACGACCGGCAGGCCGAGCGCCTGCGCCAGCGCCCCGCCGTCGCCGAGCGCCGCCGCCGCGAGGATCGCGCCGCCGCCGACGAAGAAGCAGACATGCGAGTAGAGCGTGACGACGGCGACGTCGCCCGCCGTGAAGCCGAGCGGCCTGTAGCCCCGGTAGCGCAGCGAGCCGCCGGTGACGACGGCGAAGCCGAGATTGTTCGAGAAGCTGAAGGCGACGAAGGCCGTCGGCGCCACCTGGCGGAAGGGTATGGATTTCGTCAGCAGGCGGATCGACAGGTAGTCGTAGGTGACGAGCATGAGATAGGCGACCGCCACGTGCCCGGCCGCCGCGAGCAGGAGCGGCCACGGCACCTCCATCATGGTCGCGCGAACGGTGGCCACGTCGATCGCCTCGACCTCGTGGTGCAGGATGAAGCCCGCGGCCACGAGAATCGCCACCATGACGACCGCGCCGAAGGCCCGGCCCGGTCTTATGCCGAGAAGTCTTGCGCGTAGATCGTGCCACATCGTGCGAAGCGGAGAGATGTCCGTTCTGGTTATGGCGCGTGTGGCGAACGGCCGACGCGCGGAAGACGCTCTATAGGGGTTTCCGCGCGAAGATAGGGTTCCGGGCCGGTGCCCGCCACCTCTTGCCCGAAGCCGCGGCTCCGGGGAAGCGGCAAACGGCCACACCCGGCGGGGAACGCCGTGCGAGGCGGTGGGATTTCGTCTGCGATGGCCGGGCCGCCACATCGGGCGGGCCGCCCCAGCACGGAAGGAGCCGGCATGGCCGATACCGACATGACAGCGCCGGCGATGGTGCTCGCGCCCGAGCTCATCCCCGGCCACGACGTGCCGTCGCCGCCGCAGGAGGGCGAGACGCTGGCGGAGTGCCTCGCCTATGTCGTCCGCTACGTGCCGCGCGAACACCGGGACAAGGTGACGATCGCGGCGGGTGCGGGCGCCGAGGCGCGACATTATGCCGGCGACGAGATCGAGCGGCTCGCCAGGGAGGCGAATGTCGAGGCTCTTCCGGAGGGTCTCCCCGTCCGCCCACCGCACCTGACATCCGACACGGCTATGGTCGACGGCGGGCCGGGCCGCCGATAGCATGGCGGCAGGAATATGGGGTATGAGCAGGCCTCCGCTGCCTCGGCACGCGGGGCGAGACGCACATCCCGGAACACGACGGACAGCCCGCCGACATGTCGAACGAGATCCTGGATCAGGCCCCGGCCGCCACGGCCGGCGAGCCCCATGTGCGGGAGATCGCGTGGATCGAGCCTCATGAGGCTGCCCGCAGGATGCGCCCGCTCGGCGGGTTGAGCTTCCTCGACAGCGCGATGCCGCACGGCGAGCTCGGTCGCCACTCATATGTCGCTGCCGCCCCGTTCGGACGCTTCACGGTCGAGGAGGGCAAGGCTGCCTGGAACGGGCGCGGCCTCGATGGCCATCCGGTCGACGCGCTGCGCGACCTCCTCGCCCTCTACCAACGGCCCCGGCTCGCAGGTCTGCCCCCGTTCCAGGGCGGCGCGATCGGCTTCTTCGGCTACGAGTTCGGGCGGCTTCTCGAGCGGCTGCCCGCCCCTGTCCCAGCGATCCTGGGTGCCGTGCCTGAGGCGTCGCTCGCCTTCCACGACGCGCTCGTCTCCTTCGACCACGATGGGCGGCGCGCTTTCGTCGTCTCGACCGGCCTCCCGGAGCAGGACCCGGCCGTTCGGGCCCGCCGCGCTGCCGATCGCGCGGCCGGGATCGAGGCCATGCTGGGCCGGCCGGCGCCACGCCCCTCCCCTCTGCCTGCGGTGCCGCGGGCCGGCTGGCGCTCGAACTTCACGGCGGAGGCGTACCGCCTTTCCGTGGCGCGCGTGGTCGAATACGTGCTCGACGGCGACATCTTCCAGGCGAACCTAGCCCAGCGCTTCGAGGCCGATCTCCCTCCGGGGCACGACCCTTGGGCCTTCTACCTCCGGCTGAGGGAGACGAACGCTGCGACCTTCGCCGCCTATCTCGAACATGGCGACCTCGCCGTCGCCTCGAGCTCGCCCGAGCGCTTCCTGAAGCTCGACCGCGACGAGGTCGAGACGCGGCCGATCAAGGGCACGGCCCCCCGCTCGCCCGACCCGAAGGAGGACGCGAGAAACGCCGAGCGCCTGCTCGCGTCGGAGAAGGACCGGGCCGAGAACCTGATGATCGTCGATCTCCTGCGCAACGATCTGTCGCGCGTGTGCCGGCCGCACAGCGTGAAGACACCCTCGCTCTGCGCGCTCGAGACCTATGCAGGCGTCCACCATCTCGTCTCGGCGGTCACCGGCACGCTCACGCGCGGCAGGTCGGCCGTCGACCTCCTCGCCGCCTCCTTCCCCGGCGGCTCGATCACCGGGGCGCCGAAGCTGCGGGCGATGGAGATCATCACCGAGATCGAGCAAGAGGCGCGGGGCGTCTATTGCGGCGCGATCGGCTGTCTCGGCTTCGACGGCTTCCTCGACACGAACATCGCGATCCGCACCGTCACCTTCAGGGGCGGCAAGGCGTCCTTCCATGCCGGCGGCGGCATCACGGCGCTGTCCGAGCCGGAGGCCGAGTACCGCGAGACGCTCGACAAGGCCGAGCGCATCTTCCGCGCCTTCGAGGACTCAGGAGAGGCGCACGCATGATCCTGGTCGTCGACAACTACGATTCCTTCGTCTTCACCGTGGCCCGCTACCTCGTCGAGCTCGGGATGGAGACGAAGGTCGTGCGCAACGACGCCGTCGACGCCGACGACGTCCTCGCCCTGCGCCCGTCCGCCGTCGTCCTTTCGCCGGGTCCGTGCGGCCCGCGCGAGGCCGGCCACTCGCTCGACATCGTGCGGCGGGTCAACGGGCGAATCCCGCTCCTCGGCGTCTGCCTCGGGCACCAGTGCATCGGCGAGGCGTTCGGCGGAACGGTCGGCCGCGCGCGCGAGCCGATGCACGGGCGCGCCTCGGCGATCCACCACGACGGCACCGGCATCTTCCGCGGCCTCCCCTCCCCGTTCCGGGCCGGACGCTACCACTCCCTGGCGGTGGAAATCGCGGACGAGGCCGCCTCGCCGCTGATCGTCACCGCCCGAAGCGAGAACGGCGAGATCATGGGCCTCGCCCACCGCGCGACCCCGACCTACGGCGTCCAGTTCCATCCGGAATCGGTGCTGACCGAGCACGGCCACCGCATGCTCGCGAACTTCCTCGACATCGCCCGGGAATGGCAGCTCCATGCTGTGGCTTGACGGGGCGCTCCACGAGTCGACACGTGCCCCGTTCGACCTGCGGGACCGCGGCCTCCTCCTCGCCGACGGCCTGTTCGAAACGCTCCTCGTGCTGGAGGGCCGCCCCGTCCATCTGGATCTCCACATGCGCCGCCTCATGGACGGGGCGAAGACGCTCGGCATCGACGTCGATCTGGCGGAGGTCGAAAGCGCGACGACGGCACTCGCGGCGGTGCGGCCCGGGCACGCGATAGTTCGTGTCACCGTCACCCGCGGCGTCGGGGAGCGCGGCCTGAAGCCATCCCCCGGCGGGCGCGCGACCGTGTTCGGCATCGCGTCGCCCTGGAGCCCCGCGATCGCGTTTCAGCCGCTCCGGCTCGCGACGAGCACGATCCGGCGCAACCACACCTCGCCGCTGTCGCGGCTCAAGTCCCTGTCCTATCTCGACAACGTGCTCGCGCTGCAGGAGGCGCTGGCCGCCGGTGCCGACGACGCCCTCATCCTCTCGACGACGGGCAATGTCGCCTGCACGAGCGCCGGCAACGTCTTCGCCGTCGTCGCCGGTGAGCTCCTGACGCCGCCCGTCGCCGACGGCGTGCTCGGCGGCACGATCAGGGCGCGCCTCCTGTCGCTCGCCGACAGTGTCGGCCTCCGGCCGCGCGAGGCGTCGCTTCGGCCCGCCGACCTCGCGCGCGTGGACGCCGTCTTCGTCACGAACAGCGCGCGTCTCGCCTGCCCCGTCACTGCGCTCGACGGCCATGCGATCGCCGCGGGTAGCGAATGGCACGCGCGGGTCGAGGGGGTGATCCGGCGGGACATCGCGGCCGATGCCGGCGTCGAGTTCCCCGCTGCGCGGCCCGCCTGACCGTCACGCCGCCGACGGTCAGCTCACGAGCCGGCGCAGCTTGCCGAGCGCCGTCTCGTCGCTCTCTCCGGGCGCAATCGTGCCGACGAACTCGCCGTTCGCGTCCATGAGGTAGAGCGTGGCCGTGTGGTCCATCGTGTAGTCGCCGCTCTCGGTCGGGACCTTCGCGGCGTAGACCCGCCACTTCTGCATCATGTCCTTGACCTGCTCGGGCGAGCCCGAAAGGCCGGTGATGCGCGGGTCGAAAGCCTGGAGGTAGCGGTGGAGCTCCTCCGGTGTGTCGCGCTCCGGATCGACCGTCACGAAGACGGCGTTCATCCGGTCGGCGTCGGCGCCGAGCTCCTCCATCCGGTTCGAGAGCTCGAATAGGGCGGTCGGACAGACGTCGGGGCAGTGGGTGAAGCCGAAGAAATAAACGGTCGGCCGGCCGAGAAACGCCTCCTGGGTGACGGTCTCGCCGTCGTCGTTCACCATCGTGAATTCGCCGCCGACCGCGGCGCGGCCGCTTCCGCTGACCTCGGCCACCTGCGTGCGGAACGCGTCGCTCGCATACAGAGCGATCGTCGCGCCCACGAAGAGCACGACGAGGATCCATGCCGTCCAGCGGATCATCCGCATCGTTTGGTCTCCTGCCTGTGGCGTGACTGCCGGGACCCTATCAGTGCCGTCGCCCCGGGGAAGGTGCCCCGTGGCCGCAGGCCCGTCACTTCGGCGCTGGGATCGCCTCCTCGCGCGCAGGCACGTCGTAGCCCTTCTTCACGGCCGGCCGGTCGGCGATGCGCTCGTACCACGCCCTGACGTTCTTGTAGTCCGCGAGGGAAACGTCCTGCCGCTCGAAGCGCGCTGCCCAGGGCCAGATCGCGATGTCGGCGATCGAGTACTCGTCCGCCACGAAATCGCGCCCCTGCAGCCGCTTGTCGAGCACCCCGTAGAGCCGTTTCGTCTCCTTGCCGAAGCGATCCTCGGCATAGGGTGCCTTGCCCCTGTTGTAGTGCAGGAAGTGGTGCGCCTGGCCGAGCATCGGGCCGAAGCCGCCCATCTGCCACATCAGCCACTCGACGGCGCGCCAGCGGTTCTCGGGGTCCTTCGGCAGGAGCTTGCCAGTCTTCTGGGCGAGATACATGAGGATCGCCCCCGACTCCATCAGCGTCATGCCGGTGTCGCGGTCGACGATCGCCGGGATCTTGTTGTTCGGCCCGATCGCGAGGAACTCGGGCTTCATCTGGTCGTCCTTCGTGATGTCGACCTCGTGGACCTCGTAGGGAAGGCCGAGCTCCTCGAGGGCGATCGAGATCTTGCGGCCGTTCGGCGTGGTCCAGGTGTAGAGATCGATCATATTCGTGCCTCTCTCGATGGCGGGCGGGGAAGGTCTGGCCCATAACTAGTCTGGCCCGCCCCGCCCGTCGACACCCTCCTAGCGCACGACCGTCGTGTACTCCTCGAGCGGCGGCACCTCGTCGATCAGGCCCCGCTCCTTCATGAACTGGGCGAACGCCTCGTAGCGGCCGCGGTCGAGCGCGGCCGGCCGCTTCGCGAAGCGCGGCAGCGTGTCGAACCAGGCGCGCCTGTTCAGCTCGTCGTCGAGGTCGGGATGCGCCTTCAAGAAGAGCTCCCAGCCCTCCTCGGGATGGTTCGTGAGCCAGATCGTCGCCTCCTCGATTGCCGAGAGGAACTTCGGCAGGCGCGGATCGTCCTTCAGCTCGTGGCGGGTCACGAGAATAAGCTCGTCATAGACCGGGACGCCGTGCTCTTCGGGGTAGAAGGCGCGGCCGGGCTGGCCGTCGATCTCCATCTGGTTGAGCTCGAAATTGCGGAAGGCGCCGATCACAGCGTCGACGCGGCCGGCATAGAGGGAGGGCGACAGCGAGAAGTTGACGTTCACGAGCTCGACGTCGTCGAGCGAAAGCTCCGCACTCTCCAGCATCATGCCGAGAAGCGCGTCCTCGAAGCCGCCGACAGAGAAACCGACCGTCTTGCCCTGAAGGTCCGCGAGGGTCTGGACCTCGCTGTCGTCGAGCACGACGAGCGTGTTGAGCGGCGTCTCGATGAGCGTGCCGATCCAGGTGAGGGGCAACCCCTCCTTCACCTGCAGGTAGAGGTTCGGCTGGTAGGAGATGGCGATGTCCGCTTCCCCCGCCGAAACGAGGCGCGGCGGCGCGCTGGGATCGGCTGGCGGCACGAGTTCGACCGTAAGTCCGCGATGTTCGAACAGGCCCTTCTCCTGCGCGACGACGAGCGGCGCATGATCCGGGTTCACGAACCAGTCGAGGAGGACCGTCAGCCGCTCCTGGACCTGGCTCGGCGCAATTTCGCCAGCGCTGTCGGTCGCTTGCTCCTGCGCAACCGCTGGCGAGGCGAGGAGCGCGAGGCCGAAAAGCGCGTGCCACGGATTCATGTTCGTTTCTCCCTGATGTGGTGTGGTCGGTGGTTCAGTCTTCCGCCACCCAGGGCACCATCTTCCGGCTCAGGCGCTCGACGAGAGCCCGGACGAGGATCGCCGTGAGGGCGAGGATGAAGAGGGCGGCGAAGACGCGGTCGGTCTGCACGCGGGCATTCGCCTGCAGCATGACGAAGCCGAGGCCCTTCGAGGCGCCGACCCATTCGCCGACGACCGCGCCGATCGGCGCCACGGCCGCGGCGACACGCAGGCCCGAAGCCAGGCCGGACAAGGCGGCCGGCAGGCGCACGAGGAGGAGCGTCCGCCACGGGCTCGCCCCGCTGAGCCGCGCCAGCTCGAGAAAGCCCGTGTTGGTCCGCCTGAGGCCATCGAGAAAGGCCGACGCGACGGGAAAGAAGATGATCAGCGTCGCCATGACGACCTTCGAGGCGAGGCCGTAGCCGAACCAGATGACGAGGAGCGGCGCGATCGCGAAGACCGGCAGGGCCTGGCTCGCCACCATCACCGGCAGCATGACGCCGCCCGCCCTCGGAAAGAGGCTGACCGTCAGGGCGGTGGCGACGCCGAGCGCGGCCCCGAGGAGGAGGCCCAGGACGATCTCCGACAGCGTGATGAAGCCGTGATAGGCGAGGAAGCGCCAGTCGTCGGCGAGCGCTTCCGCCACCCGCAGCGGCGCCGGCAGGATGTAGGGCCTGATCTCGAGGAGAACGATCGCCGCCTGCCAGATCGCAAGGATCACCGCCGCCGGGACGGCGACGCGCAGGACACGGCGCGCGAGCGCGCTTCGCATGGCCAAGGCCCGCTAGCGCTGCCGGGGGTTCCGCGGGGTGCTGGCGGCTCGGTGAATGCGACGCATCGATGGATCTCCTCGCGACAGGGTCGGAGATCCGGGAATTGGAGAAGGCTTTAGGGATCTTTGAGGCGTTCCCGTCCCTTCGCCGGCATGACCCGGATCAGGTTCAAAGGGTTCGGGATCGAGGTCCCATCTCAGCTCCTCGCGGAGCACCCCTCGGACATCTCACATGATTGCACCGGCAGTGAGCCGGTGCAAGCCTCGATCAATTGCAGGTCTCGTCGGTCAGTTCCAGGCCTCGAAAGCCTGCTGGAAGACCCGCCGGCCCTCCTCGCCCTTGGCGATCGACAGCACTGCGCGCCCGCCGTTCTCGTAGACGACCGGGATGTCGATGAAGTCGCGCGACAGAAGCTCCTGCACGTTGCGCTGGCGATCGAGATCGCTCTCCGACAGGCCGACGAGGAAGAAGCTCTCGGTGACCGGCACGACGGCTCCGACGAGAGGCTGGCCGCTCGCGCGCGGCGTCGCCTTCATGATGAGGCCCGGCACGTTCGCGATGCCGCCGCCGCCGAAATCCTCCGGCAGATCGAAGACGAGCTCGATCGTGTGGCTGGCCGGAAGGTCGGCGTCGGTGTTGCGCCGGATCATGATGGACAGTTGAACCTCGCGGTCCGGCACCCGGACCGTTCCGGATATCGCCTGCCCCGGCCCCTGGCTCCCATTCTCGGAGACGACTTCCCAGCGCACGCTCCCGCCGATCGTGTTCGCGTTGCCAGGCCCGCCCTCCGCCTCTTCGATAAGAAGCGCTTGCGCCGATGCACCGGCGGGTGTCGGCTGGTCGGTCAGCGCAGGCGGCTCCTCGCCGGCGGCGGGCGGCGCTTCGGCCTCGGCGGCAGGGACGTCCTCATCCGCATCCCGCATCACCTCCTCCTGGACCTCCTCGGCCGTCGGACCGGCCTCCGGCTCCGGCTCGGCGGGAGGCACGGTGAACTCCGACTGCGCCTCGCCCTCCGTACCGGGTTGCGGAGCGCCCTCGTCGGGGGCCCTGTCCTCGCTCGCGACCCGGTCGAGCGTCCGGTCGGCGGTCGAGAAGATGAGATCGCTCTGCCACAGCCCGAATAGCGCGAGGGCGAGCACCACCAGGGCGGCCGCTCCCCACATCAGGGGCCGGCGCCCGCGACGTTTCGGTGCCGTCGCCTGCTCCGCCTCGTAAGCGGCAGCGGCGGCCCGGGTGCGTGCAGCGGCCTCCTCGCCGGCATGTTGCCCGTCACGCGGCCGGGGCGCCTCATCCGGCGCGCCTCTGCTCGTGCGATCCCGCTCGGGTGCGGTCTCCCGCGGGCGGCCACGCTCAGCCTCTCCCTCGGGCCACTCGCGTCGAGGCCGCTGGGATCCGACGCTCTCACTCCCCCCTGCGCCGGCCGTGCGTGCGGAGGCGACGGCCGCGGCAGCGGCCGTGCCCGCCTCCTTCGTGGCGGTGCTCTGTCCCTCGGCCTTCGCCTTCTCTTCCTGGCGCGGCTCGGGCGCCCGCGACGGTGGTGGCACCGCTGCCGGCTTCTGGTCGATCCCGGGCGCGAGATGCCTCGTATCCTCCTCGCTGCCAGCTGCGCCCGCATCGTCTCCGGAGTACTCCTGCTCCAGGCGGGCTATCGCCAGATCGAGGGCTTCTGCCTGATGAGCGAGATCCTCGTCGGAGACCGGCGGATCGAGCGCGCGCAGCTGGGCGAGCAGAGCAGCGCGAGCCCTGTCGTAGAGTTGGGCGCGGGTGTCCGGCGAGTTATCTTCGAGGTTGTCGATGGCCCGCCGAAGGACCGCTACGAAATCCGCCATGTCTCAGCTTTTTGAATGCAGGGTAAAGAAATCACTTCGCCCTAGCGTTTAATCCTCGAACGGGTCGTGGACAAGGATCGTGTCCTCTCGCCTGGGGCTCGTCGAGAGAAGAGCCACGGGAGCGCCGATCAATTCCTCGATGCGGCGGACGTACTTGACCGCCTGAGCCGGCAGCTCCGCCCAGGAGCGGGCACCCTCGGTGCTCTCCTGCCAGCCCTCGATCGTCTCGTAAACCGCCTCCACCCTAGCCTGGGCCGAGGGTGAGGCGGGAAGATGGTCGATTGTCTCACCATCCAGCCGATACTCGACACACACCCTGAGCTCGTCGAAACCGTCGAGGACGTCGAGCTTCGTCAGCGCGATACCGTCGATCCCGCCCGTCCGAACCGCCTGGCGGACGAGTACGGCATCAAACCAGCCGCAGCGCCTCTTGCGACCGGTGACGGTGCCGAACTCTCGGCCGCGCTCGCCGAGCCTGTCGCCGACCGCGTTTTCCTGCTCGGTCGGGAACGGTCCGCTCCCGACGCGGGTCGTGTAGGCCTTGGTGATGCCGAGCACGTAGCCGAGCGCCGCCGGTCCCATGCCGGAACCGGCCGCGGCCTGGGCGGCGACGGTGTTCGACGACGTCACGAAGGGATAGGTGCCGTGATCGACGTCGAGCAGCGTGCCCTGAGCACCTTCGAACAGCATGCGCTTGCCCGACCGGCGCTGGCCGTCGAGCAGGTTCCAGACCGTATCCGCGAACGGCAGCACCTTCGGCGCGATCTCGAGCAACTGCTCCTCGAGCTCGCCCGCATCGCATTCCGGCCGCCCGAGGCCTCGCCGCAGCGCGTTGTGGTGCACGAGAAGCCGCTCGATCTTGTCGCGCAGCGAACCCGGCTCCGCGAGATCTCCCACGCGGATCGCCCGTCGCCCGACCTTGTCCTCGTAAGCGGGGCCGATGCCGCGCTTCGTCGTGCCGATCTTGCCGGCGCCGGCCGCCTCCTCGCGGAATGCGTCGAGCTCGCGGTGAAGCGGCAGGATGAGCGTCGCGTTGTCGGCTATCCGCAGCGTCGCGCGATCGATCGTCACGCCGAGCTCCTGGACGCGCGCCACCTCGTCGGCAAGAGCCCAGGGATCCACGACCACGCCGTTGCCGATGACGGAGAGCTTTCCGGGACGAACGATGCCGGATGGCAGGAGGCTCAGCTTGTAGGTGGTCCCATCGACGACCAGCGTATGGCCCGCATTGTGTCCGCCCTGGAAGCGGACGACCACGTCGGCCCGCTCCGACAGCCAATCGACGACCTTGCCCTTACCCTCGTCTCCCCACTGGGAGCCGACGACGACCACGTTCGACATGTCTCAAGCTCTCTTCGCTTCATGCATCACCGGCAGCTGGAAGCCGACGCTTGGACGTGGGCGCTGACGGTGGACGCGCGACTTTACAGACTTCCCCCCGCGGGGCTAGTGCGATCTGGTTGAAATCGCAAGGCCACGAACCCCCGATGCTGTCCCGAGTCGCTGCATGGCTGTTCGGCCAAGCCTACCTCCTGCTCATCCTCGCCACCTTCTTCTGGGGCGGCAACATGGTGGCCGGCCGTGCGGCCGTCGGTCACGTGCCGCCGGTCACGCTGGCCACCGTGCGCTGGATCGTTGCGTTCCTCGTCGTCCTGCCGTTCGCCTGGCCCCACCTGAAGCGTGACTGGCCGGTCATCCGCGAGAACTTCGCGTTCCTCTGCGCCGTCGGCGCGACGGGCATCGCCGCGTTCAACACGCTGGTCTATGTCGGGCTCGAATACACGACGGCGATCAAGGCGGCGCTCCTGCAGTCGACTCAGCCGCTGCTCATCGGCCTGTGGTCGTTCCTCCTGTTCGCGGCAATCCTCACCGGCCGCCAGCTCGTCGGGATCGCCATCTCGTTCGTCGGCGTCGTCGGCATCATCACGGAATGGTCGCCGCAAGCCCTCTTGGGCCTGGACCTCAATGTCGGCGACCTCATCGTCTTCGCCGCCTGCGTGTCCTACGCCCTCTACTCCACGCTCCTCAGGCGCATGCCGCCGATCCACTGGACGTCCGCCCTCGCCTTCACGTTCGCGGTCGGCGCGATCATCCTCTGCCCGTTCTGGTTCTGGGAGATGGCGGAGGGCCGGTACCCCGTGTTCGACGGCACCACGATCTTCGTCACGCTCTACGTCTCGCTGCTGCCATCGATCGTGTCCTATCTCTGCTACAACAGAGGCGTGCAGCTCATCGGCCCGAACCGCACGGGGCCCTTCCTCCATCTCGTGCCCGTCTTCGGCACGGTCTTCGCGATCGTCATCCTCGGCGAGAAGTTGCACCTCTACCATCTCGCGAGCTTCGCACTGATCTTCACCGGCATCGCCATCGCCGCCCGCGGGCGGCCCCTCTCCGCGACGGTGCCGGCCGGGACCGGACGCCTCTGAGCAGGCGCGTATCCACACCAGAAGGAGCTCCGCGAGAATCATGCGGAGCCGGCCTCCCGGCAAATATTTCCCCTTGAAGCGCGGGCTCGAATCCCTTACCTACGCGCTTGCCCATCAAGCGCACGTGCCTGTGGTCGCCGGGCAGCCCTCACCCAACGGATCGGTCGAGGGACGGCGGCTTAAAGCAACGACGGTTCGGGCTTCCTTAGTCTCTGCCGGCTGTTCCAAAAGCCGGGGTCACTGAAGAGGCACACCATCATTGCCGGACGTGCGGACGGGCATGATCCCGTTCCAATCCATGGCATCACCACGCTCCGCCCGAGGCGAAGGGTGCGCTTATCCGCACCTCGCGTCTGACGACGGAGCATCAGTTCGGCGCCGTGCCGATCGACTTCCGGGAAATCCACCGCCCGGATGAATCGGACGCATGTGCACCGAAAGGTTCGCCACCTTTTGGAACGGGAGCTTCCCCGATGCTGACTGACCGTATTCGCCAGTTCCTCGACTCCCGACGATTCGACGGTCCCGTCGTCGTGGTCGATCGCGAGGTCGTGCGCGAGAATTACGAGGCTTTCGCCCGCGCGCTGCCCGACACGCGCATCTACTACGCCGTGAAGGCGAACCCGGCGCCCGAGATCCTCGAGCTCCTCGCCGGGCTCGGCTCGAACTTCGACACGGCTTCCGTGACGGAGATCCGCCAGGTACTGGCCGCCGGCGCCTCGCCGGACCGCATCTCCTACGGCAACACGATCAAGAAGGAGCGCGACATCGCGACCGCCTTCGAGCTCGGCGTCGACCTCTTCGCGGTCGATGCGGTCGAGGAGGTGGAGAAGGTCGCCCGCGCCGCGCCGGGTGCCCGCGTCTTCTGCCGCGTGCTGACCGACGGCGAAGGCGCGGAGTGGCCGCTGTCGCGCAAGTTCGGCTGCACCGCGGACATGGCGATCACCGTGCTCGAGCACGCTCACCGCCTCGGCCTGCAGGCGCGCGGCGTGTCGTTCCACGTCGGGTCGCAGCAGAACGATCTCGGCGCCTGGGACAAGGCGCTCGAGCTCTCGGCCTATGTCTTCCAGACGCTCGCCGAGCGGGGCATCCGCCTGTCGATGGTGAACATGGGCGGCGGCTTCCCGGCTCGCTACCTCAAGGAGATTCCCGGCGTCATGGACTATGCCGGCGCGATCTTCGGCGCGCTCAGGAAGCATTTCGGCAACCGCCTGCCCGAGACGATCATCGAGCCTGGCCGGGGTATGGTCGGCAATGCCGGCGTCATCCGCTCCGAGGTCGTGCTGATCTCGAAGAAGGCCGCCGACGACGACAAGCGCTGGGTCTATCTCGACATAGGCAAGTTCGGCGGCCTGGCCGAGACGATGGACGAGGCGATCCGCTACCCGATCCGCACCCGTCACGACGGCGGCGCGACGGGGGACTGCGTCATCGCCGGCCCGACCTGCGACTCCGCCGACGTGCTCTACGAGAAGGCGCCCTATGCGCTGCCGATCTCGCTCGAGATCGGAGACGAGGTGCTGATCGAGTCGACCGGCGCCTACACGACGACCTACTCGGCGGTCCAGTTCAACGGCTTCGCCCCCCTGGCCTCCTACGTCATCTGACGGGGTTCACGGACATGATCGAAATCGTCACCGAAGCGCCGGGCGACGCCCCGGCGATCGAGGTCCTGCTCGACGACGCGTTCGGCCCGAACCGGCGCATGAAGACGGCCGAGCGCTTGCGCGAGGGCCGCCGGCCGGCGGACGGGCTCGCGCTCGTCGCCCGCGACGGCGTCCGTCTCGTCGGCACGATCCGGCTCTGGCACGTCGATGCCGGCGGTCGCCCCGCCCTTCTGCTAGGACCCGTTGCGGTGCGCTGCCAGTGGCAGAGCCGCGGCATCGGCGCGACGCTCATCCGGGCGTCGGTGGCACGCGCCCGCGACCATGGTCACGGCGCTGTCATACTGGTGGGGGATGCACCGTATTACGGTCGCTTCGGGTTCGAGCGCGAGCCGGTGCTCGATCTGGCGATGCCCGGCCCTGTCGAACTCGAGCGCTTCCTCGGACTTGAACTTCAGCCCGGCGCACTCGAAGGTGCATCCGGCATCGTCACAGCCACCGGCGTCCTCTCGGGTGTCTCGCACGCTCCGGCCGACGCCCGCCCGCTCATCGCCGCCGCGCTCTAGGAGGAGACGCGGCGGCCACGCCAGCCGCCAGGGAGCAGAGCCATGACCGACCGCGAGATCCTCGCCGCCGTCGAGGGGCCGATCGTGATGATCGGGTTCGGGTCGATCGGAACCGGAACGCTGCCGCTGATCCTTCGCCACATCGACTGCGACCCGTCGAGGATCGTGATCGTCGATCCGAGCGAGGAGAACCGGGGTATCGCCGACCGCCATGGCATCCGCTTCCTCAAGGAGCGGCTGACCCCCGAGAACTACATCGACATCCTCACGCCCCTCCTGATGGATGACGAGGGACGGCGCGGCTTCTGCGTCAATCTTTCCGTCGACGTCTCCTCGGTCGCGATGATGGAGCTCTGCCATGAACTGGGCGCGCTCTACATCGACACCGTGGCCGAGCCCTGGCTCGGCTTCTACACCGACGAGACGAAGTCGCCCTCCGAGCGCTCGAACTACGCGCTGAGGCAGCGGGTGCTCGACCTGCGCGACCGCCTGCCGAAGGGCTGCACCGCCGTTTCCTGCTGCGGCGCCAACCCCGGCATGGTCTCGTGGTTCGTCAAGCAGGCGCTGCTCGACGTGGCGCGCGACACCGGCCACGAAACCGAAGCGCCGACCTCGCGCGAAGGCTGGGCGCACCTCGCCCATGTTCTCGGCGTGAAGGGCATCCACATCGCCGAGCGCGACACCCAGCGCGCGAAGGATCCCAAGCCGCGCGGCGTCTTCGTGAACACCTGGTCGGTCGAGGGCTTCATCTCCGAAGGCCTGCAGCCGGCCGAGCTCGGCTGGGGCACGCACGAGAAGGAACTGCCCTTCGACGGCCGCGAGCACGAGTTCGGCTCCAAGGCGGCGATCTACCTGATGCGCCCCGGCGCCGGCACGAACGTGCGCACCTGGACGCCGACGGCGAAGGCGCAGCACGGCTTCCTGATCACCCACAACGAGGCGATCTCGATCGCCGACTTCTTCACGCTGCGCGAGGGCGACCGGGTCGTCTACCGCCCGACCTGCCACTACGCCTACCACCCCTGCGACGACGCGATCCTCTCGCTGCACGAGATGGCCGGCCGCCAGTGGCAGCCGCAGAACAAGTGGCGCATCCTGCACGAGGAGGAGGTGCTCGACGGCATCGACGAGCTCGGCGTCCTCCTCTACGGCCACGAGAAGAACGCCTACTGGTACGGCTCGCAGCTCTCGATCGAAGAGGCCCGCCGGCTCGCGCCCTACCAGAACGCGACGGGCCTGCAGGTCACCTCGGCCGTGCTCGCCGGCATGGTGTGGGCGATCGAGAACCCCGACCGCGGCATCGTCGAGGCCGACGAGATGGACTTCGCCCGGTGCCTCGAGATCCAGCGCCGCTATCTCGGCCCCGTCACCGGCACCTACACCGACTGGACCCCTCTGAAGGACCGCGGCCAGCTCTTCCCCGAGGACATCGACGAGGAGGATCCCTGGCAGTTCAAGAACGTGGTGGTGCGGTAGGGGGGCTGACGGCGTCGCGAATTACCGACGCGGGAGGGGAGCGAGCGGCGGAACGTTGTGTGGGTGTGAGGGGGGCAACAAAAGGTGGGTTCACACGCGACCCGGCATCTCTTCCACGAGGCCTCCTGACCTGCCGCTGAGTTTTTCCTCCAGAAGCGATTAGAGCCCGGCCCGAGGGAAGGGACGGACGGATGAAGCGGAAGCGGTTCACGGAAGAGCAGATCATCGCGGTTCTGCGCGAGCATGAGGCGGGGGCGAAGACGGGCGATCTCGCCCGCAAGCACGGGGTCTCCGAGGCGACGCTGTACAATTGGAAGTCGAAGTACGGCGGGATGGACGTGTCCGACGCCAAGCGGCTGAAGGCGCTCGAGGAGGAGAACACGAAGCTGAAGAAGCTCCTCGCCGAGCAGATGCTCGATGCGGCCGCGCTCCGAGAGCTTCTGTCAAAAAAATGGTAGGGCCCGCCGCCAAGCGCGAAGCCGTCGCTCACCTGCAGGCCGCGATGGACCTGTCGGAGCGTCGGGCCTGCCTCATCGTCGGCGCCGACCGCAAGATGATCCGCTACCGCTCGCGTCGGCCCGACGAAGCCGAGCTCCGCGGCCGACTGCGCGAGCTCGCCAACGAG
>NZ_AWXZ01000012.1 GCF_000496075.1 Lutibaculum baratangense AMV1
CTGCACGGCCGCCCCGGATGAGGCGTAGTTCGCCGTGTCGATGCCGAAACCGCCGCCGATGATGTCGGCCCCGGCGCCGCCGATCAATGTGTCGTCGCCGGGCCCGCCGCGAAGCGTGTCGTTGCCGGCACCGCCGCTCAGCACGTCATCGCCGGCGAGGCCGTAGAGCTCGTTGGCCCCGCCGTCGCCGACCAGCGTGTCGCCGTGGGCGGAGCCCACCAGGTTCTCGATCGAATAGAGAGCGTCTCCGGTCGCGTCGCCACCGGCTGCCGTGCCCGCCTGCAGCGAAATCTGCACCGCCGCCCCCGAGGAGGCGTAATTCGCCGTGTCGATGCCGAAACCGCCGCCGATGATGTCGGCGCCGGCACCCCCGAGCAGCGTGTCGTTGCCGTCCCCGCCGATGAGCGTGTCGTCGCCGCCGAAGCCCCTAAGCAAGTCATCCCCGGAATTGCCTTCGAGCCGCTCGGCGTCGGCCGAACCCGAGATCGAATCCGCCGCCTGCGTGCCGAGCACGATCTCGATGCCGGCGATCGCGTTCGGGCCGCCGAAGCTCGGGGAGAAGTCCCACGTCTCCGTCGCCAGGTTGATGTCGGCGCCGCGGCTCGTCACGTTACTGAGGTCGAGCGTGTCGATGCCCGTCCCGCCGTCGACCCAGTCGCCAAACTCGCCCTCGAGCACATAGATCGTGTCGTCGCCGGCGCCGCCATAGACCGTGTCCGTGGCAAAGCCTCCGTAAAGGTGGTCGTTGCCGTCTCCGCCGTAGAGCGTGTCGCTGCTGCTGCCGCCCAGGAGCGTGTCGTTGCCCGCGCCACCATCGATGACGTTGGCGCCGCTCGTGCCGGTGATGGAGTCGTTGCCGGCGCCGGTGATCACGTTCTCGAAGTTCGTGTAGAGCTCGCCGGAGTAGTTCGAGGAGCCCGTCGCCAGGTCGAGCACGTAGTCGCCGCCCCAGCGGGTCGTGTCGAGCGTGTCGATGCCGGCGCCGCCGTCCATCGTCTCCGCACCGATCTCGGCGACCATCGTGTCGTTGCCGCCATTGCCGTAATAGGTGTTGCCGTTGCCGTCGGAGATGATCGTGTTGCCGCCCGAGCCGTCGAGATAGATCTCGATGCTGGCGAGCGTCGGTGTGCCGGTGGCGAAGGTCGTGATGATCTGGCCGGTCTCGAAGTCGAATATGTCACCGGAGCGTGTGACGTTCGAGTGGTCGAGCGTGTCCGTGCCGGTGCCGCCGTCGACATTGTCGAAGAACTCGCCGTCGAGCACGATGATCAGGTCGTTGCCGGCTTCCCCGTAGATCGTGTCGGTGCTGAAGCCGCCGAGAAGCGTGTCATTCCCACCGCCACCGTAGAGCGTGTCAACGCCGCCTCCTCCTTCCAGGCGGTTCGCGCCACTGCCGGTCTGCAGGAGGTTGTTGGCGGAGGAGCCGATCACCGTCTCGTTGCCGGTGGCGGTGGCGTTGTAATAGTTCTCGAAGTTGACCCAGGTTTCCGTGAAGCCCGCATTGTTCGTGTAAGTGCCGGCTCCCAGGTTGAAGGTTACGGCGCCGAAGGTCGTGCCGCCGCCATCGATCGTGTCGATGTCGCTGCCGCCGTCGGCGAAGCGGGGGCTCGAGACGCTGGGGCTCGGCGGTCCCCAGAAGATCCGGTCGTTGCCGGAGCCGCCGAGCATCGTGTCGGCGCCCAGGCCTCCGCCATTGATCGTGTCGTTGCCCGCGCCACCCTCCAGCCGGTTCGCCGCCTGGTTGCCGTAGAGGTAATCGTTGCCCGAGCCGCCCGTCGCGTTCTCGATGAGAGAGGCCGTGTTGCCGCCGAAGAGCAGCGCGTTGAAGACGTTGCCGCGCGCGTAGTTGCCGTTTCCGAGATAGGAGAGCTGCGTCGTGGAGAAGGTCGAGTGCTCGCCAGGGCGCAGGTCGATGTTGAGGTTGGTCGTGTAGTTGGAGAGGTTGTAGGTGTCGATGCCGCCGCCGTCCCAGACCGTCTGGAAGATGCGGTTGCCGCCCGGCGAGATCGCCAGCACGCCGTTGACGTAGGTCTGGCCCGTCGTCGGGTTCCAGGTGTAGACGGTGTTGCCGCTGTTGACGCTGTAGTCGGCGCCGTACATGTGCTGCAGCGCCGCGATGTCGAGCATCATGAAGGTCTGCGGCGCACCCCACGCCTCATATGTGTAGCCCGACGTCGGACCGCCCACATAGGTGCGGTAGGTCATGATCGAATATTCGAGCGAGTCGTAAGCGGCCGGAAGAGCCCCATAGACGCTCGTCTCGTGGCCGTGCTTCAAGCCGAGCGAGTGGCCGAGCTCGTGCAGCACGGTGTGCCAGTCATAGTCGCCTGCATCCGGGAAGTCGCCGCTCGGCCCGAAGAAGGCGTCGCCGCCCGTGATGGAGTTGCTGGGATAGTAGGCGTAGGCCGTGCCGGGGTCGCTCGAGTTCGCCACACGGATCGTGCCGGCGCCGGAACCGGAGCCTGCATAGGTGATCGTGAGGTTCGTGAACCCTTCCGCGGAAAAGCCGGCGGCACCGGAAGGCTGAGTATAGATGGCGTCGTTCAGGCCGAAATGCACGGCCACCATCTGCTGGGCACTCATCTGGCTGAAGCCCGTGAGCGGCCCGGCCGGGTATCCCGCCTGATAGTCGGCGGTCGAATCGGGATCGCTGTAGGTGATCGACCCGGCCCATCTCACGCCGCTCAGGAGGCCGTCGATCCGTTGATCGCCTGTTGCGGCCACGGAGGCGGTGGTGGCACCGGAGCCGTTCTCGTCACGCTCGGGAAGGCCTTCCCCAAGACCGCCGGAGGCATTGCCGGTATAGACCGGAGGCGTCCCGCCATCCTGATCGTTCAGCGCCCCGATGAAGACGTCGGGCGTGTCGGCCGAACCGTCCACCGCTGCCCCGGCTCCACCGTCCCCTTGCGGCGCGTCCGGCTGGACCGACATGTCGCTCCGGCTCGCGGCCGTGCTGCGCGCGCCTTGGGTGCCATGCTCGGGAACGACAAAGCCCCGTCCGCCGTCAGAGGCACCCTTGGCGGCGGCCATGCCGCCGGCGGCTTCCGCAGCGGGAGCCTGTTGGGTTTCGTCGGAGGCACTCGAAGACTGCGCCTTCACCATCACGTGCCCCGATGCCGCCGTGTCGGCAGAGGCATCGTCCGCGCTGGCTTCTTCGCCCTCATCCTCCTCGGCCGGCGGCAGGGAAAGGTTCAACGACCCGCTCTCTTCCGCGCTCACGCTGGCGGCGGACGCCTCGCCGGCGACCTGAGCCATCAGGGGGCTCAGAAGAAGCAGGCCCGGAACCACGCCGCGCTGGTTTGTCTCCTCCTCGTCTCCACCCAAACCGAGATCGTTCAAGCCCGTGAGATCACTAAGCTTTTCCATTTTTTTTCTCCATCGGCCGAGAAGATGAAGGTGAGCATGCGCCTAAGACTTACCTAACGTCAATAGACCTGCGTCGCGCGGCGTCGATGGACGGAGCAAAGGCGATGCCGGTATACTTGCCGGCGGGCCGGGCTGGCTTCGCTGAGAGATGTCGCATGCCACACGTGCACAACGGACCGCCTCGGGGCGGGGACCTCGCGACCAACATCACACGCAGCAGGCGCACCTCGATCGCCCTCGCGGTCACAGTCGCCGCCATCGCCGCCACAGCCACGCTCGCAGCCGGGAGAGCCGACGTGCCGAGGGACGAACGACCCGAGCCCACCGTTCCGCCCGAACAGGACTACGGCGAGATCCTCTCCGAGGAATACCGCTTCGCCGTCCAGCAGGGCAGCCGGGAGGCGCTGCTCATGTTCATCGCTCGGCATCCGGACGAGCCGCTCTCCGATCGGGCAAGAGCACTCGTGCCGCAGGTTCCGAGCCGCGCCGGTGCGGGCGGCGCGGATGCCGATGTGCTCGCCGCGTTCGGCAAGGCACTCGACGCCGGCACTCCGGAGGCCCTCGACGCCTTCGTGGACGCCCACCCGCAGCACCCTCTCGCCGCGGAGGCGCGGCGCATGCGGGAAACGACCAGAGCGCGGTGAGCGAGATTCCGGGAGAGCCGGCGCCGCGTCCCTCGGCGACCGCCGGGCAGGAAGGACATGCCGGCGGCACGGAACGGGCGGGAGACGCCGGGCCGTCGGGTTGAACTTCCGGGCCGTGCGCTTAGCATCGGCGCGACCGCCCCGTTCTCTCTCCGAGTCCCGCTCCATGCGTATCGACTATCTCGGCCTAGAAGCCTTCGTCGCAATCGCCGAGCAGGGCAGCTTCCAGCGTGCGGCGGCAAGGCTGCATCTGAGCCAGACCGCGCTCAGCCACCGCATCCGCAAGCTCGAGGACGACCTCGGGCTCCAGCTCCTCATCCGGACGACCCGCGAAGTGTCGCTCACGCGCGCCGGCCAGGAGGTGCTGCCGCGGGTCCGGCAGCTCCTCCGGGAGCTGTCGGAGAGTTACGGGCAGCTCTACGAGCAGGGGCGGCGCAAGCAGGAACGCTTGGCCTTTGCCTGCCTCCCGACAATCGCGAACTCGATCCTGCCGGGTGTCCTGGCGAGGTACTGCGAGGACAGGCCGGACATCGCCATCAGTCTGCGCGACCGGCCGTTTCCGGTGATCAACGAGCTCGTGCAGACGGGCGAGGTCGAGTTCGGGATCACGATCGTCTTCGCGAACCAGACCGACCTCGAGGTGCGGCCGGTCGTCGACGAGCCCTACGTCCTCCTCGTCCCCCGCGACCATCCGCTGGCCAGCCGCGGCCACGTGGCGCGCCGCGATCTCGATGGCGTGCCGATGGCGCGCATCAGCACGCAGTCCAACAACCGGCAACTCGTGGAGGACGGTCTCGGCGAATACCGCGAACGCATGATGTGGCGCTACGAGGTCTGGAACGCGACGGCGGCGATGAGCCTCGTCGCGGAAGGCGCAGCCCTGACGATCCTGCCCCGCCTCGCCGTGCACGTCTCGAACCGCAAGCTCGTGCCGCTGCCGTTCAGCGACGTGAAGCTGACGCGCACGCTCGGGATCGTGACGCGACGCGGCGTGCCGCTCTCGGAGGCGGCGACGGAGCTCGTGGCGATGATCGTGGCGCGATTGCTGGCCCTCGGCAATTCCGGCGGGGAGGCGGAGGCCGCGCCTCCGGTCGCGCCCGAACTCAGTGCCGCGGCGGATGCGCCGCCCGCATGACGGGCGAGGTGACGAGGTCGGAGACCGGGAAATCGAAGACGGCCGCCCCACCCTCGCGGGAGAAGCGCGCGATCAGCTCCGGCAGGGTCCCGAGGTCGTCGACCCTCTCTCCGCCGAGGCCGAAACCGCGAGAGATCGCGGCCAGATCGGTCCGGCCGAAAGTGGCACCCGCATCGGACAGGCCTTCGGAGCGGAGCTTGTGGATCTCCGAGCCGTAGGCGCCGTCGTTCATGATGCAGATCAGGATGTTCATGCCGTGGCGGCGGATCGTCTCGAGCTCCTGGACGTGCATCATGAGGCTGCCGTCTCCGTCGAACAGCACGACCGTGCTGTCCGGCCGCGCCGCCGCCACCCCGATGGCGAACGAGATGCCGTTCCCGATCGCACCGAACTCGCGGATCGTATGGAACCGCTCCACAGGCCGCGACGGCATCTGCGCGAAGTAATAGGAGCAGTGCCCGGAGGAGTTCACCATCTCCCAGTCGAACGGCAGGCAGGCCTCCAGGGCAGCGACCACGTCGCGCGGATCATGCGCGCCCTGCTGCGCGGGGAACTGCGTCGAATCGGCCGGCGTCTCCCTGATCTTCCGGGCAAGCGCGTCCGAGCGCCACGTCTCCGCGCCGGACGGGCGCGGCCCCAGCGCCTCGAGCAGTGCCCTCACCCCCTCCCGCGCGTCGGCGCGCAGATGGGCATCGGCGGCGACACGGCCCTGGCTGACGGCAAGAGGACGCACGTCGATCTGGATGACGCGCGCCTGCGGAAAGAGCTTGCCGCCCGCGGTGTTGTGCTGGGCGAGCCGGCCGCCGACCGCGATGACGAGGTCCGCCTCGCCGAAGCACTCCCGCGCGACGTCGGTCGAGAAGCCGCCCGCGATGCCGAGCGAGAAGGGATCGTCATTGAAGAGGCCGCGCACCGGCAGGCTCGTCGCGAGCAGCCCGCCGCAGCGTTCGGCGAGCGCCCTGCATTCCGCCGCCGCGCCGGAGAGATAGGCGCCACGGCCTGCCATCACGATGACCCGCTTCGCGTCGGCCACCAGCCCCGCGACATGCGCGACGTCATCGGGATGCGGCGGCATCGGCGACACCTTCGGCATGATCTCGAAGGAAGGAGCCGGCAGATCGACATCGCCCGGCCAGTCGCGCGCCTGCAGGTCGAACGGGACCCCGAGCACGACCGGCCGCATCTCCATGCGAGCCTGAACGAAGGCGTCGCGGATCTGAACCGGCATGCGCTCGATGTGGTGGAGCTGGTGGTAGGCCGCGCCGGTCGCCGTGACGAACGGCGCCTGTTCGAGCTCCTGGTTGTACCAGTTGGCCTTGAGCGGGGCCTCGCCGGCGAAGACGACGAGCGGGATGCTCGCGCGAACGGCCGCCGGAAGCGCCGTCATGAGCTGCGTCAGCCCGGGCCCGCACGTGACGGTCGCGACGCCGACATCTCCGGTGGCCCGCGCGAACGACATGGCGGCCGCCACCGCGCAGTGCTCGTGCCGGACATAGACCATCGAGCAGCCGCCCTCGGCGAGCTTCGTGCCCCAGTTCATGTTGGCGTCGCCCAGAAGGGCAAAGCACGTCTGCGTCCGCTCGCGCAGAAAGCACTCGGCCAGCACGTCGTACGTCTTCCGGGCGGTCATCGGTCGTCGAACTCCAAACGGCAGGGGGATCTGGTGGCCGCGGCGAAGCTCTAACCGCCGCGGCCCCGGGATATCAGTGGAGAGGCCAAGGGAGGTTGACCATCTCCTGGAGGAGGCCCGGCGGGAAGTCACGGCCGAGGATACCGCCGAGGAAGGTGATGAACGCGATGCCCGCAGCGGTCGCCAGAAGAGATCGGGCCAAGTTCAGACGCCCCCTTATGAGGAAGAAGGCGAGGAGGAAGATCGACAGCGCGATGATCAGGCCGAACACGCCAGACAGGATCAGCAGCGCCGCGAACCAGGCGAGGGTGCTCCAAAGGCCGTGGGGAGCGGCTTCCGCCTCGTCGTCGCGCTCGAGATCGATGAAGACGTCGTCATGTGCCGGCGAGCGCCACATCCGCCACAGCACGGCGGCGCAGCCGAGCAGGGTGATGATCCCGACCGTCAGCGGGAAGACCTTGTCGCCGAACCGGGTGATCGTCGCAGCGTTGACCGTCGCAACGGCGGCATAGGCCGTGCAGCAGGCGAGGAAGATGAAGGGCGCGAGCTTGCCGCCCGTCGGCGAGTTGATGTTCTCGCGGATGTTCTTCGACTGCCGGATGCCGACGACGATGGAGACGACCGTCAGCAGCAGGATGCCGATCGCGAGCGGCGAGAAGATGTAGTCCATTCCCGCTTCCCAGCTGCGCCGGAAGCGGGCTCCCGCGATCTGCACCGCCTGGTTCGTGAAGATCTCCGTCTGCCGCGACAGCACGAAGCCGATGAGGAAGGCCGGGCGCGAGAAGTCGAACCGACGCAGCAGGATGCCGAGGATGCCGATCGCCACCAGCGCGACGAGGTCGTTCATCGACTGGCGCGACTGGAAGGCCGCGAAGGCGATGATCATGAACAGATAGGGCGCGAGGATCGTGAAGCGGATCGTCGTCAGCCTGGCGATCCAGTTCGACATCAGGATGCACAGGCCCGCGCCCACGACGTTCGCCAGCGCGAGGCTCCAGACGATCGTGTAGGTGATGTCCAGGTTGTTCCGCACCATCTGCGGCCCCGGCGTCATGTTCAGGAGCGCGAGGCCACCGAGGAAGATCGCCATCGAGCCGGAGCCCGGGATGCCGAAGATGAGCGTCGGCACGAGCCCGCCGCCTTCCTTGGCGTTGTTGGAGCTCTCCGGGGCGATCACGCCGCGGATGTCGCCCTGGCCGAAGCGCGAGCGGTCCTTGGCCGTCTGCACCGCCGAGCTGTAGGCGATCCAGTCGACGACCGATCCGCCGAGGCCGGGAATGGTGCCGACGAAGACGCCGATCAGCGCGCTGCGCACCGAGAGCCACTTGTTCATCCACCAGTCGCGCACGCCCTGGAGCCAGCCGGCGCCCAGGTCGTTGCTCCCTGCGATCGGCTTGTCCTGGCGCAGCAGCTGGACGATCTCGGGAATGGCGTAGATGCCGAGGCCGACGATGACGAGCTGCAGGCCGTCGACGAGATATGGGATCTCGTATGTCGACATCCGCAGAGATCCGCCGGCGGGCGCTGCGCCGATCGTTCCGGCGAGAAGACCGAGGCCGGCGGCCACGATACCCTTCACCGGCACCCGCCCCGCGAGGATCGCGACCGTCGAGAGCCCCAGGAACGTGATCATCAGCATCTCGGGAAGCCCGAAAGAGAGGATCAGCGGACGTGCGATGAAGATGAGGCAGGTCAGAACGACCGCGCCGACCAGGCCGCCGAAGAGCGACGAGACGAAAGCGGCCGACAGGGCGCGGGCCGCATGGCCCTGCTTGGCCAGGGGAAATCCGTCGAGAACGGTGGCCTGGCTCGCCGAGGACCCGGGGATCCCGAGCAGGACCGACGAGAAGGTGTCGGAGGTCGGGATGACGGCGATGAGGCCGACCATCAGCGCGAGACCCGAAACGGAATCCATGCCGTAGATGAAGGGCAGGACCAGCGCGAGGCCGGCGATTCCGCCGAGGCCCGGCAGGACGCCGATCGAGAGGCCGAGCAGCACGCCGCCGATGAGGTAGGCGAGCTGCATGGGATGGAAGATCAGCGAAAGCGCATCGCCCAGGGCAGGCAGCGCGGTCGAGAACGCGGTCACGGGCGATCTCCTCAGCCGGACGAGACGGAACCTCCCGCCCGGAACCCGGGCGGGAGGACAGGGGCTCTAGCGAGTCCGGATCACTGGACGGTGATGCCGTAATCTTCCTGCAGCCAGTCGAGCACGAACTGCTTCGACTCGTCCGAGATATCGGTCGCCTGGCGGGTCGCCTCGATCGCGGCCTCACCCGTCTGCTGCGGATAGACGCCGAGCGTCTCCTCGGAGATCTCGGCGAAGTCGTCGCGCGCCTTGATGTCCTCGAAGGCCTGCGTGTACATGTCGACCACCTCCTGCGGCGCGTTGCCCGGCAGGAAGATGGTCTTCTGGTTCGCGAAGCCGGCGATGAAGAACGCCTTGTAGGCATCCCAGGCGGTGCCGGACGTCTCGCAGCCCTCCGTCGCCTCGCAGACTTCCTTGAAGCTCGGGAGATCGGGGAAGGTCGGATCGCGGACGATGTTGCCGTCGTCGTCGAGCGCGCCCCAGGTGAAGATCGGGACGGCGAGGCCCTCCTCGACGAGCGGAACGACGTTCGCGAGATAGGCCGACGAGGTCTGGTAGTCGATCGTGGCTTCGCCGCGCTCGAACATCAGACGGCCGTCGCCGCGGCCCTCGACGCCGAACACCGGATCGACCGTGAGGCCGAGCATCTTGAAGGCGAGGAGCGGCACGAGATCGAGCGTCGTCGCGCCCTGGCTGCCGTAGAGGAACGGCTCGTCCTTCAGGA
Organism: Lutibaculum baratangense AMV1; assembly: GCF_000496075.1. Taxonomy (GTDB): domain Bacteria; phylum Pseudomonadota; class Alphaproteobacteria; order Rhizobiales; family Tepidamorphaceae; genus Lutibaculum; species Lutibaculum baratangense. Next base: position 9,589 of record NZ_AWXZ01000012.1, read on the forward strand.
CGGACATGTCGCCGTCGGTGACCATCTCGGCGAGGTCGGGCTTGAGGTAGACCACGCCGCCCGTGCCGGAGGCGAGAACCGGCTTCCAGTCCCGGTACTGGTAGCGGACCCGGGGATCGCCCAGGAGGTAGGGGAACTTGGTCGAGCCGGAATCACCGAAGATCAGCGTGCCATCGCCATTGCCCTGGTTGTTCTGGAACCAGTTCGCGCCTTCCGTCGAACCGGCGCCCGGGCGGTAGCGGACGACCGTCGTCGGATTGCCCGGCAGGGCCTGCCTGAGGAGCGGCGCGTAGAAGTTCGCCCACTGGGCCGACCCGCCGGACTCCGAGAACGGAATGACATACTCGACGGTCTTGCCCTGCAGCGTCTGGCCGCTCTGCGCCTGCGCCGTGCCGGCCACGGCCAGGACCGCCACCATGGCGGCCCCGCCCAGAAGGCGGCTGGTGAATCGTGCCATATCGTCTCTCCCATGCATCTCTTGTTGTTGAGCCCTCGGAAGACCCAGCGAACTCAAAGTTAGGCGCCGCTCGTCCGAAGTCGGAACGACACAGCGAAAACGGTCCGCGAGAGGTCCCGCAGCGCGCCCGTGGAACGTTTGCACGAGATCGCGAGATCACTCAAAACGAAAATCCGCCCCCGTTTATGAATTTCGTGCATGAGACGCGCCCGAGGGAATGCCGCTTCAGTGTCGGCGGCTTGGAAGAGGACCGGCCGGAAGACGGAGGAAGCCAGGTGGTTTCGCGTTCGCCGTCCGCGATTCCGCCACCAACCCGCCGGGAGCAGCGCATTCCCGGGCATTTTCGTGGCACGCTGCCGGCGGATTTGTGATCACACGCGAGTTGCGCTAATAGAGGTCGATCACGCCCTTCCGGCCGCGCCCGCTCCGACGGAGCCTCCTCCTGCGGCCGATCCCAGCGCCGCACCGCCGGATGCCGCTTCGCGGCGACGTGCGGGCCCGGGTCACCCCGTGCTTGCGGCATGGTCCCTTGAGGGGCATCCTGAGCGTCAACCGCGCAGAAAGCGCGAACAGGGGGAACCGATGGACAGCTATCTCAAGTATCTGGGCCGCGAGGCGGCAGCCGGACGCCTCAGCCGCCGCGAGTTCATGGGGCGGGCCGCAGCCCTTGGCCTCACCGTATCGGCCGCGGGCACGCTCCTGTCGACGAGCGTTCGCGCCCAGGCGCCGCGCAAGGGCGGCCATCTCAAGCTCGGCCTTCAGGGCGGCGCGGCGACCGACGTGCTCGATCCCGCGAAGTGCACCTCCCAGGTGTGTTTCGTCACCGGCCGAAACTGGGGCGACACGCTCGTCGAGAGCGACCCGGAATCGGGCCTGCCGATCCCCGCGCTCGCGGAATCGTGGGAGCCCTCGCCCGACGCCAAGACGTGGACCTTCACGATCCGTCAGGGCGTCCAGTTCCACAACGGCCAGGAAATGACCGTGGACGACGTCGTCGCGACCCTGCGGCGGCATTCCGACGAGAATTCGGAGTCGGGCGCCCTCGGCGTCATGAAGACGATCAGCGAGATCAAGGCCGAGGACGGCAAGCTCGTCGTCACGCTCGACAACGGCAACGCGGACCTGCCGCTCCTTCTGTCGGACTACCATCTCGTCATCCAGCCGGGCGGCGGCGTGGACGACCCCAACGCCGGCATCGGCACGGGGCCCTACACGGTCGAGAATTTCGAACCGGGCGTGCGCGTGACGTTCCAGAAGTTCGAGAACCACTGGAACGCCGAGCGCGGTCATGTCGATTCCATCGAGATCGTCGTGATCAACGACGCGACGGCGCGCACGGCCGCCCTCTCCTCGGGACAGGTCCACTTCATCAACCGTGTGGAGCCGAAGACGGTCGACCTGCTGCAGCGCTCGCCGAACGTGCAGATCCAGTCGACGTCGGGCCGCGGCCACTACGTCTTCATCATGCACTGCAATACGGCGCCGTTCGACAACAACGACCTGCGGCTCGCGCTGAAATACGCCATGGACCGCGAGAAGATGGTCGAGACCATCCTCCGCGGCTTCGGCCAGGTCGGAAACGACTATCCGATCAACGAGACCTACGCGCTCGCGCCCGACGACATCGAGCAGCGCGTCTACGATCCCGACAAGGCGAAGTTCCACTTCGAGAAGTCGGGGCACGAGGGCCCCGTCCTGCTCCGGACCTCCGACGTCGCCTTCCCCGGCGCCGTCGACGCGGCCGTGCTCTATCAGGAAAGCTGCAAGGCAGCCGGCATCGACATCCAGATCCAGCGCGAGCCGGGCGACGGCTACTGGTCGAACGTCTGGAACGTGCAGCCGTTCTCGACCTCCTATTGGGGCGGCCGGCCGACGCAGGACCAGATGTACACGACGGCCTACTACTCGGAGGCCGACTGGAACGACACACGCTTCTTCAGGCCCGACTTCGACCAGCTGCTGCTGGAGGCGCGCGCGGAGCTCGACGAGGCGCGGCGCAAGGAGCTCTACCGCGAGATGGCCGTCATGGTCCGCGACGAGGGCGGCCTGATCCTGCCGATGTTCAACGACTTCGTGAACGCCACCTCGCGCAACGTCGAGGGCTACGTCCACGACATCGGCAACGACATGTCGAACGGTTACGTCGCCACCCGCGTGTGGCTGACCGAGTGATGGCGCCGACGGATCGGACCGGCTCCGATCCTCGCGTGACCGAGGACGAGACGGCGGGGGATCACCTCCCGCCGTCGCAAGCCGGCATGTCGCCCGCCGCCGCCGAAGTCGGCGCGGCCGAACGGGGCGAGGAATGGGCTCGCGAGGCGGAGCGGCAGCATTGGCTGAAGAGCCCGCTGGCGACGCTGATCCTGCAGCGCATGGGCCTGAGCGTGCTCCTGCTCTTCGCGGTGTCGCTCCTCATCTTCGTCGGCGTCGAGGCGCTGCCGGGCGACTTCGCGCAGACCTATCTCGGACAGTCGGCGACTCCGCAGGCGGTGGCGAACATTCGCGAGCAGCTGGGTCTCGACCGGCCGGCGACCGCCCGCTACCTTGAGTGGCTCGGCGGCGTGCTGCAGGGCGATTTCGGCAACTCCTGGGCGAGCGGGCGCTCGATCAGCGAGCAGATTGCGCGCCGCCTCGGCAACACGCTCATGCTCGCCGGCTTCGCCGCACTCGTCTCGATCCCCCTGGCGGTCGGGCTCGGCATGGTGGCGGTCCTTTACCGCAACCGCATTCCCGACAGGCTGATCAACGCCCTGTCGCTCGCTGCGATCTCGTTGCCGGAGTTCTTCATCGGCTACCTGTTCATCCTGGTCTTCGCGGTGAACTGGGGCTGGGTCACCTTTCCGTCGACCGTCTACGACGGCATGCCGTTCGGTGCACGGCTCGAGGCGATCCTCCTGCCCGGCCTCACGCTCGTGATGGTGGTCCTCGCCCACATGATGCGAATGACCCGCGCGGCGATCCTCAACGTGATGTCGTCGGCCTATATCGAGACCGCGCAGCTCAAGGGCCTCGACGCGTTCCGGATCATCGCGAAACATGCCGCGCCGAACGCCGTGGCGCCGATCGTCAACGTCGTCGCGCTCAACCTCGCCTATCTCGTGGTCGGCGTCGTCGTCGTGGAGGTCGTGTTCGTCTATCCGGGCATGGGGCAGTACATGGTCGACGCCGTCACGGTGCGCGACATGCCGGTGGTGCAGGCCTGCGGCATGATCTTCGCGGCCGTCTACATCCTGCTGAACATGGTGGCCGACATCATCGGCATCGTCTCGAACCCGCGCCTGAGGCATCCGCGATGAGGTGGCGCTCCATCCCGGTGAGCGCCTGGATCGGCATGGCCGGCCTCGCCCTCGCCCTCTTCTGCGCCGTCTTCGCCCCGTGGATCGCCCCCTATGGCGAGCGGCAGGTCGTCGGCGACATCTGGATGCCGATGGGCGGCGAGTTCCTGCTCGGCACGGACAATCTGGGCCGCGACCTTCTCTCCCGGCTGATCTACGGCGCCCAGACGACGATCTTCGTCGCGCTCGCGGCGACCGTCCTGTCCTTCTCGCTCGGCGTCCTCCTCTCCTTCACGGCGGCGGTGGTGCGAGGGTGGACGGACCAGATCCTCTCCCGCTTCAACGACCTCATGATGGCGATCCCGACACTGATCTTCGCCCTCGTGGTGCTCGCGGTGCTCCCGCAGCGCCTGTGGATCCTGGTGCTCGTCATGGCGGTCCTCGATTCCACACGCGTCTTCCGCCTGGGACGCGCCGTGGCGGTCGACATCGCCGTCATGGACTTCGTCGAGGCGGCGCGCCTGCGCGGCGAGGGCCATGCCTGGATCATCTTCCGGGAGATCCTGCCGAACGCGCTCACACCGCTTCTCGCCGAGTTCGGGCTGCGCTTCGCCTTCGCCGTCCTCTTCCTGTCGACCCTGTCCTTCCTCGGCCTCGGCATCCAGCCGCCCGAGGCGGATTGGGGCGGCATGGTGAAGGACAACAAGGACGGCATCATCTTCGGCGTGCCCGCCGCGCTGGTGCCCGGAGCCGCGATCGCTGTGCTCGCCATCTGCGTGAACCTCGTCGTCGACTGGCTCCTCAACCGCACATCGAGCCTCAAGGGGGCACGCGGCGATGGCTGAGCTGCTCGACGTCAAGAACCTCAGGATCGATGCCACCGCCTATCCCGAGGACGGTCCGCCGGAAGACATCACCATCGTCGACGGCGTGTCCTTCCAGCTCGGCCGCGGCCGCGTGCTGGGGCTCATCGGGGAATCGGGCGCGGGCAAGTCAACGATCGGCCTCTCCGCGCTCGCCTATGGCCGCGGCGGCGTGCGCATCACCGGCGGCGAGGTCATCCTCGACGGCACGGACATCCTGAAGCTCTCGCCCCGCGGCATCAGGAGGGTTCGCGGCGCGAAGGTCTGCTATGTCGCGCAGTCGGCCGCCGCAGCCTTCAACCCCGCGCACAGGCTAGGCGACCAGGTCGTCGAGGCCGCCCTGCGCCACGGCGTCCTCAGCCGCGAGGAGGCGCACGAGCGGGCGAGATATCTGTTCGACGTCCTCGGCCTGCCCGACCCCGACACGTTCGGCAAGCGCTATCCCCACCAGGTCTCCGGCGGCCAGCTCCAGCGCGCGATGACGGCGATGGCGCTCCTCCCCTCGCCCGACCTCATCGTCTTCGACGAGCCGACGACGGCGCTCGACGTGACGACGCAGATCGACGTGCTCGTCGCGATCAAGCGCGCCATCGAGGAGACGCACACCGCGGCGCTCTACATCACCCACGACCTCGCCGTCGTCGCGCAGATCGCCGACGACATCATGGTGCTGCGCCATGGCAAGACGGTCGAATACGGCACGACGCGCCAGATCCTCGAGGAGCCGCGGGAGACCTACACGCGCGAGCTCGTCACTGTCCGCCAGGTCAAGAAGGAGGAGGCTCCCGACCAGAGCCAGGCGCTCCTGAAGATCGACCACGTGAACGCACGCTACGCGAACGGCCCGCTCATTCTCGACGACGTCTCGATGCACGTGCCGAGGGGCCAGACACTGGCGATCGTCGGCGAGTCGGGCTCCGGCAAGTCGACGCTGGCGCGGGTCATCACCGGCCTCCTGCCACCCGAGAGCGGGCGCATCCTGTTCAAGAACGAGCCGCTGCCCGCCTCGCTTCCCGAGCGCTCGCGCGACCATCTGAGGAAGATCCAGATGATCTACCAGATGGCCGACACGGCAATGAACCCGCGCCACACGATCCGCCAGATCCTCGGCCGGCCGCTGACCTTCTATTTCGGCATGCACGGCCAGGAGAAGTCCCGCCGGATCCAGGAGCTGCTCGACCAGATCGAGCTCGGCAAGGGGTTCGCCGACCGGTATCCCGCCGAGCTGTCGGGCGGCCAGAAGCAGCGCGTCGCGATCGCCCGCGCGCTCGCCGCCGAGCCGGAGCTCATCCTCTGCGACGAGCCGACCTCCGCCCTCGACCCGCTCGTCGCCGACGGCATCCTGACGCTTCTGACGAAGCTGCAAAGGGAGACGCAGGTTTCCTACGTGTTCATAACTCACGACATCGCGACGGTGCGGGCGATCGCGGATTCGGTCGCGGTGATGTATCTCGGCCAGGTCGTGCGCTTCGGACCGAAGTCGCAGGTGCTTTCGCCGCCTTTCGACGACTATACGGACCTCTTGCTGAAGTCGGTGCCGGAGATGAAGGTAGGCTGGCTCGAGGACGTGCTCGAGACGCGGCGGATGGAGAGCGGCGGGCGCTGACCCGGCGCCGCGACCCGGCTTGAAGAGCAATTTGCCATGACGGACAAGACGTTCGAGGTCATCGAGAACGAGTGGATCCCGCTCGCCGACGGCACGAGGCTCGCCGCGCGCATCTGGATGCCGGGGGCATCGAAGTTCGATCAGGTCCCCGCGATCCTCGAGTTCCTGCCCTACCGCAAGCGTGACGGCACGGCCCAGCGCGACGAGTCGACCTATCCTGTCTTCGCCGCGGCCGGCTATGCCGGCGTGCGCGTCGACATGCGCGGCTCGGGCGAATCCGAGGGCGTGATCGACGGCGAGTATTCCGAGCAGGAGCTCTCGGACGCGTGCGAGGTGATCGAATGGATCGCGGCACAGGCCTGGTGCACCGGCAGCGTCGGCATGATGGGCATCTCCTGGGGCGGCTTCAACGCGCTGCAGGTGGCGGCCCTGAGGCCCGAACCGCTCAAGGCCGTCATCTCCATCGCCTCGACGGTCGACCGCTACAACGACGACATCCACTACAAGGGCGGCTGCCAGCTCGCCGCGAACCTCTCCTGGGCCGCGACCGTCGCCTGCTACCAGTCGCGCCCGCCCGACCCCGCGCTCGTCGGCGACAGATGGCGGGAGATGTGGCTGAAGCGCCTCGAGGACGAGCCGCTGATGCTCGAGGACTGGCTCGCCCACCAGCGCCGCGACGCCTTCTGGAAGCACGGCTCGATCTGCGAGGACTTCCAGGCGGTCGAGATCCCAGCCCTCGTGATCGCCGGCTGGGCGGACGGCTACCGCAACACGCCGCTGAAGGCGGTCGAAGGCCTCGGCGCCAGGGCGAAGGCGATCATCGGCCCGTGGATCCACAAGTACCCGCACTTCGCCTGGCCGCAGCCGCGCGCCGACTTCCACGCGGAGGCGATCCGCTGGTGGGACCGCTGGCTGAAGGGCAGGAGTAACGGGGCGGACGACCTGCCGCAGGTGCGCGCCTATCTGCTCGACGGGCCGAAGCCCGCGCCGCGGCGCGAGCACGATCCGGGCCGGTGGGTGGCGATCGAAACCTGGCGGGTGCCGGCGCGCCTCGAGCTCTTCGCCGGGGCGCATCGCGGCCTCGCGCGGGAAAAGGCGGATGCCGACCTGGGCACGGTCCTGATCGACTGCCCGCAGGACACCGGCGTGACCGCGGGGGAGTATTTCACGCTCAAGCCCGACGCCGAGATGGCCGGCGACCAGCGCGCCGACGACGGCAGATCCGTCACCTTCGAGACGGAGCCGCTCGACGCGGCGGTCGAGGTGCTGGGCCGTCCCGTGCTGACGCTGAGGGTCGAGACGCGGGACCCGCAGAACCTCGCCGCGCGCCTCGTCGACGTGCATCCCGACGGCAGCGCCACCCGGGTGAGCTTCGGCGTCCTGAACCTCGCGCACCGCGACGGCGACGAGGAGCCCGCGGCGATGCCGGAGGGCGAGGCGGTGACGATCACGCTCGAGCTCGATGCCTGCGGCTACCGGTTCGCTGCAGGCCACAGGATCAGTCTCTCGCTGTCGAACGCCTACTGGCCGATGATCTGGCCCGCCCCCGGCACCGGCGGCATCACCGCCCACCCCTCGTCGCTGGAGCTCGGCCTACCCCTCCTCGACGAGGCGGCACGGCCGGTCGAGGTGCCGGAGCCCGCGAACCCCGACCCCCTGCCCCAGTACATAGAGCGCTGGCCGCCGGCGAGCCGGCGCACTGTCGAGCGGAACCTGACGTCGAACGTCACGACCAGTCGCATCCTCGAGGACACCGGCGCCTTCGAGCACCCCGACACCGGCCTGACGACACGGCAGGTGCGGCGCGAGGCGTGGACGGTCGATCCCGACGACCCGCTGACGGCACGCGGCGAGACGCACTGGACCGCGGAGATGTCGCGCGAGGGCTGGCGGATCAGGACGGAGAGCTACCTCACCCTGTCCTGCACGAGCGCCCACTGGATCATCCAGGGCACGGTCGTCGCCTATGAAGGCGAGAGCGAGGTCCACCGCAAGAACTGGGACCGGCAGATCCCGCGCGACCTCATGTGAGGCATCCGAGAGAAGCCGGTCAGGCCGGCGAGGCGAGGCGGGCGAGGGCCTGGCAGATCGCCGCGAAGCCCGCGCGGGCGCCGGGGCTCGTGTGGCGGGCCCTGAGCCAGCCATGCACCATCTGCGGGTCCTCGCGGAAGGTCACGCCGATGCCGGCCTCCGCCAGACGCGCCGCGTAGAGGCGGGCGTCGTCGCGCAGCGGGTCGAAATGCGCCGTGCACACGAAGGCCGGCGGCAGGCCCGAGAGATCGCGGGCCCGCAGCGGATAGGCGTAGATGTCGTCCGCCTGCGCCGCGTAGACATCGCGGTAATAGGCGACGTCGGCCGTCGTCAGTCCCGGTGCCTCGGCCATTTCGACATAGGAGCCGCGCGCGAGGTCACCTCCGAGACCGGGATAGATCAGCACCTGGCCGACGACCCCGCGGAGCCCTTCGTCGCGCGCGAGAAGCGCAAGCCCCGCCGCCAGATTGCCGCCGGCGCTGTCGCCCGCCACGACCACCGGCCGCCCCTCCTCCAGAAGCGAGCGGAAGACGGTGGCGGCGTCCTTGAAGGCCGCCGGCGCCTTGTGCTCGGGGGCCAGACGGTAGTCGCATGCCACGACCTCCAATCCCGTCGCCGCCGCGAGCTCGGCGCAGACGCCGTCATGGCTGTCGAGCGAGCCGACGACGAAGCCGCCGCCATGGAGATAGAGCACGCGGGCCGGCGCCCGGATCGCGCCGGGCACATAGCGCCGCACCGCCACGCCCCCTGCCGGCACCCCGTCCGCGACCGACAGGCCCTCGGGCCGCTCCACGTCGAAGGCACGGCAGAGCGCGTCGTACCACTGCCGCTGCCGCGCCACGGGAGCCGAGACGGCGTCCGGCGGATAGAAAGCGTCGACCTTCTCCTGGAAGGCCAGGATCTCGGGCTCCGTCGGCGAGGGTGACGTCATCGTGATGTCCTACGAGGGTTTTCGTGCTCCCCGAGGGCTGCGGTCCCGCGGGCCGGAACGACGTCTCCTCGCGAACGGTGCCCTTATTCGGGCGCGCGAACTATTGCCGGTGCGGAGCGCCGTCCTAGTTCCTGCCCTTCTGCCGCCGTTGCCGCAAGGGTGCCCGCCCGCGGTCCGGCCCGGATGACGGGAACACCGATACGAGGATGCCCCAGCCATGGTCGCCGTTTCAGCCGCCCGCACGCCCGCCCCGTCCGAGATCCTGAAGCTCTACCGACGCGTCAGGGAGGACAGCAGAACGCTCGGCGCGCCGCTTTCGGACGCGGACGCGACGGTGCAGTCGATGCCGGACGCGAGCCCCGCGAAGTGGCACCTCGCGCACACGACGTGGTTCTTCGAGGCGATGGTGCTCGGGCCGAACGTGCCGGGCTACCGGCCGTTCGACGACAGCTTCAACTACCTCTTCAACTCCTATTACGAGACGATCGGGGAGCGCCAGCCGAGGCCCCGTCGCGGCATGATCACGCGGCCGCACCTCGACACGGTCTTCGCGTTCCGGGAGCACGTCGACGAGGCGGTCGAAAGGCTCCTCTCGTCCGATCCCTCGCCGGAGGTGACGGAGCTCGTCGAGCTCGGCTGCCATCACGAGCAGCAGCACCAGGAGCTCCTGCTGACCGACATCCTGCACCTCTTCGCGCAGAGCCCGCTGAAGCCGGCCTACAAGGACCCACAGCCGCTGCCGGTGGAGACGGGCGGCCGCGAGCCCGTCTCCTTCACGGCGTTCGACGGCGGCATCTTCGAGATCGGCCATGAGGGCAACGGCTTCCACTTCGACTGCGAGGGCCCGCGCCACCGGGCGCTGATCGAGCCGTTCCGCCTCGCCGACAGGCTCGTCACGAACGGCGAGTGGATCGAGTTCATCCGCGACGGCGGCTACCGCGACCCGCTCCTCTGGCTCTCGGCCGGCTGGGGCACGGTGACGGCGCGCGGCTGGGACAAGCCGCTCTACTGGCAGGAGCGCGACGGCGAGTTCTGGACGATGACCCTGCGGGGCGCGCAGCCCGTGGACCCCAACGCCCCGGTGACGCATGTGAGCTACTACGAGGCGGACGCTTTCGCGACATGGTCGGGCAGGCGCCTGCCGACGGAGTTCGAGTGGGAGCACGCGGCGGAGGGCCTGTCGATGGACGGCAACTTCGCGGATTCCGGCCATCTGAGGCCGAAGCCCTCCCCGCGCCGGGGCGAGGGCCTCACGCAGATGTTCGGCGACGTCTGGGAATGGACGCGCAGCCAGTTCTCGCCCTATCCGCGCTTCAAGCCGGTCGAGGGCGCGGTCGGCGAGTACAACGGCAAGTTCATGTGCAACCAGTTCGTGCTGCGCGGCGGCTCCTGCGCCACCCCCGGCGGCCACATCCGCGCGACCTACCGCAACTTCTTCCCGCCCGACGCGCGCTGGCAGTTCTCCGGGCTGCGCCTGGCGGAGGACGCGTGATGCTCGACCGCACCAGCGCCGAAGAGACGCAGCGCCACGCCTTCCAGGCCGACGTGATCGAGGGCCTGTCGAAGGCGCGGAAGACCCTGCCGAGCCGCTGGCTCTACGACGACAGGGGCTCGGAGATCTTCGAGGAGATCACCGCCGTCGAGGACTATTATCCGACGCGCACGGAGACGGCGATCCTGCGCGAGCACGCCGGCGACATGGCGAGCTTCTGCGGCGAGAGGGCGACGGTGATCGAGTACGGCGCCGGCGCCAGCGTGAAGACCGAGATCCTGCTCGGCGCGCTCCGCTCGCCCGAGCTCTACGTTCCCGTCGACATCGCCGGCGACTTCCTCAAGGCCTCCGCCCGGCGGATCGGGGAGACCTTCCCCGACCTCGCCGTGCGGCCCGTCGTGGCCGACTTCACGGGGGATTTCGAGCTGCCGGACGACCTGCCGGAGGACGGCAGGCGCACCGGGTTCTTCCCCGGCTCGACGATCGGCAATCTCGACCGCCACGAGACGGTGTCCTTCCTGGAGCGGATGCGGGAGCATGTCGGCGGCGACGGGCGTGCGGTGATCGGCGCGGACCTGAAGAAGGACATCCCGACGCTTCTGCGCGCCTATGACGACAGCGAGGGCGTGACCGCGGCCTTCGACCTCAACATCCTCACCCGCATCAACCGCGAGCTCGACGGCGACGTGCCGGTCGAGCGGTTCGTGCACGAGGCGCGATGGAACGAGGAGAGTTCGGCCGTCGAGATGCACCTGAGAAGCCTCGACGACCGCACGGTGACGATCGCGGGCCGGAGTTTCAGCTTCGCGGCCGGCGAGACGATCCACACCGAGAGCTCGCGGAAATACTCCGTCGACGGGTTCGGCGAGCTCGCCGCCGCCTGCGGCTGGCAGGTGAGCGAGGTGTGGACCGACGAGGCCCGGCGCTTCGCGGAGTTCGGCCTCGTGGCGAGGACCTGAGCGCGGCACGACGCGGGCGGCGGCGCCCACGTGGTTTTCCCGATCTGTCGCGCCACCTGCCGGCGGGGATAATCTGGATCCGACCGCGTGGCGCCTTTCCACGCAACCGATCGAGGAGCGACATCATGTCCGACCGCCGAGCCACCCGCCTCGCAGCCCTCGCCTGCGGCCTCCTGATGAGCACCGCCGTCTCGGCGGCGACGGTCGTCGACGTGATCAAGGGCGCGAGCTGCGGCTGCTGCGTCGCCTGGATCGAGACGCTGGAGGAGGCGGGCTTCTCCGTCACGTCCGAGGACGTCGCGCAGGGCGCGCTCGTGCAGGCGAAGATGGACGCGGGAATTCCCGCCGACCTCGCCTCCTGCCACACCGCGAAGGTCGACGGCTACGTGATCGAGGGGCACGTGCCGGCTCGCGAGATCGAGCGCCTGCTCGACGAGCGGCCGGACGCGATCGGCCTCGCCGTGCCGGGCATGCCGCTCGGCTCCCCCGGCATGGAATATGGCGACGAGGCCGACGCCTACGACGTGCTTCTCGTGAAGGCGGACGGGACGACCGAGGTCTACGCGAGCTACCCCGCGCGGTAGGTCACTCCGCGGGCTGCCCCACGGGCTGCCCGCCCCCGACGGGGCAGGCTTGGGCCGCCTCGCGAGAGGGCCTGAAGCCGCGCAGCCTGAGCGAGTTCGTGATGACGAAGACGCTCGACAGGCTCATGGCGGCGGCGGCGAGGACGGGGCTCAGGAGCACGCCCCAGACGGTATAGAAGACGCCCGCCGCCACCGGGATCAGCGCGACGTTGTAGGCATAGGCCCAGAAGAAGTTGAGGCGGATCGTCCGCAGCGTCCGCCGCGACAGGCCGACCGCATCGACGATGCCGCGCAGGTCGCCCGACATCAGCACCACGTCGCCGGCCTCGATCGCGATGTCGGTGCCGGTTCCGATGGCGAGGCCGGCATCGGCCTGCGCGAGGGCCGGCGCGTCGTTGATGCCGTCGCCGACGAAGGCGACCGAACGCCCCTCGCCCTGAAGCCGCGTGACCTCGGCCGCCTTCTGGTCGGGCAGGACCTCCGCCAGCACCCGGTCGATGCCGACCTCGGCGGCGATCGCCTGCGCCGTCTGGCGCGTGTCGCCGGTCAGCATGGCGACCTCGAGGCCCAGTTCCCGGAGCGCCGCGACCGCCTGACGGCTGCCCTCCTTCAGCGGATCCGCGACCGCGAGGACGCCCACGAGCTCGCCGTCGATCGCGACGTAGAGCGGGGTCTTCGCCTGGTCCGCCAGCGCGTCGGCCTGCGCCGCCCCGGCCTGCGTGGCGATGCCGAGCCGCTCCATGTGGCGCCGTGCCCCGACCTGCACCGTCCGGCCCTGGACGACGGCCTCGATGCCGTAGCCGGCCTCCGCCTCGAAACGGGTGATCTCGGGCAGCGCGAGCCCCTCGGCCTGCGCCGCGCGCACGACAGCCTCGGCGACGGGGTGCTCGCTGCGGGATTCGGCCGCCGCCACGAGCCGCAGAATCTCGGCGCGCGGCAGATCGCCCGCGACGACGACCGTGTCGGTCAGCTCCGGCCGGCCCCGCGTCAGCGTGCCGGTCTTGTCGAGCACGACCGTGGTCACGCGGGCGAGCGCCTCGAGCGCCGCGCCCTTGCGGAAGAGGACGCCCATCTCGGCGCCCTTGCCGGTGCCGACCATGATCGCCGTGGGGGTGGCGAGGCCCATCGCGCACGGGCAGGCGACGAGCAGCACCGACACCGCCGCGACGAAGGCGTAGCTGATCGCCGGCGAGGGGCCGAGCGCGAGCCAGGCCGCGAAGGTCAAAAGGGCGACGGCGATGACGATCGGCACGAAGACCGAAGCGATGCGGTCGGCCATCGCCTGGATCGGGGGCTTGGAGCCTTGCGCCTCCTCGACCATGCGGATGATCTGGCTCAGGACCGTGTCGGCGCCGACGCGGGTCGCGCGGTAGGTGAAGCTGCCGGTCCGGTTGACGGTGCCGCCGACCACCTCGGCGCCCGCGCCCTTCAGGACGGGGAGCGGCTCGCCGCTGATCATCGCCTCGTCGACATAGCTCGAGCCCGACACGACCTCGCCGTCGACCGGCAGGCGCTCGCCCGGCCGCACGATGACGACGTCGCCCGGGACGACGTCGTCGACCGGGATCTCGCGCTCCTCGCCGTCGCGGGAGACGCGGGCGGTCTTCGCCTGCAGGCGGAGGAGCTTCCGGATCGCGTCGGAGGTGCGCCCCCTGGCGGCAGCCTCCATCAGCCGGCCGGCGAGGATGAGCGTGATGATGACGCCCGCCGCCTCGAAATAGCTGTGGCGCGCGCCCGCGGGGAGGAGGTCCGGCCAGGCGAGCGCGACGAGGGAGTAGAGATAGGCCGCGCTCGTGCCGAGCATGACGAGGCTGCTCATGCCGGGCGCGAGATGGCGCAGCTCGGCGAAGCCCTGGCGGTAGAAGCGCCGGCCCGCGCCGAACTGGACGGGCGTGACGAGCAGGAACTCGACGAGCATCCAGCCGCGATGCGGCAGGGCGGCGTAGAGCCCTTCGAGGCCCGGCACGTGGCGCCCCATGGCGACGACGACGAGCGGCAGGGTGAAGAGCGTGGCGAAGAGGACGTCGCGCCGCAAGCGTCCGATCTCGCGCGCCTCGGCCGCCTTGTCGCGGTCGGCGCGGTCGGCGTCCTCGGCGACCGCATGGGCGGGATAGCCGGCCGCGGCCGACGCCGCCTCGAGCGCGGAGGGGTCGAGAAGGCCCGGGAGGTAGCGCACCCGAGCCTCGTTCGTCGCGAGGTTCACGCTCGCGGCGAGAACGCCCGGGACGGCGGACAGCGCCCGCTCGACGTGCCGCACGCAGGACGCGCAGGTCATGCCCTCGACGGCCAGGCGCAACTCGGCGGGACGCAGCTCGTAGCCGGCGCCCTCCACGGCCTCGACGAGGGCCCCGGGATCGACCGTGGCCGGATCGACCGCCAGGCGCGCCTTCGACGTCGCGAGGTTGACGGACGCCTCCGAAACGCCCGGAACCCCGCCCAACGCGGTTTCCACGCGGCGCACGCAGGAGGCACAGGTCATGCCCTCGATCACGAGGGAGACGTCGCGCTGCATGATCTCGAACTCCGCCGGCTCACCGGTACTTCAGGACTTCCATCAATTCTTCGACGATCTCGTCCGTGTCGCCGCGCTCGTGCGCCGTGACGACGTGATCGCGCAGATGGCTGCGCAGGACGAGATCGCCGACCTTGTCGAGCGCGCCCTCGACCGCCTTCACCTGCTTCAGGACGTCGACGCAGTAGACGCCGTCGTCGTCGAGCATGCGCAGGATCCCTTCCACGTGCCCGCGCACGGAGAGGAGGCGGCGGCGCGCGTTCGCCCGCGCCTCGTTGTCGAGGCGCAGGCAGTGACTTTGGCCGGCATGGCCGTGGGTCGCGCTCATAGGGGTCTTGCCTCGTAGCCTGCGACCTCCACGGCGGCCACCAGGGCTTCGACCGGAGCCGTCCCCTCCACGGTGGCGCGCCCGGAGGCGATATCGATCTGCCGAACGGCCGTCACGCCGTCGACGCCGGCGAGCGCAGCCTCGACGGTGGCCCTGCAGTGGCCGCAGCTCATGCCTTCGATCTGAAGCGTCGTCATCCATTTCCCTCATCATCCACCCCACCTGGGGTGGGGTATTTTCCCCCCAGCAGGTAGGCTGCGGGGAGCTCGACGTCAAGGGCGGTCGCGGGCTTCGCGCGAACGGAGGGTGCTCGTCGGAGGCGGAGCGACAGCGCCGGCTGCCTTTCGCGGGCGACGCGGGGTCGCGCATTCCATTAGCTCGGCTTTTACCGGAATTGCATCGAGCGCTTCGCGGCGCCGCGAAATGCTGTATGAACGACGCGTGCCTGTTCCCTGGTAGCTCAGTTGGTAGAGCGAGCGGCTGTTAACCGCTAGGTCGTTGGTTCGAGCCCAACCCGGGGAGCCACATCACGCGACGGACGGACCGCTACTGCGCCGGCGAGAGCGCGAGCCTCAACCCGGTCTCGTCGTAGGGCTTGCGAAGAACCGCCATTCTCGGCGCGACCTCCTCCCCCACCTCCTCCGGGCACACCTCGTGGCCCGACGCGAACACGACCCGCAGGTCCCGCGACTGCCCACACGCCTCGCGGGCGAGTTCGAGGCCGGATCGATCAGGCAGCCCGATATCCGTGAGGAGCACGTCGATCGGCTGCCTCTCGAGCGTCGCCAGCGCCTCGGCCGCGCTTCCTGCCTCGACGACCTCGTGTCCGAGATCGGCCAGCATGTCGGCCGTCGCCATGCGGATGAGAACGTCGTCCTCCACGAGAAGCACGCGGAGCGCATCGCTTCCGCCGTCCTTCGCGTCCCCGCACGCCGGCATTTCCCGCGAGCCCACCCGGGGTGGGGTACGATCCAGCACCTCCCGGACCTTTCTGGCGAGTTCCTCGCGGGGATAGGGCTTGCTCAGGAGGTCGACTCCCGGATCGAGTCTGCCCTCGTGGTCGATCGCGTGCCGCGTGTAACCTGAGGTGAAGAGCACCGCGACACCGGGCAGGATCGTCCGGGCGCGATCCGCCAGATCGACGCTGCGGACGGGACCCGGCATCACGACATCCGTGAAGATCAGGTCGATCTCCGCGCCACTCTCCAGGATCTCGAGGGCACTCTGGCCGTCTTCTGCCTCCAGCACCGTATAGCCGAGATCCGTCAGCATCTCGACCGCAGTCTGCCGCACGCTCTCATCGTCCTCGACGACCAGGACCGTCTCTGTGCCGCGGCTGGCGGGGGCGGGCTCGATCTCCGGAAGGATCTCCTCCGGCGCTTCGCTCATCGGCAGATAGAGCCGGATCTTGGTGCCGCGCCCCACCTCACTGTCGATCGTCACGTAGCCGCCCGACTGCCGCACGAAGCCGTAGACCTGGCTCAGGCCGAGGCCGGTGCCGCGTCCCTCGGGCTTGGTGGTGAAGAACGGATCGAAGGCCTGTTCGATCACCTCCGGCGTCATGCCGCAGCCCGTGTCCGTCACCGCCAGCACGACGTAGCGACCGGGTAGGACGTCGTCCACGCCGAGCCGGTTGCCGAGCGCCTCGGTTCCGATCTCGACGGTCAGCCTGCCCTGCCCGTCCATCGCGTCGCGCGCGTTGATGGCGAGGTTCAAGAGGGCGTTCTCGAGCTGCGCCGGGTCGACGAGGGTGTTCGCATCGGCATCCCGAGCGACGATCTCGAGGTCCACTCCCTCGCGCAGCGCGCGGCGGAGCATGTCGTCCAGCCGCTGCACCAGGCGCACCGGATTGATGACCTTCGGCGCGAGCGGCTGGCGGCGGCCGAAGGCCAGGAGCTGCGCGGCGAGGGTCGCGCCTCTGGCCACGCCCGCGAGCGCGTTCTGCAGGCGCTGCGCGACCCTGGGATCCTCGGCGACGTCCTTCGCCAGCATCTGCAGATTGCCCCCGATGATCTGCAGGAGGTTGTTGAAGTCGTGAGCGACGCCGCCCGTCAGCCGACCGAGGGCCTCCATCTTCTGAGCCTGGCGCAGCGCTTCCTCGTTCCGCTGCAACTCCTCCGTGCGCGCCGCCACCTCCTCCTCGAGGCGGGCATTAAGTTGCTGCAGGGCCTGCTCCGCCTCGCTCCGCTGGGCGATCTCGCGCTCGGCCGCCCCGAACAGACGCGCATTGTCGATCGCGACCGCCGCCTGCGCGGCCAGGCCGAGCGACAGCCTCTCGGACCGCTCCGTGAAGATGCCGGGCTCCGGATGGCCGAAGAGGAGCCCGCCCAAGACGTCTCCGGAGCGGGACCTGACGGGCACGGCGAGATAGCTCCGCACGGGGAGGTGCCCGGCCGGCATCGTCGGGCCGGGGAGAGATCCGTCGCTCGTGACGTCGTCGGAGCGCACGACGCGCTCGCCCCGGAAGGTCGGCTCGAAGAGCTTCGTGATCCTCGGCATCGGAAAATGGGCGAACGCATCGACCGACGCGCCCGACAGGCTGTAGAGCATGTAGCGGTCGTCGCTTCCCGACACGGTGTTGTAGAAGAACGCGCCGAACGATGCGCCGGTTAGGGCGACACCGGCATCCGTGACCTTCTGCACCACGCGCTCCAGATCGAGCTCGGCTGCGACCGCCACGTTCGTCTGGTTGAGAATCTCGAGAAGCCGCGTCTCCTCGCGGAGGGCCGCCTCGGCCAGGCGCGTCTCGGTGACGTCGACATTGACGCCGATCATGCCGGTGAACTCGCCCGCCGGGCCGAAGCGCGGCTGGGCCTGCGTATGCAGGGTTCGGAACTCTCCGTCGATCCGCCTGAAGCGGGCCTCCACATCGAAGCCGCTGTGCCGCTCCATCGCCTCGCGGTAGGGCTCCCAGAGCGACTGCGCATCGTCCGGGTGCAGGGTCCTGGACCAGTCGAAGCCATCGGGATCCGCTACGTCCACCCCCCAGAAGTCGCGCTGGGCCCGGTTGAGATAGACGCAGCCGCCGCGCTCGTCGCTCATCCACAGCATGACGGGGGCGCTTTCGGCGACGAGGCGGAACCGCGCCTCGCTCTCCTGCAGCGCGAGCTCGGCCCGCTTCAGATCCGTCAGGTCGTGGCCCTGAACGAAGATGCCGTCAACGGTGCCGCCGCGACCGCGAATGGGCTGGTAGACGAAGTCGAGAATGCGCTCCTCGGCAAGCCCGCTCTCCTCGGAACGGAGCATGACGGGGACGTTGCGGCCGACATAGGGTTTTCCGCTCGAGTACACCTGGTCGAGAATGTCGATGAAGCCTTGCGAGGCGATCTCCGGAAGCGCGCTCACGAGGTCGAGCCCCAGGATGCTCCGCCGCCCGACGAGCGAGAGATAGGCCTCGTTCGCCAGCGTGAAGACGTGGTCCGGCCCCTGCAGGACCGCCATGAAGCCCGGCGCCTGCTCGAAGAGACCCCGCAGATGGTCGCGCTCCTCCTCGAGGATCCTGCTGCGATCCTCGACCTGCCGCGCGTGCCGGAAGACCTCTCCCTCGACCTGGGTCGACAGCGTGCCCGTCCGGGTGTCGGAGGTCGCCTGCCGCAGGAGGTGCAGCTCGGTCACGTCCACCGTGTGCTGCAGGATGTAGGCGACCTTGCCCTCGCCGTCACGGAGCGGCGTGTGGGTGGCGCTCCAGTAGCGCTCGGCGACACCGCCGTCGGGCGAGCGGATGTCGTAGTGGATGAGAGGGATGTGATCCCGCTCGCCCGTCCGCAGAACGCGGACGAGGGAGGCGCGGAGCCGGGCGCCGTTCTCCGACTCCGGCGGGCTCGGGAAGGCCTCGAACATCTCGCGCCCGAGGATCTCCTCGCGCGAGCGCATCGTCACCCGCAGATACGCCTCGTTCATCCAGACGATGACGAACCGGGAATCGAGAAGCACGTAAGGGTTGGGCGACACGTCGAGCAGCGCGGCGGCATCGAGTGGGGGGCCAGGACGCAGGGTGTTCAAATTCGTTCTCGACTGCCCGTGTTCACCGATCGCCCCGCAGGCGAGTCACGCGACACCATCGCACGGCCGGCCATCGAAGCGGAAGCCTCGGCCGCTCCCCGGGCGCCGCAGCCGGCCGCCGGTGGCGCGGACGCTTCATTCCGAGGGCGAAAGCGACGCCGCCACGCTCACCTCGGCCCACGCCTCGCGCAGACCGGTGATGTCGATCCTCGTCTCCCTGCCGTCGGCCAGCCGCAGAACGAGGTTGCCGACCCGGGCCACGCGCTCGAGCAGCTCTTTCGGGACCCCGTCGATCGAGCCACCGCCACGACAATCATCGCCGGGCCGGAGCGTCAGTTCGTACGTCACGCGGTGGCACTCGGGGCCGACCGTGAGCAGCCCCACACCGGTCAGGCGCCCCGTTTCCACGCATCGTCTCCCACCATGCTCCGAGCGGTCCGCACCCGGGCCGCGTGCTCTGACGATTGTCGAGAAGGTCCCGCTGGGGAGGCTCCTCCAGCGTCAACCCCTGGAACGGCGACCGGGTCGAAACGGTTTCTCTCTGACTTAAGATGACGCGTGGGAGAGTAGAGACATGACGGACCGAGATCGCGAGCGGACAGGAGCCAGGGACCCAAACCTCGACAGGGACCCCACCTTCGACCCCGCCACGGGCCGCCCCGCAGCCAGCCCCGACCCCATTGCCCCGACCGGCGCCCCGCATACCGGCGCCCCATCTGGACGCGGGCGCGGCTCGCAGAACTGGATCTGGATCGCCGCGGCCGTGCTGGTGGTCCTGTTCCTCGTCTGGGGCGCCTCCGGCTGGTTCGGCCAGGGCGTCGACACGACGCCCGGCACAGCGACCGCGCCGACCGAGACGGCACCGGGCACGGGCACGACCGGCATGGGCACGACGCCCGGAGCCGAGGCCCCGGCCACCGAGCCCGGCGCGGGCCTGGAGACGGCGCCCGGCACCGAGGCGCCCACAACGGACCCCGGCGCGGGGACGGCGAACTGACATCGCCCCTCGCCGCCGATGGACGCCGATCTCCTGGACCGGGAGTGGCGGGAATACACCTCCGCCGGTCTGCGCGGCCTTGGCACGCGGGCCCTCGAACGCGGTGACCACGAGACCGCCGGCATGGCGGCGAGGGCCTGGGTCTGCCTGACGAGCGGGCAGTTCGATCCCGCGAAGGTGGAGATAGGCGCCTGGCCGCTACTGGGGCTGCAAGACGCAGGCTCGCGCGCGTCGCGGGCCTGTGAGGTGAGGAATAGGGGAGCCGCGCAGGACAGCGGTGCCGCAGGTCGGCCGACGCACGCCGCTCCGGGAGAACGCGGCCCTCGGCTCCCGAGACATCGTGGAGGCGATCGCTATCGTGGCTCTGACGGTGGGATGGCGCGCCGGGGAAGATTCGAACTCCCGACCCCCAGATTCGTAGTCTGGTGCTCTATCCAGCTGAGCTACCGGCGCCAAGTCGCTCGCGTGTGACCGTCGAAACGGTGCCGCCGCCGCGGCCGGTGCCGTCGGCGTCTTGCGAGCGTGGCGATACCTAATGGGCTTCGGCGGCGAATGCAAGCGGTGATCTCGCGACTTCGCGAAGGCCGCGCGCCGAGGGCCCGTCAGGCGCTGCCCGTCGCCCGCTCGCTCGGCTTCGGCCGGGCATGAAGCTCGACGATGCGGTCGGCGATCTCGATCAGGAAGGTCGCGCCGAGCGTGCCCTCCGCGAGGCGGATCGAGCCGTGATGCGCCGTCACGATCTCCGCCGCGATCGCGAGGCCGAGGCCCGTGCCGCCGGTCCGCCGCGAGGTCTGGAACGGCTCGAAGAGCCGCTCGCGCACGCGGGCCGGAATGCCGGGCCCCGTGTCGGACACCTCGATGACGGTGACGCTGCCCTCGCGCCTCGCCGCGATCCTGAGCGTCGGCTCGCTGCCCCCCGCGCCGGCCTGCATCGCCTCGATGGCGTTGCGGCCGAGATTCATGAGGACGCGGAAGAGCTGGTCGGTGTCGGCGTCGATCTCGAGCCTCCGGTCGATCGCCGTCACGAGGACGATATCGCCGCCCATGTTCGGCTCGAGCGTCTCGGCGACCTCGTCGACGATCGGCGCGAGGCGGACGCGCTGGCGCTGCGGCGGCGTCTCGCGGGCCGAGCCGTATTTCAGCGTGTCCGAGCAGAACGCGACGGCGCGGTCGAGGGTGCGCACGAGCTTCGGGGCGAGGCGCTGCGCGAGCGGGTCGTCGACCGTGCCGACCCTGTCGACGACGAGCTGCGCCGAGGCGAGGATGTTGCGGAGGTCGTGGTTGATCTTCGAGACGGCGAGGCCGAGGGCGGCGAGCCGGTTCTTCTGGCTCAGCATCGAGGCGAGCTCGCGCTGCATGCCCGCCATCTCCCGCTCGGCGACGCCGATCTCGTCGGACCGGCCGGAGGGCGTGATGATGCGGTCGCCGTCCTCGGGATCCGCCCGGAAGGCGAGCATGGCTTCGGTGAGGCGGCGCATCGGCCGCACGAGCAGCCAGTTGAGCGAGAGATAGACGAGCGCGGCGGTGATCACCGAGATGATGATCGACAGCGTCAGGATGTTCGTCGAGTAGGTGAACATCGCCTGCCGCAGCGGCGTCTCGTCCATGACGATCTCGATGAAGTCGCCCGGCTGCGCGCCGTGGCTGCCGACGACGCGGATCATCCGGCCGGGGGGGCTCGCGAGTGTGGCGAAGGCCCACCTGATCTCGCCCACGACGTCGAGCTCGCGCAGGTCGAAGGTCGCGTCGATGGTCGGCGGCATGTCGGAGAGGGCGAGCAGCCGGCGCGCGCCCCCCTCCTCCTGGACGACCATCTGCGCGCCGACCTTGTCGAGGAGCCGCAGCTCGAGCTCGCGCGGCACCATGCGGTCGGGCGACGCCTCGAGGACGAGGGCGGCGAGCCGCGCGGCATCGATTCGCTCGGCGAGGAAGCTGCGTCGGAAATTCGCGATCGAGGGCACGTAGATCAGCACCTCGCTGACCATCACGAAAACGGCCGTCAGCAGGAGGAGCTTCGCGGACAGGCCGGGCCGGCGCGGGCCCGCGCGGCCCTCGCCGCTGGCTCCAGTCGCTTCCCCTCTGGCCACCTCGACGTCCTTCCACGCTCTCTCGCGCCCTCGGGCGACGAGGGCACGGGACGGCAGGCCGGCCGCCCTTCAGCCGAACAGCCTTAGAGCGGAAAGGATGCGCCGGGTCCAGGGGTTAGTCAAACCGGGCTTGTAGTGTTCATACGCGGCGCGCTTCGAGATCTCGCCGAAGTTCGGATAGGGGTCGACGAGCTCCGTCATCGCGCGGATGCCGAGCCTGCGGGCCAGGGCGGGCGCCCAGACCTGGACGAGGGCGTCGGCGTCGGCGCCGACGATGCCGAGGATGCGCCCCCTGTCCGACACGACGACCTTGATGTGCCCTCGTGTCGCGCGATCGGCCCGGGCGCGGTCGTTCTCGGCATAGGCCGAGCGCAGCACCTTCACCCGGTGCCCCGCCTGCCGCGCCTCCTCCTCCGTCAGCCCCACCTGCGCGAGGGGCGGATCCGTGTAGGTGACGCGCGGAAGGTGCCCGTAGCTCGCCTTCGCGGGAATGCGGAACAGGGCGTTCCGGATGACGATCCCGGCATGGTAGCTCGCCACATGAGTGAATTGCGGGCCCCCCGCCACGTCGCCGGCGGCGAAGACGCGCCTGTTCGTCGTGCGCAGCCTGGCGTCGAGCTGCCGCCGCTTGCCGTCATGCGCGATCCCGGCCGCTTCGAGCCCCAGCCCCTCGAGCACGAGCCGGCGACCGACCGCGATCAGGGCCTTCGAGGGGACGCAGCCGGTGTTGAGGCACTCTCCGCCCATCCGGTCGCGCTCGATCAGCACCGTGGAGACGCCGAAGGCAGAGGCGGTGGCGGCGACGGAGAGCCCGGTCGACCCGGTGCCGATGATGCAGATGTCGGGCCGCAGACGCTCAGCCATGCCAGCCAATCCGCTCTTCGCCCATCGCGTTCCCCTCGGCCCCGCGCGACCCCGCGCCGCCTCTGCCGCACGCGCCAGAGCTTCTTCACGACGGCGGGCACGAGCGCCAGGACGCCGAGCGCCGCGAGCGCCATGAGCAGCGTCGGGGTGACGAGGCGCGAGAGCTCGAGCGTCACGCCGCATTCATCGCCCTCTGCCGCACGGCAGGCCTCCAGCGCCTCGGCCTGCTCGGCCTCCACGCTGCCGAGGCCCGCCCCGATCGCGGAGAAGGCGAAGGTGGCCGGGGCGCTCTCGACGAAGGTCGTGACGACGAAGGCGCCCGAGGCCGAGCAGGGCCGGGGCCGGGTTGACGAGCCAGAAGGGGAACACGGGCACGAGGCGCAGGAAGAGTAGGTAGCTCGCGGCATCCTCGGTAAAGCCGGCGCGCAGGGCCTCGAGGCGCGGCCCGGCGCGCTCCGCCAGCGTCTCGCCGAGCGTCGTGCGCGCGACGAGGAAGAGGAGCGAGGCCCCGAGCGTCGCCGCCACGAGAGTGACGAGGCCACCGGTCAGCCAGCCGAAGAAGAGCCCTTCCGCAACCGTCAGCACGAGCCCGCCGGGGAGCGAGAGAGCCACCGCGACGACATAGACGCCGGCGTAGACCAGGAGCCCCGCGAGCCGGTGGTCGGCGAGGAACGCCTGGAACGTCGCGTAATGCTCAACGAGGGCTTCGGACGTCAGGTAGCGCAGCGCGCCGGAGAGCCAGACGAAGGCGGCGAGCGCGACGACCCGCGGCGAGAGCCAGCCAGCTCGCGCGACGCCCGGCGCCCATCCCGCTCTCCCGCGCCATTGCCGACCGCTCCTCCGCGGCGCGTTGCGCCGACCATCTCATCCGCCGGCGCCTTCGCCGGTCCCACCACATGGCATCTAGCACAGCCGGAGCGGCCAGCGGCCGGTCTCACCGGCATTTGACAGGCCGTGTAATCAGCGCCTCGTGCGCGCTCCCGCGTTGACTTCGCCCCGCTTCGTCCCGTATATGCCGGGCGAAACTACGTCGCCCCTCGCGCCGCAGCCCGGCCGCGTGCGACGTCGCGTTGTTTCCGGCGGGCGAGCCGAACCCGGTAACGACGTGCGATCAGAATGACAATCCAGTCGGAGCAGGCACCGTGAAGCGGACATATCAACCCTCGAAACTCGTGCGTAAGCGCCGCCACGGCTTCCGCGCGCGCATGGCCACGAAGAACGGCCGCAAGGTCCTCGCGCGTCGCCGCGCCCGCGGCCGGAAGCGGCTGTCCGCGTAAGCGTTCAGAGGTCGACCACATGCGCGAGCGCCCCGGGGCGCAGCCGGAGCGTTCCGGCGAGCAGCCGGGGCGATTGCGCAAGCGCCGCCAGTTCCTGGCGGCCGCCCGCGGGGAGCGCGCCGTGACGCCCACGCTCATATTGCAGGCTGTCCGCCGCGAGGGCGAGGAGACCTGCCTCGGCTTCACGGTCAGCCGGAAGGTCGGAAACGCCGTCGAGCGGAACCGCGTGAAGCGGCGGCTGCGGGAGGCGGCCCGCGCGCTTTCGCCGCGCCACGCAGAGCCCGAACGTCACTACGTTCTCATCGGGCGGCGCGACACCCTGACCGCCAGCTACGATTCCATACTGCAAGACCTGGCCCGCGCCTTCAAACGGGCGAACAAGCGCACCGCCGCCGTCAAGGACCCCTCCGATGGATGACAGTCGCAACTACATCATCGCGATCGTGCTCTCGATCCTCATCCTCGTGGGGTGGCAGTACTTCATCGTCGGACCGCAGACCGAGCGGCAGCAGGCGACGATAGAGGCCCAGCAGGAGGCGCAGACAGGCATCCCGCAGCCGCAGTCGTCAGCGCCGGGCACTCCGGCGGCCCCGGGCGCGCCTTCGGACCACGCCAGCCCGACCACGATGACCCGCGACCAGGCGCTGCAGCAGGGGCCCCGCGTCCCGATCCGGACGCCGTCGATCGAGGGCTCGATCTCCCTCGTCGGGGCGCGCATCGACGACGTCGTGCTGCGCGACTACCGGGTGACGGTCGAGCGCGACAGCCCGAACGTCGTCCTCCTGTCGCCCTCGGGCGCGCCGCTGCCCTACTACGCCGAGCAGGGCTTCGTCTCCGCAAACGCCGGCCTCGCAGACCTTCCGAGCTCGCGGACGGAGTGGGAAGCGCCGGAAGGCGCGGAGCTGACGCCGGACACGCCCGTCACCCTGACCTATCGCAGCGAGAGCGGGCTCGTCTTCCAGCGGACGATCACGGTCGACGAGAACTACATGTTCACGGTGTCCGACACCGTGACCAACGAGGGCGGCGAAGCCGCCACCTTCAGCCCCTACGCTCTCGTCTCCCGCCACGGGCTTCCGAGCGATCTCGAGAACTTCTTCATCCTTCACGAGGGCCTGATCGGCGTGCTCGGGGAGCATGGCCTGAAGGAGGTCGATTACGACGACGTCGCCGGCGAGCCCGCCCAGCAATTTGCCGCCACCGGCGGCTGGCTCGGCATCACCGACAAGTACTGGGCCGCGGCGCTCGTGCCGCCGCCGGACGCGCACTACCAGGCGCGGTTCTCGTCGGGGACCGCCACGGGCGGCAAGATCAGCTACCAGTCCGATTACCTGCTCGATCCCATCGAGATCGCGCCGGGCGCGACCGCGAGCGTGGAGAGCTACGTCTTCGCGGGCGCCAAGCGCACCGACCTTCTCGATTCCTACGAGGCGACGCTCGGGATCGAGCGGTTCGAGCTCCTCATCGACTGGGGCTGGTTCCACTTCATCACGAAGCCGCTCTTCAGCGTCCTCCACTTCTTCTCGGGCCTCGTCGGCAATTTCGGCGTCGCGATCCTGATCGTGACCGTGCTAGTGAAGGCGGTCTTCTTCCCGCTGGCCAACAAGAGCTACGTCTCGATGAGCCGGATGAAGCTCGTCCAGCCGAAGATGATGGAGATCCGGGAGAAGTACAAAGACGACCGGATGAAGCAGCAACAGGAGATGATGGAGCTCTACAAGAAGGAGAAGATCAACCCTCTCTCCGGCTGCCTGCCCATCGTCGTCCAGATTCCGGTCTTCTTCGCGCTCTACAAGGTGATCTTCGTCACGATCGAGATGCGGCACGCGCCGTTCTTCGGCTGGATCCAGGACCTCTCCGCGCCGGATCCGACGACGTTGTTCAACCTGTTCGGGCTCATTCCGTGGAGCCCGCCCGAGCTTCTCATGGTCGGCATCTGGCCGATCATCATGGGCATCACGATGTGGGTGCAGATGCGGCTGAACCCGCCCCCGCCGGATCCGACCTCGGCGATGGTGTTCAACTGGATGCCGCTGATCTTCACCTTCATGCTGGCGCGGTTCCCCGCGGGCCTCGTCATCTACTGGGCCTGGAACAACACGCTCTCGGTGCTCCAGCAATACGTCATCATGCGGCGCCAGGGCGTGAAGCCGGACATCCTCGGCAACATCAGGGCGAGCTTCAGCAAGTCCAAGCCCGACAACGACTCCGACGGGTCGAGCGGGGGAAGCGGCACGGCCGCGAAATCGGGCGCCGGGAAGTAAGGGTCGAGCCAGGATGCAGAGCGCCGGCGGGGAGGACGGGGATCGGGACGAGGCGCCACAGGCGCCCGGCCACCATTTCCTCTTCTCCCGTCCCGCCGCCTTCCTTCGGGGCGCCCGCGTGATCGGCGACCTGCCGCCGCCCGACCTCCCGGAGGTCGCCTTCGCCGGGCGCTCGAACGTCGGCAAGTCGAGCCTCATCAACGCGCTGGCGGGCCAGGGCGATCTCGCCCGCACCTCGAACACGCCCGGGCGCACGCGGGAGCTCAACTTCTTCGACCTCGACGGTCGCCTGAGGGTGGTCGACATGCCGGGCTACGGCTACGCCAAGGCTCCGAAGGCCGAGATCGCCCGCTGGACGAAGCTCATCTTCCAGTTCCTGCGCGGGAGGGTCGAGCTGCGGCGCGTCTACGTCCTGATCGACGCGCGGCACGGGGTGAAGGCGAACGACGAGCCGATCTTCAAGACGCTCGACGAGGCGGCGGTCTCCTACCAGGCTGTGCTGACGAAGGTCGACAAGCTGAAGCAGGCCGAGGTCGCCAAGGTGGTGGAGAGCGTGGGCAAGGCGCTCGCCAAGCACCCCGCCGCCCATCCGCACGTGATCCTGACATCCTCCCAGACGGGACAGGGCATCGAGGAACTGCGCGCCGAGATGGCCGCTTTCGCCCTGGCGCCGACAGACGGCGAAGGCTGAACGAGAAGACGCGAAGGGAGAAGCGCTTGTCCGAGATCACGCCCCACGATCATGCGCGCATCCTCGCCGAGGCGCTGCCCTACATGCTGCGCTACGACGAGGAGACGGTCGTGGTGAAGTATGGCGGCCATGCGATGGGCGACGCCGAGCTCGCCCGCGCCTTCGCGGCCGACATCACCCTGCTCAAGACTTCCGGCATCAATCCCGTCGTCGTGCATGGCGGCGGCCCGCAGATCGGCCGCATGCTCGAGAAGCTCGGCATCCAGTCGGAGTTCCGGGCGGGCCTGCGCGTGACCGACCGGGCGACGGTCGAGATCGTCGAGATGGTGCTCGCTGGCGGGATCAACAAGGAGATCGTCGCGGCGATCAACCGCGAAGGCGGCAAGGCGGTCGGGCTGTGCGGCAAGGACGGCAACATGGTGTTCGTCCGCAAGGCGACGCGCAAGGTCGTCGATCCGAACTCCAACATCGAGAAGGTCGTCGATCTCGGCTTCGTCGGCGAGCCGGAGCGGGTGAACCCCTCCGTCATCGACATGGTCTCGAAGGCCGACCTGATCCCGGTCATCGCCCCGGTCGCGCCGGGCGACGACGGCGAGACGTACAACGTGAACGCCGACACCTTCGCGGGCGCGGTCGCCGGGGCGATGAACGCCAAGCGCCTCCTGTTCCTCACCGACGTGCCGGGCGTGCTCGACAAGGACAGGAACCTGATCTCGGAGCTGACCGTGGCGGAGGCGCGCCGCCTGATCGCCGACGGCACGATCTCCGGCGGCATGATCCCGAAGGTCGAGACCTGCATCGAGGCGCTCGATCGCGGCGTCGAGGGCGTCGTCATCCTCGACGGCAAGGTTTCCCACTGCGTACTCCTGGAGCTGTTCACCGAACATGGCGTCGGCACACTCATCACGCGCTGAGGATCCGCTCTCGCCGTTCGACACGGTCGAGAGCTGGGTCTTCGACCTCGACAACACGCTCTATCCCCCGCGCTCGAACCTGTTCCAGCAGGTCGACGACCGGATGGGCCGGTTCATCGCGGCGCTTCTCTCCTGCGACCGCGTGGAGGCGCGGCGGGTGCAGAAGGACTATTACCGCCGCTACGGCACGACGCTGCGCGGGCTGATGAGCGAGCACGGCATCGACCCCCACGACTTCCTGGCCTTCGTCCACGACATCGACCACTCGCCGATCGAGCCCGACCCCGCGCTCGGCTCGGCGCTGGCGCTCCTGCCGGGCCGCAAGTTCGTGCTGACGAACGGGTCGCGCAGCCACGCCGAGGCGGTGCTCGCGCGGCTGGGGATCGGCGAGCATTTCGAGGATCTCTTCGACATCATCGCCGCGGAGTTCGAGCCGAAGCCCGCGCGGCGGCCCTACGAGAGCTTCCTTTCGCGCCACGGCATCGAGCCGGCCCGCGCGGCGATGTTCGAGGACCTGCCGCGCAACCTCGAGGTGCCGCACGAGCTCGGCATGCTGACCGTGCTCGTCACCGGCGACGCGACCGAGACGGCGGGACACCGGGCGGACTGGGAACAGACGACCGGCGAAAGCTACGTCGACCACGTGACCGACGACCTCGCGCAGTTCCTGGTCAGCGTGTGCGAGAGGATCGGCACGGGCGCTCCCTCGCGCGATTGACTCCCCCCGCGCGCCGGATAAGGTCCGCCGCGACCGAAGTGACACGCATGGGGACGACACAGCCTATGGACGCATCAGCCATTCAGCAGACGATCGACGCCGCCTGGGAAAACCGGGCCGAGGTCTCGCCGGCCACCGAGGGCGAGGTGCGCGTCGCGGTGAACGAGGCGCTGCGCCTGCTCGACGCCGGCGAGGCCCGCGTCGCCGAGCCGCGGGACGGCGGCTGGGTCGTCAACCAGTGGCTGAAGAAGGCCGTCCTCCTCTCCTTCCGCCTCAACGACATGACCACCATCTCCGGCGGCCCCGGCGGCGCTAGGTGGTGGGACAAGGTGCCCTCGAAGTTCGACGGCTGGGGCGAGGACGAGTTCCGCCAGGCGGGCTTCCGCGCCGTTCCGAACTGCACCGTCCGCCGCTCCGCTTTCATCGCGAAGGGCGTGGTGCTGATGCCGAGCTTCGTCAATGTCGGCGCCTATGTCGACGAGGGCACGATGATCGACACCTGGGCGACAGTCGGCTCCTGCGCGCAGATCGGCAGGGACTGCCACATCTCCGGCGGCGCCGGCATCGGCGGCGTCCTCGAGCCGCTGCAGGCCGATCCCGTCATCATCGAGGACAATTGCTTCATCGGCGCGCGCTCCGAGGTCGCGGAGGGCGTGCGCGTGCGGCAGGGCTCCGTCCTGTCGATGGGCGTCTATCTCGGCGCCTCGACGAAGATCGTCGACCGCACGACCGGCGAGGTCTATCGCGGCGAGGTCCCGCCCTATTCGGTGGTCGTCCCCGGGACGCTGCCGGCGCAGGGAGCCGCCGGCGACGCGGCGGCGCCGAGCCTCTATTGCGCCGTCATCGTGAAGCGGGTCGACGAGCAGACCCGCTCGAAGACCTCCATCAACGACCTTCTGCGCAACTGATGCGTTTCCTTCACGAGGACCGCCATCCGGTGGCCTCCATTGCGCGGTGACGGCTTGAACGAACGCCCCACACCCCAGGACCATTCGCCGCCGCCGCCGAGCCGGAGCGCGGACCTGTCGGCCTTCGCCTGGCTCCTGTTCCGCCTCGACGGCCGGATCGGCCGGGAGGCCTACTGGCTCGGCCTCCTGCTCGTCTTCGCGATCTTCGGCATCGCGGGCGACCTTGTGGCCGCCGACCTCGAGCCGGAGGCGGCGCTGAACGCGCTCCTTCCGCTCCTCCTCATCGGCATGTGGAGCCAGATCGCGCTGATGGCGAAGAGGTGCCACGACCGGAACCTGTCCGGCTGGTTCGCGCTCATCAGCCTCATCCCGATCGTCGGCCTCGCCTGGTCGGTCATCATCGGCGTCCTGCCGGGCGACGCGGGGCCGAACCGCTTCGGCCCGGAAAGGGACGTGCGGCCGCCGCGCTGAGGAGATCGGCCGTGACGGCCGCCGCGCACAGGAACGGCTCCGGCCGCATCCGGACCGGGCGCATCGGCCTCACACTTCGCGTTGACCGGCCGTTCGGGCGTGGCTAGATCAACCACATGACCGACATCGCGAAGCTCGATCCGACCGACCCCCTCGCCCTCGCCGAGGCGCTGATCAAGTGCCCGAGCGTGACGCCCCAGGAGGGCGGCGCGCTCGCGCTGGTGGCGGACGTCCTGAAGGATCTGGGCTTCGTCAGCCAGCGCCTGACCTTCGCCGACGAGAACACCCCCGACGTCGAGAACCTCTTCTCGCGGCTGGGCACGAGAGGCCCGACGCTCTGCTTCGCGGGGCATACGGACGTGGTGCCGCCGGGCGACACGTCGCGCTGGACCCGGGATCCGTTCGCCGCCGAGGTCGCCGACGGACGGCTCTACGGCCGCGGCGCCGTCGACATGAAGGGCGCCGTCGCCTGCTTCATCGCCGCGACGGCACGCACGGTCGCCGCGCACGGCGCCCCGAAGGGCTCGATCGCCTTCCTCCTGACGGGCGACGAGGAAGGACCGGCGATCAACGGCACCCGCAAGGTCCTGGCCTGGATGAAGGAGCTCGGCGAGGAGATCGACCACTGCCTCGTGGGGGAGCCGACGAACGTCGCGGCGCTCGGCGACACGATCAAGATCGGGCGGCGCGGATCACTCTCCGGCACGATCGAGATCGTCGGCCGGCAGGGGCACGTCGCCTATCCCGAGCGCGCCGCCAATCCGTGCCGGGCGATGGTCGAGCTCCTGGCGCGGCTGATGCACGAGCGGCTCGACGACGGGAACCGGCACTTCCAGCCCTCGAACCTCGAGATCACGTCGATCGACGTCGGGAATCCCACGCACAACATCATCCCGCCGCGGGCGCAGGCGAGCTTCAACATCCGCTTCAACGACCGCCACACCCCGAAGAGCCTCATGGCGCTGATCGGGCGCCTCGTCGACGAGCGCGTCGACGGCACCCGGTTCAGGGCGAAGGTCACGTATGAGCCCAATCCCGGCGACTCCTTCCTGACGACCGCCGGCGGGTTCGTGGACGCGATGCGGGAGGCGGTGAAGGGCGCGACCGGCCACGAGCCGGAGCTCACGACGGGAGGCGGCACCTCCGACGCCCGCTTCATCAAGGACCACTGCCCCGTGCTCGAGTTCGGGCTCGTCGGCGACACGATGCACCAGATCGACGAGAACGTGCCGGTCGCCGACCTCGAAACGCTCACGAGGATCTACCAGCGTCTCATCCAAGGCTATTTCGCGCGTCTCGGCGGCTGAACACCCGTGATCACATGCTGAACCCTTCGGAGGTCGCCACGGGAGTCTCGGCCGCGTGGCGCGTGTTCCTCGGGCGGCCGCACCCGCTCGACGGGCTCGACATGACGGTCGAGGGCTTCTGGCGGTCCTTTCTCGCGCCGCTCCTGGCGCTGCCGCTCTACGTCCTGCACGTCATGGCCGAGCACCGGCTGATCCTCGACATGCTGCCGGAAGGCGCGGCGATCGAGGAGGCGGTCTTCGCGCTGTCGCGCACCGTCGGCTTCCTCGCCGATCTCGCGGCGTTCCCGCTGCTGATGGCGTTTCTCGCGCGGCCGCTGGGGATCGGCAGGGCCTACGTGCCGCTCATCGTCATCTTCAACTGGACGGCCCCGCTGATCGCGGTGCCCCTGTCGCTGCCCTCGATCCTGCTCGGCACGGGGATGCTCGGGCCCGAGCCCGCAACCCTCCTCCTGCTCGTCGCCCTCGTTCTCGCCATCGCCTGGCGCTACCGGGCGGCCAGGGCAGCCCTGGGTGGCCTGCCGGCCATGGCCGCGGGACTGGTGGCGCTCGACTTCCTCCTGTCGATCGTGCTCAGCCAAACGATCAGCAGGATCGCCGGCGTCTGAGCACCCGCAAGACCCGCCTCAATAGTCCACGCGCTCGAGATAGAGGCCGTCCGGTGGCGCGACGGGGCCGCAGGCCTTGCGGTCGCGCGCCCGGAGCGCCCGGCCCATCGCACCCGGCCCCCATTTCCCCTCGCCGACGAGCTTCAGCGAGCCGACCATCGAGCGCACCTGGTTGTGCAGGAACGACCGAGCGACCGCCTCGACCACGACGGTGTCGACCTCGCGGCGCACCGTGAGGCGCTCGAGCGTCTTCACCGGCGACTTCGCCTGGCATTCCGTCGAGCGGAAGGTCGTGAAGTCGTGCAGGCCGACGATTTCCTGCGCCGCCTCGTCCATCGCATCGGCGTCGAGCGGGCGGGCGACGTGCCAGACGCGGTGCCGCTCGAGCGCCGGATGGGCGCGCCGGTTGAGGATCAGGTAGCGGTAGGCCCGCATCGTGGCGCTGAACCGCGCGTCGAAATCGTCCGCGACCGCCTCGGCCTTCAGCACCGCGACCGGCTCTGGCCGCAGATGGGCGTTCGCGGCGTCGCGTATCGTGTCCTCCGGCCAGGCGCGCGAGAGGTCGATATGGGCGACCTGGCCCGTGGCGTGGACCCCGGCATCGGTGCGGCCGGCGCCGTTGACGCGGATCTCCTCGCCGGAGAAGCGGAAGACCGCCTCCTCGAGCGCCTGCTGCACGCTGCGGCCGTTCGCCTGACGCTGCCAGCCGACGAAGGGCGTGCCGTCATATTCGATGGTCAGCCTGTAGCGCGGCATCGGCGGGATCAGCCGAGGAGGTCGCCGGGGGCGATCCTGCGGCCGCGGGCGAAATCGGCGAAGGCCATCGGCTTGCCGCCGGCCGGCTGCACCTGCAGGAGGCGCACGGCACCCTCGCGGCACGCAACGTTGCCGTCGTCGTCGAGGATCATGCCGGCCTCGCCGAAGCCCTCGCCCCGCGTCGAGCGCAGCACCTTCACGCGCTCGCCCGCGACCTCGAACCAGGCGCCGGGAAACGGCGAGAGGCCCCGAATGTGGTCGTGGACCTCGGCGGCCGGCCGCGCCCAGTCGATGCGCGCCTCCGATTTCTCGATCTTGCGCGCGTAGGTCACGCCCTCGCCGGACTGCGGCGTCTCGCCGAGCGACCCGCGCGAGAGGGCGGCGAGCGCCCGGCCCATCAGATTGGCGCCGAGGCGCGAGAGCCGGTCGTGCAGCTCGCCGGCCGTCTCGTCGGCGCCGATCTCGACCACCTCCTCGAGGCAGACGGGGCCGGTGTCGAGCCCCTCCTCCATGCGCATCGCCGCCACCGCCGTCTGCCGGTCGCCCGCCATGATGGCACGCTGGATCGGGGCGGCGCCGCGCCAGCGCGGCAGCTTGGAGGCGTGCAGGTTGAGGCAGCCTTCCGCCGGCGCCTCGAGAACGGCCTTCGGCAGGATCAGCCCGTAGGCGACGACCACCGCGACGTCTGCATCGAGTTCGCGGAACGCCTCGACCTCGGCCTCATCCCTGAAGTTCAACGGCGTGCGCACGGGAAGCCCGACCTTCGCCGCGGCCTCGGCGACCGGACTCTGCCGCTCGGACATGCCGCGGCCGGCCTTGCGGGGAGGCTGGGTGTACACGGCCACGACCTCGTGGCCGTGCCCGACGATCTCCATCAGCGTCGGCACGGCGAAATCGGGCGTGCCCATGAAGACGACGCGGAGCATCGGATGCCTTCCCTGCAGAGAGTGCCGATCAGCCGGCGAGGCGCGTTCCGTCGCGGCGCGCCTGCTTGGCGAACTTCTTCGTCACGCGGTCGCGCTTCAGCTTCGAGATGTGGTCGATGAAGAGGACGCCGTTCAGGTGGTCGACCTCGTGCTGGACGCAGGTGGCGAGGAGGCCGTCGCACTCGAGCTCCTGCTCGCGTCCCTCGCGGTCGAGGAACCTGACGCGGCAGCGGGCCGGGCGCTCGACCTCCTCGTAATATTCGGGGATCGACAGGCACCCCTCCTCGTAGACGGAGGTCTCCTCGGAGGTCCAGGTGATCTCGGGATTGACGAGGAACAAGGGCCGCGGCTCCTCCTCTTCCTTCGCGAGGTCGATCACCACGAGCCGCTTCGGTATGCCCACCTGGATCGCCGCCAGCCCGATGCCCGGCGCGTCGTACATCGTCTCGAGCATGTCGTCGAGGAGGCACCGCACTTCGTCGTCGACCGCCTCGACCGGCTCGCATGTCGCGCGGAGGCGCGGGTCTGGCAGGATCACGAGGTCGCGGACGGTCATGGCGGGCGGGTCTTCTTGCGGCGATGCGGGGGACTGACCTCCAGATAGGAGATGGCGCGGCGGGGGTCAACGCGAAGTCGGGGCGCCGCCTTCCGCCAGGCCGCGCCTTGATCTCCGGTTAACCAAGAATCGCCTAGCGTCCGACGCATGGACGACACGCTCTTCACGATCGGCGGTCATGGTGTGACGTGGGCACAGGCGCTCGGCGGTGCCGTCGCGCTCTTTGTTCTGCTCGTCATTCTGCTTCGCCGCCGCGGCGCGCGCGAGGCGGCCCGCCACGACGAGGAGATCGCCCACCGCCTCTCGGAGATGGCGCGCGCGCAGGCGGAGATGACGGGGCGGATGCAGTCGATGGCCGAGGTCTTCGCGAACCGGCATTCCGATCTCGCCCGCGCGCTGACGGAGCGGCTCGACGGCTTCGGGCACCGCCTCAACCAGTCGATGACGAGCCAGGCGCGGGCGACGCATGACAGCCTGACGCGGCTGAACGAGCGCCTGGCGGTGATCGACACGGCGCAGAAGAACATCACCGAGCTCTCGCGCGACGTCGTGGGCTTGCAGGAGATCCTCGCGAACAAGCAGACGCGCGGCGCCTTCGGCCAGGGCCGCATGGAGGCGATCGTCGCCGACGGCCTGCCGCAGGGCGGATACGACTTCCAGGCGACGCTGTCGAACGGCAGGCGGCCGGACTGCGTCGTGCGGCTGCCGAACGCGCCGTGCCTCGTGATCGACGCGAAGTTCCCGCTCGAAGCCTTCACCGCCTACCGCGACGCGGGCGGCCCCGAGGCGCGGAAGGCGGCGGCGCAGCGCCTCAGGGCCGACGTCCTGAAGCACGTCGGCGACATCGCCGAGCGGTATTTCATCCCCGGCGAGACGCAGGACACGGCGATCATGTTCGTGCCGTCGGAATCGGTCTATGCCGACCTCCACGAGCATTTCGAGGACGTCGTGCAGCGGGCGAACCGCCAGCGCATCATCGTCGTGGGCCCGAGCCTCCTCATGCTGTCGATCGGGCTCGTGCAGGCGATCCTGCGCGACCACCGGATGCGCGAGCAGGCGCACGTCATCCACAAGGAGGTGACGCTGCTCGCCGAAGACGTCGGCCGCCTCGGCGACCGGGTCGGCAAGCTGAAGAGCCACCACGACCAGGCGGGGCGGGACATCGACCAGATCCTGACCTCCGTCGACAAGATCCAGAAGCGCGGCGCGAAGATCGAGGAACTCGATTTCGCCGCAGAGGACGACCAGTCTCGCGCGCAGCCTCGGCTGATGGCCGGCGCATGAGGCGAAGTGGCAAGCGGAGCCAAGATGACCACCGGTGAACTGACCGAAGCCCCCCTCGGCCGGCGGGAGCGGTTCGCCGCGGCCCTGAAGGTGTTCCTTCAGCCGCGCGTCCTGATCGTCCTGTTCCTCGGCTTCGCCTCGGGCCTGCCGCTCGCGCTGTCGGGCTCGACGCTGGCGCTCCGGATGGCCGACCAGGGGGTCGATCTCGGCACGATCGGCCTCTTCTCCCTCGTCGGCATCCCCTACACGATCAAGTTCCTCTGGGCGCCGATCGTCGACGCGACGAACGTGCCGGTGCTGACCCGCCTTCTCGGGCGGCGGCGCGGCTGGCTGATCCTGTCGCAGCTCCTGCTGATCGCCGCGGTCGTCTATCTCGGCTCACTCGACCCCACGATCATGCCGTGGGCAGTCGCCTTCGGCGCGCTCCTCGTCGCCATCGCCTCGGCGACGCAGGACATCGTGATCGACGCCTTCCGCGTGGAGAGCCTGCCGGACGAGGAGCAGGCGGCCGGCATGGCGTGGTTCGTCTCGGCCTACCGGGTCGGCATGCTCGTCTCCACGGCGGGCGCGGCCCTCGCCGTCAGCTACCTGCAGGCAAACGGCTTCGAGCTCGGCGCGGCCTGGGGCTGGGCCTATGCGGCAATGGCGGGCTTCGTGCTCGTTGGCATGATCACGACGCTGCTCGCGACCGAGCCCGGCCGCGACGGGCGCACCGACCAGACGCATCTCGGCGAGGAGCACGCGCCGAAGCAGAACCCGGTGATGCGCGTGGCGGTGACGGCCTACGCCGCCTTCCACGAGTTCCTGACGCGGCGCGACGCGATCGCGATCCTGATCTTCGTCGTGCTCTATAAGTTCTGCGATGCCTTCGCGGGCGTGATGACGGCCCCCTTCGTCCTCGACATCGGCTTCTCGAAGGCTGCCTATGCCGGCATCGTGA
Source organism: Lutibaculum baratangense AMV1 (assembly GCF_000496075.1). Lineage (GTDB taxonomy): Bacteria > Pseudomonadota > Alphaproteobacteria > Rhizobiales > Tepidamorphaceae > Lutibaculum > Lutibaculum baratangense. The sequence continues at coordinate 46,194 of NZ_AWXZ01000012.1, forward strand.
AGGGCGTCGGCTTCGGCGCCGTGCTCGTCGGCGGGTTCGTCGGCGGCGCGATGGCACGTGCGATGCCGATGTACACCGCCCTGATGATCGCCGGGGTGCTGCAGATGGCCTCGAATCTCGTCTTCTCGTGGCAGGCGCTGATCGGACCGGAGCTCTGGGCGCTGTCGGTGACGATCGCGGTCGAGAACTTCACCGGCGGCATCGGCACGGTGATCTTCGTCGCCTACATCTCGAGCCTGTGCACCGACGCCCGCCACACCGCGACGCAGTATGCGCTTCTCGCAGCCCTCGCCGCCGTCGGGCGAACGGTGCTCGCCGCCACCGCCGGCTACGCGGCCGAGGCGATCGGCTGGGTCTCGTTCTTCGCCATCACGGCGGTCGCGGCGCTGCCCGGCCTCGCGCTCCTCTGGTGGCTCGGCACGCGCGGCCACTTCAAGCCGAAGAGCGAGCCCGGCGAGGTGGCGACCGCCTGACACGAAACCGCCTCCAGGGGCCTGCCACCCCTGGAGGCGTCATCGACCTTCGGGCCGTTTCCTAAGAGCACGGCCGCGCATCCGGGAGCGTGCGCGGCCCGCGCCCTTCCCTAGAACTGGGCCGTCTCGGTCGAATGCTCCATCGCGAGCGTCGAGGAGGACCCTTGTGCGATCGCGGTGGAGACCGCGTCGAAATAGCCGGTGCCGACCTCTCGCTGGTGGCGCGTGGCGGTGAAGCCGTCCTTCTCGGCCGCGAACTCCGCCTGCTGCAGGCGCGAATAGGCCGTCATGCCGTCCTTCGCGTAGGCGCGGGCGAGCTCGAAGGTCGTGAGCGCGGTGTTGTGGAAGCCCGCCAGCGTGATGAACTGGTACTTGTAGCCCATCGCGCCGAGCTCGCGCTGGTAGTGCGCCATCTCGTCCTCGCCCATGTGGCGCGCCCAGTTGAAGGAGGGCGAGCAGTTATAGGCGAGCATCTGCTCGGGATATTCCTTCCGGATCGCCTCGGCGAAGCGCCTCGCGTCCTCGAGGCTCGGCGTCGAGGTCTCGCACCAGATGAGGTCGGCATAGGGCGCGTAGGCGAGGCCACGCGCGATCGCCGCGTCGAAGCCGCCCTTCAGGCGATAGAAGCCTTCCTCCGTCCGCTCGCCGGTGATGAAGGGCGCGTCGTGCTCGTCGACGTCCGAGGTGATGAGGCGCGCGGCCTCCGCGTCGGTGCGCGCCATGATGACGGTGGGCACGCCCATCACGTCGGCGGCGAGGCGGGCGGCGTTGAGCGTGCGGACGAAGGTCCTGGTCGGCACCAGAACCTTGCCGCCGAGATGGCCGCACTTCTTCTCGCTCGCGAGCTGATCCTCGAAGTGGACCGCGGCGGCGCCCGCCTCGATCATCGCCTTCATGAGCTCGAACGTATTCAGCGCGCCGCCGAATCCGGCTTCCGCGTCCGCGACGATCGGCACGAAATAGTCGAGCTCCGGCGTCTCCTTGCCCTCGAACCGCTCCAGCGTCTGGATCTGGTCGGCCCGCTGCAGCGCCTTGTTGATCCGCCTGACGACGGCGGGGCCGCTGTCGACGGGGTAGAGGCTCTGGTCGGGATAGGTGTTGCCGCTCGTGTTGGCGTCGGCGGCGACCTGCCAGCCGGAGAGATAGATCGCCTTCAGCTCCGCCTTCACCTGCTGCACCGCCTGGTTGCCCGTGAAGGTGCCGAGGGTCGGCAGGTAGTCCTCGGTGTGGAGAAGCTCCCACAGCCGGCGCGCGCCGTATTCGGCGAAGCTGTGGCGGATCGGCAGCGAGCCCTGGAGCTTGCGCACATCGGCCGGCGTGTAGGTGCGGGCGACGTTCTTCCAGCGGTCGGGCGCCCAGTCCGGGGCGGGGAAGGTCTCGGGCGCGGGGCCGCGGGTCGGTCGGTCGAGCATGGTCGATGTCTCTCGTTCTTTCGTGGGTTCGGCCGGCAGGTCCGGCCGATCAGGCGCGCGTCTCTGAGGAGCGGACGAAGGTGGCGGTGATCATCGGCGCGCCGTTGAAGACCTGGTCCTTCCCCGAGCCGTCGTCGAAGACGATGTGATGGGGCATAACCCTGCCGGCGATGGAGAAGCCTTGCGCGGCGAGGTTGCCGTCGCGGAAGCGGCGCATGACCTGCTCGAAGGTCGGCGCGATGATCGTGACGTATTCGGCGCCCTGCCCGTCACGCTGCGTGATGCTCGTGAACATGATCGTCTGGTCCTTTCGTCTGGCGTCGTTGCCTGAGTAAAGGATTGACAATCTCAGCGGAAAGGCAAGAAATTCAGCGGTGCAGGCCGGTAAACCTGTAAAGTTTCGCAAAGGCCCGCGGCCAAACTGTAAATCTTGTGAAGGAGCGGTTCGGATGGCCGACGCCCAGGATCCGCAGATCGGCGGCAGGATCCGCCGCCTGCGCCGCGACCGCCGCCTGACCCAGGCGGAGCTGGCTCAGGCGCTCGGAATCTCCGCGAGCTACCTCAACCTCATCGAGCACAACCGACGCAAGATCACGGTGCCGCTGCTCTTCAAGATCGCGGGCCAGTTCGGAATCGAGCCCGGCGACCTCGCCGAGACCGACGACGGGCGCCTCGCCGGCGACCTCATGGAGATGTTCGGCGACGACCTCTTCCTCGACTCCGACCTGACGAACCAGGAGATCCGCGACTTCGCCTACCAGAACCCGGTCGTCGCGCGGGCGGTGATGCGGCTCTTCGACAAGTACCAGGACCTCGTGAAGAACCGGGCGAGCGGCGCCCCCTCGGCCGACGCCGGAGACGCGGCGTTCCATCCCGCGACCGACGAGGTGTCGGACTTCGTGCAGGAGAACGCGAACCACTTCCCCGCGCTCGAAGCCGCGGCCGGGCGCGTGCGCGCCGACGTCGACCGCGCCTCCGACAGCCTCGAGCAGGGGCTGAGGACCTACCTCATGAACGTCTTCGGGGTCGACTGCCGCCAGGCGTCGCTGCCGCGCGGCATCGCGCGCCGGCTGTCGGGCGACGGACGGACGCTCGAGATCTCGGACATCCTGCCGCCCGAGACGGCAAACTTCGCCGTCGCCCACCATCTCGGGCTGATGGCCGCGCAGGGCGAGATCGAAGCGATCATCGCCGGCAGCACCCTGCCCGAGGCCGACGCGCCGCCCCTCGCGCGGAACGTGCTCGCCTCCTATTTCGCGGCGGCCGTGATCATGCCCTACGAGCCCTTCTTCAAGGCCTGCCAGGCCCATCGCTACGACATCGACCGGCTGATGCGGCGCTTCCAGGCGAGCTTCGAGCAGGTCTGCCACCGCATGACGACGCTGCAGCGGCCGGGCTCGCAGGGCATCCCGCTGCACCTCGTGCGGACCGACATCGCCGGCAACATCCAGAAGCGCTTCTCGCTGTCGGGGATCCACATCCCGCGCCACTCCGGCGCCTGCCCGCGCTGGAACGTCTACTCGGCCTTCCTCCATCCCGGCCACATCAACGTCCAGCTGAGCCAGATGCCCGACGGGGAGGTCTATTTCTGCATCGCGCGCAGCTTCGCCCGGGGCGACTATTCCTACACCGCGCCGCGCCGGCATCTCTCGATCGGCCTCGGCTGCTCGATCTCGCACGCGAGGAAGATGATCTATTCCGACGGCGTCGACCTCACGAAGAGCTCGCACGTCGTGCCGGTGGGCCCCAGCTGCCGGATCTGCCCGCGGCTCGAATGCGGGCAGCGCGCCCACCCGCCGGCCGACCACCGCTTCCGACTGAGCGACGAGATGCGCGCCGAAAGCCTCTACGGGCGGATCGGCTGAACCCTTCCCCTCTTGCCGCCGGCCGGAAAGGCTTCTGGGGAGGCCTTGACCTGCGGATTCTACAGAACTCTTTCCATCAATTTCTCGCGATGCTGTTTATCGGATCGCCGTAACTTCGGAGCACGATTGCCTCTTCGACGTAAAGTGGAGTGCTTTTGTGCGCGGGTTCTTCGGAAAGGCCGCATCCCTGGGTGGCAATGTCGGCGGGAATGTCGCGGTGCTGACCGCCGTGTCACTGCCGGTCCTTCTGGGTTTCGCGGGCCTCGGGGCCGAAACGGGCTATTGGTACTTCGAGCAGCGGCGCCTCCAGTCTTCCGCCGATCTCTCCGCCTATGCCGGGGCCGTCATCGCCAGGTCGGGCGGATCGGGCGAGAAGATCGTCGCCGCAGCCACGCAGGAAGCCGAATATCTCGGCCTGATCCCCGGCAACGGGACGATCACCGTGAACTGGCCGCCGTCGAGCGGGACGAGCATCAACGCGCGCTCGGTGGAGGTGCTCATCGAACAGCGCTACCGCCGCCTCTTCTTCACCAGCATCAAGGACGAACCCGTCACGATCGTCGTGCGGGCCGTGGCGGCGTTCGAGCAGCCAGTATCCGCCTGCATCATCGCCCTCGACGAGACGGCGAACGAGGCACTGCTCGTATCGGGCAGCGCCGACGCGACCTTCACCGGCTGCACGCTCATGTCGAACTCCCTGGCGGACGACGCCTTGAGCGTGCGTGGCGCGGTCAGTCTCAGTGCGTCCTGTCTCAGCGCGGCGGGTGGGGTCGCCGACGGCGCGGGCGCGGTCGTGACCGAGTGTCCGGCCCCCCGGGAGCGCATGCCGAGAGCCGCGGACCCATATGCCGACGTGCCACCTCCGCCGATCCCCTCCGCCTGCTCCGCCTCGTCCGGGGGCAGCGGGCCAACGACGCTCGCTCCCGGCAAGTTCTGCGGCGGCCTCGATCTCAAGGGCGAGGTTACGCTCGAGCCGGGCGTGTACGTGGTGTCGGGGGGAACCCTGCGGATCAACGCGAACTCGCACGTCGTCGGCGACGGCGTCACCTTCTACCTGACGAACGGCGCCAGCGTGCAGATGAACGGCACCGCCCATGTGGAGTTCAGGGCTCCGGCCAGCGGGACCTACGAGGGCATGCTCTTCTATGCGGATCCGCATTCGTCCGGGAGCTCGGCCCTCTTCAACGGGACGGCGGATTCGAGCCTCATCGGCTCGCTCTACTTCCCGACCCAGCCGGTCGACATGCGCGGCGATTTCGGGGGCAGCGGCGGCTGCACGCGCATCGTCGCGCGAACCGTCGAGATCGGCGGCAACGCGACCTTCACTTCGGACTGCACCGGTGCCGCCTTCTCGAAAGTCGCCGCGCCCGGCGCGGTTCACCTGGTGGAGTAGGTCCGGTGATGAAGAACGGAATCTGGCGCCGCCGTCTGCTGCGCCTTCTGAAGCGCGGGAGGCGATGCGACCGCGGCATGGCGGCGGTCGAGTTCGCGGTGATCGCGCCGCTCCTGTCGATCACGCTGCTCGGCGTCGTCGACGTGGCATGGCTGGCACTGCAGCGCAGCGACATGCACTCCGCCGTCCGCACGGGCGGGCAGTATTTCATGGCCGGCGGCCTCGACCTCTCCGAAGCCGAGGCGATCATCCGCGGCTCCTGGACGCAGGCGCCCGAGAACGCGACGGTCACGATCACCCAGTTCTGCCGGTGCGGGCCCGTGGACTGCCCCTGCAATGTCGCGTGTCCGGACGGGAGCGTCCCCGACGCTTTCACCAAGGTCGTCATCTCCGCCCCTCTGGAAACAATCTTCCAGAAGGAGGAGATCGTCTATGTCGATACGATCAGGATACGATGATGCCGGCTCTCCACGCCCCGATCCGGCGGTTCCGGCAGGCCCGTGACGGCGCCACCGCGATCGAGTTCGCGATGGTGTTCCCGCTGCTCCTGGTCCTGATGTTCGGCGTCATCATGATCGGCCAGGCCTTCTTCACGATCTCCTCTGTGCAATGGGCGATCGAGAAGGCCTCGCGCGAGATGATGATCAACCCCGCGACGACGGGAGACGAGATAGAGGCGAAGGCGAAGGCGCTCCTCGGCGACATCACCACGGCGGACTTCGCCATCAGCTTCGCGGACGAAGAACCCGGAACGTTTCCGCTGACCCGCCTCAACGCGGAGGTGAGCTACGAGGTGTCGATACCGCTCGTGCCGTCCTTCGAGATCCGCTACCGCATCGAGACGCTGATCCCGCGCCCCTACCAGCCGGGGGCCTGACGCAATCGCGGCCGCATCGAGCCGGGCGACGCCGGCTCGCGCGCAGTGACGCGCTCCGGCGGCCACGATGAAGGCGCCGTCGCGGGCGGCACCCACGCCTGCCCCATCTGCCGGCGCCTGGCATGTTCGGTCCCTGGATCAGCGATCAGGGACGATCCGCTGCCGCACCGGCAGGGAAAGCCTGACACGGTGTGACCTTCCCTTCAGCAACAGCCTGCCCAGCGCGACCAGGAAGACGATCGCGAGGATCGTGTGGAGGGTGACGAGTGCGTCGCCGAGCATCTGCTTCTCCTTGCTCCACCGTTGAACGTCCTGCCCCTCGCGCCGATCATGGCCCCGCAGACGTAAACGGCTCGTGCAGGCGGTCGCGCAGTGTTGAACCGCATGCCGCTCGTCCGGTTTACCGAGGCGTGGCAGGCTCATGGGGGTCGCTGGAGGAACGGACGATGAGACGAGGACGATCAGCGAGACGCCGCCTTGCCGCCATCGTGGCGGCCGGCATCGTTCTGGGGGCGCTGGCCGGCACCGCCGGGCCGGCGCTCGCCCAGGCCGTGCAGTCGGTGGTGCGGGCGGAGCCGGGCGATGGCGAGGCGGCGCGCGCCCGGCTCTTCATGCGGCTCTACCAGGCCGCGGACGAGACGCAGGCCCGCGAGATCGAGGGCGAGATCTGGCGCCACTGGCTCGAGGCGCCGGACGAGGAGGCGGCGTCGCTGATGAACGAGGCCCTGCGGCTGCGGGGCGTCTGGGACCTCGCCGGCGCCCGCGCCGTGCTCGACCGGCTGACCGAGGCCCGGCCGGGCTGGGCGGAGGCCTGGAACCAGCGCGCCACGATCCGCTTCATGCAGGACGACACCGAGGGCAGCCTCCTCGACATCGAGGAGACGCTGCGGCGGGAGCCGAAGCACTTCGGCGCGATGGCCGGGCAGGCGATCATCCTGATGCGGCAGGGCCGGTTCGAGACGGCGCAGTCGATCCTCAAGTGGGCGGTCGAGATCCACCCGTTCCTGGCCGAGCGATCGATGCTGATCGAACAGCCGACGGGAGAGCGCATCTGACGCGGGCGCCTCAGAAAGGCTGCCGGGAGCGGATTGCTGCGGCGAGCGTGCCCTCGTCGAGATAGTCGAGCTCTCCGCCCACCGGCACGCCGTGGGCGAGCCTCGTGACCTTCACGTTCGCCTCGGCGAGGAGATCGGTGACGTAGTGCGCCGTCGTCTGGCCCTCGACCGTCGCGTTGAGCGCGACGATGACTTCCGAGACGGCCGGGTCCCTCGCGCGCTCGATCAACTCGCCGATCCTGAGGTCGTCCGGGCCGATGCCGTCGAGCGGCGACAGGACGCCGCCCAGCACGTGGTAGCGAGCGGTCGTCGCCTGGGCCCGCTCGAGCGCCCAGAGGTCGCCGACATCCTCGACGACGCAGATGACGGAGGCGTCGCGCCTTTGGTCCCTGCAGATCGAGCAGGGGTCGCGCGTGTCGAGGTTGCCGCAGGTGGAGCAGATCGTGACCCTGTCGGCGACGAGGCGCAGCGCGTCGGCCAGCGGCTCGAGCAGCTGGTCGCGCTTCTGGATCAGATGCAGGACCGCCCGCCGCGCCGAGCGGGGGCCGAGCCCCGGCAGGCGCGCGAGCAGCTGGATTAGGCGGTCGAGCTCGGGCCCGGCCGGAGAGGCGCCCGCCATTCAGACTCCCGGGAACATGCCGGGCGGGATCGGCAGGCCGCCGGTCAGTTCCTTCATCTTCTCCTGAAGGGCCTCCTCGGCCTTGCGCTTCGCGTCCGCATGGGCGGCCACGACGAGATCCTCCAGGACCTCGGTCTCCTCTGGCTTCAGGAGGCTGGGGTCGATCGTCAGGGCCCTGAGCTCGCCCTTCGCCGTGAGGGTCACCTTCACCAGCCCGGCGCCGGCCGTTCCGTCGACCTCCGTCCGCTCCATCTCCTGCTGCAGGTCCGCCATGCGGGTCTGCAGCTCGCGGGCCTGCTTCAGCATGCTGGTGAAATCCTTCATGTCTCGTCCTCCTCGTCGCCGGGGGGAAGCGCCTCGAGACCCGCCATGATCTCGGCGGGCGGCTCTTCCTCGCTCACTCTGATGTCGACAATACGCGCGCCGGGGAAACGTTCGAGCACGGCGCTGACGGATGGATGACGCGCCATCTCGTCGCGGAACGAACGCTTCTCCGCCTCGGCCTTCTCGCGCAGGGTCGGGCCGCCCTTCTCGCGCGTCAGCGTGACGACCCAGCGGCGGCCGGTCCATTCCGCGAGCTTCCGCCCGAGCTCGTGCGGCAAAGCGTGCGAGCCGTTCGGCCCGAGATTCATCTCGATGCGGCCGGGCTCGAACTTCACGATGTGGACATGGCACTCGAGCGCGACCTTCAGCGAGATGTCGCGCTTCTCCTGCGCCAGCGCCACGACCTCCTCGAAGGTCTCCGGACCGGGCATGGGCTCCGGAGCCGGCTCCGCCGCCGGGCGCGGCTCGGGCTCCGCCCGGGCCTCGGCGCGCGGCGCGGGTGCCGCGACGGCCTGCGGCACCTGCGGAACGGGCCGTGGCGGCGCGGCCTGCGGGACAGCCGCGAGAGCGGCGCGTGCGCCGCCGCCGCCGCCCGGCACCGGCCTCTGCGGCGCGCCGCCGCCGGCGGAGGCCCCCTCCTCCTGCAGCTTGCGGATGACCTCGTCCGGGCTCGGCAGGCTCGAGGCGTGGGCGAGGCGGATGAGCACCATCTCGGCGGCCGCCTCGGGCCTCGAGGAGCTCTCCGTCTCGCTGATGCCCTTGAGGAGGATCTGCCAGGCGCGCGTGAGCTCCGGCACGGAGAGCCTTTCGGCGAACGCCTTGCCGCGCTCGATCTCGGTCGGCGACAGCGCGCCGTCCTCCGCCGCCTCCGGCACGAGCTTCAGCCGCGTGACGAGATGGGAGAAGCTCGCGAGATCCGTCAGCACCGCCTCCGGCGCCGCGCCCTCGCGGTACTGCTCGGCAAACTCCCGGAGCGCGCCGGCGACGTCGGCCGACATCGCCTTCTCGAAGAGGTCGACGACGCGCGAGCGGTCGGCCACGCCGAGCATCGAGCGCAGCTCGTCGGTGTGCACCTCGCCCGCGCCGTGGGCGATCGCCTGGTCGAAGAGCGACAGCGCGTCGCGCACCGACCCCTCGCTCGCCCGCGCGATCAGCGCCAGCGCCTCGTCCGTCACGGAGACGCTCTCGGCCGTCGCGATCTTGCCGAGGTGGCGCACGAGCTCGCCCGCCTCGACGCGCCTGAGGTCGAAGCGCTGGCAGCGCGAGAGGATGGTGATCGGGACCTTGCGGATCTCGGTCGTCGCGAAGACGAACTTCACATGCTCCGGCGGCTCCTCGAGCGTCTTCAGAAGGCCGTTGAACGCGGCCTTCGAGAGCATGTGCACCTCGTCGATGATGTAGATCTTGTAGCGCGCCTGGGCCGGGCGGTAGCGCACCGCCTCGATAATCTCCCTGATATCGTCGATGCCGGTGTGGGAGGCGGCGTCCATCTCGATCACGTCGACATGGCGCGATTCGAGGATCGCCCGGCAGTGCACCCCTTCGGCCTGCATGTCGAGCGTCGGGCCCGCCGTGCCGTCGGTTCCCTCGTAGTTCAGGGCGCGCGCCAGGATGCGCGCGGTCGTCGTCTTGCCGACGCCCCGCACGCCCGTGAGCATGTAAGCCTGCGCGATGCGGCCGGACGCGAAGGCGTTCCTGAGCGTGCGCACCATCGGCGCCTGGCCGATCAGGTCCTCGAAGCCCTGCGGCCGGTACTTCCGCGCCAGCACCCTGTAGGGGCCGGCGCTCTTTGGGTCCGCTTTGGGCTGGTCCATCGGCGTGTTCGGTCGGGGATGATCTTCGGGTTTGCCGAGGCGCGGGAGGCGTTCGTTCACGGCCCGCGCTGTCGGATGGACGCTAGCACGACAGCCCCCGCGCCGCGAGGCGGGAGGCGCGACCGATGACGATTTCGCGGATTTCAAAGTGGAAAGCGGGAGGCTGGTCGACAACCCGAACCGGTCTCGTTGGGGCTGCTTCCTTCCGGACCTGACCCGGTTGGCGAGGGATTCGTCCGCCGCCAACCTCCCTGACCGGGTTATATCAGCCGGATGCCCCCTCGACGCAAGGGGGGCGGCGGCCGGATCCTTCGGCGTCGTTCGTCGGGCGGACGCATCGACCGGGGGCCGGCGCTCCCGCCGCACGAGAGGAGGCATGATGCCGAGCGAGAAGCAGAAGATGCTGGCCGGCGAGTTCTATGCGCCGGGCGATCCGGAGCTCAGGGCGGACGCTGCGCGCGCGGCGGAGTGGATGGCGAGGTACAACGCCACGCTGGCCTGGACGGTAGCGGCACGCCACGCGCTCCTGTCGGAGCTCCTCGCCTCCGTCGGGGAGGGCGCGGTCGTCCGGCCGCCGTTTCACTGCGACTACGGCTTCAACATCAGCCTCGGCCGCGGCGTGTTCCTGAATTTCGGCTGCGTCATCCTCGACGTGACGCCGGTCACGATCGGCGACCTCACTCAGGTCGGGCCGGGCGTGCAGATCCTGACGCCCGACCACCCGCGCGACGCCGCGCAGCGCCGGCAGGGCCTCGAGTTCGGCAGGCCGATCGCGATCGGCGCGAATGTCTGGATCGGCGGAGGTGCGCTGATCATGCCGGGCGTCACGGTCGGCGACGACGCCATCATCGGCGCAGGCGCCGTCGTGACGCGCGACGTTCTGCCGGGCGCGACGGTGGCCGGCAACCCGGCCCGGCCGATCCGCCAGAGGAGGGATGGCCGCGCGAGGACGGATCCTTGAGGATCGGATCGACCTACCGCCCGCTGCGATCCCTGGCGTTGTAGAGCGGCTGCGACGCGTCGCCTGCAGGAAGACGGATCGCGTCCGCGCGCCCGCCGCCGATCTTCATCGGCACCGCGGCCCCGAGCGCTGCCGCGACGACCTCCTGTTCGATGACGGCCGAGGGAATGGCTGAGCGGTGAGCCTCGTAGATCCTGGAGGTCACGCCGCTCACGTCGAGCACTTTCCGGTCGCGAATGCACTCGGCAACGGCGATCCGAACGTCTTCCACAAGCCCATCATCGAAGAACGCCAGGTCAGTCATCTCGGCCTCACTCGAAACGTCATGCCGCGAGCGCGCGCCGCCCTTTGAAGACGGCGCCCCGCGCGGCGGAATTGGCCCAATTCTAGGGCCTTATCTTAACACCTCCTTAACGGAGATTAACTCTTTGTTTCAGAAGGGATTCGGCGGTCGCGAGCGCGGCGCCGGGGAAGGCGGCCCAGGAGGGCGCGCCATAAACGCGCGAGGCGAAGAAGGGATCCGCGAGGCCGGCACGATCAGGCGGTCGCGCGCCCCTGGTCGAGGCTCGTCACCCGGGAAAGCCGGAACGTCGGCGCCGGCGAGCTAGCTTTCGAGCCGCTGCGGCACGTGCCGGCAGCCGCAGGAGATGGCCCTGAGCTTCTCCTCGTCGCGCACGGCGAGCCAGCCACGCCGCGACCGGATCGCTCCCTCGCCTTCGAGCATGTGCAGGGTCTCCGTCACGGTCGCCCGCCGCACCGACAGAAGGTGCGACAGCTCGGCATGCGTCGCCCGCACGACGGCACCTTCGAGGTAGTGGTCCATCGCCAGGATCCAGCCGGCCATCCGCTGCACGAGGCGGTGGCGACAGTGGCAGACGGACAGGCGGACGAGCTGCTCCACCTCCCGGGACAACTCCGCATGGAGAATGCCGAGCACGGCTGGCCTGCGCAGCGAGAGCGACCGGAGGGTCTTGGCATCGACCGTGAGGATCTCGCACTCGGTCTGGGCGGTGGCCGTGACGCTGCTCGCGCCGTCGAGCACAGCGCTGCCGAGACCGACGGCGCCGTCATAGCCCGTGAGTGCGACCTCGGCGGCGCCCCCGTCCGGACACCCCGCCGACGAGGAGACGGCGCCCGACTCGATGAAGTGAACCGCCTGGGGACGGAAGCCGGCGGCACATATCGCGGTGCCCTTCTCCACCCGCCGCAGCCGCCCCAGCTCGTGCAGAACGGCCCGGACATCGGCGGGAAGCCGGAGGAGAACGGTGTTTCGGCCGAAGGCGCCCCCGGACGGGACGTGAAGAAGAGCCTCCTGGCCGGGGCGCAGCATCGTGACGTCCAACATCGCCCGAACCTCCGTGGCTGAGATCGTGGATTTCCCTGGTTGTCATCCTGCATCCGCCATCCGCCAGGATCATTAACCTGTGATGTGAACCACACACCTTCGGCGAAGACGGAAGCTTTCGGCCGCAGAGGGGCAATAACAGCAACGACAGACGCTTGACGCACATGAGGGGGACAGCCGGTTTTGTTCCGGTCCACTTGCGTACCCCTGGGAAGGACGCGGCGGACCAGCAAGGGCGGCCCTCGCGGGACGGGATGGGTGCGGCTGGCTCCCAGCGTGTTTCCCGGGTGCATCGGCCCGACGGACCGGAGAGGGCGAGGCGCCCTCCCCGGCCCGTGCGGCCGGATGACCGCGGGAGGGGGAGAGAGGCGCGGCCACCAATCGCGGGGAGGACGTGCTCGCGCCGCCACCCCGCAACTGAGCAACGGCGGGCGCAGGGGCCGGTTTCGGTGCGATAGGGGACACAATGCTCCAGCCGCTCAAGCGCTCACGCGGCGGCTCCGACCGCTGCAGGCGCTACCTGTCGGGGCGCCGCGGCGGCGGCATCTTGCGGCCGGGGTCGTCGGCGATGAGGCGCGCGCCGCGCTCGTAGGTGAGGTAGCGCAGAAGCCACCGCAGCGACACGACGATCCGGTTCTGCGCTCCCGAGAGCAGGTAGACGTGGACGATCGCCCAGAGGAGCCAGCCGAACCAGCCTTTGAGCCGGTACCTTCCGAAGTCGAACACGGCCGCGTGCCGCCCGACGATCGCCGCGTTGCCGCGATCGCGGTAGCGGAAGGGCTCGAGCGGCTCGCCGCTCTTCAGGTTGCGGGCGAGACCGCGGCCGAGATGCGTGCCCTCCTGCTTCGCGACCTGGGCAAGGCCCGGCAGCGGCTTGCCGTCTTCGCCGTCCACGAGGGCGAGGTCGCCGATCACGTGGATGCCGTCGAGGCCCGGCACCTGGAAGTCGGGCCCGACCCGGATGCGGCCGGCGCGATCACCCTCGAGGCCCAGCCATCGGGCGCCCGGCGAGGCGGCCACGCCGGCTCCCCAGACGACCGCGCCGACCGGGATCCGCTCGCCGGCGACCGTCACGTGGCGCTCCCCGACATCCTCGACCGCCTGCCCGAGCCGCGTCTCGACGCCGAGCCGCTCGAGCCGCTCCTTCGCGAAGGCCGCGAGGGATTCGGGGAAGCCCGACAGAAGCCGCGGTGCAGCCTCCAGAAGGATGATGCGCGCGGAGCTCGGGTCGATCCGGCGGAAGTTGCGGCTCAGGGCATGGCGCGACAGCTCCGCAAGCGCCCCCGCCATCTCCACGCCGGTCGGGCCGCCGCCGATGACGGCGATCGTCATGAGCCGCCGCTGCTCGTCCGGGTCCGGCGTGACCTCGGCCTGCTCGAACGCCAGGAGCACGCGCGAGCGCAGCTTCCGCGCATCCTCTATCGTCTTGAGGCCGGGGGCATGCTCGGCCCATTCGTCGTGGCCGAAATAGCCGTGGGTCGCGCCGGAGGCGAGGACGAGACGGTCGAACCGGATCGCCGTCCCGTTCTTCAGCTCCACCTGCCGGGCGGCGGTGTCGACACCCACGACCTCGCCGAGAACCACCTCGACGGAGGGGTAGCGGCCCAGCACCTTCCGGATCGGCTCGGCGATCTCGGCGGGAGACAGCGCCGCCGTCGCGACCTGGTAGAGGAGCGGCTGGAAGAGATGGTGGTTCTGCCGGTCGACGATCGTCGCCGCCACCCCTGCCCGCCCGAGTTCGCGCGCGACCTCGATGCCCCCGAAGCCCGCGCCGACGATGACGACATGCGGCCCGGGCCTCGCGGGCAAAGCGAGCCTCGTCGGATCCGTGCGATGCTCGAGGGCCTCCGTCACGCCCGTTCCTCGAAGTGATAGACGACATCCTCGAGACTATCCGTCGGAAACACGAACAGGAAGCGCAACGGGCCGCCGCCGGTGTTCCTCGTGACGTGGCTCGCATTGCCTGGAATGAAGACCGAGACGCCCGGCTCGAGCGCGTGCGCCGTGCCGTCGATTTCCACCAGCCCCTCGCCCTCGAGCGCGTGGTAGATCTCGGGAGGCTCGTGGTGGTGGAGCGGCAGCTTGCGGCCCGGCGGGATCTCCGCGAGGCCCATGCTCATCGCCCCCGTGCCGGTGCGCTCGGAGGAAAAGACGAGCTTCCACCGCGTCTCCGGCGCGCGGTCGACGACGCTCGCCATCTCGTCCCAGCCGAGCTCGGCCAATGTCACCTTCGTGCCGTGCATGGATCCCAGATACCTCCGATCAGCCCGCGGGGTCCTTCCCCATTCTCCCGAGGGGAAGAGTCGCGCCGACCGATCGTTTCCGGAGAGCCGGCAAGACGGCATCGAGGTCGGCAGCCGTACCCGGCCGCCGTGGATCCCGCCCGCCCCTTCGCGTGTTGCGATGACGGGGCACCACGCGGAGCAGACGAAGATGGCCAAGGATCGGAAACCGCAGAAGCGGCCGGAAGGCGGGGCCGGGGACGGCCCGCCGGGAAAGGAAGGTCGGAAGACCAAGAACGTGCCTCCGGCCGGCCCTCACGCCGACCCGCGGCTGCAGAATCCCGATGCCACGCCCGGAACGGGAGCCCTCCCCTCCGTCGGGGAGGACGAGGATCCGAACATGGGCTCGACGGGGTGAGGGCGGGGCTGCCGGGCTCGCGGAGGAGCGGCTCGGCTCAGGCGTCTCCGACGATTTCCGTCACGAAGCCTTCGCCGCCGCACGCGGCACAGTCCTCGCCTCCGAGGCGGCCCGTGCCGCCGCACTTCAGGCAGACGTTCTTCGCCGACTGCCGACTGCCCGGAGCATCCTCGTCGCCCGGGTTCCTCCGCGAATCATCCGTCATCTTCGTCTCCTGCTCGAGCCCACCCGCGTACGGCAACGTGCATCGGCCCAATATGGACAATGCGAGGCTTGCGCTTCACGTTCGCCTCGCTTCGGGTGCCAGTGCCGAGGAGAATGGAGACGAGGATGGACGAGCGCGAGAGACGGATACGCGAGCGGGCACACGCGCTCTGGGAGGAAGAGGGACGTCCCGAGGGGCGCCATGACGCGCATTGGGAGCGCGCCCGGCAGGAGATAGACGGCCCGGCCGATGCCGGCGAGGGCCCGCTGGGCGCCAAGGCGCCGAACGCGCCGAAGACCGCCAAACGCCAGCGCCGGTCGGGCGGCGCCGCTCCCGGCGACAAGGACAGGACGCGCGCCAAGAGCGACGAGGGCGGCGACGAGGAAGGCGCCACCAAGAAGAAGAGAAAGAAGAAGTAGCTCGGCGGCTCGGGGATGCCGAGCATCCCCTGCCACGGCCCTCTGCCGACGGTTACGTCTCCGACAGGGCCGCTGCCTCGTCGGCCTCGGCCGGCCGCTGGAGCTTCAGCGGCGTCGGACGCGCCTTCCGCTCCTCGATGACGATGACCCGGAGCAGACGGAGCTCGCCCTTCGCGGCCGGGCATCCACCCGCCAACACCGCCTTCTCCGCCTCGAGCGCTGAGGCGCCGTCGCTCGTGAGGCTCGGGAGGGCGATCGGAGCATGCTGCGACAGGTGCGACGTGGAAGCGACCGCCTGATGCGGGAGCCCGTCCTGAAACGACAGCATCGTCAGGGCCGGCAGCGCCGAGCCCACCACCATGCCGCCAAACGACAGCCAAAGACTGACCTTCATCGACAGATCCACGTCCCGTTCTTGACCATGCCGCCCCCGAGCGAGGATGAAGGCAGCTCAGGGTTTAACCGATCGTAACCGGCTCCACCGCGACGCGAGCCACCTCCGTTCCTCCGACGTTCTGCCGCAAGATCGCGCCGATTGTGTGGTCGTCCGGCGAAACGCCTCCGTCAGCCGGCCGCGCCCGTGCGCGCGAGCAGCCGGGTCGCCTCTTCGAGGCTCGGCATCGAGCGGGCCGCACCCTTCCGCGTCACGGAGAGGCCCGCGACGGCGCAGGCGAAGCGTGCCGCCCGCTCCGGCGCCTCTCCCCGTGCGAGGGCGGCGGCGAAGCCCCCGTTGAAGGCATCGCCCGCCCCGGTCGTGTCGACGACCGGCCCCGCGTCCACGGCCGGGATGTGGAGCGAGGTCTCTGCCGAGTGCACGAGAACGCCCGCCGCGCCGAGCGTGAGGACGGCGCAGCCCACGCCCCGCTCGACGAGCGCGGAGGCGGCTTTCCGGGCGCTCTCGAGATCCGACACCTCGATGCCGGTGATCGCGCCGGCCTCGCTCTCGTTCGGCGTCGCGTAGTCGCAGAGCGGCCAGACCTCGTCGGGCAGGTCGGCCGCGGGGGCGGGATTGAGGATCGTGCGCACGCCCGATCCCTTCGCGATCCGCAGGCCCGCCAGCGCCGCCTCGATCGGCTGCTCGAGCTGCGTCATGAAGATATCCGCTGCCGCAATCACCTCCCGCGCAGCCCCGAGATCGGCGGCGGAGAGCTTCTTGGCGGCCCCGGCCTCGACGATGATCGCGTTGTGGCCGGACGCCTCGTCGACATAGATGAAGGCGGCCCCCGTCGGCGCCGCATCGTCCGTCGCGACGAAGCGGAGGTCGATCCCCTCGCCGCCCCACAGCGCGCGCGCGATCTCGCCGAAGGCGTCGGCGCCGAGGCGCGAGATCATCTTCACGTCCGCGCCGCACCGCGCCGCAGCCACCGCCTGGTTCGACCCCTTGCCGCCGGGACCGAGCTCGAAGCCGTTCGCGAGCAGCGTCTCGCCGATCCGTGGTAGACGGGGCGCCCGGAAGGCGAGATCGGCCGCGAAGATGCCGAGGACGACGACGGTTCCGCGGGGCGAGGCTTCGGACATCTGTGCTCTTCAAATCGGCTGTGGCGGGCGGCGGCACTATAGGTTGACACTCTTCCCGCTGTCATGGGCTGATCCGCGCCTGCTGGAAGGGGCCCGCGCCGCGCGCGCCCCGCGAGGAGGCACCGTGCCGCAGACCGACAAGACCTTCCGATACCCGCCGACGGAGTTCAGGCCCGCGGCCTTCTGGTTCTGGAACCGGATCCCCGAGGCAGCCGAGATCCGCCGCGGCATCGCCGACATGAAGGCGAAGGGCTTCTCGACCTTCATGATCCAGGCGCGGCTGTCGCTGCCACTCTCCGACTATCTCTCGCCCGAATGGATCGAGGCTTGCCGCATCGCCTTCACGGAAGCGAAGGCGCTCGGCATGCAGGCCGTTATCTACGACGAGTACAACTGGATGTCGGGCCATGGCGGCGGCCACACGGTCGCGGGCGCCGACCATCTTCGCGAGCGCCACCTCTTCTGGACGAAGGGGCGGGTGGCCGAGGCGGGTCCCGACGGGCGGCTTGAGCTGACGGTCTCGGAGATCCGCTCGCCGTTCCTGGAGTTCCTGGGGCCCGCCGGTCTCGCCTGGTGCTACGAGGGCGGCAAGCCTCTGTGGGACGAGTGGCGTATCGTCGCCTCCATCGGTCGGGGCGGGGGCGCGCGCGAGACGCCGGAGCTTCGCGAGGTGCCGGCGGAGATCGTCTCGGCCAAGCCGGACGGTTGCCGCATCGCCGTCGACACCACCGGACTGCCGGATGGCCCGCTCACGGTCTTCGCCAGCGCGCGCTGCCGCTCGTCGCGGCCGATCAACTATCTCCTGCCGGAGGCGGCGGAGCGCTTTGCCGAACTGGTCTATGCGCCGCTCGCCGAGGCGGCGGAGGCGGCCGGCGAGGACGTGGCCCGTGCCTTCTTCTTCGACCATCCCTATGCCGGCTTCTATCGCTGGGCGGAACACGAGGGCGCGCTCGGCAACAGCCTGCTGTGGAGCGGGGAGCTCGAGGCGGAGACGGAGACGGTCGACCTGATGGCGCTGGTCGGCGAGATCGGTCCGGAGACGGCGACCCGCCGCCACGGGTTCTTCGCGCGCTACTCGGCTCGCCTGCACGAGGCGTTCTTCGGCACGCTCCGGCGCTGGTGCGACCGGCGCGGCTTCGAGTTGGCCGGCCACGAGCTCCTGACCCATGTCGGCAAATGGGGCCTGCGCGAGGGGCTGTCGGGAATCGATCCGCGCGTGATGCCGGGCGTCGATTATTTCGGTGTCGATACGTTCAGGACCACGACGGCGGTGGACGCAGCCGACTACGTGCCGCAGCTCGCCGCGCGCCTCGGCGACTCCGTCGCCCGCGCCAGCGGCCGCAGCCGCTGCATCGTCGAGCAGTATGCGACGGGCCGCGAGGTCGGACGGGCAGGCCTCGCGGGGCAGTGGGACCTGACGCTCGAGCGGCTGCGGGCGCAGGCGATCCGCCACACACTCATGGGCGCGCGGCAGTTCCTGTTCCACGCGGTCTATCTCGACGACGGCACCGCCTACCACGAGGACGGCCGGCCGAACCTGCGCTACGACTTCCCGCCCGGCATCAATTTCGAGCCTTGGTGGGAGGACTGCCCGGAGGTCTTCGAAGAGATCGCCCGGCTCTCGGCCTTCCTGGAAGAGGGCGAGCCGTTGCGCCGGGTCGCCCTCCTCTACCCGCTCGCAGCGCTCTGGCAGGACGGCGGCGACGCGCCCTGCGCCCGGCAGTTCGGCTGGTGGGCGAAGGCGCTCGCCGAGGCCGGCATCGGCTACGACGTGGTCGACGAGCGCTCTCTGGCGACCGGCATGGTGGAGGACGGCCACCTGGTGACCCGCGCGGGCCGCTACCACACGCTCGTCCTGCCCGACGCGCACGTGATCGGGCAGGACGGCGCGGTCTCGCGGCTTCGCGCGCTTCTCGACGGCGGGGGGCGCCTCGTCGCCTCAGGCCGGCTGCCCCGCCCGCTTCACCCCACGGCCGACGACGCGGGGGAACGGGAGGCCCTCGCGCCGCAGCCGAGCCTCGACCATCTGCCGGAGCCGGACGAGGCGGCGGTCGCGGCCGCGGTCGCCACCATCGAGCCGCCGCGCCCCTGGCCCCGCATCTCCGGCGGCCCGTCGTGGAACTGGGTGTCGCGCCACGGCGACGCCTGGCGGATTGTCGTGTTCAATGACGGTGACGCGCCGCGCGCACTCGAACTGCTGCTGGACGAGCCCGATGTCGAGGCGGCGCGCTGGGACCCGGTCTCGGGCAGGGCCGCGCCCTTCGCGCTGCCGGCGGCCCGGCAGATCGTTCTGCCGGCGCAAGCGCTCCTGTGCCTCGAAGTGCGGGCGGCCGAAGGGCCCCGCGCCGCGCCCGCCGCCGCCGGCCATATCGGGCCGCCGCCCCTGCCGGTGCCCATCGTGCTCGGCGATCGCTGGGAGTTCCATACTAAAGTCCCCGGCGCGGAGTTCCAGCCGGTCCGCGTCACCGAGGGGTGGGAGCGGCAGGGATGGCCCGCCTTCTCCGGCACCGGCATCTACCGCCGCCGCGTCCGCCTGCCGCCGCTTCCCGCCGGGCTCGCCTGGCACCTCGTGTTGCCCCGCGTCCGCGAGACCGTCGAGTGCCTCGTCGACGGCAGATCGCTCGGCCGGCGCCTCCACGGCGAGCGGCGCTTCCGGCTCGATGCCGAGGGAGAGGTCGAGATCGAACTGCGCATTCGCAACACCGCCGCAAACCGCTACTATGCCGGGACGCCGCACGAGCTCGGCGGGCCGACGCCATCGGGCCTTCTGGAATCACCGCGCCTCGAGGCGGGGCCGGAGGATCGGGAGGAACGATAGGCGCCGGCAGCCCCGACGGAACGAGCCGAGCCCGCGGCAGGGCGAGGGTTTCGGGGCCGATTGACCGGCCCGAGGGATCATGTTCTACTCGTTTGCATGCAAATAAAAACCATGCCACCTAAGGGGACGTAGCCGAAGATGCTCAAGCTGTCACGCCGCCGGATGCTGACCCTGACGGGCAGCGGACTTGTGGCCCTCGCCGGGTCGCGCCACCTCGTTCGCCCGGCCCGCGCCGCCGGCCGCATCACCGTGCTGAACTGGCAGGGCTACGGCACGGACGAGCGATGGGCGGTCGAGGCCTTCACCGAGGCGACCGGCATCGAGGTCGTGCACGACTACTTCAACTCCGAAGCCGAGATGCTGACGAAGCTCCGCACCAATCCCGGCGTCTACGACGTGGTGCTGATCAACAGCGCGCGCTCGCAGCAGGCCGCGGGCGAAGGGCTTCTGATGCCGGTCGACCTCGCGAACTATCCGAACGCCGAGGGCCTGGCGCCGTCGCTGCGGGAGAACGAGTACCTGAAGACCGACGGCGAGCTCTACGGCGTCGCCTGGGTGTGGGGCATGAACTCGCTCGCGATCCGCGACGGCATGGAGGCGCCGACGAGCTATGCCGCGCTCGCCGCGCCGGAGTTCCGGAACAAGGTCGCCCTCTTCGACGACGCCGTCACGATGGTCGGGCTCGGGGCGCTTCTCTCGGGCCAGGACATGAACGACCCGTCGGACATGGCCGCCGTGGTAGAGAAGCTGAAGGAGATGAAGCCGAACGTGCGGCTTCTCTGGTCGAGCGAGGACCAGTGGAACAAGGCCTTCTCGGCCGGCGAGTTCGACCTGTCGATCTACTGGTCGGGCGCGGCGGTGCGTTCGCAGAAGACCTTCGACCTGCCGCTGCAGTTCGTCGTGCCGGAGGAAGGCGCGATCGGCTGGCTCGACAGCTTCTCGATACCCGCGACGAGCCAGAATCCGGACGAGGCCGCGCAGTTCATCGACTACATGATCGACCCCGGGTTCTACACGAAGTGGGCGATCGAGGTCGGCGCGCCGGCCTCCGCGAACGCCGCGGCGATGGAGGCCCTGCCAGAGGACAACCTGATCCGGCAGATCCACGACCCGGAATATCTCGAGACGATGACGCTGATGGCACCGCTGCCGGACGACCGGCGCGAGACCTTCAACAACGCCTGGCAGGAGGTGAAGGCCTTCTATGCCAGCTGAGGCCGGGGCGGCCGGCGCGCCGGCCACCACCCGCTTTCGCCCGCCGCCGTGGCTCGCCACGGCGGCGCTGCTTCTGCCGAGCTATGCCTGGCTGACGCTGGCGGTCCTCCTGCCGCTCGGCACGATGTTCGCGTTCTCGTTCCTCGAGGCGACACCGCTCGGCAACCGGCCGGTCGAATGGACGCTGCGGCACTACCGCGCCTTCCACGACCAGCCCTATCTCCTCGGCGTCGCCTGGACCTCGCTGTCGATCGGCCTGTGGACGACCGCCATATGCGCCGTCGTCGGCTTCGCGACGGCCCTCGCGCTGGTGCGCGCGACGGCGGGGCGGTCGCGCGAGACGCTCCTGATCCTCCTCCTGCTGCCGTTCTGGACGAACGGGCTCGTCCGCGTCTTCTCGTGGACCATGGTCATCCGCGGCGGCGGCTTTCTCGACGTCGCGGCGAGATCCGTCTGGCCCGACGCACCGTCGCTCGGCTTCCTGTACACGCAGCCGGCGATCGTGCTCGGCCTCGTCCACGGCTACCTGCCCTACATGGTGCTGACCTGCTACATCGCGCTTCTGGCGATCGACGACGCGGTGATCGAGGCGGCGATGAGCCTCGGCGCGCGCTGGCCGACGATCCTGTTCAGGATCCTCGTGCCGCTCGCCATGCCGGGCCTCGTCACCGGCGCGATCCTGATCTTCGTGCCCGTCATCGGGGCCTTCATGGAGCCGCGGATCCTGGGCGGCCGCGTCGGCGTCACCATGGGCACGGTGATCGAGGACCAGTTCACCCAGGCCTTCAACTGGCCGCTCGGCTCGGCGCTCGCCTTCACGATGCTGGCGGTCGTGCTCGGCGTCTTCGCGACCTTCTCCGGCGTGCTGCGCCGGACGGCGCAGGCCTGAGGAGGGTCCGCAAGATGCTCCGGATCGCCAGGCTCTATATCGCCCTCGTCCTCGTCTTCCTCTACCTGCCGATCGTCGTGATGGCGGCCATGGGCTTCAACGCTTCGCCGCTCTATGCCCTGCCCTTCGAGTTCTCGACGAGATGGTACCAGGACCTCGCCGGCAACGACCGGCTGATCGAGGCCGGCTGGAACAGCATCTGGCTCGCCGTGCTCACGTCCGTGCTCGCGACGGTCTTTGGCACGCTCGCGGCGCTCGCCCTGTGGCGCCGCTCGTTCCGGGGGCGGAACCTCCTGCGCATCCTGCTCCTGCCGCCGATCGCGATTCCGTGGCTGATCACCGGCACGGCGATGCTCGTCTTCTTCTTCTGGACCGGCATCGGCCGCGGCCTGCACGCCATGCTGATCGGCCACGTGGCGCTCGCCATCCCCTATGTCGTCCTCGTCGTCGGCACGGGGCTGCAGACGATGCGCGCCGATCTCGAGGAGGCCGCGATGAGCCTCGGCTCGACGCCCGTCCACGCCTTCTTCCGGGTGACGCTGCCGCTTCTCCTGCCGAGCATCGTCGGCGCGGCGCTCTTCGCCTTCGCCGTCTCGCTCGACCAGTTCGTGATCTCCTACTTCCTCTCCGTGCCCGGCATGACGACCCTGCCCGTCGAGATCTACTCGGCGATCCGGAAAGGGTTCACGCCCGAGATCAACGCCATCTCCACCATCCTGCTCGTCGCCTCCATGATCATCATCCTGGGCTTCGCGCGCTTCGCCAGACCGGGAGGCCTCGGTGACAGCCGTTGACGTCACCGCCGTCGCCAAGAGCTACGGCACCACGACCGTCCTGTCCGACATCACGCAGACCTTCGGCGAGGGCACGTTCACGAGCCTGCTCGGCCCCTCGGGATCGGGGAAGACGACGCTCCTGCGCATCGTCGCGGGCTTCGTGAAGCCGGATGCCGGCGTCGTGAGGATCGGCGAGCGCGACGTCACGGACGTGCCGGTCTGGTCGCGCAATATCGGCATGGTCTTCCAGTCCTACGCGCTCTTCCCGCACATGAGCGTCGCGCAGAATGTCGGCTTCGGCCTCGGCCGGCGCGGCATCCGGGGCGCGAAGGCGAAGGCGGAGGTCGAGCGGGCGCTAGAGATGGTGCGGCTGCCGGGCTACGGCGACCGCTACCCCAGGCAGCTCTCGGGCGGCCAGCAGCAGCGCGTGGCGCTCGCCCGCGCGATCGTCATCAGGCCCGACGTCCTCCTCCTCGACGAGCCGCTGTCGGCGCTCGACCGGCGGCTGCGCCAGGAGATGCAGGTCGAGCTCCTGCGCATCCAGCGCGAGAGCGGGCTGACGACGATCTTCGTGACGCACGACCAGGAGGAGGCGCTGACGCTCTCGGACAGCGTCGCCATCCTCGATCGCGGCCGCATCGTGCAGGTGGGCCGGCCGGCGGAGGTTTACGAGCGGCCGAAGACGCGCTTCGCGGCCGAGTTCCTGGGCGACGCGAACTTCCTGACCGGCACGGTCCGCGGTGGCGCGGTCGAGATCGCGGATTCCATGATCGCGACGGAGGGCCCGCTTCCGGTCGAGGGCAGCCAGGCGACGATCGCCGTGCGGCCGGAGAAGATCGCGATCGACGGCGCCGAGGCCATGCCTGCGGCGCCCGACGAGCCGACGAACCGGCTCCGGGCGAAGGTCCTGTCCGTCATCTACAGCGGCACGTCGCTCACCTATCTCCTCCGCTCCGGTGAGCTTTCCCTGAAGGTCTTCGCCCAGAACAGCCTCGGCCGGCCGCTCGACTCGGGCACCGACGTCGTGCTCTCTTGGGCGCCCCGCCACAGCGTCGTCCTCGCCGACTGAGAGCAAGATGCCGCTCGCCGAGCCGATCCCCGCCACCGCCGCCCATGTCGTGATCGACATGCAACGGCTCTTCGCGGAGGCGACGGAGTGGCACACGCCCGGGCTGATGGAGATCGTGCCGCCGATCCTGCGCCTCGTCGATCACGCCCCGGAGCGGAGCTGGTTCGCACGCTTCCTCGTGCCGGAGCGGCCGCAGGACGCGCCGGGCCGCTGGCGGCGCTATTACGAGCGGTGGTCGAGCCTGACGCTCCAGGCGATGGACCCGGCCCTCCTCGACCTCGTCGCGCCGCTCCGCGACATCGCGCACCCGGCCCGCCTGATCGACAAGACGACCTACTCGATCTTCACCCCCGAAGACACCGAGGCGCGGCTGCGGGCGGCGGGCGCCGACACACTGGTCCTCACCGGCGTCGAGACCGATGTCTGCGTCCTCGCCTCGATCTTCGATGCGATGGAGCGGGGCTTTCGCGTGGTCCTCGTCGCCGACGCGCTCACGAGCTCGGCGACCAACTCGCACGACGCGATGTTCGAGCACCTCTTCGCGCGGATGCCGGAGCAGATCGAGCTCGCCACGACGGACGAGGTTCTGGCCAACTGGCCGCAGGAGGATGCGCCGTGACACACCGCCTCGTCGACACGACCGTTCCACACGACCGCGCGTGGAACACCTGGTCGCCGCGCCCGGCCGAGATGGTCTTCCTGCCGCTCGGCGTGCGCGTGACGCCGGTGCTCTATTCGACGCGCGCGAAGGCGGCGACGACGATCCGCCCCGCCGACTGCCGCTTCGGCCGGCACGCGATCGACGGCAGCCTCGTCGAGCTCGAGACCGTCCATGGCGGCACGCGTATCGCGCTCGCCTACGGAAAGGCCATCGATCCATACGCGGTCGCGGGACGGTGGGAGGGCGTCGAGCTCGGGGAATGGGGCCTGCGCTTCTGGGTCACGATCTGCCTGTCGGCCGACGGCGGCGAGGCGGTGGAGTATCTCGCCGACGCGCGGGCGGCGGTGGTGAAGATCGGCACCCGCTTCGTGGCCCTCGTGTCGGCCGACGAGCCCGTGCAGGTCACGGTGCACGAGGACGTGGAGGCCCTGGCGGCGGACTTCGAGGCGAACGGCTATTTCCACCTCGCGAGCCGCGGCACGACCGGCCGGCTCGTGGCCTTGCGCTTCAACCTGGAGATGATGCGCGAGGGGCGCTTCGCCGCCGGCGTCGCCGACCGGGCGGACCTCGCGATCGCGAGGGCCCGCGAGGCGCTGGACGAGGACGAGGCGCCGGCGCTGCCGGCACAGGTCGGGGCGAATGCCGGCTCGCTCGACGCCGTGCGCGACGTGATGGCCTGGAACACGGTCTGGGACCCGGTCAACCGGAGGCCCTACACGGCCTGCAGCCGCATCTGGAATCTCGGCGAATTCGCCGTCTGGCAGAACGACCAGACCTATCACGCCATGATGTCCGCCCTGTTCGACAGGGCGCTCGCCCGCGACAACTTCGCGGCCGCGATGGCGAGCGCGACGCCCCAGGGCAATTTCGCCTGCATCGTCACCTCGCACGATTCCTGGGTCGACCGCACGCAGGCGCCGAACGGGGCCTTCATGGTGTGGCTCGCCTATCTCAGGACCCGCGACCGGTCGCTCCTCGACCTGACCTACCGGGCGCTCGCCCGCAACCACCGCTGGTGGCGCGAGATGCGCGACCCGGACGGGCGCGGCCTCGTCTCCTGCGGCACCTCGGATGTCGGCGAGGCGCTCTACAAGGGCACGGCCTTCGGGGCGCGCAACGAGACGGGCATGGACAATTCGGCGACGCATGACGAGGCGGTCTACGATCCCGGGACTCGCACGCTCTCGACGCTCGACGTGGGCCTCAATTGCTCGCTCGCGCTCGACGCGGAGATGCTGTCGCTCGCCGCCGCCGAGATCGGCGAGGACGAGGAGGCGGACAGGTTCGCGGCGCTCGCCGAGGACACGAAGCGAAAGATCCGCGAGGAGCTGTGGGACGAGGAGCGCGGCCTCTTCGCGAACCGCCAGCGCGACGGCTCATTCGTGCGGAGCGTCGGGCCGACGAGCCTCTACCCGCTGATCTGCGGCGCGGCCTCCCGCGCCCAGGCCGACCGGCTGGTCGCCCATCTCGACGACCCCGCGATGTTCGGCGGCCCGTTCGGCCTGCCGAACGCGACCCGAAACGACCCGGCCTATCGCGACAACGTGTACTGGCGCGGCCGCATCTGGCCGAACGTCAACTGGTTCGTCTGGCAGGGCCTCAGGCGCTACCGCCTCGACGAGGCGGCGGAGGGCCTGCTCGAGACGAGCCTGCAGCTCTTCGAGCAGTCCTGGCGCGAGCGGCGCATCGCGGCGGAGAACTACAACGCCGAGACCGGGGAAGCGATGGACCAGCCGGACACCGACCCGTTCTACGGCTGGGCGGCGATGCTGCCGCTGATGGGCGCGGAGGCCGTGATGGGCTTCAGCCCCTGGGACGGGTGGTCGATCGGCAATGACGGCGACGACGTGCGGCTCGGGCCGGTCGAGAGCCCGCTCGGCCGCGTCGTCGTCGAGGTCGAGGCCGGCTGGCTGACGCTCTGGAAGGGCGAGAAGGCGATCTTCACCACCGATGTCGCCGGCACGCTTTCGCAGCTGACGGTCGGCGCGAACAGCTTCTCGTTCCGCCTCGAGGAGGGCACGGACGGGGCGGTCCTCGTCCTGCCCGACCGCAGCGAGGCGGAGCTGCTGGCCGCCCTCCTCGGCGGCGCCGACATCGAGGCGGCGGACGGCGAGCGGGGCCTCGAGCTGACGCTGCCGCCGACCGACGGCCCCACCGACCTCTTCGTCGCCTTCGCGCCCGCAGACTGACCGCCCAAGACGCTGGTAAGCCGGCTTATGACTTACCGAAGGCTTCGATCTTAGCGGTGGCGCCGCTGATCTCGGGCAGGAGTTCGCCCGCGTCGATGCGCTGAAGGAGCGTGATCTCGCGCTCCTGCATGGCGAGCGCCCGGTCGGCGACCGCGTCGATCTCGTCGGGCTTCAGGATCAGGACGCCGTTCTCGTCGGCGAGCACCGCGTCGCCCGGCGAGACGGAGACGCCGCCGCAGCTGACGGGCACGTTCAGTTCGCCCGCAAGCCCCAGGAGCTTCGTCGTGATCGGGGACGGGCCCGTGCACCACATCGGCAGCTGGTGCTTGCGGAAGTCGGCGACGTCGGTCGCGGGCCCGTCGACGGCGGCGCCCACGACGCCGCGCCGCTTCGCGGTGTGGGTGATGACGCCGCCCCAGCAGGCGTGGCGCGTGTCGCCGGCGCGGTCGATGATCAGGAAGTCACCGGGGCGCACGAGGCCCATGACGTGATGGAGCAGCGTCGAGTCCGCGCCCGGGATCCGCAGCGTGACGGCTGTGCCCGCCACCCGCACGTCCGGCAGCATGGCGCGCAGCCGGCCGTCGAGGAAGCCCATGTGCTTGAAATGGCCGACGGTGGCCGTCTCGACCGTCTTCAGCTTCTCGATCTTCTCCGCAGGCACCTGCTGCGGCATGTCGTTCAGGATGAACATCTTTCGGGCCGTTCCTTGATCAGACGAGGACGTGGTGCTTCGCGACCGGCATCGAGCCGCGCACCTTCTCGAGATAGCCGATGTCGATGCGGGCGGCGGCGAAGCCTACCTGGTCGGAGCAGTCGGCGACCTTCGTGCCCCAGGGGTCCACGATCATCGAATGGCCGTAGCAGGGCCGCTTGCCGTTGTCGTGGGTGAAGATCTGGCCGCAGGCGACGACGTAGGTCTGCGTCTCGATCGCGCGGGCCCGCAGCAGGACCTCCCAGTGGTCCTTGCCGGTCTGCAGCGTGAAGGCGGCCGGCACCATGATGACCTGCGCGCCGGCGGCGGCGAGCTTCGCGTAGAGCTCGGGGAAGCGCAGGTCGTAGCAGATCGTGCAGCCGACCGTGACGCCCTCGCAATCGTAGGTGACGATGTCCTCGCCGCGCTTCACCGTCTCGGATTCGAGGTAGGTGAGGCCGCCCGGCGTGTCGACGTCGAACAGATGGATCTTCCTGTAGCGGGCGACCTCGGTGCCGGAGCGGTCGAAGACGACGGTCGTGTTGAAGCTCTTGTTGCCGTCTGCGCGCTCGTTCATCGAGCCGGCATGGACGAAGATGCCGTGCTTCCTCGCCTGCTCCTGCATGGCCCTGTAGGCCTCGCCGTCGGGAAAGGTCTCGGCGGCCGCCATGCGGCTCTCATGCGTGCCGCCCATATAGGTGAAGGTCTCGGGCAGAACGACGAGGTCCGGCCTCTCGGCCTCGACCGCCGTCTCGATCAGCGACACGGCCTGCGCGATGTTCGCCGCCTTGTCGTCCTGCGTGTTCATCTGCAGCGTTGCGATTTTCATGGGTGTTCGGTCTTCGTCCTTTTGGGGTGGTACGGCCTATTGCGGCCCGAGCACGAGCTCGGGCAGCCAGAGCGTGAGCCCCGGCACATAGGTCACGAGCAGAAGCGCGATGATGAGCGGGATGAAGAACGGGACGACGGCCAGCGCCACCTCCTCGAACTTCACCTTGCCGACCTCGGAGACGATGTAGAGGGCGATGCCCATCGGCGGGGTGACGATGCCGATGAGGAGCGCCATCGTGATGATGATGCCGAAATGGATGCGGTCGACGCCGAACTGGTCGACGAGCGGCAGGAGCACCGGCACGAGGATGAGCTTCGCCGGCACGCCCTCCACGAAGCAGCCGATGAACAGGAGGAAGGCGATGAGGAGCAGGAGGAAGAGCGCCCTGCTCTCCGTCGCGTCGAGCACGAGCTGCGCCAGCTCCTGCGGCACCTGCTCGATCGCGAGCAGCCAGCCCATGACGTGGCTGAAGCCGATGATGATCATGATGACGGCGGTGATCGTCATCGTCTCCGTCAGCGCCTCCCATAGCCTCGCCATCGTCAGGGTGCGGTAGAGCACGCCCAGGAGGAGGGTGTAGGCGCAGGCGAGGACGCCCGCCTCGGTGGCCGTCGTGGTGCCCGTGAGCATCGCGGCGAGGATGATGCCGGGCGCGACGAGCGCGGCGATGCCGTCGATCGCGGTGCGGCCGATCGTCTGCAGGCTCGCCCGCTCCTCGCGCGGGAAGTCGTGGCGGATCGCGAGGAACCGGTTGAACAGCATCAGCGAGATGCCGATGAGCGCGCCCGGCACCACGCCCGCGAGGAAGAGCCGCGCGACGCTCGTGTTCGACAGGAAGGCGTAGATGACGAGGCTGATCGAGGGCGGGATGATCGGCCCGACGATCGCGGAGGCCGCCGTGACGGCGGCGGCGAACGGCACGGGATAGCCCCGCTCGCGCATCGCCTTGATCTCGATCATCCCGAGCCCGGCGACGTCGGCCACAGCCGCGCCCGAGATGCCGGCGAAAAGCATCGAGGAGAGCACGTTCACCTGGGCGAGGCCGGCGCGGAAATGGCCGACGAGCGCCGAGGCGAAGTTGAAGATGCGGTCGGTCATCCCGACGATGTTCATCAGGTTGCCGGCCATGATGAAGAACGGGATGGCGAGCAGGCTCGGGGCGTTCACGCCCTCGAGGATCTGCAGCGGCATGATGTAGAGCGTGTCGGAGAAGCCGGCCTGCACGAGCGCCGCGAGCACGGAGAGGCCGATCGCCATGGTGATCGGCACCCTGAGCAGGATGAGCACGAGGAAGCCGACGAACAGCAGGGCCGTCATCATCGAAGGAGGTTCCCGTCAGATGTCGCCGGCCGGCACGTGGTGCGGCTCGGGATCGCGGCGGAAGGCGTGCACCATGTCGACGAGGACATGGATGACGATCAGGAAGCACGAGACGAAGAACGGCACCGACAGCCAGTAGCGCTGGATGCCCACCATCTCGATGTTGCCGACCTGCCGGCTGAGGAGGGCGGGCGCCTCGGCGAGGAGGACGCCGAGGAGGAGGAGCATCGCGAGGTCGACGAGGATGCGCGCGACCATGTTCGCCTTCGCGCCCAGCCGGTCGAGCAGGAAGTCGACCGTGATGTCCTTGCCCCGGCGGTAGACGACGTAGAAGCCGAGGAAGGTCATCCACACGAACATCACCGTCGTCAGCGGGAAGACCCAGGCGAGCCCCTGGTTCGTGAAGAACCGCGAGGCGATGTTCAGGAAGTTGATGACGAGCATCGCCAGGAGGAGGAGGTTCGCCGCGGAGCGGAAGGCCCACTCGACCGCGTCGAGCGCGGCCTCGATCGGCCGGACGATGCCCGCCATGCCCTCAGCTGCCCTGGCGGGTCTGCTGGACGGCCTCCAGGAAGCCCTCGGGCAGTTCGCCCGCCTCGCCCCTCGCCTCGTAGAACGACTTCATGCGCTCCACGAAGGCCGAGGTGTCGGGCTCGGTGTAGCTGACGTCGCCCGCCGTCATCTTGTCGATGTCGGTCTGTGCCGTGTCGGCCATCACCTCCTGCGAGTGCGCGGCGACCTCCTCGTAGGCGTCGAGAACCTGCTGCCGCGTCTCCTCCGGCAGGGCGTTCCACTTCCGCGCGTTCGTCATGAACGCCATGCCCTGCTCGTACTCGTCGTGGCGGATCACGTGGGGGGCGACCTCGTAGAACTTCATCGGCTCGACGAGGGCGACCGGGCTGTTCACCGCGTCGACGATGCCGCGGCTGATCGACTCGTAGACCTCGGTCCAGCCGAGTGTCCGCACCTCCGCGCCCAGGTGCCGCCACGCGTCGGCCGCCAGCTCGTCTGGATGCATCCGGAGCTTGATGCCCTGCATCTCGTCGAGCGTCTCCCACGGCTTGTTCGTGACCATCACCCGGTAGGGACCGCGCACGAATTTCGTGGAGTCGCCGATCACGGCGATTCCGGCCTCGTCCTCGACGCGCTGAAGCCAGCCCTGCACGAGGTCCGTGTTCATGAAGCGGGACCAGTGGTCGCGGTCGTCGAAGAGGAAGGGCGCGCTCGTCCATTTCATCTCCGGCACCCACTTCTGGAGGTAGGAGATGCCTTCGGGATAGACGTCGATCGTGCCGATCTGCAGCTGCTCGAGCACGGTGTCGTCCTTGCCGAGCTGCTCGCTCGGGAACACGCGCACCTCGATCTCGCCACCGGTCTTCTCGGCGATCTTGTCGGCGAACTCCTGGAAGAGCCGGCCCTCGACGCTCTCGGGCGGCATCTTGTGCGACATTCGCCAGGTTTCGGCGTCGGCAGCGGACGTGGCGAAGGCGAGGCCCAGGGCGGCGAGGCCGGCGAGGCCGAGACTGAACTTGCGCATGACGGTCTCCGGTGGGGTGGCGGTCCGGTCGTCGCCTCGGGGGCGACGGATGAAAGTTTCGAGACGCGGGTGCCGGAGGTCCAATCTTATTTTCTTAGCGTAAGCGATAGAGAAATCTTATTGCGGACGCGAGACGCCCATCGGGGCGTGCGTATCGGCGAAGAGCATCGCCTCCTCCCGCGCGTACATCGCGATCGCTTCCGCGAGCTCGCTGCCCCGGCCGGTGCGGTAGGAGGCGTGGAAGCCGAGCGGCGGAATGACGTGCCGCACCGGCAGGATCTCGAGCTGGCCCGCGGCGAGCTCCTCGCGGATCGTGATCGGCGGTATCGCCGCGATGCCGATGCCGCCGATCGCGAGCCGGATGATCGAGGCGAGCGAGTTGGAGCAGTTGAGCAGCGGGCGTCGCACGTCGCTGTCGCGGAAATACTGCTCGATCATCCAATAGGGCTTCGAGCCGCGGGGGTAGGAGAGGATCGGCAGGTCGGCGAGGTCGGTCACGTCGATCTCGGGCGGCAGGCGGAACTGGCCGGGCTTGGCGACCCACGCCATGTCGAAGGCGCCGAGATCGACATTGCCGACGCCGGGGCTGTCGACCGGCCCCATCAGCAGGCCGACGTCGAGCTGCCCCGAGACGAGCTGCTCGACCATCCTGACGGAGGTGTTCGACTCGATCTCGAAGATCACCTTGCGATAGTCGCCCCTCAGCCGCTCGATCAGCGAGGGCAGCCAGGTGTGGATGATCGTGCCGATCACCCCGATCCGGACGATGCCCCCGAGCGTGGCAGGATCGGAGATCCGCGCGCGCATGCTGTTGGAGCGGGCGACGAGGTCGCGCGCGAAGGCGACGGCCTCCATGCCCTTCGCGGTGAGCGCGACGCCGCGCGGCCCCCGCTCGATCAGCGTGACGCCGAGCTCCTGCTCGAGCGCCTTGATCCGCGACGAGATCGTCGGCTGCGTGGTGTGCAGCCGCTCGGCGACCTGGTGGAGGTTGTTCAGTTCGGCGACGCAGACGAGCGTCTCGAGGAATTTCAGGTTCACGGTCGTCACATCACGCGCGGCGGGAATGGCCACCGCGCATCATGCCCTCCACCCCTCGGGCCGCAAAGCCCGTAGGGCGGGCACGGCGAACGGTCTCCCGGCCGGGTCGCGTCCCGGCTGGGAGACCAGGTGAATAGCCCTCAGGCGGCGGCCGTCGTGACGAAGCGGGTAACGAGATAGGGCTCGACCGCCTCCGAGCCCCCTTCCGAGCCGTAGCCCGAATCCTTCATGCCGCCGAACGGCACCTCCGGCAGGGCGAGGCCGATATGGTTGATCGTCGTCATGCCGGACTCGATGCGCATGGTGAGTTCGTGCGCCGTCTTCTGCGAGCCCGTGAAGGCGTAGGAGGCGAGGCCGTAGGGCAGGCGGTTCGCCTCCTCGATCACCTCGTCGAGGTCCGAGAAGGAGTTCACGACGGCGAGCGGGCCGAACGGCTCCTCGTTCATCACGCGAGAGGAGAGCGGCGCGTCGGCGATCACGGTCGGCTCCATGAAGTAGCCCTTGTTGCCGATGCGCCGCCCGCCCGTCTCGAGGCTCGCCCCGCTGTCGACGGCATCCTGGATCAGCTCCTCGAGGAACGGCACGCGGCGCTCGTTCGCGAGCGGGCCCATCGTGGTGCCCTCATCGAGGCCGTTGCCGACCTTCACCGCCTTCGCGGCCTCGGTGAATCCCTTGAGGAAGTCCTTCTTCACGCCATCCTGGATGAGGAACCTCGTCGGCGAGATGCAGACCTGGCCGGCATTGCGGAACTTCGAGGCGGCGAGCAGCTTCACCGCCTTCGAGACGTCGGCGTCCTCGGTGACGATGACCGGGGCGTGGCCGCCGAGCTCCATCGTCGCGCGCTTCATGTGCTGGCCGGCGAGCGCGGCGAGATGCTTGCCGACCGGCGTCGAGCCGGTGAAGGAGATCTTGCGGATGACCGGGTGCGGGATCAGGTACTCGGAGATCTCCGCCGGCACGCCGTAGACGAGGTTGACGACGCCCGCCGGCACGCCGGCGTCGACGAAGGCGCGGATGAGGGCGGCGGGCGCCGCCGGCGTCTCCTCCGGCGCCTTCACGATGATCGAGCAGCCGGTCGCGAGCGCGGCCGAGAGCTTGCGCACGACCTGGTTGATCGGGAAGTTCCAGGGCGTGAAGGCTGCGACCGGGCCGACCGGCTGCTTCATCGCCAGCTGGGTGACGCCGCCGGCACGCGGGGCGATGATCTGGCCGTAGACGCGCTGCGCCTCGCCCGCGAACCACTCGATGATGTCGGCGCCCGCCATCGTCTCCATCATCGCCTCGGCGACGGGCTTGCCCTGCTCGAGCGTCATGACGGCGGCGATCTCGTCGGCGCGCTCGCGCAGGAGGCCCGCGGCCTTGCGCATCGTCTTCGCCCGCTCGTAGGCGGAGGTCTGCGACCAGACCCTGAAGCCCTTCGCCACCGCCTCGAGCGCGGCGTCGAGATCGGCCTTCTCGGCCCACGCGACCTTGCCGATGACCTCCTCGGTCGCCGGATTGACGACCGGAATCGTCTTGCCGGAGGCGGCCGGCCGCCATTCGCCGTCGATCAGGAGAAGCGTCTCGGGATAGCTGTGCGTCATCGTCGTCTCGCTCGTTCGCAAGGGATCGGCGGAAGAGGGGGCGCCGGCGGTCCGCCGCCGCGGGAGTCGATGGGCGCGAGCCCGTCTCTACCACCCCTCCGCGTCCGCCTCCAGACCGGCGTGGCGCCGGAGCGAAGGCTTCAGCCGGAGCGCAGCTTCGCCGAGCGCCGACGGAGAAGCTCGGCGGTGACGAGGAGCAGGATCGCCAGCACGATCATGATCGTCGCCGCCGCCGCGATGGTCGGCGAGATGTTCTCGCGGATCCCGGAGAACATCTCGCGTGGCAAGGTGCGCTGGTTCGGCCCGCCGATGAGGAGCACGGTGATCACCTCCTCGAGCGACACGGCGAAGGCGAAGAGGCCGCCGAACACGACCCCCGGCGCGATGAGCGGGAAGACGACGTGTCGGGCGACCTGGATCGGCGTGGCGCCGAGGCTCTGGCCGGCGCGGATGAGCGTGCGGTCGAAGCCCGAGAGCGTGGCACCGACGGTGATGAGGACGAAGGGCGCCCCGAGCACCGCGTGGGCGAGGATCAGGCCGAGATGCGTCGCCGTCAGGTTCCAGGGCGCGAAGTAGAAGTAGAGGCCGACGGAGTAGATGACGATCGGCACGATCATCGGCGCGAGCAGGAACGCCCCGACGAGCCGCTTGCCGGGAAACTCGGCGAGCCACAGTCCGATCGCGGCGAGCGTGCCGAGAACGCTCGCGATCAGCGCCGCGCAGACGCCGATGATCAGGCTGTTGCGGATCGAGAACATCCAGGTGCCGGAGAAGAAGAAGTTCTCGTACCACCGGAGCGTCAGCCCTCGCAGCGGATAGGTGAGGAACTGCCCGTCGTTGAAGGACAGCGGGACGATGGCGAGGATCGGCGCGACGAGGAAGACGAAGCCGGCGGTGGCCGCGACGTAGAGCACGACCCGCCAGACCTTCTCGGTGAGCGTGACGGAGCCGCTCACATGACCCCCCTCACCCCGCCCACGAGGCGGGAATAGACGGTGTAGAGGAGGAGCGTCGCCGCCAGCAGCCCGGCACCGAGCGCGCCCGCGAGCCCCCAGTTGACCGTGTCGGTCGTGTAGAAGGCGATGTAGTAGGAGACCATCTGGTCGGACGCCCCGCCGACGAGCGCCGGCGTGATGTAGTAGCCGAGCGCGATGATGAAGACGAGGATCGAGCCCGCCGCGATGCCCGGCATGACCTGCGGGATGTAGACGCGCCGGAACGCCGTGAAGGGCGGCGCGCCGAGCGAGCGCGCGGCCCGCATGTAGTGCGGCGGCACGGTCTGCATCACCGCGTAGAGCGGCAGGATCATGAAGGGCAGGAGAACGTGCGTCATCGAGATGATGACGCCGGTGCGGTTGTAGACGAGGCGGATCGGCCGGTCGGTGACCTGCAGGAACTGGAGCATCTGGTTCACGAGGCCCTGCTCCTGCAGCACGACGACCCAGGCCGCGGTGCGCACGAGAAGCGGCGTCCAGAAGGGCAGGAGCACGAGGATCAGGAGCAGGTTCGCCCGGTTCGCCGGCAGGCTCGCCAGGAGGTAGGCGATCGGGAAGCCGATGGCCAGGCAGAGGAGCGTGACGGACAGCGCGATCGCGAAGGTGCGGCCGTAGATCTGGAGGTAGATCGCCCGCTCGCGGGGGACGGAGGCGATCGAGCCGTCGGCCACACGCTGCCGGTCGATTGTCTGGAGGAGGTAGAAATCCGTGACCGGCCCCGCGGCGCGGCGGATCGCCGTCCAGGTGGCGGGCTCGCCCCAGCGCGGCTCGATCTCGAGGATCGCGTCGCGCCATGCGGGCGGCGTCTCGTCGAGCCGGGCGACGCTGCGCGCCGTGTTCATGACGAGCGAGCGGCCGCCGTCTAGGTCGTAGTTCAGGCGCCGCGCGACGCCCGCCGCCGTGCGTGCCTCGAAGGAGCTCGCGAGCTCCGGGCCCAGCACGGCGAAGACCTCCTCGCCCGGCACCTCGGCCTCGCTCCAGTCGTGTGCCTTCACGGCTTCGGCGGTTCGCGGCCAGGCCTGCATCAGGTCGCGGTCGACCACGGCGCGCTCGAGCATGCCGATGATCGGCGCCGCGAAGAAGGCGAGGACGAACAGGATGAGCGGCAGGACGAGGAGGAAGGCGCGCAGCTTGCGCCTCCGCTCCGCGCGGGCGAGCGAACGCTTGAGGGACCGCGCGGCGCGCGGCCCCTCCTGGGAGGTTTCGACCATCAGGGCCCGGTCAGTTCGTGGCGGCCCAGCGGCCCCAGCGCTCGGTCAGCCGGTCGATGTTCTCGAGCCAGAACTCGTCGGAGATCTGCAGGGCGTTCGCCATGTTCTCCTCCGCCGTCGGAAGCTCGGCGAGCCTCTCGGGATCGATCTGCTCCGATGCGGCGGGGTTCGTCACGCCGTATGCGATCGCCACCGGCAGCTTCGCCTGGTTGTCGGCGCGGCCGACGAATTCGAGGAAGGAGTAGGCGGAGTCGATGTTCTTCGAGCCGGCCAGGATGACCCATGAATCCAGGGTGAAGAGGCTCTCGTCCCAGACGATGCCGAAGTTGCGGCCGTCGCCCTTGTTCGCGGCGTCGATGCGGCCGTTATAGACCGAGGTCAGCGCCACTTCGCCCGACGCCAGGAGCTGCGGCGGCTGGGCGCCGGCCTCCCAGAAGACGAGGTCGGGCTTGATCTCGTCGAGCTTCGCGAAGGCCCGCTCGACGCCTTCGTCGGTTCCGAGCGTCTCGTAGACCTCGGAAGGCGCCACGCCGTCGGCCATCAGGGCGATCTCGAGATTGGTCTTCGGGCCGTTGCGCAGGCCGCGCTTGCCGGGGATCTTCTCGAGGTCGAAGAAATCGGCCCAGCCGGCCGGCGCCTCGGCGATCTTGTCGCGGTCGTAGCCCATGACGAAGTTGTAGACGATCGCGCCCACGCCGCAGGGATGGACGGCGGACTCGATATACTGGTCCTCGCCGCCGATCTTCGAGAAGTCGAGCTCCTCGTAGAGACCCTCGTCGCAGCCGACCTGGAGCTCCTCCGATTCGACCTGCACGACATCCCACGTCGCGTTGCCGCCCTCGACCTGCGCGCGGATGACGCCGATGCCGCCGTCCCAGCTCTCCTCGACGAGGTCGATCCCCGTCTCCTCCTCGAACGGATCGAAATAGACCTCGCGCTGGGCGTCCTGATAGGCGCCGCCCCACGACGTCACCGTCACCTGCTGCGCCGCCGCGAGGCAGGTGCTTCCCAGAAACGCCGCGGCAAAGCCCGCCAACACCTTCGTCCGTAATTCCATCGTCCGCTCCTCTGTCCCACGCGACCCGTCGCCCGGGGCGATCTCGTGCCGCCCGCGAAGGGGATCGTTACCGAGCCGGGCGCGCTTCGCAACGTTCTTCGCACGGGAAGGGCGGAATCTGCGGCGAAGCGAAGCTGGCCTCAGCCCCGCTCGCGGCGTTCGACCATCCTCGCCTCCGCCTCGACGACCGGGCGGACGCCCTCGGCCATCACCCGCCCGAGGATCTCGACGAGCGGCGCCCGGAAGGCTTCGTCCGAGCGCAGGCGCTCCGGGAAGACGTCCGGCAAGGCGAGCAGCGCGCCAGCGAGCACGCTCGCGTCGCCGCCGGCCGACGACACGGCGGAGGCGATCGCTGCCTCGCGCGGGTCGCGCAGCGCATAGGTGTCGCCCGCCTCCGAGCGGCCGAGGCAGTAGCGCATCCACATCGCCGCCGCGAAGGCGAAGGGGCGGACCGGCGTTCCCCGCTCCAGCGCCTCGATCGCCGGCGCCGCGATGCGCTGCGGCAGCTTCTCCGTGCCGTCCATCGCGATCTGGTAGGTCTGATGCGCGATCGCGGGGTTCGAGAAGCGCTTCAGGAGATCCTCGGCATAGGCCGCGCGGTCGATGCCGGAGAGCGGCTTCAGCGTCGCGGCCGCAGCCGCCATGTGCCGCCGCACGAGGAGCGCGAGCGCGGGATCGGCCATCACGTCGCGCACGAACCCGCGCCCCGAGAGAAAGCCCGCATAGGCGAGCATCGAGTGCGCGCCGTTCAGCATGCGCAGCTTCATCTGCTCGTAAGGGGCCACGTCATCGACGAAGAGTGCGCCGCCGGCCTCCCAGGCCGGTCGACCGTGGGGAAAGCGGTCCTCGATCACCCACTGCGAGAAAGGTTCCGTCTCGATCGCCGCCTCGTCGCGCAGCCCCGTCAGGCGCTCGGCTTCGGCGAGCGTCTCGTCGCCCGCCGCAGGGGTGATGCGGTCGACCATCGAGGAGGGGAAGCTGACCCGGCGCTCGATGAAGTCCGCGAGGCGGGGCCGCGCCCTGCGGGCGAATGCGATCACGCCCATGCGCAGGAGCTTGCCGTTCTCGGGCAGGTTGTCGCATGAGAGCACGGCGAAGGGCGCCGTGCCCGCCAGACGTCGGCGGCGCAGGCCCTCGACGAGAAGCCCCAGGACCCCCGAGGGATTTCCCGGCGCGGCGAGATCCGCCGCCACGGCCGGGTGGGCCTCGTCGACGTCTCCGGCCGCGCGGTCGATCCCGTACGCCTTCTCGGTGACGGTCAGTGTGACGATCTTCGTCGCGGGATCCTGGAGCGCGACGAGCAGCCGCTCTCCCGAGCGCGCTGCGGCGACCGCCGTGGCGATGCTGCCCACGATCCGGGCGGTCGTGCCGTCGCTTCCCCGCGTCAGCAGCGTGTAGAGACCGTCCTGCGCGTTCAGCGCGTCGACGACGCCGGTCGAGCGCAGGCTGACGCCGAGGATGCGCCAGTCGCCGCCGGCCTGCGCGAGCGCGTCGTCGGTGTAGACGGCCTGGTGGGCGCGGTGGAAGGCGCCGATGCCGAGATGCACGATGCCCGTGCCGTGGCTCGCGGGATCGTAAGCCGGGCGCGCGGCCGCATCCCTGGCGGAGGCGAGCGTGGCGGAGCCCAGACGTTCGCTCATGCAGCCGTTCCGGAGGCGTGGCTCAGCGCCGTCATCACGCCGCGCAGCTCCGCGAGGCCCTTCAGGCGGCCGATCGCCGGATAGCCCGGCTGCGCCTTGCGATTCAGGTCGTCGAGGATGTCCTGTCCGTGGTCCGGGCGGAAGGGGATCGACCAGTCGACCCGGCCGGCGGCCCGGCGACGCGCCTCCTCCTTCAGCGCCGCAGCCATGAAGGCCACCATGTCGGTGTCGCCGCCCAAATGCTCGGCCTCATGGAAGGAGGCGGGCCATCCTTCGCCCTCGCGCTTCACGTTTCTCATGTGCAGGAAATGCACGCGGTCGCCCAGGCGATCCATCATGCCCGGAATATCGTTGTCGGCCCGGGCGCCGAGCGAGCCGGAGCACAGCGTGATGCCGTTCGCCGGGCTGTCGACCGCCTCCATGATCGCCCGGTAGTGCGGCTCGGTCGACATGATGCGCGGCAGGCCGAGCAGGGGGAACGGCGGGTCGTCGGGGTGGCAGCAGAGCCGCATCCCGAGCCGCTCCGCCACCGGCACGACCTCCTCGAGGAACGCGACGAAATTCCCCCTGAGCGTCTCCTCGTCGATCGCCGCGTACTCCTGAAGGTGCCGCCGCACGTCCTCCAGCGTGAAATGCTCGGCCGCGCCCGGCAGGCCGAACACGACGTTCCCGGCGAGCGCCGTCTTCCGCTCGTCGTCCATCGCCCGGAAGCGGCGCTCCGCCTCCTCGGCGACCTCCGGCGCGAAATCCTCCCGCGCCCCCGGCCGCTCGAGGATGAAGATGTCGAAGGCGGCGAAGTCGTGGACGTCGAACCTCATGCAGGTTCCGCCGTGCGAGACCTTGTAGGCGAGGTCCGTGCGGGTCCAGTCGAGCACCGGCATGAAGTTGTAGCAGATCACCTCGATCCCGGCCGCCTTCAGGTTCTGAAGGCTCGCCTTGTAGGCCGCGAGGTGCTCGCGCCAGGCGCCCGTCTGCTTCTTGATGTCCTCCGACACCGGCAGGCTCTCGACCACCTCCCAGGCGAGCCCCGAGGGCGTGCCGTCGCGGCGCGTCGCGATCTGGCGCTGCCGCTCGGCGATCTCGGCGAGCGCCCAGACCTCACCCGTGGGCACGTGATGGAGCGCGGAGACCACGCCCTCGACGCCCGCCTGCAGCATCTCGTCGATGCCGACGAGATCGCTCGGACCGAACCACCGCCATGTCTGCCGCATCGGGCTCTCCTCCGGGTCTGTCTGCCTCGCCTCCATCGTTAGCCCGAACAGGCACTGTTGACTAGTATGGTAGTCTCGACTTTACTCGGCTCCCATCAGGAGGTGGGACGCACGTGGACATGCCGCAGACGAAGGCGAGACAGGTGATCGCGCTCGACGGCGCCGCGCCGATCGGGCCGCAGCTCCTGCGCAGCCTGCGCGAACGCATCATCCGCACCGAGCTCGTCCCGGGCATGCGGCTCTCCGAGCAGGAGGTGGCCCAGACCTACGACCTGTCGCGCCAGCCGGTGCGCGAGGCCTTCATCCGGCTCGCCGAGGAGGGGCTCGTCGAGATCCGGCCGCAGCGCGGCACGTTCGTGAGGAAGATCTCGGAGAGCGAGGTCGTCGACGCGCGCTTCGTCCGCGAGGCCGTGGAGGCGGATCTCGTGCGGCTCGCGGCCGAGAAGGCCGACGCCCGCCTCGTCTCCGAGCTGCGCCACCTCGTCGCGCTCCAGGACCAGGTTTCCGACGGCGACGCGGCGAACTTCATGCGGCTCGACGAAGCGTTCCACCGCCTTCTCGCCGAGGTGGCGGGCAGGCCGCGCACCTGGACGATCCTCGAGACCATCAAGGCCCAGATGGACCGCGTGCGCTACCTCACCGCGAGCGAGTTCCCGAAGGCGCTCCTCATCACGCAGCACATGGCGATCGTCGACGCCGTCGCCAGCGGCGACGCGGCGGCGGCCGAGGCGGCGATGCGCGAGCACCTGCGCAAAGTGCTGTTCGACCTGCCCGCCATCATGGCGGCGCACCCGCTCTTCTTCGAGGCCGGCCACAAGGCCGGCTGAACGACAAAGCCAGCATACGGAGGAAACAATGCTGCAGGGACTGTTCAAACGGATGCTCGTGGCGGGCGCCGCGACCGCCATCCTTTCCGGCGCCGCCTTTGCGCAGGAGACGACGCTGAAGCTCGGGCACCTCGCGAACGAACAGAACAGCTGGCACAAGGCCGCCGTGAAGTTCGGCGAGGAGCTCTCGGCCCTCACCGACGGCCGCATCGCCGTCGAGGTCTACCCGAACGAATCGCTCGGCTCGGAGATGGACCTCATCAACGGCATGCAGCTCGGCACGGCCGACATGACGATCACCGGCGAGAGCCTGCAGAACTGGGCACCGAAGGCCGCGCTCCTGGCGATTCCGTATGCCTACCAGTCGCTCGAGGAGATGGACGAGGTCGCCTCCGGCGAGATCGGCGACGAGATCGAGCAGCAGATCATCGAGACCGCCCAGATCCGCCCGATCGCCTATTTCGCGCGCGGGCCCCGCAACCTGACGTCGAACCGGCCGATCACGAGCCCCGACGAGCTGAACGGCCTGAAGCTGCGCGTGCCGAACGTGCCGCTCTTCGTCGGCGTCTGGGGCGCGCTCGGCGCGCAGCCGACCCCGATGGCGTTCTCGGAGGTCTTCACCTCGCTC
Source organism: Lutibaculum baratangense AMV1 (assembly GCF_000496075.1). Lineage (GTDB taxonomy): Bacteria > Pseudomonadota > Alphaproteobacteria > Rhizobiales > Tepidamorphaceae > Lutibaculum > Lutibaculum baratangense. Next base: position 87,301 of record NZ_AWXZ01000012.1, read on the forward strand.
CAGAACAGGACGATCGACGCGCAGGAGAACCCGCTCGCCCTCATCAACTCGGCGAACTTCGCCGAGGTCCAGAGCCACGTGAACCTCACCGAGCACGTGCGCTCCTGGATCTACCTCACGATCTCGGAGATGGCGTGGGACCAGCTCTCCGAGGAGGACCAGCAGGCGGTGATGGAAGCCGCCAAGCGCGCCCAGGAGTATGAGCGCGAGGTCTTCCTCGAGGACGAGGAGGCCCTTCGCACGACGCTTCAGGAAAAGGGCATGGAGTTCGTCGAGGTCGACACGCAGGCCTTCGCCGAGAAGGCGCGCGACGCGGTGCTCTCGAACGTGAGCGACGAGATCCGCCCGACGGTCGAGAAGCTCTTCGAGAACTGATCGCCGGTCCGGCACGGATCGCGACGAAGCGTCCGGACGGCCCGCAGGCGGGTCGCCCGGACGTCGGCCGACGACAAAGAGACGCGGACGGGGGAAGGGAAACGTGCCGTACAGCAAGCTGCACGACGGCGTCGTCACGATCTGCCGCATCGGCACGGGTGTCGCCTTCGCCGTCCTGATCGCGACGGTGCTCATCCAGGTCGTCGGCCGGTCGATCCTCAACAGCTCACCGCCGTGGACGGAGGAGCTGACGCGCTACGCGCTGCTCTGGCTCGTCGCGTTCGGCGCAGGCCTGTCGCTGCGGTCGGGCGACCTCGTCAATGTCGACATCGTCTCGGAGGCCCTGCCCGGCCGCTGGCCGTGGCGTCTGCGCCTCTTTTCCGCGCTCGCGACGGCGGGGCTCTGCCTCGTCCTCATCTATCCCGCCTGGCGCTTCACCTCGATCGGCGTCCGGCAGACCTCGCCCGTCCTCGCGATTCGCATGGACTTCATCCACGCGAGCATCGTCGCCCTTCTTGTCCTTCTCGCGCTCTTCGCCCTGATGCGCGCCGCGGCGATGCTGACGGGGCGGTCGGACGGCTATCCCACCTTCAACGCCGAGCCGCGCCCATGAACCTCGCCATCCTGCTCGGCGTCTTCGTCGGCGGCCTGATCGCCGGCATCCCCGTGGCGGTGACGCTCGGCCTCGCGTCGCTCGCCTACATCCTCGCCGCCGGGCTGCCGCTCGTCGTCATCCCGCAGAAGATGTACGCGGGCATGGACGTCTTCGTGCTCCTGTCGATCCCGGGCTTCATCCTCGCCGGCAACCTGATGAACCGCGGCGGCATCACCGAGCGGATCATCCGCTTCGCAAACGCCGTCGTCGGCTGGCTGCGCGGCGGGCTCGGCCTGTCGAACGTCGCCGCGTCGATGCTCTTCGGCGGCATCTCCGGCACCGCCGTCGCCGATGCCGCCTCGATCGGCGGCGTCATGATCCCCGGCATGAAGAAGGCCGGCTACCCCGCCGACTTCTCCGCCGCCGTGACCGCAGCCTCCTCGACGGTCGGCCCGATCATCCCGCCCTCCGTGCCGATGATCATCGTCGGCTCGCTGTCGGGCATCTCGGTCGGGCGCATGTTCATGGCGGGCGCGATTCCCGGCGTCCTGCTCGGGGTGGCGATGATGGTGACGACCTACATCATCGCCGTGCGGCGCGACTTCCCCCGCCAGCCCTGGCAGGGCGTGGGCGAGCTCGGGCGCGCCTTCCTCGGCGCCTTCTGGGCACTCTTCATGACGGCGCTCATCGTCGGCGGCCTCCTCTCCGGCATGATGACCCCGACCGAGACCGCGATCGTCGCGAGCTTCTACGCCTTCATCGTGGGATCGTTCGTCTACCGCGAGCTGCCCGTCCGGCAGGTGCCGAGCGTCGTCATCGACAGCGCCGTGACCTCCGCCGCGATCCTCGCGCTCGTCGGCTTCGCGAACGTCTTCGGCTGGATCCTCGTCTCCGAGCGCATCCCGCAGACGATCGCGCAGGCCGTCCTGTCGGTGACCGACAACAAGTATGTCGTGATCCTCCTGATCAACATCTTCCTCCTGTTCATCGGCATGTTCATGGAGACGATCGCGGCGCTGATCGTGCTCTTCGTGCCGCTCCTGGCGCTGGCGCAGAGCGTGGGCGTCGATCCGCTGCACTTCGCCGTCTTCGCGGTGCTCAACCTGATGATCGGCCTGACGACGCCGCCCGTCGGCGTCTGCCTCTTCGTCTGCGCCAACATCGCGCGGCTGCCGCTCGCGAGCATCGTGCGTGCGATCCTGCCCTTCCTCCTGACCAACCTCGTCATCCTCCTGATGGTCGCCTACATCCCGGCGCTGTCGACCTGGCTGCCGAGCATGCTCTTCGACTGAGGACATCCAAGACATGGAAACCAGAGTCTGCCGCCTGCACGGCCAGCACGACCTCCGCCTCGAGACGCTTCCGGTGTCCGCGCCCGGCCCCGGCGAGGTGCTCGTGCGGATGGGCGCGGGCGGCATCTGCGGCTCGGACCTGCACTATTTCCACGACGGCGGCTTCGGGCCGATCCGGGTCAGGGAGCCGATCATCCTCGGCCACGAGGTCGCGGGCACGGTCGAAGCCCTGGGGCCGGAGAGCAAGGGCCTCGCCGCGGGCGACAAGGTGGCGCTGAACCCGAGCCGGCCCTGCGGCGAATGCCGCTATTGCCTCAAGGACCACTTCAACCACTGCCTGAACATGCGCTTCTTCGGCTCGGCCCTGCGCTTCCCCCACGAGCAGGGCGGGTTTCGCGAGCGCATGGTCGTGCCGGCGGCGCAGTGCGTGAAGCTGTCGCCTGGAACGAGCCTCTCGGCCGGCGCCTGCGCCGAGCCGCTGGCCGTCTGCCTGCACGCGGGCAACCGCGCCGGCGACCTTGAAGGCAGGCGGGTGCTCGTGACCGGCGCCGGGCCGATCGGCGTCCTCTGCGCAGCCGTCGCACGCGCGCGCGGCGCGGCCGAGATCGTGGTGACGGATCTCCAGGACCACGCGCTGGCGGTCGCTTCCGCCATGGGCGCGACCCGCGCCGTGAACGTCGCCCGCGACCCGCAGGCCCTCGACGCCTACGCCGCCGACAAGGGCAGTTTCGACGTCGCCTTCGAGTGCTCCGCCGCCGCGCCCGCCCTCGCCGCCGCGATCGCGACGGTGCGCCCGCTCGGCCGCATCGTGCAGGTCGGCGTGACGGGCGGCCTCGCCGTCCCGATCAACCTGCTCGTCGGCAAGGAGATCGCCCTTGTGGGCACGCATCGCTTCCACGAGGAGTTCGCGGAGTCGGCGCGCCTGATCGACGGGGGCGAGATCGACGTCGCGCCGATGATCACCCACCGCCTGCCGCTCGACCGGCTCGACGAGGCCTTCCGCGTCGCCGGCGACCGCAGCCAGGCGGTTAAGACGCAGCTCGACTTCGCCTGAAGGCGCCGGCGCCGCCCCGGCGGGTCAAGATCTCGAAGCGCGATCCGCCTGCCTCTTCAGCATCCCGAACAGGGGCGTCTGGCTGAGCACGATGAAGGCGAGGAACAGGGTGAGGACGAGCGAGACCGGGTGCGTCACGAAGCCCAGGAGGAACTCTCCGACCATGTGGCGCTCCGAGATCATCGCCCGGCGGAACGAGGCGTCCATCAGCGGGCCCAGGATGATGCCGAGGACGACGGGCCCGACGGGATAGCCGTACATGCGCATGAAGTAGCCGAGCACGCCGAAGCCCAGCATCATGTAGACATCGACGGGGTTGTTGCCGACCGCATAGGTGCCGACCGCGGACAGGACGATGATCAGCGGGATCAGGATCCCCTTCGGCAGCTCCACGATCTTCGAGAAGACCCTGATGCCGGTCAGCCCGAATACGAGGAGGAAGATGTTGGCGAGCGTCAGGCAGCCGACGGTGAACCAGAAGAGGTGCGGCGTCTCGACCATCAGGAGCGGCCCCGGCTTCAGGCCGTGGATGTAGAGCGAGCCGATGATGATTGCCGTCACCGCGTCGCCCGGGATGCCGAGGGTCAGCATCGGGATATAGGCGCCGCCGACGGCCGCGTTGTTCGCCGATTCCGGCGCGACGAGCCCCTCGTAGGCGCCGGTGCCGAAGGGGCGCGAGGGCTTCTTCACGCTGCGCCGCGCCTGGTCGTAGGCCATGAGGGCCGCGACGTCGCCCCCGGTGCCCGGCAGCGCGCCGATGACGACGCCTATGGCGGAGGAGCGCAGCGACAGCGGCAGGTAGCGCCGCACGAGCCCCCAATCCGGCAGGAAGCTCGACGCCTTCTGCCTGATCGCCGTCTTGTCGAGATGGTGGATCTGCACGAGCGCCTCGGCGACGCCGAACAGGCCGATCATCGCGGCGATGTACGAGATCCCGTTCATCATCGCGATCGTGCCGAAGGTGAAGCGGCCCTGGGCCGTCATCGGGTCGAGCCCGATCATGCCGATCAGGACGCCGAGCGCGCCGGCGAAGATCCCCTTGGCGAGCGACCCCGACGAGAGGCTTCCCACGAGCAACATGCCGATGATCGCGAGCAGCAGGTAGTCGCGGGAATCGAACATGAGCGCGAAGCTCGAGATGAGCGGCGCGCCGACCGCGAGCGCGGCGATGCCGACGAAGCCGCCGACCACCGACATCACCGTGGTCACGCCGATCGCCCGTCCCGCCTCGCCGCGCTGCGCGAGCGGATAGCCGTCGAGCGCCGTCGCGATCGCGCTCGGCGCGCCGGGGATGTTCAGGAGGATCGCGGTGCGCGAGCCGCCATAGACGCCGCCGAGATAGACGCCGGCGATCAGCGCGAGCGCGTCGTTCACGTCCCATTTGAAGGTGAAGGAGATGAGGATCGACACCGCCATCGTCACCGACAGGCCGGGGATCGCGCCGACATAGACGCCGGCGAGCGTCCCGAGCGCGGTCAGCAACAGGAGGCTCGGGTCCGTCCACGCCATCAGGAAGTAGCCGACGTCCTGGAACATCAGAACAGCACTCCCTTCGGCAGGATCACCGAGAAGACGTAGCGGAAGAGGACGTAGATCACGGCGAGGCTGCCGGCGGCGAGGAGGAGCGGCATCGCGAGGCCGCCCCGGTGGAGGAACCAGAAGCCCGCCCAGAGGAACAGGAAGGACGCGACGAGGAAGCCGAGATACGGCAGCGCCACCATGTAGAGGGCGATCAGCGCGACGAAGAGGACGAGCCGCACCGGCAGGATCGTCTCGGCGAAGGACGCGGCCTCACCGCCTTCCGTGCTGCGGGGCCGCCTGGCGCCCTGGAGGAGCGCGACGAGCGCGCTGACGACCATCGTGCCCGCCGCCAGCATCGGGAAGACGCCGGCGCCGGACAACGAGTCGAAGCCGGAGATGCCGCGGGCCTGCCAGAGCGCGAGCGCGCTGAAGACCAGGAGGGCGAGGCCGAAGGCGAGTTCTCCCGGACGCCGCCGGCGTTGCGTTGTCATGGCTCGGATCGACTTCTTCGCAAGACGCGGCGCGGCCCCGGCTTCGGCTCGCCGGGGCCGCCCGATGGGCGATCAGGGCTTCGGGATGCCGAGGTCCTCGGGCGAGACCTTCGTCTCGCCGGCCTCCTGCAGGAGCCACGTGGTCGTCGACTGCCAGTCGTCCAGGAACTCGCGCGCCTCGTCGCCGGAGATGTTCATGACGATGTTGCCGCGGTTCTTCATCAGCTCGACGAAGTCCTCCGACGAGGCCGCGGTGTCGAACGCCTCGACGAGCGCCGTCTTCGCCTCCTCCGGCACGTCCTGCCGCACGAAGACGCCGTAGAACGGGCCCCAGGGGAGGTACTTCTCCATCTCCGGATACTCGTCCGTGATCGCCGGCACGTTCGGCAGCTGCTCCACCGGCTCGGTGTTGATCACGGCGAGCGGCTTCACCTTGCCCGCCCGGATGAGCTCCGCCGCGGCCGAGATGCCGGAGGGGATGAAGTCGACATGGCCGCCCTGCAGCGCCGTCAGCGCCGGCCCCTCGCCGTCGAACGGCACGGCCGTCACCTCGTAAGGGGCGACCGCGTTCAGCATGGCGTTGACGACGAACGGAATGCCGCCGGGTCCGGTCGATCCCATCTTGATCTCGCCCGGCCGCTCGTTCGCGTCGGCCACGAGCTCGCTGAAGCTGTTCCAGGGCGCGTCCGCGCGGGCGACGACGACGCCCACGCCGCGCCCCAGGATGTTGACGGGGTAGAAGTCCGCGTAGTCGATCTCCGACAGGCCCATCACGCCGTGAAGCTGCGGGTTCTCCGCGCCGTAGAGGATCGTGTAGCCGTCGGCCGGCGCCGCCGAGACGAAGGCGGTCGAAATGGCGCCGGTGCCGCCCGGCCTGTTCACGAGCACGATGCTCTGGCCGAGCGCCTCCTCGGCCGCCGGCGTCACGGCGTGGGCCACGACATCGGTCGCCCCGCCGGCGCCCCACATGATGATGCCCTGCAGCTCGTGGTCCGGATAGTCCTGCGCCTGGGCCGCGAGGCCGGCGCCGACGAGCATGGTGGTCGCCGCGAGCAGCGTGCGAAAGATCATGTTTTCCCTCCCGTTTCTGATCCGGCCCCGGCGCAAGCTTGACGGCGCGAGCCCGGTAAAACGCCCGTTTCGGGCGCCCCCCGTTTCAATGTCACCGCCGCCGGCATAACGCAATTGTCAATCGGCAGCTCTTCCCACGGGCGCTCCCGCTTCGGCCGCCAACACCCGCGGACGCCTGCTTCAAGGAGCGGCCGAGCACTGGCCGCGCCGGCTCGTTTGGGTGCATGATACCCCGGCAGCCGGGCCCCGACGCCCTCCCGGCGGCGGCTTCCGCTGCGGAACCGACATCGCGTCTCCGCCACAAGCGGCAAAGCCGGGCCCAGACCGCACGATGATGAGAAGAGTGCCTTCACGACCCGACAGATCCCGTGCCGCCTGCCGCCTGCCGCGTCCGTCGCCGGGCGCTCGGGCACGGCTCGACGGCCGGATTGCCGCCGCTCGACGGCCTCCGCCGGGAGCGTCCCGACCTTGAACCTGCCCGTTCTCCTGGCCGTCGTCGCGACGCTCTTCGTGATCATCGCGCTCAGCGAGCCGCTGGCCGCGCGGCTGCGGCTGCCCTACACCGTGATGCTCGCGGCGATCGGCATGGTCATCGGCTCGGCCGCCGGCTTCGTGTTCAACACGGACCTCACGGACCTTCTGAACCCGGTCGCCCGGGCCTTCCTCGACCTGCCGGTGAACTCGGCGGTCTTCCTCTACATGTTCCTGCCCACCCTGCTCTTTCAGGTGGCGCTCGGCCTCAACATCCGCCGGATGCTCGACGATTGGGTGCCGATCCTCGTCATGGCGGTCGTCGCGGTCGTCGTCGCCACCTTCGCGGTCGGCTTCGCGCTCCTGCCGCTGAGCGGCCTGTCGCTCGCCACCTGCCTCCTGATCGGCGCGATCGTCTCCACCACCGATCCCTCGGCGGTCGTGTCGATCTTCCGCGACATCGCCGCGCCGCAGCGGCTGACGCGCATCGTCGAGGGCGAGAGCCTTCTCAACGACGCCGCGGCGATCGCGCTGTTCAGCCTGTTCCTCGCCTTCGTGATGGCCGGCGTGCCGGATCCCTCGATGTCGGGCGCGATCACCCGCTTCCCGCTGCTCCTCGTGGGAGGCGCCGCCGTCGGCTACCTGCTCGGCCGGGTCGGCGTGACGTTTCTGCGGCTGCTCAATCGCCGCCCGCTCGCCCAGGTCTCGATCAGCCTGCCGCTGCCCTACCTGACCTACATACTGAGCGAGCAGGTCCTGCAGGTCTCCGGCGTGATCGCCGTGGTCGCCGCCGCCGTCACGATCAACCTCCTGGGACCGGGGCGGCTCTCGCCGGCCGCCTGGACCTACATGCGCGAGGTCTGGGACCTTCTCGCCCACTGGGCCGGGTCGCTCATCTTCGTGCTGGCGGCCCTCCTGATCCCACGCCTCCTCGAGAGCGTGACGCTGTCGGACGTCGCCCTGATTCTCGTGGTGACCGTCGCCGCCATCGCCGCGAGGGCGGCCATGCTGTTCGGCGTCATGCCGCTCCTCAGCCTCGTGCGCCTCTCGCCGAGGGTGGAGCGAAGCTACCGCGTGGCCATCCTCTGGGGCGGCCTGAGGGGGGCCGTCACGTTGGCGCTGGCACTGGCCGTCACGGAGAACGCCTACGTGCCTCCCGAGGCGAAGCGCCTCGTCGGCGTGCTCGCGACCGGCTTCGTCCTCTTCACGCTGATCGTGCAGGGCACGACGCTCAGATGGGTGATCCGCCGGCTCGGCCTCGACCGGCTGTCGCCGCTCGACGCCGCCCTGTCGAACCAGGTCATCGCGGTGGCGCTGCAGAACGTGCGCGAGGACGTGGCCGAGACGGCGCGGAGCTACGAGCTGACGCACGAGATCGTGCGCTCGGAGGCGAAGGCCTTCGGCCAGAGGCTGGACAACGCCGTCTCGGCCGCGGAGGACAGCGTGGAGATCCAGGACCGCGACAGGATCACGCTCGGCCTCGTCGCCCTCGCGGGCCGGGAGCGCGATCTGATCCTCGAGCAGTTCCGCCAGCAGGTCATCTCGAGCCGCCTCGTCGACCGCATGCTCTCCGACGTCGACCGGCTGATCGAGCGCACGCGCGCCGGCGGCCGGACGGAATATCGCAGCGCCGGACGGCGCAGCCTCGGCCAGGGGCGCGGCCGCGGCTACAGGCTCGCGGCCATGCTGCACAACCGGCTCGGCATCTCCCGCTTCGTGTCGCGCATGGCGGCCGACCGCTTCGAGATCCTGCTCGGCCACCGGCTGATCCTGCGCGACCTGCACGGCTTCATCGACATGAAGATCCGCCGCATCCACGGCCGGCGCGTCGCGGACCTCCTCCACGAGATGCTGCAGCGGCGCCTCGAGGAGACCGAGCGGGCGCTCGAGGCGCTGCGGCTGCAGTATCCGGGCTACGCGGAAGAGCTCGAGCGCCGATTCCTGCGCCGGACGGCGCTGCGGCTCGAGGAACGCGAGTACGGCGCGCTGCTGGGCGACGGGCTGATCGGGCAGGAGCTCTATGCGACGCTTCTGGGCAACATCAATGCGCGCCGCGCGCAGGTCGAGAGGCGGCCACCGCTCGATCTCGCCCTCCACAAGGCGGAGCTGATCCGCCGCTTCCCGCTCTTCGCGAACATGACGGAGGAGCAGAGGGGACGGCTGGCACGCGGCCTGCAGACGATCTTCGCCGCTCCCGGAGACGTGCTGATGCGGCGCGACAACCCGCCGGAGCGCGTCTTCTTCATCGCCTCCGGAGCCGTCGAGCTCGAGACGGCCGGCCAGACCTTCCGCCTCGGCCGCGGCGACATGTTCGGCCAGCTTCGCCTTCTCGCGAAGTCCACCAGGAGGAGCCAGGCGACGGCGATCGCCTACAGCACGCTATTAAGTCTCGACGACGCCCGGTTCCTGCGCCTGTTGAAGCGCAACGACGCCCTCCGGGAGGCGGTCGAGCGGAGCGCCATCGCGCGTGGCTCGACGCCGGCCGCCGCGGCGGCGATCGCCGCGCCGGGGGATGGGGATGGTGCTAAGGGCGACGGCGCCGGGCCCGCCGAGACGGGTCGGCCGCCGCTTGCGGACGCCGAGGAGCCTCCCCGCGAGCGACCTGACGGGACCGATGCCGAGGCCACTGGCCCAGAGCGGAACCTCGCCAGCAGCCACGCCTAGGTGCCGGGGCGCGAGGGGGCGGGCTCTGAAGCGAAGCCCGCTCCGTCGCGGCGGAGTGAGGCCGCCTCTCCGGTCCCGGTGCGGCTGCGGCCAGGAACTTCAGCGCCTGAACGCGCATTGAGCGGTTGCAGCGAGGTGGAAGATGGCGGACGAGCAGAACGGCCGGGCTTTGAGCGATGTCCTAGATCGGCTCGAGAGCTCCGTCCACGACGAGAGCATCCGGGTGGAGGAGGTGGTCGAGAAGCTCGGCCACAAGTCCTTCGCGGCCCTGATGCTCGTCTTCTCCCTGATCTCCACCTCTCCGGCGAGCGCCATCCCCGGCATCACGGCGGTGGTCGCCCTGATCGTGTTCATCCTCGTCGTGCAGATGATCGCGGGGCGCAAGAGCGTCTGGCTGCCCCGCTTCATCACGCGTCGCCGCATGTCGACGGAGAAGCTCTGCAAGGGCATCGGCTGGCTGCGCAAGCCGGTCCATTTCGTCGAGAGGTTCCTGAGGCCGCGGCTCACCTTCCTCCTGCACCGGCCGTGGCTCCTGCTGCCGCTCCTCCTGATCATGGGCCTCACGCTGTTCATGCCGCTGATGGAGGTGATCCCGACATCGGGCTCGATCGCCTCGGCGGTGATCGCCCTCTTCGCCGCGGGCCTGCTGACGCGCGACGGTGCCCTCGTCGTCGGTTCGCTCATCCTGCTCCTGGCGGTGCCGCTGGCCGTCTGGCATTTCGGCTTCAGCGGCTGAGGCAGGACCCCGCGAAGCCGGCGGCCGGCCGGCCCGCCTCCTCTCCGGACAAGAGTCTTCCAGCACCGAATCTCCGGAATACGCCCGCGTTCCGGCCGGAAACGGAACATTTCTGCCGCGCCGTCTTGCGGGGTGCTTCCACATACTTATCGACGGCATGTAATTCGTGGTAACGTTCTCTATCCGCATGGCTCGTGCGGCATTGCGCTCATACGCGGCTCTTACCTGCCTCTGCGGAAAACGCAAGAAAAGGGAGGAACATAATGACCGTTTCGATCCATCCAGCCGTGGATCACGGCCTTCCGGTTGCCGCCCCCGGATTCTCCGGCGGCAAGCTCCATTGCAGGTGTCCCGACAACAAGGTGGAGGTCACGCTACATGCACAGACCGCCCACAACCATGTCTGCGGATGCACGAAGTGCTGGAAGCCCGAGGGCGCGAACTTCTCGATGGTCGCCGTCGTGCCGCGCGACAGTCTCGAGGTGACCGCCAACGCCGACAAGCTCCAGCCGGTGGATCCGAACGCCGCGATCATCCGGTACGCCTGCAAGCAGTGCGGCACCCACATGTACGGGCGGATCGAGAACACCTCGCACCCGTTCTACGGCCTGGATTTCGTCCATACGGAGCTGTCGGACGAAACGGGGTGGTCGCCGCCGGAATTCGCGGCCTTCGTCTCCTCCATCATCGAGTCCGGTTTCCCGCCCGAACGCATGGGCGAGGTGCGCAGCCGCCTGAAGGAGCTCGGGCTCGAGCCCTATGACTGCCTGTCACCCCCTCTGATGGATCTCATCGCGAGCCATACGGCAAAGCAGAAGGCGCAGGCCGCAGCGGCTTGAAAGGCGCCGAATCCGGGAAAGTCGAGCGCAGAGCCGCCGCAGCCTCAGCCGCAGCGCGCTCCGCATCCTCAGACTCAGACACGCAAGACGAGCTGGTGGCAGTCGCTGCTCAAGCTCGGTCGGTCGAGCTGACCGGCTTTCCATCGGATAGGCGCGGACGAAGCGGCGGGTCGGAGCCCGCCGCGGCACGAAGGCCCCGGGACCCGCGGCGCAGGCCGGCCCGGGCCGGCACATCGAGGAACTACAAGGGGGGCGAGGCCCTATGGCCTCGTCCCCCCTTGAAACCATCCTGTCGAGTATGCCGCGGCGTCCGCCGGCCTCCCCCGGCAGGGGGCGCCCCTGCCCGGGGGAGGCCGCTACTGCTCGGTCTCCGTGCCGCCCTCCTCCTGCTCGGCGAGAAAGGCGATCACGTCGGCGATCTCCTCGTCCTTGCGCAGGCCGGGGAAAGCCATCTTCGTGCCCGGCACCGTCTCCCTGGGGTTCCGCAGGAAGGCGGTCAGATGCTCGACGTCCCAGACCTTGTCCTGGCCGAACTCGACCATGGCGTCGGAATAGTTGAACCCTTCGAGGCTGCCGGGCTGCCGGCCGAACAGGTCGTTGAGCTGCGGGCCGACCTTGTTCTGGGCGTCCTCGCCGACGGCGTGGCAGGCCTGGCACCGCCGGAAGACCTTGGCGCCGTCCTCCGCGTCGCCGTCCTGGGCCACCGCGGGGGTGCTCGCGAGGACCGCGAGCATCGTGATGGCGATCAGCTGCCTTGGCATTCGTTTCCTCCTCGAATGATCGTTCGCCGTTCCCGGCGCGGCACCGGGATGCCGTCCCGGGCGGGCTGAAATGAAGGCGCAGACGAAGCATGGGGACGCCCTCGGGGGCCCGGGGACGGCATGTTCGGCATGGGGTCCGGGCGCGGGGTGCGCCCGCGCCCGTCGCGGCGGGCCGCTACCGTCAGAACAGGACGACGGAGCGGATGGATTCGCCGTGGTGCATGAGGTCGAAGCCCTTGTTGATGTCGTCGAGGGGCATGGTGTGGGTGATCATCGGGTCGATCTCGATCTTGCCCTCCATGTACCACTCGACGATCTTCGGCACGTCGGTGCGGCCCCTGGCGCCGCCGAAGGCGGTGCCCTTCCAGACGCGGCCCGTCACGAGCTGGAACGGCCGGGTCGAGATCTCGGCGCCGGCCGGCGCGACGCCGATGACGATCGACTGGCCCCAGCCGCGATGGGCGCATTCGAGCGCCTGGCGCATCACCGTCACGTTGCCGGTGCAGTCGAAGGTGTAGTCGGCCCCGCCGATCTGGTCGGCGCCGCGCTTCGTCATGTTCACGAGATGGGGCACGAGGTCGGAGCCCACCTCCTTGGGGTTGACGAAATGCGTCATCCCGAAGCGCTCGCCCCATTCCTTCTTGTCGTTGTTGAGATCGACGCCGATGATCATGTCGGCGCCGGCGAGCCGCAGGCCCTGGATCACGTTGAGCCCGATCCCGCCGAGCCCGAACACGACCGCCGTCGCGCCAGCCTCCACCTTCGCGGTGTTGATCACCGCGCCGATCCCCGTCGTGACGCCGCAGCCGATGTAGCAGACCTTGTCGAACGGCGCGTCCTCGCGGATCTTCGCCACCGCGATCTCCGGCAGCACCGTGAAGTTCGAGAAGGTCGAGGTGCCCATGTAGTGGTGGATCGGCTTGCCGTCGAGCGAGAAGCGCGAGGTGCCGTCCGGCATCAGCCCCTGCCCCTGCGTCGTCCGGATCGCCGTGCACAGGTTGGTCTTGCGCGACAGGCAGGACGGGCACTCGCGGCACTCGGGCGTGTAGAGCGGGATCACGTGGTCGCCCTTCCGCAGGCTGCGGACCCCGGGCCCGACATCGACCACCACGCCCGCGCCCTCGTGCCCGAGGATCGCCGGGAAGATCCCCTCGGGATCGGCGCCCGAGCGCGTGAACTCGTCCGTGTGGCAGATCCCCGTCGCCTTGATCTCGACGAGAACCTCGCCCTCCTTCGGCCCCTCGAGCCGAACCGTCGCCACCTCCAGAGGCTTGCCAGCCTCGAACGCCACCGCAGCACGGCTCTCCATCCGGCTCTCCTCCCGCTCGTATTCGATGGTCCTTGGTCGCGAAGCTTTACAATCTTGCCGCTGCGATGCAAGCGATGGATGGTATGGTGCAAGAACCGACCAAGAAAAGATTCTGCAACTGCGAAGGGAGAACCCGCGTGTCGAAAGCAACGTGTGCAGTCGCGGTAGCGATGTTGGCCGTATGGACGGGTCTCGGCGACCTGAAGGCCCAACCCTCCGAGCTTCGGGGCTTCAACAACGACTATCCGACCGCGACGATTGCGGATTACGTGCTCGGCTGCATGGCCGCGAACGGGCAGACACGACAGGCGCTCGAACGCTGCTCCTGCTCCATCGACGTGATCGCGACGCTCCTGCCCTACGACCGCTACGAGGAGGCCGAGGCCTTCATGAGCCTCGGCCAGATCACCGGCGAGCGCGGCGTGCTGTTTCGCACCAGCGAGCAGTCGCACGGCGCGATCGACGCGCTGCGCCACGCGCAGATCGAGGCGGAGCTGCGCTGCTT
>NZ_AWXZ01000013.1 GCF_000496075.1 Lutibaculum baratangense AMV1
CCATGCCGCCCCTTCACGTCTTGCCTGCCCCTCGTCCGAGGCGTCAGGTCGTGCGGCCGGAGGCCTCACTCAGAAGCGCGTAGACCTTGCTCGGCTCGGAGGTCAGGTACATCTGGCGCAGCACGCCGTCGCGGTCGGTCTTCGACACGAGCGTGGCGAGCTCCTCGAAGCCCGCGACATAGCGGTTGACCGCATCCCGCAGCTCCGGGTCGCGGCGATACTTGCGGCGCACCTCGTCGATCACCCCCCGGTCGCGCTGGGCGTAGAGGCGGCGGATGAAGATGTCCCGCTCGCCGCGCCTGTAGCGGTCGTAGAGGTCCATGAACGCGTTGTCGTCGATCGCCCGCACGATGTCGACGGCGATCGCGTCGAGCGATTCGAGCATCTGGGCGGGCGAGCGCTGCTCCGCAACCGGCGTCGGCGGCCGGCGCGGACCCTGGGTGCGGGGCTCCTCCTCGCCGGCATTCGAGGCGATCGCCAGCACGTCGGAGAGCGACCAGCGATCGTCCTTCCGGCCCGCGGTGCGCGCGGGTGCCTGAGGCTCGGCCGGCGCCGGCTGCTCGCTGCGCCATGTCGGGCGCTCGCGCTCCGGCCGGGCGGGCGCCGGCGCGGCGGCGCGTGCGGGCTGGGCGGGAGCCGCCGGCTTCGGCGCCGGAGCGGGCCTTCCCGGGGCCGCGGGCGTGGAAGTCGCCGCCCGGCGCTGGTCGGGCAGGGCGACGTCGACGGGGTTGGAGTGCCGCGCGACGATCTCGCTGAGGTCGTTCAGCGCCTTGATCTGCTCGGCCACCGCCCGCCGCATCGCCGCGGCGTTCTCCTGCGTCTCGCGCGGCAGCTCGAAGATGCCGCGGCGCAGGTCGCTCCGCGTCGTCTCGAGCTCCTCGGCGATCGCCTTGGCGGTCGCGCGCGAGTCTCGCGGCTCGGCCTACGGCGAAGGCGCTCGGTCGTGCCCTGCAGCAGCGTCGCGATCTCCTGCGTCACGTCCTGGAAGCCGTAGCGCACGGCCTGCGCCGCCCGCTCGCCTTCGGTGCCGGCGGTCGCGCGCATCTGCTCGAGCTGCTCGGTGACGGTGCGCGAGGACTGGTCCGCCGTCTCCTGCAGGAGCTGGCGGATCTCCTCGGTCGCCCGGCGCAGCGCGTCGAACTGCTGGGCGACCGAGCGTGCCGCCATCGCGGAGCGCTGGCTGATCGCCTCGGAGATCTCCTCGGCGCTCGCCCGCACGCGCTCGACCTCCTCGCGCATCTCGCGCGTCGAGGTCGAGGCGCGCTCGACGATCTGCCCGGTGATCTCGTCGGTCGCCTGCCGGATCGCCTCGACCTCGTCGAGCACCGAGCGGGCCGATCGCGCGGCGCGCTCGCCGATCGCTTCCGCGATCTCGTCGGCCCGGTCGCGCAGCCCGTCGAACTCGTAGGCGGCGTTGCGGGCGGCGGCCGCGGCCCGCTTGGCGATCTCCTCGGCGATGTCGTCGGCGCTGGCCCGAACGCCCTCGATCTCCGTCACGAGCGAGCGCGTGGAGGTCTGGAAGCGCTCGGCCATCGCCTCCGCCATCTGGTCGACCGTCTGCTGCACCGCCTGAAGCTCGCGGGACAGCTGGTCCGTCGACTCCGAGGTGCGCTCGCTGATCGTGGCGGAGATCTCGTCTGCGGCGCGGCGCACGGCGGAGAGCTGGTCGTAGAGCTCGCGCGTCGAGCCGGCCGTGCGCTGGCTCACCATCCCGGCCAGGTCGTCGACCGCCTCGTTCAGCTTCTCGAACTCCGAGAACACGCGCGACGTCGC
The DNA here is from genome assembly GCF_000496075.1 of Lutibaculum baratangense AMV1. GTDB lineage: Bacteria > Pseudomonadota > Alphaproteobacteria > Rhizobiales > Tepidamorphaceae > Lutibaculum > Lutibaculum baratangense. The sequence goes on from NZ_AWXZ01000013.1 coordinate 1,774, forward strand.
CTGCTGGCTCGAGCGGTCGAGCAGGTCGGCCATCGTGTCCGCCCGCTCGCGCGCCTCGTTCAGGGCCGTCTCGAGCGAGCTCGTGTAGCCGCCGACGATGCGGTCGAACTCGCGGGCGCGCTCGTCGAGGCTCTGCGACAGGGCGTCGAGCCGCGCCCGGCGCGCCTCGATCGTCTCGTCCATCTCCGCGTTGGCGCGCCCGATCGCCTGGACCGTCTCCGTCAGCATCGTCGACTGCTCGCCGAAGCGCCGCGCGAGGTCGCCGGCCTCGCCGAGGACGCGGCCCGAGCTCTCCTCGAGGAGACGCAGCTGCGCCTCCATCGTCCGGCTCGCCTCGCCGGTCCGCTCGGTCGCCTGAACCATGGCGCTGCGGAAGTCCTCGACCCGCCCCGTCAGGCTCGTCTCGATGTTGGAGAGATTATCGGCCGCACCCTCCACGATGTCGCGGAGCGAGCCGTTCTGCTCGCCGAGCCTCGCGAGGATCGTCCCGATATTGGCTGAGACCGCCTCGTTCGTCGTCTCCATCTCCTCGACGAGGGCGCGGCTGCGCGTCTCCATCGTGTCGTAGGCCGACTGGCTCGACGCGGAGATGGCGCGGGCGACCTCGAGGCCCTGCTGGGCGATCGCGCGGGTGATGTCGGCCGCGCGCGAGGACAGGACGCGGTTCACCGTGTCGGCCGTGTTCTCGACGACCTCGGCGATCTCGTCGCGGCGCGAGGTGAGTTCGCTCACGAGGCGGCCGCCGCGCACGGCCAGCGTCTCCTCGATCTCGCCCGAGCGCAGCTCGAGCGCCTCGGTGATCTCCCGGGTGCGCCCGCCGAGCATCTCCGTCAGGCTCCCGCCATGTGCGGCGAGCACCTCTTCGAGGGCTTCCGTCCGGCTCCTGAGGCTCTCGTCGAAGGCCTGGGTGCGGGCCTCGAGCGCCTGCCCGAACAGGCCGCCCCGCTCGTCGAGGAGCCCTTCGAGCGCCTCGATGCGGGTGGCGAGGTTCGTGCGGATCTCCTCGGAGTGCCGCGCGAGGATCGTGTCGAGCGAGGACGCCCCGCCTTCCACGGCCGCGGCGATCTCGCCGGCACGTCCGCCGAGCACGTCCTCGATGCCGGCGACCCGCTCGCCGATCTGGCGGGCGAGGTCGCTGCCGCGCTCGGCGAAGATCCGCTCGACCTCCGACGTCTGCTCGCCCAGCGTCTCGCGGATGAGGTGGGTGCGGTCGGAGAGCAGGCCGCCGAGGGCGTCGGCGCGCTGGCTGAAGATCCGGTCGATCTCTGCCGAACGCTGGCCGAGCGCCTCCTCGATCTCCCGGCTCCGCTCGGCGAGCGCGCCGGTGAAGGCCGTGCCCTGCTCGGCGAAGATCCGCTCGATCTCCTGCGCCCGCTGTGAGAGCGCCGTGCCGATCTCGCCGGCACGCGCCGCGAGCGCCGAAGTGAGGGCCCCGCCGCGTTCGTCGAAGACCTGGCTGATCGCGCCGGAGTGCCGTTCGAGGCTCTCGTCGAACGCCTTCGTGCGCTCGCCGATCATGGCCGTGAGGGCGCTCGCCTGCTCCGAGAGGATCCGTTCGATCTCGGTCGAGCCCTCGCCGAAAGCGGCCGCGATCTCGTTCGTGCGGTCGCCGATCGCGGCGGCGACACGGTCGGTGTGGCCGGCGAACAGGCGCTCCACGTCCTGCGAGCGCTCGCCGATCGTCTCGTCGAATTGGCGGGTCCGCTCCGCGAGCGAGGCCTCGATCGCCTCGGAACGCTCGGTGAGAACGCGCTCGATCTCGGTCGCGCGGCCGGCCAGCGTGCCCTCGAGGCCCTCGATGTTGCGCGCGAGCGTCTGGGCGAGGCCCTGGCCCCGCTCCGCCATCACTCGGTCGATTTCGCCGGCCTGTCCGTCGAAGATCTGGCTCAGCGCCTCGGTGCGCTCGGCGAGCGCGGTCGTCAGCGCGTCGCCGCGGCCGGAGAGCGTCGTCTCGATCGCCTCGACCCGGGCGCCGAGCGCCTCCTCGATCTCGCGGGCGCGGCCCGAGAGCATCTCGGTGATCGACGAGGAGCGCGTGTCGAGCGTCTCTTCGATCTCGCCGAGCCGCTGGCCGAGGGTCGAGTCGATGCGCTGGGCGCGGGTGTCGAGCGACACCTCGATCGCCTGCGCCCGCTCCGACAGCAATTCGTCGATCGAGCGCGTGCGCTCCTCGAGCGACTTCTGCAGCTCCTCGGTCCGGCCGTTGAACATCTTCGTCAGCGCGTCGAGGCGCGTGTCGAGGTTCTCGTGCACCTCCGAGGCGCGCTTGCCGATCGTCTCGGCCAGCTCGCCGCCGCGCACCATGAGCGTCTGCTCGACCTCGCCGAAGCGCTGCGTCAGCTGCTCGTTCACCTCCGCGCTGCGGCCTGCGAGCGTGCTGCCGAGCTCCTCGATGCGCGATCCGATCTCGGAGCCGAAGCCCTCGGCGTGGCGGGCGAGCGCGGCCGCGGCCTTCTCGGCGGCGTCGGAGAAGGACTGCTCGATGGAGCCGCCGCGCTCGGTGATCGTCTCGCCGATCTCGCGCAGGCGCTCGGACAGCGTCTGGTCGACCTCGCGCGCCCGCTCGACGAGAAGCCTCGTGAAGGAGTCCGAGCGCTTCGCGAGCGTCGCCTCGATCGCCGAGCCGCGGTCGTCGAGGAGCTTCTGGATGCCGCTCGTGTGTTCCTCGAAGCGCGCGCCGATGGCCTCGCCCTGGCTCGTCAGCTCCGCTGCCAGTGCGCCCGAGCGGGCGGAGAGGGCGTCGGTGAGCTCGCTCGTCCGGGACGCGAGCAGGTCGTTGATCTGGCTCGTGCGGGCACTGAGCCTGTCGTCGAGTTCGCCCGCGCGCGTGCCGATCGTGTCGGCGAGCCGGCCGACACGGGCGGTGAGCATCGTCTCGACCTCGTCCGCCCGGCCGCCGATCGCCTCGGTCAGCTCGGCCGAACGCGCCGAAAGCGCCTCGGAAAGCTCCGTAGCGCGGTCGGCGAGCGACTGGTCGAGTTCGCCCGTGCGCGTCGCGATCGTCTTCGACAGCTGGCCGACCCGCGCGGCGAGCATCGCGTCGACCTCGAGGCCGCGTCCGGAGATCGTCTCGGTGACCTCCTCGGCCCGCGAGGCGAGCATCTCGGAGATCTCGGTGGTGCGCGCCGCGAGCGCGCCGTCGAGCTCGCCGGACCTCTCGCCGAGCGTTTCGATCAGCGTGCCGACGCGGGTCGAGAGCATCGTCTCGATCGCCTCGCTGCGTGCCGTCAGCGTGCCATCGAGCTCGCTCGTCCGCGCGGCGAGGGCGTCGCCGAGTTCGCCCGAGCGGGCGGCCAGCAGGTCCTTCAGCTCGCTCGTGCGGGCGCTCAGCCGGTCGTTCAGCTCGCCCGACCGGGCGGCGATCATGTCGGAGAGCTGGCCGACGCGGGCGGCGAGCATCGTCTCGACCTCCTCGCTGCGGCCCGCCATGGCGTCCGTGACTTCGGCCGCGCGGGCCGAAAGCGCTTCCAGCACCTCGCTGCTGCCCGCCGACAGGGCCGCGCGGATCTCTTCGGAGCGCGTGCCGAGGCTCGAGGACAGGCCGTCGAGATGCTCGGTCAGCATCCTGTCGAGCGCGTCGCTGCGGGTCGACAGGGTGCTCTCGATCGCCCCGGTCCGGTCCGCGAGCAGGCGCGCCACCTCCTCGCCGCGGCCCGCCATGGCGTCGGCGACCTCGGCCGCGCGGGCCGAAAGCGCCTCGATCACCTCGCTGCTGCCCGACGACAGGGCCGCGCGGATCTCCTCGGAGCGCGTGCCGAGGCTCGAGGACAGGCCGTCGAGATGCTCGGTCAGCATCCGGTCGAGGGCGTCGCTGCGCGAAGACAGGGTCGTCTCGATCGCCCCCGTGCGGTCCGCGAGCAGGCGCGCCACCTCCTCGCTGCGCTCGCCGAGAACGGTGCGGATCTCCTCGGCGCGCGCCTTGAGCTCTTCCGTGACCCGGCCCGACTGCTCGCCGAGCGTCGTCTCGATCTCCGAGAGCCGGCCGGCGAAGAGCTGCTCGAGGCTCTCGCCGTGGCGGCCGAGGATCCGGTCGAGCTCGCCGGAGCGCGTCTCGAGCCGGTCGGCGAGGGCGCCGCCCTTGTCCGTCAGCGCCGTGTCCATGTCGCCGACGGCCGTGGTCAGTCGCCCGCCGACCTCGGCCGAGCGGCTCTCCATCGCGGCCAGGAGCTCCTCGGTCGAGCGGTTGAGGCTCTCCGTCAGGCTCGCGCTGCGCTCGGAGACGGTTCGCTCGACGTCGCTGCCGAGGCGGGTCAGCTCCGAGGCGTACTCCGCCGTGCGGCCGGAGATGCCGGTCGTCAGCTCCTCGCCGGCGGCCGTGAGGCGGCTCAGAATGTCCTCGCCCGTCGCGGCGAGCCGGCCCGTCAGCGCGTCGCCGCGCTCGGCGATCGTCGTCTCCAGACGGGTGCCCGAGGCGTCGAGGCTGGAGGTCAGGCGGGTGCTGTTCTCGGCGATCGCCTCGGAGATGCGGGTGCCGACGCTCGACAGGCGCGTCGTGATCTCCTCGCCCTGGCTCAGGAGCGTGTCCGACAGGCCGGTGCCGGTCGACAGCATCCGGTCGGTGATCTGGCCGCCCTGCGTCACCAGCCGGTCGGTGATGCCGTTGCCGGTCTCCCGCAGGCGCTCCGTCACCTCGTCGGAGCGCGAGGTCAGGCTCTCGACCAGCGCCTCGCCCGTCTCGCGCAGGCGGTCGGAGACGTCCTTCGAGCGCTCGCCGAGCTCGCCCACGAGCATCCGGCCGGTCTCGCGCAGCGTCTGGTTCACGCTGTCGCCCCGCTCGCCCAGATCGCTGACGATGCTCGCGCCCGTCTGCTCGAGCGCGCTGTTGATCTCGTAGCCGCGGTCGGCGAGGAGGTTCGTGACCGTGTGGCTCGTCTCGTTGAGCTGCGTCGTCAGGTCCTGGCCGGTGTCGTTCAGCCGGCGGACGAGCTCGTCGCCGTTGACGGTGAGCGTGCCGATGAAATTGTCGCCGACGGAGTTGAAGGCGTCCGTCAGCTCCTCGCCGCGGCGCGACAGCGTGTGCGAGATCCGTTCGCCCGCCGCGGTGACGGATTCCGTGATCCTGTCGCTCACCGCGCTCAGGTCGGCTGCGAGGTTCTCGTGCGTGCCCTGGATCGCGCCGCGCAGCTTGTCGGCGTTCGTGATGATCTGCTCGCGCTCGTGCGACATCTGCTCGAGCAGGGCGCGCATGCGCAGCTCGTTCTCGTGATAGGCGCGCTCGAGCGAGGACACCTCGCCGTGGATCAGCGCCTCGAGCTCGCCCGCCCGCGCGAGCGCCCGCTCAACCCCGTCGCCCATCGCGGCGACCTCGCGGCGGATCGCCTGGCCGACGGCGACGACCTGGTCCTTCGCGAGCCCTTCCGGCTCGCTGAGCCGGATCGCGGCCTCGGTCAGGGCGCGGCTCGCCAGCCGCAGGTCCTGGGCCCGCCAGTACATGGCGGCGGTGGCGAAGAACAAAAGGACCGGCAGCACGATCCCGGCATGGACCGAGAGGATGCCCGGCTGCGCCCGCAGGACCGAGGCGCTCGTCACCCGCAGGAGGTCGTCGCCGTAGATGCCCCAGCCGAGGACGAAGCCGAGCCCGGCCCACACGGCGGAGAGCAGGAAGGCGACGAGGAAGGGCGTGCGCGAGGGGCGGCGCTGCATCGCGTAGACGACGTGGCCCATGCTCGGCCGGTCGTCGTTCGCGGGCCGCGGGCCCTCGCGGCCCGATGTGCTCGGCTTTGTCGGCGCAGGCGCGCCCGCCGCCGCGTCGGCTGCCGCAGGCGCCGTCTCCGCCTCCGTCTCGCCGGCCTGGCGCGGTGCCCGGCCCGTGTCGCGTGCGGCCTCCACCACCCGCTCGACCGCGCGGTTCACCGTCTCGGTGGCCGCTGCCGCCGGATCGGCGTCCCGTTCCTGGCCTTTTCCGCCCGGATTGCCGCCGAGCGCTTCCTCCAGGGCGGACATCGCCGCCGCGTCCGCGTCGCGAGCCTGGGGTGACTGGTTCGACATCTGATAGCCTCGCGTCCGTACTCGATACTAACCGGGCGCTCGCCCGCCGCCTGCGAGCCGACCCACCGGCCGGCATCTCGTCCGGAGTCCGCCTGCCGACGCAATCGCCCCGGGCCGGCGCTGCCTCTGCACCGGACCAAGGCGAAGCACAAACGAAGCCTCCACCGCGGGTCCAAGGACACTGCGGCAGGAGAATACTATCGGCAAAGATGTGGCGGGGAAACACCCGGACGCCCCTTCGTTAAGACATCGTTAACGACTTTCGCATCGCGGGGTTAACCGCTTCTTTGCGCCTGCGGCGCCACCTTCTCGCCTGAATGCGGAAGCGAGGCGGGATGACCCACCGAAAAGAGCTTGGTTCCACGGGCACGAGCGGGGTCCGTTTCATGTCGTCCAGGTGGCCTGTCGACCTCGAGCACCTTGCGCGCCAGACGGCCGGCGACGTCCAGGTGGAGCGCGAGGCGTTGCATCTCTTCGTCCTGCAGTCGGCCGTCTATCTGAGGCGGCTGCGGGCGGCGATCGCCGAGCGCGACCGTGCGGAGGCGGCCCACACGCTGAAGGGCTCGGCGACCGCCGTCGGCGCCTGGGGCGTCGCGCGACTGTCGGAGGAGCTCGAGGCCTCGCCCGCCCCGGTGCGGCAACTGCCCGACATCCTCGCCGATCTCGAGAGCGAGCTCGAGGAGATCGGCGGCTTCGTCAAGCGCCTCTACACCGAGCACTGAAACGGAAAGGTGGCCGAACTCCCTGACTTGGAACCCTTCCAAGTCGCGGCGCCTTCGCATATAGGGTCGCGGGCCGAAGACATCCCGACGACGATGCGGAGCTTTCGTTCAATGCCCAAGATCGTGTTCATCGAACACAATGGCGACGTGCACGAGGTCGAGGCGGAGGTGGGCTCCACCGTGATGGAGACCGCGATCCGCAACATGGTTCCGGGCATCGAGGCCGAATGCGGCGGCGCGCTGGCCTGCGCCACCTGCCACGTCTATGTCGACGACGCGTGGCGCGAGAAGACCGGCACCGCCTCGGAGATGGAGGAGGACATGCTCGACTTCGCCTTCGAGGTGAAGCCGACGAGCCGCCTGTCCTGCCAGATCAAGATCACCGAAGAGCTCGACGGCCTGACCGTCAGGGTCCCCGAGCGGCAGGGCTGAGCGTCCTGCCGCCGTCGTCCGCCCGTCAGGCGGCGTCGGGTCGCTGGCCGCGTCGGCCGGTGCGCCTGCGGCCGCCCGTCTCGCCCGTCCGGTCGACCTGCCTCGGCTCGGGCAGCTTCACCGCCTGCCTGAGGCGGGGAAGGGGTCGACCTTGTTCGGGAAGGCCATCGCCGCCACGAAGTGCTCCTGGAACTTCGGCTCGAGCGCCGTCTCCAGCTTCTCGATCCGCTTCACGAGATCCTCGATCTCGCTTCGGTAGCCGCGATTCATGAGCGCCATGCGGGCGCCGGTGCCGGCCGCGTTTCCCACGGACGCGACCTTCTCCACGTCGCAATCCGGAATGAGCCCCAGGATCATCGCGTATCTCGGGTCGATATAGTTGCCGAACGCGCCCGCGAGCTTGATCCGGTCGACCCTCTCGACGTCCAGCCGGTTCATGAGGAGCTTGATGCCCGCATAGAGCGCGGCCTTGGCGAGCTGGATCGCGCGCACGTCGCCCTGCGTGATGCGAATCTCGTGGCGGCCGCGCCACAGGACGAAGGTGAAGGTGCGCCGCTCCGGCACGATGCGGTCCGAGCGCTCGGCGAGCCGCCCGTCGATCACGCCGTCCTCGGAGATGATCCCGGCGAGGTACATTTCCGCTATGGCTTCGATGATGCCCGAGCCGCAGATGCCGGTGACGCCGACCTCCTCGAGCCGCTCCTCGAACTCGGGCTCGTCCGACCAGTGATCGTTGCCGATCACCTTCACCTTCGCGACGAGCGTCTCGGGGTCGATGCGCACCCGCTCGATCGCCCCCGGCGCCGCCCGCTGCCCCCAGGTGATCTCGGCGCCCTCGAAGGCCGGGCCCGTCGGCGAGCTCGCCGCGACGATGCGCTCCCTGTTGCCGAGCACGATTTCCGCGTTCGTGCCGATGTCGACGAGGAGCGTCATCTCGTCCGACCGGTGCGGCCCCTCGGCGAGCGTCGCGGCGGCGGCGTCCGCGCCGACATGGCCCGCGATGCAGGGCAGGATATAGATGCGCCCGCCGTGGTTTATGCCGAGCGGCAGGTCGCGGGCGGCCATCGAGATCGCGCCGGAGGCGGCGAGCGCGAAGGGCGCCCCGCCGAGCTCGCGCGGGTCGATGCCCAGCATCAGGTGGTGCATCACCGGGTTGCCGACGAGCACCGCCTCCAGGATGTCCTCCCGCGTTCCTTCCGCGTCGGTGACAACCTTGTCGATCACGCTCTCGATCGCGCCGCGCACCGCATGCGTCAGCGCCGTGAGCCCGTCGGGATTCATCATGAGGTAGGAAACCCGCGACATCAGATCCTCGCCGAACCGGATCTGCGGGTTCGAGGTGCCGGCCGAGGCGATCGTGCGGCCAGACAGCATGTCGGAGAGGTGGCAGGCGATCGTCGTCGAGCCGACGTCGATCGCGACCCCGTAGAGGCGGTCGCGGAAGCCGGGCCAGATCGCGACGACGAGCGGCACGTGGTCGCCCTCGTAGACGGCCACGGTCACCTTCCACTCGCCCTTTCGGAGCGCCGCCTGGACCTGCGGCAGGACGTGGAACTCGATCCTCGGCGCGACGAGCGCCCACTGCGTCTCGAGCGCCCGCAGGAGCCGGTCGGCGTCGCCGAGCGGGTTCTCCATGTCGGGCTCTTCGACCTCGAGATAGTAGAGCCGCGTGACCGGGTTGCGCTCGATCGCCCGCGTCTCGGCGCGCTTGCGCACGAGCTGGCGGTTCGTCTGGCTCTCCGCCGGCACGTCGATGACGAGATCGCCCTGGACCGTAGCCGAGCAGGAGAGCCGCCGGTCGGCCGGCAGGAAGCGCTTCTCGGCATAGCGGAGCTCGGCCTCGCCGACGGGCGAGAGATTGTCCGCCCGGCTGACGATCTTGTGCTTGGCGAAATGGCCCTCGGCGACGCTGACCTGGCATCGGCCGCAGATGCCGCGCCCGCCGCACACGCTCTCGACATACACGCCGAGCTGGCGTGCGGCGTCGAGCACGGGCGTGCCGAGCGGAAAGCGGCCGCGCCGCCCGCTCGGCATGAAGAGGACGAGGGCGTCCTCGAGAAGTTCGGGAGCGTCGCTCAATCGAGCTTCTCCTCGCTCAGACCGCGCGCCGGCGTCCCTCCCGGCCGCCGCGGCGGCGCCCGCCGCTCTCGGCGATCTGCGCCGCGGCCTCGCCGGCCGTCGCGCTCGACTGGTCGCGGTTGTTGCGGATCCAGCTGCGGCAGTCCTTGTCGGTGCCCATCAGCACGTTCGCCGCGCGCACGGCGTCCATCTCCTGGGGGCGGATCGGGTTCATGATGGCGGAGGTCATCCCCGACGCGATCGCCATCGGCAGGAAGGCGGCGTTGATGCCGTGCCGGTTCGGCAGGCCGAACGAGACGTTCGAGGCGCCGCAGGTCGTGTTGACCTTCAGCTCCTCGCGCAGCCGGCGCACGAGGTGGAAGACCTGCAGGCCCGCCGTCGCCATCGCGCCGATCGGCATCACCAGAGGGTCGACGACGATGTCGTGCGGCGCGATGCCGTAGTCGGCGGCGTGGCGGACGATCTTCCGCGCCACCTCGAAGCGCACGTCGGGGTCCTCCGAGATGCCCGACTCGTCATTCGAGATCGCGACGACCGGCACGTCGTACTTCTTGATGAGCGGCAGGATCGCCTCGAGGCGATCCTCCTCGCCCGTCACGGAATTGACGAGCGGGCGGCCCCTGCAGACCTCGAGGCCGGCCGCGAGCGCCGCGGGAACCGAGCTGTCGATCGACAGCGGCACGTCGACGAGCGACTGCACGAGCTCGACCGTCTGGCGCAGCAGCGGCGGCTCGCTCATGTTGGGGTCGACCGCCGTCACGCCTGCGTTCACGTCGAGCACCAGCGCGCCGGCCGCCACCTGGGCGATGGCGTCGGTCTTCACCGTCTCGAAATTGCCCTCGACCATCTCGGCGGCGAGCTTCTTGCGGCCCGTCGGGTTGATGCGCTCGCCGATCACGCAGAAGGGCTGGTCGAAGCCCATCAGGACGGTCTTGGTGGCGGAGGCGAGAACGGTGCGCGTCATGTGGGGCCGGGCCGCTTGTGGAAGGTCTCGGGAAGGCTCAGAAGGCGGCCGAGGCGGGTTGTGCTTCGCTCGTCCAGGTGCCGCGGGCGTGGAGCCAGTCGGAGGTCTTCTTCAGGCCGCCGAACGGGAAGACGTGGAACTGCTTCACGAGGAACTGTTCGTTCGCGGCCGCCTCGCGCTCGAGCGGCTCGACGAGGCCCTCGGGGCTGTAGCTCGTGGCGAGCGTCACGAGCGAGCTCGCGCGCTTCTTGAGGAAGTCGAGCGACGCGCCGACGCCGCACATCGCCGCGTACTTCACGAGCGTCGTGATCTTCGCAGGGCCCGAAACGCCGACATGGATCGGCAGCGTCACGCCCTCGCGGCGAAGGTCCTCGGCCCAGCGGATGTAGCGCTGCGCGTCGAAGCCGAACTGCGTCACGATCCGCATCTCGATGCCGCGGTCGGCGGCCCATTCCTGTTTCCAGAACAGTGCGTCGGCGATCGCCTCGTCGGAGATGTCCGGCGAGCCCTCGGGGTGGCCCGCCACCGCGATGCGCCTGTAGCCCTGGGCTTCGAGGATGCCCGTGCGAAGAACGTCCATCGACGAAGCGAACGGGCCCTCCGGCCGGTCGACGCCGCCGCCGACCACCAGGGCCTCGTCGACGCCGGCTTCGCCCTTCAGGCGCGCCATGCGGTTGGCCAGCGCCGCGGCGCTCGGCAGGCGCCTGGCCGCCACGTGCGGCACCGGAATGTAGCCGAGCTCTTGGAGGCGCGAGGCAGCCGAAACGAAGTCCGGCAATGGCGTCGTGCCGACATCGGTCAGGTAGACCCGCGTGCCGCGCGGGAAGAGCGCCGCGAGCTCCGCCGTGTCGAGAACCTGCTTCGGGGTCGCCTCGATCGATGCGTTCATCCGGGGAGCGGTCGTATCGGCTGCCATGGCGGACACTCACATGTTGCGACCGGCTCGAAAGGCTCGGTCAAAGAAGGAAAACGGGGCCGCCCCTCGCGAGGTTTCGGTGCCGTCTTCCGAGCGTCATCATTGGCGCCGACCGCGGCACGGAGATGGTTTTGCCGCGACGTGCGAGATCCGTTTTGCGACGCGGCGGTGACGCGGCGTCGCTTTCCCGACGGGCGGTGCGGGAATGCCCGTCTGTGCTGGTTTTCCCGAAGAGGCTCCGGGAGGCGTTTACGTTGCTGCGCCGCCGGTCTAGGGAGGTGCGACGAGCCGCGCGGTTCCGTGGGTCCGAAACCCTACGTTGTCGCGCCAGATCCCCTCCAGGAGCTTTCGACATGCGTGAAGCGTTCATCTGCGCCGGCGTGCGCACCCCCGTCGGCCGCTACGGCGGCGCGCTCGCCCTGGTGCGGCCGGACGACATGGGGGCTTTCGTCATCGGCGAGGTGCTGAAGCGCGCGCCGGGCCTGCCGGCCGAGGCGATCGACGACGTGATGATGGGCTGCGCCAACCAGGCGGGCGAGGACAACCGCAACGTCGCGCGCATGGCGGCGCTGCTCGCCGGGCTGCCGCAGTCCGTCACCGGCACCACGATCAACCGTCTCTGCGGCTCGGGCCTCGACGCGGTCGGCCAGGCGGCGCGAGCCATCCGCACCGGCGAGGCCGAGGTGATGATCGCCGGCGGCGTCGAATCGATGTCGCGCGCGCCCTTTGTGATGGGCAAGGCCGAGACGGCCTTCTCGCGCCAGGCCGAGATTCACGACACGACGATCGGCTGGCGCTTCGTCAACCCGAACATGCGGAAGATGTTCGGCACGGACTCCATGCCCGAAACCGGCGAGAACGTCGCGGCGGAGTACGACATCTCGCGCGAGGACCAGGACCTGTTCGCGATGCGCTCGCAGGAGCGCACCGCGCGCGCCCAGAGGAGCGGCCGGCTCGCGAAGGAGATCGCGCCGATCTCGATCCCTCAGCGAAAAGGAGATCCCGTCGTCGTCGGCAGCGACGAGCATCCCCGCGAGACCTCGCTCGAGAAGCTCGCGAAGCTGCCGACGCCGTTCCGCGAGAACGGCACGGTGACGGCCGGCAACGCCTCGGGTGTCAATGACGGCGCCGCCGCGCTCATCCTCGCGTCGGCCCAGGCGGTCGAGAAATACGGCCTCACGCCGCTCGCCCGCGTCGTCGGCATGGCGACGGCCGGCGTGCCGCCGCGCGTCATGGGCGTCGGCCCCGCGCCGGCGACGAGGAAGCTCCTCGACCGGCTCGGCAGGCAGGTCTCCGACGTGGAGATCATGGAGCTCAACGAGGCCTTCGCCTCGCAGGCCCTCGCCGTGCTGCGCGAGCTCGGCCTGCCGGACGACGCCGAGCACGTGAACCCGAACGGCGGCGCGATCGCGATCGGCCACCCGCTCGGCATGTCGGGCGCCCGCCTGACGCTGACCGCCGTCACCGAGATGCAGGAGCGCGGCGCGAAGAACGCGCTGTGCACCATGTGCATCGGCGTCGGCCAGGGCATCGCGCTGATGATGGAAAAGGTGTGAGGGCGGGATTTCTGCGCGGGAGTCATCGCGGGTCGTGAAGCGGTGCCCGCGCACCCAGCCGGGGAGGGCGGGCATCCAAAGACTGCGCCAGCATGTCCCCTGCGGGCTCAGCGCAGGTGCCGCTTCTCCTCGCGGCGCGCCTGGTAGTAGACGAGCGCGCCGATGATCAGCGCGCCGACGGGCGCCATGCTCAGCAGAAGGATCGTCTCGAGATTGCTCATGACGTCAACCCCTTGAGGACTCGTCTCGCCAACAGATGTAGTGCGTAACTGGCAACAAGACAAATCCCGACGCCAAGGCCGAGAACAAGGGCGTCGGCCTTGCTGTTCTCACCATAAGCGACCGAGGACAGTGGCGCGAGGCCGCCGATCGCGAACACGGCGATGGCGAGCCCGTTCAGATAGTTGGCCTGGAGCTTCAGCCTCTCGTTGCCGATCATGGCTCCCCGCCTGAAGTGCCGCCCGTCACGCCCGGCCTCACGCCGTCGCGCTCGCCCTCACATTGTGCGTGCGCGCCATCAGGTCCTTGGCGATCTCGACCGTCACCGCCGCGTCGCGGCAATAGGCGTCGGCGCCGACCGCGGCTCCGAACTCCTCGTTCAAGGGCGCGCCGCCGACCAGCACGATATACTGGTCGCGCAGGCCTTTCTCCTTCAGCGTGTCGATGACGACCTTCATGTAGGGCATCGTCGTCGTCAGCAGCGCCGACATGCCGAGGATCTCCGGCCGATGCTCCTCGAGCGCCTCGAGATAGGCTTCGACCGAGTTGTTGATGCCGATGTCGATCACCTCGAAGCCGGCGCCCTCCATCATCATCGACACGAGGTTCTTGCCGATGTCGTGGATGTCGCCCTTCACCGTGCCGATCACCATCTTGCCCATCTTCGGCGCGCCGGTCTGGGCGAGGAGCGGCCGCAGGATCGACATGCCGGCCTTCATCGCGTTCGCCGAGAGCAGGACCTCCGGCACGAACAGGATGCCGTCTCGGAAGTCGATGCCGACGATGCGCATGCCCTCGACGAGGCCCTCGGTCAGGATCCGGTAGGGCTCCCAGCCACGGTCGAGCAGGATGCGCACCGCCTCCTCGATCTCCTCCTTGAGACCGTCGTAGAGGTCGTCGTGCATCTGGGCGATGAGGTCCTCGTCACCGAGGGTGGAGAGATCGAGTTCGTCGTCAGCCATGGTCTTCGCACGCGCTCCAAAAGCCCCGAGCCATTCCCGCGGAGTATCGTCGAGCCGATGCGGCGCCGATCATCCATCTCCGACGCGCCGCTTATGCATTTGCGACAGATCCGGCATGCGCGCCTGTCGCTTGCGCGTCGCGGGCGTGACGCTGGGAAGACATGGGGCCGGTTGCCGCCCCGCTAGCATCGGCGCCCACTGGACGGTCATGTCAGAGGGAAGGATCCGCCATGGCGGAAGCAGCAGTCTCCGGGCGCCGGCGCGGCGGCGGCGCGGATGCGCGGCGCGAGCGGCGACGGGGCGGCGCGGGCGTCGCGATGCCCCATATCCGGCGCCGCGTGCCGGTCTACGAGGTGCTCGACGGGGAGGGGCTCACTCTCATCGAGAACAATGCCGACAAGGTTCTGGCAGAGATCGGGATCGAGTTCCGCGAGGATCCGGAGGCGCTCGACCTCTGGCGCACGGCCGGCGCGGAGATCGACGGGGAGCGCGTGCGCTTCCCGAAGGGCATGCTGCGCGAGATCCTGAAGACGGCGCCCTCGACCTTCACCCAGCACGCCCGCAACCCCGAGCGCTCGGTCGAGATCGGCGGCAAGTCGACCGTGTTCGCGCCGGTCTACGGGCCGCCCTTCGTGCGCGACCTCGACAAGGGCAGGCGGTACGCGACGATCGAGGACTTCCGCAACTTCGTGAAGCTCGCCTATGTCGCGCCGGCGATCCACCATTCCGGCGGCACGCTGTGCGAGCCGGTCGACCTGCCGGTCAACAAGCGCCATCTCGACATGGTGGCGGCCCACATCCGCTACTCCGACAAGCCCTTCATGGGCTCGGTGACGCATCCCGAGCGGGCGAAGGACTCCGTCGCGATGGCCGAGTTCGTCTTCGGCAAGGAGTTCGTGGACCAGAACTGCGTGCTGATCAACCTGATCAACGCGAACTCGCCGATGGTCTTCGATTCGACCATGCTCGGCGCGCTGAAGGTCTACGCGGCGGCGAACCAGGCGACGGTGATCTCGCCCTTCATCCTCGCCGGCGCCATGTCGCCGGTGACGGTCGCGGGCACGCTGACGCAGATCCTCGCCGAGTCGATGGCCGGCATGGCGCTCACGCAGCTCGTGCGGCCCGGCGCCCCGGTGGTCTTCGGCACCTTCGCGAGCTCGATCTCGATGCAGTCGGGCGCGCCGACCTTCGGCACGCCGGAGCCCTCGCTCGTCCTCTACGGCGCGGCGCAGCTCGCCCGGCGCCTCGGCGTGCCGTTCCGGTCCGGGGGGTCCTTGTGCGGCTCGAAGGTGCCGGACGCGCAGGCCGCCTACGAGAGCGCGCAGACGCTCGCGCCGACGCTGCTCGCCGGCGTGAATTTCTGCCTCCACGCGGCCGGCTGGCTCGAGGGCGGCCTCGTCAGTTCCTACGAGAAGTTCGTCATGGACGCCGACCAGTGCGCCATGATGCAGCGTTTCGCGGAAGGGATCGACCTTTCGGAGAACGGACAGGCGCTCGACGCGATAGAGGAGGTCGGCCCCGGCAGCCACTATCTCGGCGCGGCCCACACGCGGGCGAACTTCGAGACGGCCTTCTACCGCTCGCCGCTGACGGACAACAACTCGTTCGAGCAGTGGGAATCCGAAGGCGGCAAGCGCATCGAGGAGCGCGCGAACGCGCAGTGGAAGTCGTGGCTCGAGGCCTATGAGCAGCCGGCGCTCGACCCCGCGATCGACGAGCAGCTCGAGGACTTCATCCGCACCAAGAAGGACTCGATGCCCGACGCCTTCACTTGAGGGCGCTCCCCGACTCGGGGCAGGGAAGGGGAATGCCGCCACCCGATCCCGCCCCCGCCTGTCGTGACGTCGCAGCAGCGCTCGCCGCGCACGGTCTGTCCGTGCGCGGCGGTTTCGCGCCGCTCGGCGAGGATGTGGTGCCGGAGGCGGCGCCGGGCGTGCCGGCCCGCGCCCTCGTCCTCGTCGGCAACACCGGCGGGGCGATGTGGCGGAACTTCGCGCCCCACATCGACGGCGCGCCGCACCCGCTCGACCGCTGGACGCGCGCCGTCGTCGGGCCGATCGCGGAGGCCTTGGGCGCCCGTGCCGTCTTTCCGTTCGAAGCGCCCCCGCTGCCGTTCCAGCGCTGGGCGAAGCGGGCGGAGGGGCTGTCCTCCTCGCCGCTCGGCCTCCTCGTCCATCCCGTCTACGGGCTGTGGCACGCCTACCGGGCAGCCCTCCTTTTCCCGGTGGAGATCGCCGATCTTCCCACGGTGCCGGCCGAGCCCTCGCCGTGCGAGAGCTGCCGGGAGAGGCCGTGCCTCTCGGCCTGTCCCGTCGGCGCATTCGGGGAAGGAGGCTATGACGTTCCCGCCTGCGCTTCCCGTCTGCGGGCCCCGGGCGGGCACCGGTGCCGCTCCTCGGGATGCCTCGCCCGCGACGCCTGCCCCGTCGGCCGCGAGCACCGCTACCCGCCGGAGCAGGTCGCCTTCCACATGAGCGCCTTCCGCCGGGCGCTCGGGGCATGAGATTCTCGCTCGCACGCCCGCGCCTGCAGAGGCGGCGTAGGAACAGGCGAGAGGCCGGGGCGAAAAAAGAATGGCGGCCGATGCCGAATGGCGAAAGGATCGCCCATTCTGTCGATTCTGGGGGGTATTCGATGGGCTTTTCTCTCTCTCGGGCGGTGCTTCGGCGCGGCCTCGCCACCTTCGCGCTGGCCGCATCCGCGCTGTCCGCCGCCTCGTCGGTGCAGGCGCAGGGTCAGGAGCGGTGGGAGCTGAACGCCGGCCACGAGGTCTGCGTGGTGGGGCTCGGGGCCGAGCCGGTCCTTCCCGGCATCAGCCGGGTGAACGTCGTCGGGGCCTGCGGCGGGGCCTTGCGCAACCTGGCCGGCTACAGTGTCGAGCGCGACGGCCACACGATCATGTTCTATGCGATCTCGGGCGGGACGCCGACGCAGGTCGCCCGCGTCGATCTCGAGCAGCCCGGCGTCTATGTCGGCATGATCGGCGACGGAGACGGCCTGACGATGGTCCAGCAGGGCATGCAGCAGACCGGGCCCGGCCCTTCCGCCGGGCCACGCACATGCGTGCCGTACTACGGAACGAGTGAGTGTGCCGCGCCGCAGGATCTCGGCGTGCCGGCATCGACGAACCAGTTCGCGTACGAGGTCTGGCTGCAGCCGGTCGTGAACCTCAACCTCCGGGCGATGCCGGGGCTCGACGGAGCCAAGATGGGCTCGGTCGAGCGGATCTGCGTCCAGGCGGACGAGTGCCGGCCGCAGACGGACGGCGCGATCTGGTGCTCGATGATGATGGGGTCCGTTCCGGTCTGGTTCCTGAAGCAGGATCGGGCGGCCGTCTATGCGAAGGTGCCGGACGCCTGCGGCTGACCCCTCAGTCCCGGCGCCGGCTGCGCCTCGTGCGCCCGGCCGGCGCCTCGCCGTCATGGGCGTGCTTCATCAGCGTCGGGCCGAGCCGCGCGACGATCTCGTCGATCGTCGGCGGCGGCCCGGGCTCATGACCCGCGAGCGCCTCGGCCATCGCGGCGACATGCCTCGCCGTCGTGCCGCAGCAGCCGCCGACGATCCGCACCCCGCAATCGACCGCCAGCCGCGCATAGTCGGCCATCAGCTCCGGCGTGCCGGAGTATTCGAGGTGGTCGCCGTGCACCTGCGGGATGCCGCAGTTGCCCTTGGCGATCAGCACCGCGCCGGGCGCCGCCTCCCTCATGGCGAGCATCGAGGCGAGGAGGTCCGGCGCGCCGACGCCGCAGTTCCCGCCCATCGCCACCGGCCGCCCCGGCAACTCGGCCCCGAGCGCCGGCACGTCCGTTGGCTTCATGCCCATCATCGTTCGGCCGGCCGTGTCGAATGAGAAGGTGAAGCAGTAGGGCATGTCGACGGCGGCCGCGGCCTCCGCCGCCGCCTTCACCTCCTCGGGCGCCGACATCGTCTCGATCCAGAGAATGTCCGCGCCGCCAGCCTTCAGCCCCTTGGCCTGCTCGGTAAAGGCCGCGACGGCATCGTCATACGTCATCGCGCCCAGCGGCGCGAAGAGCTCGCCCGTCGGCCCCACGGAACCGGCGACGGCGACCGGCCTGCCGGCGGCGTCGGCGACCTCGCGAGCGAGCTCCGCCGCCCGCCGGTTCAGCTCGAACACCCGGTCCTGCATGTCGTGGAGCTTCAGGCGGAAGGCGTTCGCGCCGAAACTGTTCGTCAGGATGATGTCGGAGCCGGCGGCGACGAACTCCGCATGCACCTCCTTCACCCGCTCGGGGTGCTCCGTCAGCCAGAGTTCGGGGGGATCCCCCGACGCCAGTCCGCGGGCGAAGTAGCTCGTGCCGGTCGCGCCGTCCGCCAGCAGCGGGCGGTTCAGAGCGAGGAGGTCGTCGAGGAGGCTCATGTCGGTCGGTCCGGGCGACGGTTGCGGGCGGAAGCCATCAATACCCCGCCTCCCGCTGGTGCCGGAATGCCAGGATCACCACCCGGTCGTCGCTTTCGAGATAGGTGTAGAGGGCGGCGTAGCCGCTTCTGCCGAAAGGGATCACGATTTCCCGCTTTCCGGATCTCGGGCCTCCAGAAAGGTCCGGCAGCGCTCCAGGCCGGCGACCGCAAGCCTCGAAAGAACTAGCTGCGCCACGGCGGCAGCTTCGTCTCCCGGCTCTCCCCCCAGCTCTCGAACCAGGACTCCAGATCCGCGAACTCGAGATGCGTTCCGGTCTGCCGATAGTCCTCGAGCGCGGATTGGGCCTCGGCCAGAAAGCCCTGCCGAGCCTCTTCCCGCTCGAGATACTGCGAGACGGCTTCGCGGAGCAGTTGGTCGGGCTCCACATCCCGCGCCTGGGCAAGCCTGCGGAGGCGGTCCTCGTCGCGGTCCTTCAGCCGAAGCGGGCCCATGCGGCGATCCTCGTTCACGCGATGATACTAGCGCCCGGTGCCGTCGGCGGAAAGCGCCCCGGCTTGCGGAATGCCGCCCCTCACTCCCCGCGCGGGAAACGCTGGCTCTCCTCCACCACGTTCAGGTCCATGTGGTTGCGCATGTAGCGCTCGGACGCCTTCTGCAGCGGCTGGAAGTCCCAGGGGTAGTAGGCGCCGTTCCTGAGCGCCTCGTAGACGACCCAGCGCCGCGCCTGGCTCTCGCGCACCTCGGCGTCGAAGCGCGCCATGTCCCACTGCGTCGCGACCTTCGCCTGGAATCCCCGCACGGTCTCGGCGTGGGCGGGGTCGGCTGCGAGGTTCGTCATCTCCTGCGGGTCGGCCTCGAGGTCGAAGAGCTGCGGCGGGTCGAGCTCGCAGTGGTTGAACTTCCACTTGCCCTCGCGGATCGAGACGATCGGCGCGTAGGAGCCTTCCGCGGCATATTCCATGAACACGGGCTCGGGGCGCTCGTGGCCGTTGACGAGCGGCAGGAGCGAGTGCCCGTCCGTCCACGGCCTGATCTCGCCCATGTCGATGCCGGCGAGGTCGCAGAGCGTCGGGGCCATGTCGATCGTCGAGACCGGCGACTTCACGTGGCGCGGCTCGAGGCCCGGCGCGGAGATCATAAGCGGCACGCGGGCGGAGCCCTCGTAGAAGCTCATCTTGAACCACAGGCCGCGCTCGCCCAGCATGTCGCCGTGGTCGGAGGTGAAGGCGACGATCGTGTTCCCGTCCATCCGCGTGCGCTTCAGGACGTCGAGGATCGAGCCGATCTTCTCGTCGAGATAGGAGAGGTTCGCGAAATAGCCGCGCCGCGCCTTGCGCACGTTCTCCTCGAGGATCTCGAACTTCGTGTAGTCGTTCGCCCTGTAGAGCCGCTGCGAGTGCGGGTCCTGGTCCTCGAACGGGATCGCGCCCACCTCCGGCACCAGGTGCTCAGAGCCCTCGTAGAGGTCCCAGAACCGCCGCCGCGCGACGTAAGGGTCGTGCGGGTGGGTGAAGCTCACCGTCAGGGCCCACGGCCGGTCGTCGCGGCCGCGCGAGAGGTCGTAGAGCTTGCGCTCGGCGTGGTAGGCGACCTCGTCGTCATACTCCATCTGGTTCGTGATCTCGGCGACGCCCGCGCCCGTGACCGAGCCGAGATTGTGGTACCACCAGTCGATCCGCTCGCCGGGCTTCCTGTAGTCGGGCGTCCAGCCGAAATCGGCGGGATAGACGTCGGTCGTCAGCCGCTCCTCGAATCCGTGCAGCTGGTCGGGCCCCACGAAGTGCATCTTGCCCGACAGGCACGTGTGATAGCCCGCCTTGCGCAGATGGTGCGCGTAGGTCGGGATGGCGGAGGGGAACTCCGCGGCGTTGTCATAGACGCCTGTCCGCGAGATTAGCTGTCCGGACATGAAGCAGGCTCGGCCCGGCGCGCAGAGAGGGCTCGCCGTGTAGCTGTTGCCGAAGCGGGTCGAGCGCTCGGCCAGCGCCTTCAGGTGCGGCATGTGCAGGAACCCGGCCGGCCCGTCGGGGAAGAAGGTTCCGTTCGCCTGGTCGACCATCAGGATCAGAATGTTCGGACGCGTCTGCATCTTCATGTCCTCGGACTGGCGGGAAGTGCGCTGCCGCACGGGCCGTTTCGCGAGGCCTAGCACGGTCGGATCGGCTTTGCATCCGGGGGCGCGACCTCCGATATCGGATTGCCGGCCGCCCCATTCCCCGCTATGCCCGACCCGATGACCCCGGCTCCCGAACGCCTGTCGCCGCGCAAGGCCCGCCGCATCGCGCTGGCCGCGCAGGGCTTCGCCGACCGCCTGCCGCCGGGCGAACCGACGGCGCGCCACCTCGTGCGGGTCCTCGACCGTGTCGGCCTCGTGCAGATCGACAGCGTCAACGTCCTCAGCCGCTCGCACTACCTGCCGTTCTTCTCCCGCCTCGGCCCCTACGACCGCGCGATCCTCGACCGCCTGACGCACGGGCGGCGCCGTCGCCTGTTCGAGTACTGGGGCCACGAAGCCTCCTTCATCCCGCTCGAGCAGCAGCCGAACCTCAGGTGGCGGATGGCCCGGGCCGCGAGAGGGGAGGGCATCTATGGCGGGCTCGCGGGCTTCGCGGCCGACCGTCCCGACTATGTCTCCGCCGTGCTGAAGGAGATCCGCGAGCGCGGGCCCCTCACGGCGTCGGAGCTCTCCGAGGGCGGGAAGGCCAGCGGCGCCTGGTGGGGCTGGAGCGACGGCAAGCGGGCGCTCGAGTTCCTGTTCTGGGCGGGCGAGATCACGGTCGCCGACCGCCGCAACTTCGAGCGCGTCTACGACGTGCCGGAGCGGGTTCTCCCGCCGCAGATCGTCGGCGCGCCAACGCCGGACGACGCGGCGGCGCAGCGTGCGCTCCTCGCCACCGCGATCCGCGCCATGGGCGTCGCGACCTTCTCCGACCTGCGCGACTATTTCCGCCTGCCGCTCGCCGACGCGAAGGCGCGCGTTCGGGAGATGGTGGAGGAGGGGAGCCTCGTCCCGGCGGAGGTGCAGGGCTGGAAGCAGGAGGCCTATCTCGATCCCGCCGCCCGCGCGCCACGGCTGAAGGACCGCGCGGCGCTTCTGTCTCCTTTCGATTCGCTCGTCTGGGAGCGGCCACGGGCGGAGCGCCTCTTCGGCTTCCGCTATCGCCTCGAGATCTACACGCCGTCCGAGAAGCGCCTCTACGGCTACTACGTCCTGCCCTTTCTCCTCGACGAGAGGATCGTGGCCCGCATCTGCCTGAAGGCCGACCGTCAGGCGGGCGTACTCCGCGGCAACGCGACCCATCTCGAGGAGGGGGCCGATGCGGGGGAGACGGCCGAGCGGCTGGCCGGCGAGCTCCTGCGGATGGCCGACTGGCTCGGCCTCGGCGAGGTCGTGGTGGAGCCCTCCGGCGATCTCGCGGAGCCCCTGAGGCAGAGCCTCGCGCGCCCGTAAGGCGGCGGAGCGGGTGACGCGACTGTGACATCGCGGGAGGGGAACGTGCCGTGCAATCCGCCACGTTCCCCCCTACGTATAATCCGCATGTGGCACTGCCCTGACCGGGGCGGAATGCGATACCGTAGGGAGCCACCGATGATCGACAGACGGCATTTGCTGATGGGTGGGGTCGCCATGGGCACTGCATTCACGGGATGGCGGTTGTTCTCCGGCAAGGCGAGCGCCGCCGCGGACACGGAGTTTCCGTTCAAGCTGAGCGAGGCGGAGTGGCGCGAGCGGCTCACTCCGGCGCAGTACAGGATCCTGCGCGATCACGGCACGGAGCGTGCCGGCACGAGCCCGCTGAACGCGGAGAAGCGGGACGGGATCTTCCACTGCGCCGGCTGCGACCAGGCGCTCTTCGATTCGAAGACGAAGTACGAGAGCGGCACGGGCTGGCCGAGCTTCTACGCGCCGATCGAGGGCGCGGTCGGAACGGCCGAGGACCGCTCCTTCTTCATGACGCGCACCGAGGTCCACTGCTCGAACTGCGGCGGCCATCTCGGCCACGTCTTCGAAGACGGGCCGAAGCCGACCGGTCTGCGCTACTGCATGAACGGCGTCGCCATGACCTTCAAGCCGGCCTCGGCGGGCGGCGCGGCATGAGCGCCCTGCGCAGCCTTCTCGCCGCGGGCGTCGTCGCCGCCGGCCTCGGTGGCGGCACGGCGGTCGCGCAGGAGACGCGGACGGCGATCTTCGCCGGCGGCTGCTTCTGGTGCACCGAATCCGACTTCGACCATGTCGAGGGGGTCGTCGCGACGACCTCCGGCTATATCGGCGGGGAGGTCGACAACCCGACCTACAGGCAGGTCTCGTCCGGCGGCACCGGCCACTACGAGGCGGTGAAGATCGAATACGATCCCTCGAGGGTCAGCTACGAGTCTCTCGTCGAGGCCTACTGGCCGACCGTCGATCCGCTCGACGCGGGCGGCCAGTTCTGCGACCGCGGCGACCAGTACCGCACCGCCATCTTCGTCGCCGACGAGGCGGAACGGCAGGCCGCCGAGGCATCGAAGGCGAAGGCGGAACAGCGTCTCGGCCGGGAAGTCGTGACGCCGGTCCTGGACGCCGCGACCTTCTACCCGGCCGAGGACTACCACCAGGACTACTACCTGAAGAACCCCCTGCAGTATAAGTTCTACCGGCTGAGCTGCGGCCGCGACGCGCGCCTCGACGAGGTGTGGGGCGGCACGTCGTAGGTCGCGCATTCGCCCTGCCACGCGCTCTCCCACTGACGAAGAAGGGGCGGCCCGCCAGGAGCCGCCCCTTCTTCGTCAGATAGCCCAGGTCTCTAGTGAGACATCACGACGGGCACGTTCATGTGCTCGAGGATGTGGCGCGTCGTGCCGCCGAACAGGTCCTCGCGCAGCTTCGCGTGGCCGTAGGCGCCCATCACGAGGATGTCGGGCTTCTGCTCCGTGCAATAGCCGAGGATCGTGCCGCCGACGCCCTCGCGCGTCGCCTTGAGGGGAACCGCCCGTGCGTCGACGCCGTGCTTCTTCAGATGGGTGATGACGTTGTCGACCCGCTTCGTGCCGTTTCCGTCGCCGGAAGTGACGCTCACGACGTCGATGCGGCGCTTCGTTTCGAGGATCTGCATGGCGTCGGACAGCGCGCGGGCCGCGGGGCGGCTGCCGTCCCAGGCGACGACCGCATATTCCTCGAAGGGCCTGACCTCGTAGTTCACAGGCACGATGAGGAGAGGGCGCCCGGCTCGCAGGACGAGATCCTCCGCCCGCACGTTGCGGCCGGCGTCACTCGGATCGGAGAACTGCCCGAGCAGCAGGAGGTCGTGGTAGCGGGCCTGGCGGGCGATCACCGCGTTGGGCAGGCCCTCGTCGCTCACGAACTCGATACTGCCGGTCATGCCTTCGGCCGACGCCTGGTCGCGGAACTTCTGGCCGATCTCCTTCGCCGTCTCGTTCTCGGCGCTGCGCAGGCTCTCCATGATGTCGTCGGAGATCCAGCGCTGCACGTTGCCCTCGAAGCGGATCGGCGCCCGGGCGTAGAGCCCCGTCAGCGCCGCTCCGTACTTCTTGCACATCTGCACGGCCATCTTGAGGGCCGCGTTCGCGTTCGCGCTGGCGTTGTAGGCGACGGCGAGATCCTTGATCGCCATGTTCTCTCTTCCTCCCAGAATGATCGGGCGCCGCTTCGGATGGCGGCGTCCCGAAATTTGCCTGCGCGGGGCGACCCCGCGCAAGCCGAAGTGCTACCGACTTGACGCCGGGATCGTTATTCCGCAGCCGTCTGCAGTTCCTGCACCGGCTCGATCTTCGCCGCGCAGAACTTGAACTCCGGGATCTTGCCCATCGGATCGAGCTGCGGGTTCGTAAGGAAGTTCGCCGCGGCTTCCGCGAAGCAGAAGGGGATGAAGACCATGCCCTCCGGCACGTCGCGGTCCTGGCGGACGTAGAGCTCGATCGAGCCGCGGCGGGTCGAGACGCGCACCTTGTCGCCGGCGTCGATCCCCATCCGCTTCATGTCCCAGCGATTGAGGCAGACGATCGCCTCGGGCTCGATCATGTCGAGATTGTCCGAGCGCCTGGTCATCGCGCCGGTGTGCCAGTGCTCGAGCAGGCGTCCCGTAGTCAGGATCAGCGGATAGTCCCTGTCGGGAAGCTCCGCCGGCGGCGTGACGGAAGCGGGCGTCATCTTCGCGCGGCCCGACGTCGTCGGGAAGCTCTGGGTGAAGATGATCTCGCTGCCCGGGACGTTCGGCCCTTCACAGGGGTAGGTGACCGAATCTTCCTGGTCCACGCGCTCCCAGGTGATGTTCTTCAGCGAGGGCATCACGTGCGCCATCTCGTTGAAGATCTCGCGCGGGTGCTGGTAGGTCCAGTCGAGGCCGACCGCCTTGCCAATGTCGCGGGTGATCTCCCAGTCCTGCCGCGCCTCGCCCGGCATCTTCACGACCGGCCGGCCCATCTGCACCTGGCGGTTCGTGTTCGTGTACGTGCCCCACTTCTCCGCATGCGCGGAGGCGGGCAGCACCACGTCGGCGTGGTAGGCGGTCTCCGTCAGGAAGATGTCCTGCACGACCAGGTGCTCGAGATGGGCGAGTGCCGCCCTCGCGTGGTTCTGGTCGGGGTCCGACATCGCGGGGTTCTCGCCCATCACGTACATCGCCTTGATCTCGTCCGCCTCGATGGCGTTCATGATCTCGACGACGGTCAGGCCCTTCTTGGGGTTCAGCTCCTTGCCCCAGAAATCCTCGTACATGCCGCGCACCTCGGGGTCCTCGACCGACTTGTAGTCGGCGTAGACCATGGGGATGAGACCCGCGTCGGAGGCACCCTGAACGTTGTTCTGGCCGCGCAGCGGATGCAGGCCCGTGCCGGGACGGCCGATCTGGCCGGTCGTGAGCGCGAGCGAGATCAGGCAGCGCGAGTTGTCGGTGCCGTGCACGTGCTGCGAGATGCCCATGCCCCAGAAGATGATCGACGCCGTCGACTTGGCGTAGACGCGGGCGACCTCGCGGATCGTCTCGGCCGGGATGTTGCAGACCTCCTGCATCTTCTCCGGCGGGAAGGCCTTCACGTGCTCCTTGAGCTCCTCGAAGCCTTCCGTGTTCGCCTGGACGTACTGCACGTCGTAGAGGTTCTCCTCGACGATCGTGTGCAGCATGCCGTTCAGGAGCGCGACGTCGGTGCCCGGCTTGAACTGCAGGATCCTCGTCGCGTGCCGGCCGAGACCCGAGGACTGGCCGCGCGGATCCATGATGATCAGCTCCTTGCCGGCCTTCGCGGCCTGCTTCAGGTAGGTCGCGGCGACGGGATGGTTCTCCGCCGGCCTGGCGCCGATCACGATGATGACTTCGGCATCCTCGGCGGCCGTGAACGGCGCGCTCACCGCGCCGGAGTTCAGCCCCTCCATGAGGGCCGCGACCGACGAGGCGTGGCAGAGCCTGGTGCAGTGGTCGACATTGTTCGTGTCGAAGCCCTGCCGGATCAGCTTCTGGAAGAGATAGGCCTCCTCGTTCGAGCACTTCGCCGAGCCGAAGCCGGCGATGGCGTTGCCGCCGTCGCGCTCATGGACCTTCTTCAGGCCCGAGGCCGCCTTCTCGAGAGCCTCCTCCCAGGTCGCCTTGCGGAAGACCTTCCACATGGAGACCCGGTCGAGCTCCATCTTGGCGTCCTTCGGCGCGTCCTCGCGCCGGATCAGCGGCACGGTGAGGCGGTCGGGATGGTGGATGTAGTCGAAGCCGAAGCGGCCCTTCACGCAGAGCCGGTTCTCGTTCGCCGGCCCGTCGCGGCCGTCGACGTAGAGAACCTCCTCGCCCTTCTTGTAGACCCGCGTCTGGCAGCCGACGCCGCAATAGGGGCACACCGTGTCGACGTGGGAGTCCTCGAACTCGGTCCTGACCTGCTCCTCGTTGAGGAGGTTCGACTCCATGAGGGCGCCGGTCGGGCAGGCCTGCACGCACTCGCCGCACGCGACGCAGGTCGATTCGCCCATGCCGAAGTCGAAGTCGAACACGACCTTCGCCTCGTGGCCGCGATAGGCCATGCCGATCACGTCGTTCACCTGCACCTCGCGGCAGGCGCGCACGCACAGGCCGCAGTGGATGCACGCGTCGAGATTGACCGCGATCGCAGGATGGGTGTTGTCGGTCTCGGGGTGCGGGCGCTCGCCGAAGCGCGAGCCCTTCTCCTCGATGCCCATCTCGTCGATCCAGTCCCAGAAGCGGGACTTGGGATCGTGGGCCTCGGTGCGCTGGGGCTGGTCGGCGAGCAGGAGCTCGAACACCATCTCGCGCGACTTCTGGGCGCGCTCGGTGTCCGTCGACACCTTCATGCCTTCCGTTGGCGTGCGGATGCACGATGCGGCGAGGGTTCTCTCGCCCTCGACCTCGACCATGCAGGCACGGCAGTTGCCGTCCGGCCTGTAGCCGGGCTTGTCGAGGTAGCACAGATGCGGGATGCGCGTGCCTTCGCGCTTCGCCACCTGCCAGATGGTCTCGCCTTCCCGCGCCTCGACGTTCTTGCCGTCGAGGGTGAAGGTGATCGTCTTTGCGTCGGTTGTCATTGTTCTGGTCTCTCTCCAGGACCGATTGTTCTGGCCACTCCGGACCGGAAACCTCAGACCTTTGCCCGCTCCTCGCCACCGGGGGCGGGGGCGTCGCCCAGCGTGCGGTCGGCGAGGAAATCCTCAGGGCGCTCGCCTCTGGCCTTCACGTCCTCCTCGAAGAACTTCAGGACCGAGATGAGCGGGTTCGGCGCGGCCTGCCCGAGGCCGCAGATCGAGGCGTCGCGCATCACCTTCGACAGGTCTTCCATCGCCGGAAGATCCCACCTGTTCTGCGCCATGAGCCGACGGGCCTTCTCCGTGCCGTTGCGGCACGGCGTGCACTGGCCGCAGCTCTCCGTCTCGAAGAAGTGCATCAGGTTGAACGCAACGTCGGTCATGTCGTCGTGGTTCGACAGGATGACGACCGCGTGCGAGCCGACGAAGGCGCCGTGCGGCTCCAGCACGCCGAACTCGAGCGGCAGGTCGCCCATCGAGGCCGGCAGGATGCCGCCCGAGGCGCCGCCGGGCAGGTAGCCCTTGAACTCGTGGCCGTCGAGCATGCCGCCGCAGTGCTCCTCGATGAGCTCGCGCACCGTCGTGCCGGCCGCGACCGTCTTCACGCCGGGGTTCTTCACCCGGCCGGAGACGGAGTAGGAGCGCAAGCCCTTGGCGCCGTTCTTGCCGTGGTCGGCGAACCACTGGGCGCCCTTCTCGAGGATCTTCGGGATCCAGTAGAGCGTCTCGACATTGTTCACGAGGGTCGGGCGGTTGAAGATGCCGACCTGCGCCACGTAGGGCGGGCGGTGGCGGGGATAGCCGCGGTTGCCCTCGATCGACTCGATCATCGCCGACTCTTCGCCGCAGATATAGGCGCCCGCGCCGCGGCGAAGCCAGATCTTCGTGTGCTTGGCGAACTCGGTCTTGTTCAGTTTCGCGATCTCCGCGAGCAGAATCTCGCGGGCGACGGGGTACTCGTCCCGGAGGTAGATGTAGACGGCTTCGGCCTCCACCGCCCACGCCCCGATCAGCATGCCTTCGAGGAAGGCGTGCGGGTTCGTCTCCAGGAAGTAGCGGTCCTTGAACGTGCCGGGTTCGCCCTCGTCGCCGTTCACCGCCATCAGGCGCGGCTTCGAGGCGGCGCGCACGAAGCCCCACTTGCGGCCCGTCGGGAACCCTGCGCCACCGAGGCCGCGCAGCCCGCCGTCGAGCAGCGTCTCCATGACGCTCTCGACCGTCAAATCACCGGATAGGCAGCGCGCGAGAACCTGATAGCCGCCTTCGGCCACATACTGGTCGAAGTCGCGATACAGCGGGACGACGGGATGGGTGTGACCGTGCTCGACGGCCTCGGCCACCGTCTCGGCGGTGGCGTGGTCGATGTGGTTGTGACCCACCTCGCAGGTCGGCGCGAGGTCGCAGCGGCCCATGCAGGGCGCCTTCACGATCCGCACGTTCTTCAGGTTCGCGGCACCCAGCTCATCGTAGAGCCTCTCCGCGCCCGCCAAGGCGCAGCTCAGGCTCTCGCACACGCGGATGGTCAGCGGCTCGGGCCTCTCCTCGCCGTCGCGCACCACGTCGAAATGTGCGTAGAAGGTCGCGACCTCGTAGACCTCCGCCATCGGGATGCGCATGTCTTCGGCGAGCGCGTGCAGGAGGCCGGCGGGCAGGCAGTGCTCGGCATCCTGGATCTTGTGGAGATACTCGATCAGCATGTCGCGCTGGCGTTCGCCGGGCCCCAGGATCTCGAGAAGCCTGTCCTTCTCCTCCTGAGCGAGCACGCGGCCCTTGTTGAAGACCGGAGCCTTGCGCCGTCCGGAGCCAGGGTGGTGGGCGCGCTTCTTGTCCGCCTTGGTCGCGTCGGTGGTCAGTTCCGTCATGAAACCTTTTCCGTCAGAGCTTCTCGTAGTTTCGGGGCAACCGACTGCGCGTCGGGGGCGATGATGACCCCCGCCTCTCGCAGCCGTTCGATTTTCGCGGCCGCATCGCCGCGGCTGAACATCTGGAACGCGCCGGCATGGCCCATGCGGCGCTCGGGTGGCGCGTGGCGGCCGGCGACGAGCGCGATCACCGGCTTCGTCGCCTTGTTGCGGGACAGGTACTCCGCCGCTTCCTCCTCGTCGGAGCCGCCGATCTCGCCGATCAGCACCACGGCCTTCGTGTCCTCGTCCGCCATGAAGAGCTCGAGGCAGTCGGAGAAGCCGATGCCGTGCACCGGATCGCCGCCGATGCCGATCGTGGTCGACTGGCCCATCCCGGCCGCGGTCGTCTGTGCCACGATCTCGCTCGTGAGGGAGGCCGAGCGGGAGACGATGCCGACCGGGCCCTTCTTCGCGTCGACCGTCGCCATCACGCCGAGCTTGCAGCTGCCGGGCGACAGCACGCCCTGCGAGTTCGGGCCGACGAGCTTCGTCTTCGAGCCGCGCAACGCCGCCCGCACCTTCAGCATGTCGTGCACCGGCACGCGCTCGGTGACGCAGACGACGACGTCCAGCTCCGCCTCGATCGCCTCGATCATCGCCGCCGCTGCGCGCTCGGCCGGCACGAAGACGATGCTCGCATTCGCCTCGGTCTCCGCGCGGGCCTGCCTGGCGCTGTCGAAAACCGGCAGCATCAGATGGCGCTGGCCGCCCTTGCCCGGGCGCACGCCGCCCAGGACGCGGGTGCCGTAGTCGATCATCTGGGCGGTGTAGAACGTGCCGGCCCGGCCGGTCATGCCCTGCACGATCACCTTGGTATCTGGGTCGACGAGAATAGCCATCACGCTGCCCGCTTGCCTGCCTGCGCGACGGCGAGCCGAACCGCATCCTGGATGGTCTTCGCCGCCTCGTGGGGGATCCGCCGGTCCACCATCATCTTCTCGGCATAGCCGGCGTTCTGCCCGGCGGCGCGGAACACGACCGGCACTCTGCGTCCCGACCAGCGCATCGCGATCGACAGGGCCTCGACGATCGTGTCGCAGCTCGTCATCCCGCCGCCGTGAACGTTGATCAGGAGCACCTTCACGCCCGGGTTCGCCAGGAGAAGGCCTATGCCCTTGGCGATCTGCAGGCTCGTGGCGGTCGTGCGGATATCCATGAAGTTCGCCGGGGCGCCGCCTGCGTCGCGCAGCATGTCGTGGGTCGCGAGCGCGAGGCCCGCGCCGTTCACGACGACCCCGATGTCGCCGTCCATCCGCACGAAGTTGATGTCGTGGCGCTGAGCCTCGAACTCCACCGCGTCCTGTTCGTCCTCGTCGCGCAGCGCCTGGAGGTCGGGGTGGCGGAAGAGCGCGTTGTCGTCGAGCGTCAGCTTCGCGTCGACGACGATGAGGTCGCCGCCCTTGGTGAGCGCCAGCGGGTTGATCTCGATGAGCGTCGCGTCGAGTTCGCCGAGCGCCGACGCGAGCACGCGAAGGATGTCGACCGCCTTCTCCACCGGGCCGTCCTGCCCGACGAGCGAGGCGGCGAAGTCCCTGAGATCGTCCTCCGCCGGCTGCGACCCGTCGAGAGGGAGGGGAAGACGGCGGACGGCGTTCTCGTCGCGGGCGATGCGTTCCTCGACGTCCTCACCGCCCTCGGAGACGCCGATCAGCATCGGGCAGCCGGCGCGGCGGTCGACCAGCGCCGCCACATAGATGTCTCGCGAGGTGGAGACCGCCTCCTCGACGTAAACGCGCTTGACCTTGCGGCCCTCGGGCCCGGTCTGGCGGGTCACGAGCGTGGAGCCGATGAGGCTCTGGGCGGCGCTCCGCACCGTGTCCGACGTCGCCGCGAACTTGACGCCGCCGGCCTGTCCCCGGCCGCCGGCCAAGATCTGAGCCTTGACGGCGAAGCGCTGTGCGGCGAGCTCGCGGGCGACCGCCTCGGCTTCCTCGGCGCTCCACGCGATCCGCCCCGCCGGGACACGCACGCCCCGCCTGGCTAGAATTTCCTTGGCCTGAAATTCATGCAGGTTCATGGCTCTGGCTGCTTCCTCCCCGTCGTCGGCTCGACCTGTCGTAGAGGTCCGTTCTCAATTCGTCCTGTGACGACCGACGCTGGTATTCCAAATACCATAGGTCGTGGCTCGCGATGTTGTCGAGCAAATTGAATGGTGCGGCTGCGAAGACTTCCGCGCTCTTTTACGCAGTGCAGCAAGCAGAGCGGCAATGAAAAAGGCGCGCTTGCCGGCAGTGCAAGCGCGCCTAGGGCGCTCGGGAGGAGAGCGCTTGGGAAAACCCTTGCCGCGGTCGCGCCGACCGCCGTCAGATCCTCGTTCGGCCTTACGACGCGGCGTGACCGGCGAAGCCGCCGACGCCCTGCTGAGCCTTGCTGTCACCGGCCCGAACACGGAGCGCGGCACCAAGCACGAGAGCCAGCCGGACCAGCTCCGAGAAGGGCGCCTTGGGGTACGCGGTCTCGAACGTGTCGGCGGCGTTCCAGCGGGTATCGATCATCTCGTCGTTCCTGTCAACTGTGGTATACCAGATGCCACGATACATACTCTCTCTGTTGCGATGCACAAGAGGGGGAGGGCCCTGTAGCCCATGAAAAATCGGAAGGGCGACCCAACATTTTGTGCATGGCACGGTCGGGGCATCTCCCCCGTCAGACCTCTCTGGCGGAGCGTCCGCGGGTTGTGGAACGAGAACGGGCGCCGGTTGCCCGGCGCCCGTGAAGATGATCGGCAGACGGTGAGGGGATCAGTCGACGCCGATGGCCGTGTCGCCGTTCGGCTCGGGGTAGACCGGGTAGAGGCCCTGCGTGCGGCCCAGCTGCTGCACGAGCGCCAGCACCGCGTCGATGTGCGGGGTGTCGACGGCCACCATCCGGCCCATCTCCTGCACGCAGGTCAGCAGGGCGTCGATCTCGAGCTGCCGGCCCTTCTCCAGGTCCTGGAGCATCGAGGTGCGGTGCGCGCCGACCTTCGCGGCGCCGTTGATGCGGCGCTCGACGTCGACCCGGAAATGCACGCCGATCCGCCGTCCGATCGTCTGCGCCTCGAGCATCATGTTGCGGGCGAGGGCCCTCGTGCCCGGATCCGTCGCGACGACGTCCAGCGTCGCCCGGGTGAGCGCCGAGATCGGGTTGAAGCAGAGATTGCCCCAGAGCTTCAGCCAGATGTCGTTGCGGATCTCGGGGTTGATCGGGGCCTTGAGGCCTGCGGCCTCGAACAGCTCGGACAGCACGCGGACGCGGTCCGTCTCCTGGCGGGTCGGCTCTCCGAGCCCGAACTTGTCGCCGTAGATATGCTTGATGACGCCGGGCTCGACGACCTCGGTGGCCGGATAGACGGTGCAGCCGATCGCCCGCTCGGGGCCGATCGCGCGCCACTGGCGCTCGCCGGGATCGACGCTCTCCAGCCGGAGATTGGCGTACTGGCCCTCGAAGCCGTAGAAGTACCACCACGGAACGCCGTTCTGCGCCGTCACCACCGCGGTATCCGGCCCGAGCAGTGGCGTCATCTGGTCGGCGACCTCCCACGCCTGGTGCGCCTTGAGAGCGATGATGACGTAGTCCTGCGGGCCGAGCTCCGCGGGGTTGTCGGTCGCCTTCACGGAGACGGTCGTCGACTCGCCGTCCATCAGCAGCGTCAGGCCGTTCTCCCGCATGGCCTTGAGGTGGGCGCCGCGCGCGATCAGCGAGACTTCGGCGTCGGTCCGCCCCAGCATCGCGCCCAGATAGCCGCCGATCGCGCCGGCGCCGTAGATGCAGATTTTCATCGTCCCTCCCATCTCCTTCTCTTGGGTCCGGACTCCCGTCGGCCATACGCTTTTCGCGGATTTGGCTCGGCAGGGCCGGACAACTTTGTTACCGTTTGGTCACCTGCCGCTTGACAGCGACAGGTCGACGCACCCAAA
Source organism: Lutibaculum baratangense AMV1 (assembly GCF_000496075.1). GTDB lineage: Bacteria > Pseudomonadota > Alphaproteobacteria > Rhizobiales > Tepidamorphaceae > Lutibaculum > Lutibaculum baratangense. The sequence continues at coordinate 34,314 of NZ_AWXZ01000013.1, forward strand.
CTCTGGGATGCCAAAGACCAAATACCAGAAGAGGTCTCGGCACAAGCACTGGCGGCCGCAAGGAAACCGCAACTTGAGAGCGTCGGCAGCGCTCGCGGCGAAATAACGGCGGCCGGTTGTTGGGTGAAGACCGGGCAGTGGTTGCCCGGTATTCGGGAGGAAAATTTATGCGAACTATCCGAAAGTCCGCGCTCGGACTCGGCCTGGCGGCTATCGCCGGGGCGGCGTTCCTCGGTGGGACCGTGCAGCAGGCGGCGGCAGAGTGGCAGCCGCGCAAGCCGGTCGAGTTCATCATCATGGCCGGCACGGGCGGCGGCGCCGACCAGATCGCCCGCCTCATGCAGGGTCTGATCCAGCAGAAGGATCTCTCGCCCCGTCCGTTCATCCCGATCAACAAGCCGGGCGGCTCGGGCGCAGAAGCGCTGCGCTACATGCACGACAAGGCGGGCGACGACCACACGCTGCTCGTGACGCTGAACAGCTTCTACACGACGCCGCTCGTGCAGGAGAACCTCGGCGTCGACATCGCCGAGTTCACGCCGATCGCGCGCATGGCGATCGACACCTTCCTGCTCTGGGTCCCCGCCGATTCCGAAATCGACTCTCTCGAGGCGTTCGGCGAGAAGATCAAGGCCGAGGGCCGCAACTGGAAGATGGGCGGCACCGGCACCGGCCAGGAGGATTCCATCCTCACGGCGATGATCGAGGCCGAGTTCGGGGCGGACATCACCTACATTCCGTATCCCGGTGGCGGCGACGTGGCGAAGAACCTCGTCGGCAAGCACCACGACTCGACGGTCAACAACCCGGCCGAGCAGAACGAGTTCTACCGCGCCGGCCAGTCGAAGCCGATCGTGCAGTTCACCGAGGAGCGGATGGAAGCCTATCCGGACGTTCCTACGGCGAAGGAGCTCGGCCACGACATCGTGTACTTCATGCAGCGTTCGGTGAACGGCCCTCCCGGGATGTCCGAGGAGGCTCAGCAGTGGTACATCAGCCTGTTCGAAGAGCTCTTCAACTCCCAGGAGTGGCAGGATTTCTGCGCCTCTGACGGCCTGACCTGCGACGAGTTCGTCGCTGGCGAGGATCTCGCCGCGTTCCACCAGACGAACATCGAGCGTCACAAGGCGCTGATCGACCAGGTGGGTGCTGACGCCATCGTCAGCCAGTAAGTCCATCGCGGAGAGGGGGTGCCTTGGGCATCCCCTTTTTCGCAGGCGGACCTGAAGTATCCGAAGGCAGTGTTTTTCCGGGCGGCTTGACCGCCGACGGGAGAGCTGTGTCCGGCAGCGGCGCGCAAAGAGCGTCTCAGTCATTTCAAGGAGGATGCCATGACCGTGCGCATGGCAGAGTTCACCGCAGCGTTCCTGCTCGCTCTGGGCTCGATTGGGTTGATGTGGAAGAGTACCGACGGCCTGTCCATCGGCTGGATCCCCGGGAACGGGCCCGGCTCCGGCTTCTGGCCATTCTGGCTCTCCCTCATCATGCTCCTGTCGTCCCTGACGACCCTCTACCGGGCGTGGGCCGGCAAGACGCCGCAATCCCGCTCCAACGAGCCGTTCATCGACCGCGAGACCTTCCAGATCGTTGGCGTGACCGTCGCGGCCCTGTTTTTTCTGCTGCTCGGCACCTCGTATATCGGCCTCTATCTCTCGCTGATCGCCTTTCTGTTCTTCTACCTGAGGATTCTCGGCGGCCACTCCTGGCTGCTGACGATCGCGCTGATGATCGGCATTCCGGTCTTCATCTTCATGTTCTTCGAGATCCTGATGACGGTCCCGTTGCCGAAGGGCATCTCGGAGCCGCTCTTCTACCCGATCTACGACCTCATGTACTGAGCGGCGCTCAGCCCGAGGGCCGTGCGGGCGCGGAAGCGCGCCCCGGCCGCGGAATCGCTAAAGGCAAAACACATGGAAACGATCATCCCCTCACTGCTCGGGGGCCTCGTCGAGGCCTTAGAGCCCTTCAACCTGACGATGTTGATCATCGGCTGCGTTATCGGCCTCTTCGTGGGCGCGATGCCGGGGCTGGGGTCGGTCAACGGCGTCGCGATCCTGCTGCCGGTCACGTTCATCGTCCCGCCCGAGACGGCGATCATCTTCCTGGCCGCCGTCTATTACGGGGCCATGTACGGGGGGGCCGTGTCGTCGATAACACTGGGGATACCAGGGGCGTCGACAGCGGTCGCGACAGTGTTCGACGGCAGACCGATGGCGCAGTCCGGCAAGGCCGACCAGGCCCTCATGACGGCCGCCGTCGCCTCCTTCGTGGGCGGCACGATCTCGGTCGTGCTCTTCACGCTCTTCGCGCTGCCGCTCGCCTCCTTCGCGCTCCGCTTCGGCCCCGCCGAGGAGTTCGCGCTGATGCTCCTGGCCTTCGCGACCTTCGTGGGCCTGGGCGGCGACGACATCCCGAAGACGATCTTCTCGATCGCCATCGGCCTGGTGCTGGCCACGATCGGTCTCGACATCATCTCCGGCCGGCCGCGGCTCATCTTCTTCGACATCACGGGATTCTATGCCGGCATCAACTTCCTGATTCTCGCCATCGGCATCTACGGCATCGGCGAGATGCTCTGGACGCTCGAGCAGACGAAGGGCGACGTTCAGGTCCATAAGGTGCGGGCCGGTCTGCACTCGATCAAGGAGCATGTCGGCCGCCTCAAGGAGTACCTGGTCCCCGCCAGCTTCAGCGGCTTCCTGGGCTTCTTCGTCGGTATCCTGCCCGCCGCAGGCGCCACGCCCGGCTCGCTGATGGCCTACGGCCTCACCAAGGCCTTCTCGAAGGATCCCGAGAGCTTCGGCAAGGGCAACATCCGGGGTGTCGCGGCGCCCGAATCGGCGAACAACTCGGCGTCCACCGGTTCGATGCTGCCGATGATCACCCTCGGCATCCCGGGATCGCCGACCACCGCGATCCTGCTCGGCGGCATGATCATCTGGGGCCTGCGCCCCGGCCCGCTGCTCTTCACCGAGCACCCGGAGTTCGTGTGGGGCCTGATCGGCTCGCTCTACGTCGCGAACCTCTTCACGCTCATCGCCAACATCGTGCTGATCCCGGTCTTCGCCCGGGTGCTGACGCTGAGGTTCACCATCCTCGCGCCGGTGATCTTCATTCTCTGCATCGTCGGCGGGTACGCCCCGACGCAGACGATGCACGATGTGTGGCTGATGCTCCTCTTCGGGGTCGTCGGCTATCTCCTGCGGAAGCTCGACTACCCCGTCGCGCCGGCGGTCCTGGCGATCGTTCTGGGGCCGCTCGCCGAGCGCTCCTTGCGCCAGTCGCTGCTGTCCTCTCAGGGCGATCCGCTGATCTTCGTGGAGCGGCCGATCTCCGCCTTCTTCATGGCCTGCGCGGTGCTCCTCTTCGCGTACCCGTTCTTCGTGAAGTGGTCGCGCAAGCGGAAGGCAACTGCTGCCGGCACCACGGAGTGGCAGGGGTAACTACGTCGCCGCAGGCGCCGGCAGAGTTCCACTTGCGAGCTTGCCGGCGCCTCGTCTATGGTATACCAGACACCAGTGAACAGGCTGCAAACGACGATGGCCAAGGCAGTTTCGAAAACCGCGAAGATCCGCTTGCGGCCGGTCTCCGCCGTGCCGAGCCTGAAGGAGCGGATCTACACGCAACTGAAGGCTCAGATCACCAGTCCGCAGATCTATCAGCCGGGCGCCGAACTCCGTATCGACGAGAGGGGGCTCGCCGAGCGGCTGAGGATCTCGCGCACGCCTCTGCGCGAGGCGCTGGCGAGGCTCGAGCAGGAAGGACTCGTCAGGATCGCGCCGCGGAAGGGAGTCTTCATCGTGCGCAAGTCGAAGGAGGAGATCCTCGAGATGATCCTCGTCTGGGCGGCGCTCGAGAGCATGGCTGCCCGGCTCGCGACCGTCGAGGCGGCCGACGAGGAGATCGCGACGCTGCGCTCCGTGTTCGGCACGTTCGGGCCGGAGCATCAGATCGGCGCCCATATCGACGAGTACTCCGACGCGAACATCCGGTTCCATCAGCGGATCCTCGAGCTGTCGAAGTGTCAGCTCCTCTACGACACGGCGACGGAACTGTTCATCCACATGCAGGCCATCCGCGCCCGCTCGATCGGCGAGAACGACCGCGTCGCGCAGTCGATCGTCGATCACATGCACATCATAGAGGCACTGGAGAGCCGCGACACCGATCTCGCGGAGCGGCTGGTGCGCGAACACACTCTGAGCCTGCACGCCCATGTCGAACGCACCTGGGTCGAGCCGGCGGAAAGCGAAGAAGAGCTGGTCGCCTGACCGCCAGGAGAGGATGACAGGAGGAAGCGAATGATCGACGGGCCGAGCGGCCGACGATGACGACGGGCGCGGCTTCGCCGGAAGGTGTGAGGCGCGCTTTTGAAACGGGCGGCCGAAGGGTCGCCAGAGGCTGAGGACGGGGCGCCGGCACCTCACTCGCTCGCGGTCGACACTCTGTCGCCTTCGACCGCGACAGCGACGGGAAGACCCGCGCCAAGGACGCCCGGCAGGGGCAGGTCCCGATCCTCTTTTCCAAGCATATCGCGGCTGGACCACGTGCAGCCGAACGTTCTCCGGGAGGATTCCAATGTCTGCAATGACGCAGAGCATCGAGACAAACGTAGCCGAAGCCGCCGCCACGGATTCGCTCACCGACGGCTTCCATCTGCTGATCGACGCGTTGAAGCTGAACGGTGTGGAGACGATCTACAACGTCCCCGGCATTCCGATCACCGACCTCGGCCGCTATGCGCAGGCGCAGGGGCTTCGCGTCCTGTCGTTCCGCCACGAGCAGCATGCCGGCTATGCCGCCGCCGCCGCGGGCTTCCTCACGAAGAAGCCCGGCATCTGCATGACGGTGTCGGCGCCCGGCTTCCTCAACGGCCTGACCGCTCTCGCGCACGCCACGACCAATTGCTGGCCGATGATCCTGATCTCCGGCTCGTCCGAGCGTGAGATCGTCGACCTGCAGCGCGGCGACTACGAAGAGATGGATCAGCTCGCGATCGCCCGGCCGCACGCGAAGGCCGCCTATCGCATCCTTCACGCCGAGGACATCGGGCTCGGCGTCGCCCGCGCGATCCGCGCCTCGCTCTCCGGCCGCCCCGGCGGCGTCTATCTCGACGTGCCGGGTGCGCTGCTCGGCCAGACGATGGATGCGCTCGAAGGCCAGAAGTCGCTGATCAAGGTCGTCGAGCCCAACCCGGACAGCGTCCCCGGCGCAGAAGCGATCTCGCGCGCCGTCGAGGTGTTGAAGTCGGCGAAGAAGCCGCTGATCATCCTCGGCAAGGGCGCCGCCTACGCCCAGTGCGACGACAAGATCAAGGAGCTCGTCGAGACCCTCGGCTTCCCCTACCTGCCGATGTCGATGGCGAAGGGCCTCCTGCCCGACAACCACCCGCAGTGCGCCTCCGCCGCGCGCTCGCTCGCGCTGAAGGAAAGCGACTGCGTCTTCCTGATCGGCGCGCGCCTGAACTGGCTGCTCAGCCACGGCCAGGGCAAGGCCTGGGGCGAGAAGGGCGCGAAGAAGTTCGTGCAGATCGATATCGAGCCCATCGAGATGGATTCGAACCAGCCGATCGCCGCGCCGCTCATCGGTGACATCGGAAGCACCGCCACCGCGCTTCTCGAGGCTGTCGGGTCCGACTGGAAGAAGCCGTCGGAGGACTGGACCGGCGCCGTGCGCTCGAAGGTGAAGGCCAACATCGAGAAGATGGCGCCGCGCCTGAAGAACAACAACTCGCCGATGGACTACCAGGGCTCGCTCGGCGTTCTGAAGGAGCTCATCGCCGAGAATCCCGACGTGGTTCTGGTCAACGAAGGCGCCAACGCGCTCGACCAGGCCCGCTCGATCATCGACATCTTCAAGCCGCGCAAGCGCCTCGACGTCGGCACCTGGGGCATCATGGGCATCGGCATGGGCTCCGCGATCGCCGCGGCGGTCGAGACCGGCAACCAGGTCCTGGCCATCGAGGGCGACAGCGCCTTCGGCTTCTGCGGCATGGAGATCGAGACGGTCTGCCGGTACAACCTGCCGGTCTGCATCGTCATCATGAACAACAACGGCATCTATCGGGGCGACGGCACCAACTGGAGCGGCGGCGAGGATCCCTCGACCACCGTGTTCGTGAAGGGCGCCCGCTACGACAAGATGATGGAGGCCTTCGGCGGCGTCGGCGTGAACGTCGACAACCCCGACGCTCTCCGCCGCGCCGTGAAGGATGCCTTCGCGAGCCGCAAGCCGACGCTGATCAACGCCGTGATCGCCGAAGATGCCGGCAAGGAAAGCGGAAATATCGGCAATCTCAACCCGTCCTCGGTCGTGGCGCAGAAGCGCTACCCGCAGGCCAAGAACATCTGAGAACGAGGGAGCAAACGATGAAAGCGCTCGAAGGAGTCAAGGTCCTCGACTTCACGCATGTCCAGTCGGGCCCGACCTGCACCCAGCTTCTTGCCTGGTTCGGTGCCGACGTCATCAAGGTCGAGCGGCCCGGCGTGGGCGACGCCACGCGTGCGCAGCTGCGCGATATCGAGGGCGTCGACTCGCTCTACTTCACCATGCTCAACCACAACAAGCGGTCGATCACGCTCGACACGAAGAACAAGACGGGCAAGGAAGTCCTCGAGAAGCTCGTGAAGAGCTGCGACGTTCTCGTCGAGAACTTCGCCCCCGGCGCCCTCGACCGCATGGGCTTCGGGTGGGAGCGGATCCAGGAGCTCAACCCGCGCATGATCATGGCGTCGGTGAAGGGCTTCGGTCCCGGACGCTACGAGAACTGCAAGGTCTACGAGAACGTCGCGCAGTGCGCCGGCGGCTCGGCTTCGACGACCGGCTGGCGCGACGGCCCGCCGCTCGTCACCGGCGCGCAGATCGGCGACTCGGGCACGGGCCTGCACCTCGCCCTCGGCATCGTGACGGCGCTCTACCACCGCGAGAAGTCCGGCCGCGGCCAGAAGGTGCTGGCAGCCATGCAGGACGGCGTGCTGAATCTCTGCCGCGTGAAGCTGCGCGACCAGCAGCGCCTCGCGCACGGGCCGCTGAAGGAATACTCGCAGTTCGGCGAGGGCATCGAGTTCGGTGACGCCGTGCCGCGCGCGGGCAACGACTCGGGCGGCGGTCAGCCGGGCGCCATCCTGAAGTGCAAGGGCTGGGAGACGGATCCGAACGCCTACACCTACTTCATCACCCAGGCCGCCGTCTGGCCCGCGATCTGCGACGTCATCGGCAAGCCCGAGTGGAAGGACGATCCGGACTACGCCAAGCCGGCCGCCCGTCTGCCGAAGCTCGGCCAGATCTTCGAGACGATCGAGGAGTGGACCAAGACCAAGACGAAGTTCGAGGTCATGGACATCTGCAACCCGCTCAACATCCCCGTCGGCCCGATCCTGTCGATGAAGGAGCTCGCGGAGGACGAGGGTCTGAGGAAGACCGGCACGGTGGTCGAGGTCGATCACCCCGAGCGCGGCAAGTACCTCTCGGTCGGCTGCCCAGTGAAGCTCTCCGACAGCCCCGTCGAGGTGACGCGCTCGCCGCTTCTCGGCGAGCACACCGACGAGATCCTGCGCGAGGTGCTCGGCTACTCCGAGGAGGAGCTGAAGTCGATCGTCGGCTCCGGCGCCGTCGGCGACCAAGCACCAGCGGTTGCAGCTGAATAATAAAAACTCATGGAAGGGCCGCAAATCGGCCCTTTCATTCTTTTTGTGGGCGCGCCATTCTGCCGCCGACGACCAATGACAAAGAGACATGGGAGGAGCTCGGAGACGGATCCCGCCGCCTCACCCTCTTCATCACTCGGTCTGCCGTGTGACGCGGTCTGCGACATCGTCGGCAAGCCTGAGTGGAAGGAGGATCCGGAGTGCGCCAAGCCCGCGAACCGTCTGCCCGAGTTCGGCGAGATGTTCGGCCCGATCGAGTGGACCAGGACCAAGGGCGACGTTCGAGGTCATGGAACGTGAGCAACCGGGCAGGCCCCTTCCTTCGATGAGGGAGATCGCCGAGGACGAGGTCTGCGGGCCACCGGTTCGGTCGCCGAGGTCGATCGTCCCGGGCGCGGCAACGATCCCCTCGGCCGGCTGCCCGGTGACGCCCTCGGACGGCGCGGCGGGGTGAAGCGCTCGGCGGGCATGCCGGCGAGATCCCGTGCGAGGTGCTCGGCCACACCGGTGACGAGGTGAGGGAGATCCAGTCCCCTGGCGCCTTCGGCGAACAGCGGCCCCAGGCCGCAGAGTAACAAGGAGCGCGGCCTCGAGCCGCCCGGAAGGGAGATAGGTATGCGACTGATCGTGATGGGGCAGCAGGCGTTCGGCAAGGACGTGCTCGCAAAGTTGCTCGACGCCGGCACCGACGAGGTCGTCGCCGTCTATTGCGAGCCGGACAAGGAAGGTAAGCCCGTCGATCCGATCAAGGAATACGCGTTGGAGAAGGGCTTGCCGGTCTATCAGCCGGCCAAGTTCGAGGAGGCCGAGACGAAGGAGCTCGCGGGGCTCAATGCCGATCTGATGGTGATGGCCTTCGTCAACGTGTTCGTGCCGGAAGTGACGCGCGACACGCCGACCCACGGCTCGATCTGCTTCCACCCGTCGCTGCTGCCGCTGCACCGCGGTCCGTCGGCCGTGAACTGGCCGATCATCATGGGCTCGGAGAAGTCCGGTTATTGCTGGTTCTATCCCTCTGACGGTCTCGACGAGGGCGATATCCTGCTGGACTGGGAGTGCCCGATCGGTCCCGACGACACGGTGGTCGACCTCTATTTCAAGAAGATCTATCCGTCCGCCGTCGACTCCGTCCTCAAGGTCGTCGACCTCTACCGGGACGGCAATCCGCCGCACAAGCCGCAGGACGAATCGAAGGCGACCTACGAGCGCCGCTGCACGACCAAGCACTCCAGGATCGACTGGCACAAGCCGGTCAAGCAGGTCTACGACCTGATCCGCGGCACCAACCCGGCGCCGGGGGCGTGGACCACGTTTGGCGGCAAGAAGCTCGGAATTTTCGACTGTGCACGCGTGCCCGGAGACGGCATTTCCGGTCGCGTCCGGGCCATCAATGACGAGGGCTTCGAGGTGCAGTGCATCGGCGGCCGCATCCTCGTCAAGCGCGTCCGACCGGAGGGCGAGGGCAAGGTCTCAGCCGCCGATTGGGCCAAGAGCGCAGGCCTCGAAGTCGGCAACGACCTCGGCGAATAAGCAGAACGAAACCCCAGCCTATCCCTAGGGAGAATGACGACAATGGCTAAGACTGACATCCAGATTGCACGCGAAGCGAAGAAGAAACCGATCCAGGAGGTCGGCCAGAAACTCGGGATTCCTTCAGAGCACCTGCTGCCCTTCGGGCACGACAAGGCGAAGGTATCCGCCGACTTCATCCAGTCGGTACAGGACCGGCCGGACGGCAACCTGATCCTCGTGACGGCGATCAACCCGACGCCGGCCGGTGAGGGCAAGACCACGACGACGGTCGGTCTCGGCGACGGGCTCAACGCGATCGGCAAGAAGGCCGCGATCTGCATCCGCGAGGCGTCGCTCGGACCGAACTTCGGCATGAAGGGCGGCGCGGCCGGCGGCGGCTACGCGCAGATCGTGCCGATGGAGGACATGAACCTCCACTTCACCGGTGACTTCCACGCGATCACGACGGCGCACAACCTGCTGTCGGCGATGATCGACAACCACATCTACTGGGGCAACGAGCTCGGCATCGACCAGCGTCGCATCGCGTGGCGCCGCGTGATCGACATGAACGACCGCGCCCTGCGCCAGATCACGTCGTCGCTCGGCGGCGTCTCGAACGGCTTCCCGGCCGAGGCGGGCTTCGACATCACCGTCGCCTCCGAGGTGATGGCGATCCTCTGCCTCGCCAACGACCTGAAGGACCTCGAGAAGCGTCTCGGCGACATGATCGTCGCCTACAGGCGTGATCGCTCGCCGGTCTACTGCCGCGACATCAAGGCCGACGGCGCGATGACCGTGCTCCTCAAGGACGCGATGCAGCCGAACCTCGTGCAGACGCTCGAGAACAACCCGGCCTTCGTCCACGGTGGCCCGTTCGCGAACATCGCCCACGGCTGCAACACGGTCATGGCCACGAAGACCGCGCTGAAGCTCGCCGACTACGTGGTGACGGAAGCCGGCTTCGGTGCGGATCTCGGCGCTGAGAAGTTCTTCGACATCAAGTGCCGCAAGGCCGGTATCGCGCCGAAGGCGGTCGTCCTCGTCGCGACGGTCCGTGCGATGAAGATGAATGGCGGTGTCAAGAAGGACAATCTCGGCCAGGAGAACGTCGACGCCGTCAAGAAGGGCTGCGAGAACCTCGGCCGCCACATCGAGAACCTCGCCAAGTTCGGCGTGCCATGCGTCGTCGGCATCAACCACTTCGTGACCGACACCGACGCCGAGGTGCAGGCGGTGAAGGACTACTGCTCCTCGAAGGGCGTCGAGGCGGTGCTCAACAAGCACTGGGCCGACGGCTCGAAGGGCATCACGGAGATGGCGCAGAAGGTCGTCGATCTCGTCGAAGGCGGCAAGGCGAACTACAAGCCGCTCTATCCCGACGAGATGGGTCTCTTCGAGAAGATCGAGACGATCGCCAAGGAGATCTACCGCGCCGACAAGGTCGTCGCCGACAAGAAGATCAAGGACCAGCTGAAGGCCTGGGAAGACGACGGCTACGGCAAGCTGCCGATCTGCATCGCCAAGACCCAGTACTCCTTCACGACCGATCCGAACTGGCGCGGCGCGCCGACCGGCTTCGAGATCCCGGTTCGCGAGGTCCGTTTGTCGGCCGGCGCCGGTTTCGTCGTGGCGATCTGCGGTGAGATCATGACCATGCCGGGCCTGCCCAAGAAGCCCGCGTCCGAGGTCATCCGTCTCAACGATCAGGGCGAGATCGAAGGCCTGTTCTGATCCGGCTCGGGCCCCGGCGCTCGCGCCGGGCCCTCGCGACACGCACATTCGGGCGCGGGAACCTCTCCCGCGCCCTTTTGTTTTCGCTCCCGGCGCGGGGCACACTTTGCGCGCCGCGGCCTTTCGGCCTATCTCTGTCGGCAGAAGGCCGATCCCCCGCGAAAGTCATGTCCACCTATCCGCACATCTTCTCCGTCGCGCCGATGATCGACTGGACGGACCGGCGCTGCCGGTTCTTCCACCGCCAGCTCACGCGTCGTGCGTTGCTCTACACCGAGATGATCGTCGCCTCCGCGATCCTGCGCGGCGACGCGCGGCGGCTCCTGCGCCACGACGAGGTCGAGCATCCGGTGGCCCTGCAGCTCGGCGGCTCCGATCCCGCCGAACTGGCCGAGGCCGCACGCGTCGGGGCGGAGTTCGGCTACGACGAGATCAACCTCAACGTGGGCTGCCCCTCCGACAAGGTGCAGTCGGGGCGGTTCGGCGCCTGCCTGATGGCCGAGCCGGATCTCGTGGGCCGGTGCGTCGAGGCGATGGCGACGGCCGTCGCCGTGCCGGTCACCGTGAAGTGCCGCCTCGGCATCGACGACCAGGACATCGAGGCCCCGCTCGACGGCTTCGTGGCGCGGGTGGCTGACGCTGGGGCGCAGGCCGTCATCGTGCACGCCCGCAAGGCGTGGCTCCAGGGGCTCGACCCGAAGCAGAACCGCGAGATCCCGCCGCTCGACTACGCCCGAGTGCACCGGCTGAAGGAGCGCTTCCCGGAACTGCCGATCGTCCTCAACGGCGGCCTGAAGACGCTCGAGGATGCGCTGCCGCATCTGGAGGTGCTCGACGGCGTCATGCTCGGGCGCGCGTCCTACCAGACGCCGGCCATCCTCGGCGAGGTCGACCCCCTGTTCTACGGCGAGGGGGAGCGGCGCGATCCTGTCGAAGCGATCGAGGCGATGCGGCCCTTCATCGCGCGGGAGCTCGACGAGGGCACGCCGCTCCACCGCGTGACGAAGCACATGCTGGGCCTCTTCCAGGGGATGCGCGGCGCCCGCCGCTATCGTCAGATCATGTCGGAGGAGGCGAGGGTGCCCGGCTCCGGCCTCGAGGTGCTCGACCGGGCGCTGGCGGCGGTGGATCTCGCCGCTGTCTCCCGCGCGGCCTGACGCGGGTGGGCGCGCTTCCCTGGGCGGACCTCGCGACGCTGGCGGCGGGCCTCGCCGTCGCCGGCCTCGCGGCCGGCTTCCTCGCCGGCCTGTTCGGCGTCGGCGGCGGTGCGGTCGCCGTGCCGGTCCTCTATCAGGTGTTTCTCGTCCAGGGCTTCGATCCCGACATCCGCATGCATGTCGCGATCGGCTCCTCGCTCGGCGTCGTGGTACCGACAGCCATCCGCTCCTTTCTCGCGCACAAGCGGCGCGGTGCCGTCGACATGCAGCTCCTCAAGCGCTGGGCGCCCTGGATCGTGACGGGTGTCGCGGGCGGCGCGGCGATCGCCAACCTCGTTTCCGGCGAGGAGATGAAGATCATCTTCTCCGTCCTGATCGCCGTTCTCGGCGCGCGCCTGATCATCGGCACCGGCAACATGAAGCTCTCCGACAGGATGCCGGGGCCGGTGGTCGCCGCGAGCGGGCTCGTCATCGGCTCCTCGTCGGCCCTCATGGGGATCGGCGGCGGCACGCTCGCCGCGACGGCGCAGATCCTGTTCGGGCGGCCGCTCATCAACGCGATCGCCACGTCGGCGGGTGTGGGCGTCCTGATCGCCGTGCCGGGGGTGATCGGCTTCATCATCGCCGGGTGGGGAGAGGAAGGTCTGCCGCCGTTCTCGCTCGGCTTCGTCAACCTGCCGGCGGTCGCTCTGATGGTGCCGCTGTCCATCGTGACGGCGCCGCTCGGGGTCGCCCTCGCGCACCGGCTGACGAAGCGCACGCTCGAGCTGAGCTTCGGCATCTTCCTCTTGATCGTCGCCTCGCGGTTCCTGTTCGGGTGAGAGGTCGTCAGATCGTCTCGCCGAAGCGGATGCGGTTGCCGAACGGGTCGGTCACCGTCATCTCCCGCATCCCCCACGGCTGCTCCTCGAGCCCCGGCCGGCTGTAGGCGTACCCCGTCGCCGAGATCTCGGCATGCAGCCCGGTCAGGCCGCGCATGTAGACGTAGACGGTCGAGCCGGGGCAGGCATCGCCGTGCTGCTCGCCGAGGTGGAGGGCGAGGTCGCCGCGGGACACCTTGATGTAGAGGGGAAATTCCTCCGCATGCCGATGCTCCCAGTCGATTTCGAGCCCCAGGACGTCGAGGTAGAACTCGCGGGCCTTCGCGACGTCGAAGATCCGCAGGACCGGAACGACGCGCTCGAAGAGCGTCTCCACAGGTTCGCCCTTCAGATCTTCTGGTTGTACTCGCCGACTTCCGGCTGCTGGGAGAGAAAGCCGTCGATCTCGGCGAAGATCGCCCGCATGTTCTCCTCCGAGGTCGGGCTCTCGACGACGACCACGAGCTCGGGCTTGTTCGAGGACGCGCGCACGAGGCCCCAGGTGCCGTCCTCCAGATGAATGCGGACGCCGTTGACGGTGATCAGCTCCTTCACCGCCTGGCCGGCGATCTTCTCGCCCTTGTTGGCCAGCATCTGGAAGTGCTCCGTCGCCCGGTCGATCACGTCGTATTTCTTCTCGTCGTCGCAATGGGGCGACATGGTCGGCGACTGCCAGGTCATCGGCAGGTCGCGGAGAAGCTCGGCCATGCTCCGGCCGGGGTTGCGGTCGAGCATCTCGCAGATGGCGATCGCGGCCACCGCACCGTCGTCGTAGCCGCGGCCGATGGGAGCGTTGAAGAAGAAGTGGCCGGACTTCTCGAAGCCGGCGAGCGCGTGGAGCTCGTTGACGCGGCGCTTGATGTAGGAGTGGCCGGTCTTCCAGTAGTCGACCTTCACGCCGTTCTCGACCAGCACCGGATCGGTCATGAACAGGCCAGTGGACTTCACGTCGACGACGAATTGCGGGTTCTCGTGGATCTTCGAGAGGTCGCGGGCGAGCATGACGCCGATCTTGTCGGCGAAGATCTCGTGGCCCTCGTTGTCGACGACGCCGCAGCGGTCGCCGTCGCCGTCGAAGGCGAGGCCCACGTCGGCTCCGCTCTCCCTCACCGCGTCCGCCAGGGCATGAAGCATCTTCATGTCTTCCGGATTGGGGTTGTAGCGGGGGAAGTTCCAGTCGAGGTCGCAGTCGAGCGGCACGACCTCGCAGCCGATCGCCTGCAGGATGCGGGGCGCGAAGAGGCCCGCCGTGCCGTTGCCGCAGGCGGCGACGACCTTCACCTTCCGCGACAGCTTGTGACCCTCGACGAGGCCCGCGATGTAGCGCTCGCCGAAATTCGGCACGAAGTCGTAGCTGCCCTGGCCGAACTTGAACGAGCCGGTCAGCACGATCTCCTTCAGGCGCCCGATCTCGTCGGGACCGAAGGTCAGCGGGCGCTCCGTGCCCATCTTCACGCCCGTCCACCCGTTGTCGTTGTGGCTTGCCGTGACCATGGCGACGGCCGGCACGTCGAGCTCGAACTGCGCGAAATAGGCCATCGGCGAGAGGGCGAGGCCGATGTCGTGCACGCGGCAGCCCGCCGCCATCAGCCCCTGGGTCAGGGCGAGCTTGATGGAGAGCGAATAGCTCCGGTAGTCGTGGCCGACCACGATATCCGAGCCGACGCCGCGCTCGTGCATGAAGGTGCCGATGCCCATGCCCAGCGCCTGCGCGCCCATAAGGTTCAACTCCGAGCCGAACAGCCAGCGTGCGTCGTATTCGCGAAAGCCGGTCGGCTTCACGAGCGGCGTGTTCTCGTAGGCAGCGGTGTTGCTTTCAACCTTGGAGGTCGGTGTGGGGAACATGTCGGTCCTGCGGGCTGGCACATTCCCATCGGGAGGAATGTCGGTGGATGCGGGGCAGCCGCATTATACGGCTTCGGCGACGCTGCTCAATCGACGAGCACGAGTTGGCCGTTCTTCACCGAGAACTCTCGCAGGCGACCGAGGAACGTCATCCCCAGCAAACTCCGCTGGAGGGCCTCTGGTTTCGCGACGAGCGCCCGCACGTCGCGCACGACGATGTGCTCGACCTCCATGCGGGCGATCGAGACCTCTGCCGCGTAGGCCGTTCCGTTGGCGGTGCTGACCGGCACGTCGTAAGCGAGCGAAGCGGGATTGAAGCCGGCACGCCTGGCATCAGCCTCCGTCAGCACCACCACGCTCGCCCCGGTGTCGGCGATCATGAGGAAGTCTCGCCCGGCGATGACGGCCCGGACGCCGAAATGACCACGGTCGTCGGCCGCGATGCGGACGTCCCTCATGGGGGGCGTGCTGACGGCACTGGCAGTCTCTGCGGCTGTCCGGCCGTCCGGATCGGTCGCCTGCTCGAGTGCCGGCACTGCGACCGCCACGCCCGAAAGCAGCAGGATGAGCCAAAGCCACCGCATCGTGCACCTCCTTCTTCGAGCGCCGGCCCGGAGGCTCGGCAGCACGACGGCTCGATCGCGAGGCGCGAGACTAGCGGGTGCGGGTTGGCATCGCGTGAACGAGACGGGAGCGTTTGCGAGGAGACCGTGAAGGCGGTCTCAATGATGCACCCTCAGGACCATCTGGTCGCCACGCACCTCGTAGGAATCGAGCCTGTCGAGAGCGCTGACACCGAGCAGGTCGAAATCGAGCGTCCCTTCGGGCGCGACGAAGGCGGCCACGTCCCGGAACACCGCCGGCCCGATCTCGAGTGAGGCGATGGTTGCGGGCGCGACGAGCGCCATGCCATTGGCGGTGCGCACCGGCGTGGAGAAGTTGAGCCGGTCGATCGGCAGATCGGCTGCCCGTGCCGTGTTCGCGGTGAGGGTCACGCGGCTCGCCCCGGTGTCGACCATGAACACCGTGTTCGCGCCGTTCACGCTCGCCCGGGCCATGAAGTGCCGGTCGAGGCCGCGGTTGAGCGTGATCTCGGTCAGATCGCCCGTCTGGCTGACGACCGGCAGTCCCGGTACCACCCCGCCGATCGTCCGCTGTGCGATCTCGGCGAGTTCAACGCGATGGGTGTAGAGCCCCATGAGCGTGAAGCCGAACACCGACCACAGGACGATCGCGCGCAACGCCGCGCCCGGCCGCTCGATGAAGCTGGCGAGGAACCCGCCCCCGATCACGAGCAGAAGCGCGCCGAGCGCGGCCGCCGCCGCGAAGCGCTCCTGATCGAGGCCCAGGATGTCCTGCGAGGGGTCGCTGTTGGCGAGGATCAGTCCCGCGAGGACCAGGACGCCGACCCCGGAGAGAGCGAGGCCCGCCCTCATGAGCCGCACGCGAGAAAGGCGCGGGGAAATCGGGAGTGCGAAAGCGGCATGGAAGGGAGATCCCCGCGGGAAAAGACCTCTCCTATGTTGGTTCAACCGCCGCGCCGGGCAAGATCGCTCGCGGGAATGTCAGGCCGCGCGGCCGGCCCTCCGGGGGCGGGATTCCTGCGGCACCGGCGGCAGCGCCTTCATGACGCGGGCACGCGGGAAGATCACGATGACTTCCGTTCCCTCGCGCAGCTTCGTGCGGATGTCGAAGGTGCCGCCGTGCAACTCCATGAGCTTCACGACGATCGGCAGGCCGAGGCCCGTCCCTTCGTCGGCGTTCTTGTGGGCGAGGCTGCCGCGGCCGAAGCTCGACAGGACGGTCGGGATCTCCTCCTGCGGAATGCCGGGCCCGGTGTCCCGGATCGACAGATACTGGCCGCCGCCCGCCGTCCAGCCGACGGTGACGGTGATCTCGCCGCCGTGCGGCGTGAACTTGATGGCGTTGCCGAGCAGGTTGAGGATGATCTGCCGGACCGAACGCTCGTCCGCCCAGATCTTCGGCAGGTCGGGCTCGAAATTCTCCCTGATCGTCATCCCGCGCTCGTTCGCCCGCAGCTTCAGGAGGTGGCGGCAGTCCTCGGCGGTGGCCGCGAGGGAGACGGCCTCTTCCTTCAGCTCGAACCGCCCCGCCTCGATGCGCGACAGGTCGAGGATCTCGTTGATGAGGTTCAGGAGATGCTGGCCGCTCTTGTGGATGTCGAAGGAATATTCCTTGTAGGCCGCGATCTGGTGCTTGCCGAGAAGCTCGTCCTTCAACACCTCCGAAAAGCCGAGTATCGCGTTGAGGGGTGTCCTGAGCTCGTGGCTCATGGTGGCGAGGAAGCGCGACTTCGCCAGGTTCGCCTCCTCCGCCCGCCGGCGTGCCTCGTCCGAGACCGCCTTCGCCTGCTCGAGCTCGGCGATCAGGGAGTCCTTCTCCGCCCTCAGCCCGAACATGATCAGCACCGTCTGGTGGAACTGCCGGGAGAGGATCATGAAGAAGATCTGCGCGCCGGCCGCGATGCCGGCGAGGATGAGGTGCAGCACGTCGGCGACCATCGCGAGCCGGATGATCATCGCGAGCGTCACCGGGATCGTTCCCGCGAGCGCGGCTTCGGGCATGTTCGACGCGGTCAGCGTGCGCATCGCCAGGATCACGATCATGACGGCGAACATGAAGATGACCGGGGAGGTGTCGCCCGGTGCCACGGTGATGAAGGCCAGCGTCGCCCACAGGACGCCGTTCAGGAACTCGGCCGCGTAGAAGCGGCGCTCCCACAGGCGGACGTTGAGGGTGGGCCTGGTGTTCAGCTGCTCGTAGCGCCGGCAGAGGATCGTGAGGATGCCGTTGCCGATCAGGACACCGGTCAACCACAGCGCCACCTCCTGCCACGGCGCCCACACGGAGGTGACACCGGCGATCAGTATGGCCAGCAGCGGGATGACGAGGGCAATGGCGTTCTGGTTCTTCGCATAGGCGAGCAGGAGCTCCCGGTCGAAGGCCGGCTTCGTCCCCGTCTGCGACGTCAGCCGCTCGCGCGCCGCCACCACCTGCGGCGGCGGGGTTCGGCGGCGCGGCTTCTGCTGAGCCGGCGAGGGGGCACTGGCGGGGAACTCTGTCATGACCTTCCGCGGCTAGTCGTGGCGATCCGCCACCGACCAGCTCGGTGTCAGTCGCGGAAACGCACGCCGATGCCGAGTGTTGGGAGGCATTCCTTAAGAACATGTTTGGACATTGTTGCGACTGCGGCTTTCCCGCTCCTGTGACCTGCAGGCATCAGTCGGTGTGCGCGAAAAATCGTTCTACCGACCCGGCCGCCTTGATCGCTGGTTGGACATGTGGTCCTACATGTAGCGATCCATCAGGAACGAGTTTTCGCCATGGCCCTGCTCGACCGCATCGACCGCAAGATCCTCGCCATCCTCCAGGAGGACACGACCATGCCGGTCGCCGAGATCGGCAAGCGGGTCGGCCTGTCGACGACGCCGTGCTGGCGACGCATCCAGCGGCTGGAGGAGGACGGCGTGATCCAGAAGCGCGTGGCGCTCCTCGATCCGATGCGGGTGAAGGCGGGCGTGACCGTCTTCGTGGCGGTCAGGACGAGCCGCCACAGCGAGGAGTGGCTGGCGCGCTTCGCGGAAGCGGTGTCGGAGTTCCCGGAGGTGGTCGAGTTCTACCGCATGTCCGGCGAGGTCGACTATCTGCTGCGTGTCGTGGTGCCGGACATCGCGCGCTACGACCAGTTCTACAAGCGCCTCATCTCGAAGATCGAACTGGCCGATGTCTCCTCGAGCTTCGCCATGGAGCAGATCAAGTTCACCACCGCTCTGCCGCTCGACTATGCGGGCGAGGGCGGCTGAGGACGTGGCTCAAGCGGCCGCGCGGGGGACCGCCGGCCGGGTCAGGACGTAGGAGACCGCCGCCGCCGCGAAGGCTGCCTGCGCGGCGAGCATCCATGCCCCGAGGCCCATCGCGGCGCTGAAGGCCAGGGCGGCGGCGAAGCCGCCGACCGTGCTCAGCTTCAGACCGCGACCGACAGCGCCGTGATCGCGCCAATCGCGGATCGGCGGCCCGAAGCGCTTGTGCTCGACGAGCCAGTCGTGGACGCGCGGCGAGGACTTCGCGAAGCACATGGCCGCGAGGATCAGGAAGGGCACGGTCGGCACGAGTGGAAGCACCAGTGCGACCATGCCCAACGCGATCGCGAGCCAGCCGAGCGCCATCAACAGGTACCGCATGCCGCCGTTTCTCCGTCCGTTCGTCCCGTTTTCGGTCAGGGCATGGGCCTAACCGAGGGATGTGGTGCTTCTTTGGCGAAGCGCTGGCGAAGAAGCGACGGAGGTGCGAGACCGGCCGGACCTACCTCTTCAGCCGCGCGATCAGGCTGGACGTGTCCCAGCGGTTTCCGCCCATCTTCTGAACGTCGACGTAGAACTGGTCGACCAGCGCGGTGACGGGCAGGGTCGTGCCGTTGTTCTTCGCTTCCTCGAGACAGATGCCGAGGTCCTTGCGCATCCAGTCGACGGCGAAGCCGAAGTCGAACGTGCCGGCGGCCATCGTCTCCCACCGGTTCTCCATCTGCCAGGACTGGGCGGCGCCCTTCGAGATGACGCCGATCACCTTGGCGATGTCGAGCCCGGATGCCTGGCCGAAGTTGATCGCCTCCGAAAGCCCCTGGACGAGCCCCGCGATGCAGATCTGGTTGACCATCTTCGTCAGCTGGCCCGCCCCGGCGTCGCCCATGAGCCCCACCATCTTCGCATAGGCCTGGATCACCGGCTCGGCGCGGCTGTAGACCTCCTCGTCGCCGCCGCACATCACCGTCAGCGCGCCGTTCTCGGCGCCGGCCTGTCCTCCGGAGACCGGCGCGTCGAGGAAGCCGAACCCGGCTTCCCGGGCTGCCGCATAGAGTTCGCGCGCGATCGCCGCCGAGGCGGTCGTGTTGTCGATGAAGACGGCGCCCTTCGTCATACCGTGGAACGCGCCGTCGGCGCCGAGCGTCACCTCGCGCAGGTCGTCGTCGTTGCCGACGCACGAGAAGACGAAGTCGCAGCCCTCCGCTGCTGCCCTCGGGGTGGGCGCGTGGCTGCCGCCGAACTGCTCCGCCCACTTCTCGGCCTTCGCGGCCGTGCGGTTATAGACGGTGACGTCGTGACCGCCCTTGTTCTTCAGATGGCCGGCCATGGGATATCCCATGACGCCGAGACCGATGAATGCGACCTTCGCCATGCGCTTCGTGCCTCCCTTCCAGCGTTGCCCCAGGTGATCGTTCCGTCCCGTCGGGTAGCACGCCCGCCGGGGTCTTGGTAGCGCCAGGCGTTTACGTATCGTCGCGGACGAGATGGCGCGTCAGGCGCCTCTCCATGACGTCCCAGAGCCGTCGCAGCGTCTCGACGAGCACGAGGTAGAGGATTGCGGCCCAGATATAGGTCTGGAAATCGAAGCTGCGCGAGAAGGCGCGCCGCGTCTCTCCCATCAGGTCGTAGATCGTGATGATCGAGGCGATCGCCGATCCCTTGATCATCAGCACCACCTCGTTTCCGTAGGGCCTCAGCGCGACGACGAGCGCCTGCGGCAGCACGATGCGCGTCGCGATCACGTAGCGGCTCAGGCCGAGGGCCTGTCCCGCCTCGATCTGCGAGCGCGGCACGGTGCGGATGGCGCCGGCGAGGATCTCGGCCTGATAGGCGGAGGTGTTGAGCGAGAAGGTGAAGACGGCGCAGAACCATGCGTCGCGGAAGAAGGTCCACAGGCCGACCGCGTCGAGCTCCGCCCGGAAACTGCCGGCGCCGTAGTAGACGAGGAACGTCTGCGCGAGGAGGGGCGTGCCCCGGAAGAAGTAGACATAGCCGTAGGCGAGGGCGCCGATGACGGGGTTCGGGGAGAGCCGTCCGGCGGCGACGGGGAGCGAGATCGCGGCGCCGATCAGGAGCGACAGCGTCACGAGCTCGATCGTCGTCCAGAAGCCGGAGAGCATCCGGAAGCCGTAACGCTGCGCGAAATCGGTGGAGAAGGCGCCGACGAGATAGATCGCGAGGAGCACGCCGGCGGCGATCCAGACGCCCATCAGCACGTGGCCGGCGACGCGGGGGGCGTCCCATCGCCGCGCCCGCGGCGGCGGCCGCAGATCGCTCTTGGCGCTCAATGCTCGGCCTCCCCGCGGCGCGACCAGCGGCCGATCGCGCCGAGCGCGAAGGAGGAGAGGATCGAGAGTGTCAGGTAGATCAGGCAGGCGACGGCGAAGAAGAAGAACGGCTCCCGCGTGACGCGGGCGGCGACGCCGCTCTCGCGGACGAGGTCGGAGAGGCCGATCACGGAGACGAGGGCAGTGTCCTTGAGCAGGATCAGCCAGAGGTTCGAGAGGCCGGGCAGGGCGAGGCGGATGAGCTGTGGCAGGATCACGAGGCGGCCGGTCTGCCACGGCCGCAAGCCGAGCGCGCGACCTGCCTCGTACTGGCCGACAGGAATGCCGCGGAACGCCGACAGGAACACTTCGCTCGCATAGGACGAGAAGACGAGGCCGAGCGCGATCATGCCGGCGAGGAAGGGGCTGAGCTCCACCCGTGCATCGGTGAACGGAGCGAGGAGCCGGGTGAAGCCGATTTGCACGCCGTAGAAGACGAGAAACAGCGTCAGAAGCTCAGGCAGGCCGCGAAAGATCGTCGTGTAGACGTTCGCCGCCGACCGGAGCGTCGGCTCCTCCGAGTTCTTGCCCAGAGCCACGACGAGCCCGATCGCGAGGCCGAAGGGCAGTGTCGCGAGCGCAAGGGTGACGGTCACGAGCACGCCGCGGGCGATCTCGTCGCCCCAGCCGGCATCGCCGAAACTCAGGAGAGTGAAGAGCTCCAAGGCGCCTCCCGCCCGCGCGCCGTAAGCTACCTCCGACGCTCCGCCCAGTGGGCTCCCCGGCGCCCTGTCCGCCGGGGAGCGATTTCGGTATCGGAACCCTCGCCTCAGTCGCCGTAGACGTCGAAGTCGAAGTACTTCTCGTTGATCTCCTGATAGGTGCCGTTCTCGCGGATCGCGGCGATGGCGTCGTTGAACCTCTCGCGCAGTTCGTCCTCGCCCTTGCGGATCGCGATGCCGGCGCCTTCGCCGTTGATCTCGGGGTCGAGCGGAAGCGGCGTCAGGATCTTGCAGCAGGCGCCGTCTTCGGAATCGACCCACTCGCTCAGCACGACGACGTCGTCGATGACGCCGTCGAGCCGCCCGCTCGACAGGTCGAGCTTGTACTCCTCCGCCGTCGGATAGAGCCGAAGGTCGGCATCCGGGAACTTCGCCTCGGCGTAGTTCGAGTGCGTGGTCGAGCTCTGGGCGCCCAGCGCCTTGCCCGAGAGGGATTCAGGCGTCGCCTCGGTCAGGTCGCTGTCCTCCGGCACGGCGATTGCCGGCGGCGTGTTGTAGTACTTGTTGGTGAAGTCGACCTGCTGCCGGCGTTCCTCGGTGATCGACATCGAGGCGATGATCGCGTCGAAGCGGTTGGCCTGCAGAGCCGGAATGATACCGTCCCAATCCTGCGTCACGAACTCGCACTCGACCTGCATCTCCTCGCAGAGCGCGTTTGCGATATCGATGTCGAAGCCCATCAGCTGGCCGGAGGCGTCGGTATAGTTGAAGGGCGGATAGGCGCCCTCCGTGCCGATGCGGAGCTTTTCCTGAGCCTGGGAGAAGCCGGTGGCGGCCATGAGGGCGGCGGCGGCAACGGCCAATCGCAACGTGGGACGCATGTTCGTCTCGTTCCTCTGGTGTCTCTGCTTTTTGTCCGGCCGCCGAGTTCAAGTGGCAGCTTGAGCCCATCTTCGACTCTTTCCCCCGACGCGCGCAATACGGGTGACGGAAGGGTAAGTCTCTGCCCGCGCATCGGTTGTCGGTTCCGAGATGCGGCCGCGGCGGCTATGGTGGCTTCATGTCAGCCTTGTGTTCCGACTTCCGTTGCCGCCTCGGCACCGAGCGTCTCCGTCATCCGGTCGTGATTCTCATGCTGGTCTTCCTGGCCGGTTGCGCAGGGCGAGCCCAGGGCGTGCTCGTGCCCTATGCGGGGGAGGTCACCGGAACCTCGCGGGTGGAGATGCTGGTGGCGACCACCCGGAGCGCGACACCCGATGAGCCCGGCCGGATGTTCTCCGGTGCTCGCGGCGAGGGGCTCACCTATGCCGACATCGCGATCTCCATTCCGCCCGACGAGGTGCGCCAGATCGGCGACGTGCAGTGGCCGAGGTCGCTCCCGGGAGATCCTTCGCGCGATTTCGTGACGTTGAAGGCGGACCGCGTGGCGGAAGAAACCGCGTTCAGGCGGCTCGACGAGATGACGGCCCGGCAGGGGCGGCACGTGCTCGTCTTCATCCACGGCTACAACAACAGCTTCGAGGACGCCGTCTACCGCCTTGCGCAGATCGTCCACGATTCCCGCGCGCCGATCGTCCCCGTCCTGTTCACGTGGCCGTCCGGCGGTGGCCTGTTTGGCTACGGCTACGACCGGGAGAGCGCGAACTACTCGCGTGACGCGCTGGAGCGGCTCCTCGCGAAGCTCGCCGCCGATCGCTCCGTCGGCGAGATCACGGTTCTCGCGCACTCGATGGGCAACTGGGTGACGCTCGAGGCGCTGAGGCAGATGGCGATCCGCGATGGGCGGGTCGCGCGCAAGATCGGCGACGTGATCCTCGCGGCGCCCGACGTCGACGTGGACGTCTTCCGGACGCAGATCGCCGCGATCGAGGGCGAGGGGCCCCGCTTCACCCTCTTCGTCTCGCGCAACGACCGGGCGCTCGCGGTCTCTCGCCGCGTCTGGGGAAGCTCCGCCCGTCTCGGGGCCATCGACCCTGAGCTCGAGCCCTATCGCAGCGAGCTCGAGCGCGATCAGATCACCGTCGTCGACCTCACCGGAGTGAGGTCGAGCGACCCCCTCAACCATGGGACCTTCGCACAGGCACCGGAAGCGGTTCATCTGCTCGGCCGGCAGCTCGCCAGCGGACAGGACCTGTCGACATTCGAGGTCGGCGTGGGCGATCGCATCGCCGACCTTGCCACCTCCACCGGCGCGACGGTCGGCGGCGCTGCCGGGCTCATCGTGTCGGCGCCGATCGCCATCGTGGACCAGCGCTCACGTCGGAGTTACGACGACCGCCTGGAGCATTTCGGGAATTCGCTCGGCGAGACGGTCGAGAACACGGGCGAGCTCCTGGTCCAGCCGCTGCAGGCCGGCCAGCCCTCCCGGCGCCGCCCCGCGAGGGCTGGTGGACTCTGGTAGGTTAGCCACCCCCCGAAAGGCGAGAAGTGTTGCAGCAGAACCCTTGATCGCGGGGGGCATTTGCCAACTCTTGCGCGGCTGCCGGCCGAATCTGCACGCTAACGTACGCTCTGGTGGCTCTGCCCGGAGTGCCTCTGTTGCCCGTCACCGTCTTCAACAGCCTGCTCCTCGTCGTGGAGGCTGTCGCATATTTCGCCGTCATGACGACGCTCTTCCGGCTGCGCGGCCGGTTCGGCCTCGGCATCTTTCTGTGCGTGCTCGGCGTCATGCACTTCGTCGAGACCTATCTCGCCGCCGTCTTCTACATCGCGCTGCCCTTCGGCATCATCTCGCCCGGCTCGACGGTCTTGTTCTCGGGCAAGCTCTGCATGCTCTTGCTCCTCTACATCAAGGAGGACGCGGACACGGTCCGCCAGCCGATTTACGGGCTCCTGATGGGCAACTTCCTCATGGTCGGGCTCGTCCTGATCATGCGGAACCACATCGTCGTCTCGCCTGTCCCGGGGCGGGTCGCGGATCTCGGTTTCATCGACGAGATGGGTTGGCTGATGATCTGGGGCACGACGCTCCTCTTCATCGATGCGATCATGGTCATCCTGATGTGGGAGCGTGTCTCGCGGTCGATCGAGGGCCACTTCTTCATCCGCCTGATCACCTGCACCGCCGCCGTGCTGACCTTCGACCAGATCGGGTTCTATCTCGCGCTCAGGGTGCTCACGGACGCCCCGGTGGAGGTTCTGATCGGCGGCTGGGTCGCGAAGATGGGCGCCGCGATCGTGTTCAGCCTGCTGACGGGCATCTACCTTGCCGTCTTCGAGAAGGAGCCGGCCTCGCGGCCGCAGCGGAAGCTGTGGGATCTCTTCGACGTCCTCACCTATCGGCAGCGCTACGAGAAGCTCTTGGCGAGCGCAGGGCGAGACGGCCTCACGGGACTGCTCGACCGGGGGCGCTTCGAGCACGAGGCGCCGAGGCTCGTCGGCCACGCGGCCGAGCGGCGCCGACCGGTCAGCCTGATCATGATCGACGTCGACCATTTCAAGTCGATCAATGACAGGTACGGTCATGCCGCCGGTGACGAGGCGCTGAGGGGTCTCGCGCAGGGGCTCGCGGGGGCTGTCAGGGAGCAGGATCTTCTGTTCCGCTATGGCGGCGAAGAGTTCGTGCTGCTGTGCGATGGTCTCGACCATGACGGCGCGCTGCACCTGGCCGAGCGGCTCAGGCGCGAAGCCGCCGCACTCGAGGCCGGAAGAGCGGGCGGCCTCACGCTCAGCCTCGGCGTGGCGACGGCGCCTGAAGACGGGGGAGATCTCCGGGCTCTCCTTTCCCACGCAGATCGGAGACTTTACGCGGCCAAGCGCGGGGGGCGCGACCGAGCGGTCGGCCGAACCGGGGCGGCATCACCTGCCCCCTCCGAGCAGCCCGCGCCGGCCTGACGTCCGTGTCACCGCGGACCGGATGCCCGCGAGGTGTTCGGCTCAGCCGCCGCCGACGCCCTCGATCACCTTGCCGGTGCCGTCGCAGTTGACGCACTCCACGCCGTCGATCGCGCCGGCACCCTCGCAGATGGGGCAGATGTTCTCACCGGTCCCCGGCGTGCCGGGCTCGGCATCCCCGCCGGGGGAGTGTCCGCCAACCGCTCGATCTCTGTCCGGGGCCATCATCTTCGCTCCATCTCGGTCCTCGGAGGAGCAACGTGCGCCGGGCGGCGTGGTTGCCTGGGAGCCGAACTTATCCGCCGAGCTCGCCCCAGCTCAGGAAGGCGACTTCGTCTCCCTCCTTCACCTCGGTGGTCGCCTCGGGAATCTCGATCAGCCCGTCGGCCTCGCGCAGGCCGGTGATGAGGCCCGAACCGTCACGGTCGAACTTGTCGACGCCCGTCACGGTGCCATTCTCCGTCAGCAGGATTCCGCGCAGGAACTCGCGGCGGTCGGGCTTCGACCTGATGTCGAACTCGGCCTTCAGCATGACGCGCCGCGGCTCCGCCCAGTCGGCCCCGGCGAGGCGCAGGAGGGCGGGGCGGACGTAGAGGCGGAAGCACACGAAGGCTGCCACCGGATTGCCGGGAAGCCCGAGAAAGACGCAGTCGCCGAGCTGGCCGAAGGTCATCGGGCGCCCGGGCTTGATCGCGAGCTGCCACATGTGCCGCGACCCGATCTCGTCGAGCGTCGAAACGATGTGATCTTCCTCGCCGCGGCTCGCTCCGCCCGTGGTCAGGATCGCGTGGTGCGTCTCGGCTGCAGCACGCAACGTCTCCTGCACCTCGTCGCGCCGGTCCGGCAGGATCCCGAGATCCGTCACCTCGACCGGCAGCCCCGCGAGCAGACCCTGCAGGAGCGGCCGGTTCGCGTCGTAGACCGCGCCGTCGCGAAAGGTCGAGCCCGGTTCCAGGACCTCGTCGCCCGTCGAGACGATCGCGACCTTCAGCGGCTCGTAGCAGGTGATCGCCGCCGTGCCGACGCTCGCGGCGGCCGCGACGTCCTGCGAGCGCAGGATCTGGCCCGCGTCGAACAGGGCGGTTCCCTGGGCGAGATCCTCGCCGGCCCTGCGTCGGTTTGCCCCCTGCTTGAGGCCCGGAGGGATGATCACGAAATCCTGGCCGTCCTGCTCGTGGGGCTCGCAGTCTTCCTGCATCGCGACCGTGTCGGCGCGCGGCGGCATGACCGCTCCCGTGAAGATCCGCGCTGCGGCTCCGATCGGCAGCTTCTCGCTGGTGGGATGACCGGCGGGAACGCGCCCCGCGACGGGGAAGAAGCCGCCGGTCGCCTCGTAGTCCGCGAGCGCGAAGGCGTAGCCGTCGACGGCCGCGTTGTCGGCGGCGGGCACCGGGCGGGGCGCCAGCACGGCATCGGCGGCGACCCGGCCCGTCGCCTCGGCAAGCGGCACGGGCTCGAGATCCGCCACCGGCGACAGGCGCTCGCGCAGGATGTCGAGCGCCTCCTCGTGCGTCAGGCGCTCCTTGTCGGTGAGGAAGCAGTCGTCGATCAGCCGCCGCGGCGCTTTCCTGCTCATGCGTCGATCTCCGCTCTCTCGCTGCGCGGCAGGGCGAGCCTGGCGACGACGAAATCCGCAATGGCCGGAATGTCGTCGAGCCCGAAATGAGGAAGGCCGGCCGTGTCGGTCTCGTGGTCGCTCGCCACAGCCACGATGTGCGGGTCGGATGGCGCCAGCGGCTCGCCCTTGCGGCCGCCGCTCCGCCGGCACTCGATCTTCGGGTGGCTTTCGCGCTTGTAGCCTTCGACGATGACGACGTCGCACGGGCCGAGCTTCGCCAGCACCTCCTCCATCGTCGGCTCCGGCGCACCCCTGAGCTCGCCGATCAAGGCCCAGCGGCCGGAGGAGACGATGGCGACCTCGCTGGCGCCGGCGGCGCGGTGGCGCCAGGAGTCGGTGCCCTCGCGGTCGATGTCGAAGGCGTGATGGGCGTGCTTGAGGGATGCGACGCGGTAGCCCCGCCGGGTGAGCTCGCCGATCAGCCGCTCCGTCAGCGTCGTCTTGCCCGAGTTCTTCCAGCCGGTGACGCCGAAGACCTTGCTCATGCCGCCTCCGAGATCAGCTTCTCGGCGATCGCCATGTCCTCCGGCGTGTTCGCGTTGAAGAACGGGTCGAGCTCGAACTCGCCCACCTTCCGGACGGGGAAGTCGACGACGGCATTGTCGTGTCGGTGCACCCAGACGAGCACCTTGCGCAGGCCTTCCTCGCGGACGGCCGCCTCGAGGTCGTCGGCGAGCGCCACGGGCCAGAGCCCGAAGACCGGATGAACGCGCTCGCCCGAATGCCCGAGGACGATCCGCCGGCGGCCCTCCGTCGCCTCGATCATGCGGCTCACGAGGTTCTGCGGGAAGAACGGTGTGTCGGTCGCGGCCGTCGCGACGAAGGTCGCCTCCGGTGTGTTCTCGGCGGCCCAGCGCAGGCCGGCGAGCACGCCGGCGAGCGGCCCGGCATGGCCCTCGACGAGATCCGCCTGCACCGGCAGGCCGAACCCGGCGAATCTCGAGGCATCGCCGTTCGCATTCAGCACGATCGCGCCGACCTGCGGCTTCAACCGGTCGATCACGTGTTGCAGCATCGCCTTGCCGGCGAGGGTTCTCAGGCTCTTGTCGCCGCCGCCCATCCGGCGCGACAGCCCGCCCGCCAGGATGCAGCCGGTGACCGCTGCCCGCTCGTTCGAGGTTTCGGCCCGTTCCATTGCGTCCCTTGTTCCGTAGAGGTGTGATCGAGCCCGGGCGGCCGTCCTGTGGCTCGCGACAACCTAGCGTCTGCAGGGCGTCGAGGCGAGTGGCGCGCGTGAGCGAAGGGTCAGAGGGCGCTTTGCACGTCGGTCTGCGCGAAGTCGTTGCCGACATAGAGGAGGGGACACCGTCTTTCCATCGCCTCCTGATAGGCGAAGCAGTCGCCGAAGTTGAGGCGGGCGGGATGCATGCCCTTGCCCCATCTCACGTAGGCACTCGCGGCGGCCTTCGCCGTGGCGGCCGTGACTGGAACGATGTCCAATCCGAGGCTCCCGAGCATGAGCTCCATCTCGCCGCGGACGCCGCGCCTCGTCGCAACGATGAGCGCCTCGGTCATGGTGCCGGTCGGCATGATCAGGTCGGGCGTCTGCTCCAGCGCCCGATCACAGGCCTCGGCTCGGGGTTCCCGAAGAAGGATCGCCATCAGAGCGGACGTGTCGACGACTATCATCCGGGCAGGCCATCATCGTCGTAGAGAAAGTCCTGGCTGCGCGCCGCATCCGGCCCGGGCGTGACCTTTCCTGCGGCCGAGGCGCGGACGGCGTCGAGCACGGCCCGCTTCGCCGCCCGGTCGGGCTTCGCATTCTCGGGCACGAGGCGGACAGCCGGCTTCCCGTCCCTCGTCAGAACGACTTCCTCGCCCGCTTCCGCACGCCGGATGAGCTCGGCGAGGGTGGCCTCCGCCTCGCTGATGGAAACCCGCATGGCACAGCTCCTGCTGCAGCGTAACGGCCTGTCTCATGCCGTTGACGCAATGTAAGGCTGGCGACGCTCACCCATCAAGCTCGGGATAATGCCGGAATATGCCGCTCTCGTTGAACGGCTCCCGTCGCTCGCTCGCGAGATAGTCCGCGACACTCGGGATGTCCGCCACCGAGCGGTGCAGCGCGTCGACGAGCGGCGCCCGGTCGAGCGCTCGACGCATCGCGATCGGAAAGGCGTAGAGGAGGCCATCCACGACCTGGAACAGCGACAGGTCCGCATAGGTCAGGGCGTCGCCGACAAGATGGTCGGTGTTCTCGTTGCGCGCCAGGAGCTTCTCGAACCAGGAGAGGTATTTCGGGATGCGCGTCTCGCGGAAGTCCTTCGCTCGCCGCAGCGCCTCGTCCTTCTGGTCCTCGTAGTAGAGGTCGGACCCCACGGGATGGTGCGCGTCGTGTGCCTCCGCCACGAGATCGGCGACCGTCAGCTGGATCTGATGTGTCCAAAGGCGCCCGGCCTCGTCGGTCGGGGCGAGGCCAAGCCTGCCGCCGAGATAGAAGAGGATCGCGGCGGTCTGGCCGATCATCACCTCGCCGTCGCGCAGGAAGGGCGGGGCGAAGGAGGGGCGCGCGGCGTCGGCTCCGTCCATCAGCGCCGTCAGCCGCTCCATCCCGCCGACGTCGCGGGCGACGTCGACATAGGCGGCACCCGCCGCCTCGAGAGCGAGGCGCACGAATTCGCCGCGACCCTGCAGGCCGGGCCAGTAGTAGAGCTCGTAGGTCATTCCGGTGGTCTCCCTTCGTTGCCTCTGCAACGTCGCCGGCGAGGGGAGAGGTCCGGCACGCCTACTCCCCGGCCTCCGCCAGGCTGCCCTTGCGACGGTGCTTCGGGGCTTCCTCCTCGACACTGTCCGGATCGAGGTCGAACTCGATGCGATCGGTTCCCGACAGGGCGAGGAAGCGCTTGCCGCGCGCCCGACCGACGAGGGTCAGTCCCGCCTGCCGAGCGAGCTCGACGCCCCATGCGGTGAAGCCGGAGCGCGAGACGAGCACCGGGATCTTCATCATGACGGTCTTGATGACCATCTCCGACGTCAGGCGGCCGGTCGTGTAGAAGATCTTGTCGTCGGGCGAGACGCCGTTCAGGAACATCCATCCGGCGATCTTGTCGACCGCATTGTGCCGGCCGACATCCTCCATGTAGACGAGCGGCCGGTCCTCCTGGCAGAGCACGCAGCCGTGGATCGCCCCGGCGGTCAGGTAGAGCGACGGCGCGGTGTTGATCTTCTTCGTCAGCTCGTGGAGCCACGACGTCTTCAGCTTCGCGTCGGGCGCGAGCGTGATCTCGCCGAAGCTCTCCATCACGTCGCCGAACACCGTGCCCTGCGCGCAACCCGACGTGCGCACCCGCTTCTTCATCTTCTCCTCGTAGTCCGTCGCCCGCTCGGTGCGCACGACGACGACGCCGAGATCCTCGTCGTGGTCGATGCCGGTGATCGTGTCGTCGGCCCTGAGCATGTTCTGGTTGAGGAGATAGCCGACGGCCAGAAGGTCTGGCCGGTCGCCGATCGTCATCATGGTGACGACCTCCTGGCTGTTCAGGAACAGCGTCAGGGCGCGCTCCGCCACCACGCGCGTCTCCACGCGGGCGCCGGTCTGGTCGATGCCGTCGACGAGCTGGGAAAGCCGCTCGTCGTCCGGATCGGGCTTGATGATGAACTCGCTCATGAGAGGGGAATTTAGGGGAGAAGAGGCGCCCGCGGTAGGCCGAAGCAACCGATCGCTTGCGATCTCAGTCGTCTTCCTCCTCGGAAGACGGCAGGAAGATCTCGAACCGCGTGCCGCGTGGCGTGGGAGGAACCGTCACCCGCCCACGAATCTGCCGGCTGAGCGCGGAGACGATCCGCATGCCGAAGCCGGTCGACTTGGAGAGCTCGAATCCTGGCGGCAGCCCCACTCCGTCGTCCTCCACCACGACGCACAGGCCGTCCTCGCTCTCCTCGACGGCGAGACGGATCGTGCCCTCCACGCCGTCCGGGAAGGCGTATTTCATCGAGTTCGTCAGGAGCTCCGACACGATAAGCGCCAGCGGCACCGCCTTGTCGATCGACAGGACCGTGCCGGTGGCGTCGACGTCGAGCGCGAGATGGACACGGCTCTCCGTGTCGAGCAGCCCTTCGACGTCGTTCGCCACCTCGATCAGGAACGGACCGAGCTCGACGGAATCGTGCCTGCTCGAGGTGTAGAGCCGCTGATGCACCTGCGCGACGACGGCGATGCGGCCACGGGCCTCCATCAGGCTCTGCTTCAGGTCCTCGTCCTTCGTCCGGCCGGCCTGCAGCGTGAGCAGGCTCATCACGACCGCGAGAGAGTTCTTCACGCGGTGGTTGACCTCGTAGAGCAGCGCCTCGCGCGCCTCGAACGCTTCCTTCAGCTCCTGCTCCGCGCGCTTCGTCTCCTCGATATCGGTGCACGTTCCGAACCAGCGCACGATCTCACCCGTCGCCTCGTCCCGCACCGGCCGCGCCCGGCCCAGCACCCAGCGATAGGCGCCGTCTTGGCGCCGCAGCCGGTACTCGATCTCGTAGTCCTCGCCGGTCTCGAGGCTGCGACGCCAGATCTCCCATGCGCGGTCCCGGTCGTCGGGATGGAACATGTCGTTCCAGCCGACGCCGTCGGTGGAGCCGGGCTGAACGCCGGTGTACTCGTACCACCGCCGGTTGAAGTAGTCGTGGAATCCATCCGGCTGCGTCGACCACAGCATCTGCGGCATCGAATCGGCGATCGCCCGGAAGCGCGCCTCGTTCATCCGCAGCGCGGCTTCGGCCTCCTTGCGGTCGGTGATGTCGACGCAGGCGCCGGTCATATAGGAGGCGGCACCCCGCGCATCCGCCTGTGTGCGGCCCTGGCCGAGCAGCCACCGCTCGGAGCCATCCGCGCTGACGATGCGGAACTCCATGTCGAAGTTCGCTCCCTCCGTTGCGCACCGCCTGCACTGCTCGCGAACGACGTCGCGATCAGCCTCGTGAACATGGGCCAGGAACTCCTCCAGGGATGTGACCAGCGGCTGCTCCGGTCGTCCGAACAGCTTCGCCAGGGTCCGGTCCCAGTCGACCTCGTGCGTCTCGATGCTCCAGCGGAAGGTACCGGTTCGGGAGGCTAGCAAAGCGGCCTGCTGGCGCTCGCTCTGTTCGCGGATCGCTGCTTCGGTGGCCTTGCGTGGCGTGATGTCGAAAGCGGTGCCTAGCATCCGGATCGGTCTCTTCCGACCGTCTTCCACGGCGAAGTAGGTGCGGCCCTGGGCGGAAATCCACCGGATTTGCGAATCGGGATGAATGACGCGGTACTCCGCGCGATAGGCCCCGTCGCCCTCGGGATCGATCGAGTCCCTAACGATCTGGTCGGTCGTCTCCCTGTCATCGGGGTGCAGCGCCTCGAGGAATCGGGGGTAGGAGACCTCCTGTTCGACCGGGACCCCGAACAAGGCCTTGCAGCGGTCGGACCATTCCAGCGCGCCGGTCCGCAAGTCGTAGTCGAACGTGCCCATCCCCGACGCGTCGATGACGAGTTTCGTGCGTTCGGCGTCCCAGTCGTGCGGGACATCCGCATCGATGAGGGAG
Source organism: Lutibaculum baratangense AMV1 (assembly GCF_000496075.1). GTDB lineage: Bacteria > Pseudomonadota > Alphaproteobacteria > Rhizobiales > Tepidamorphaceae > Lutibaculum > Lutibaculum baratangense. Next base: position 66,829 of record NZ_AWXZ01000013.1, read on the forward strand.
TCACGTTCAAAGGGCATCAGCTCGGGTCCCCGCCATACGTCACCAGCGGGGTCTTCATGGGCGGTCGTGTCAAGCCGCTTGTTCCGGACCCGGCACTATCACCGCCATTGCCTGTCGGCCCGTGCGCCGCGAGCAACAGCAGGTGGACCACTAGCGCGGGGCCGGTGCCGTCAGCGATCGGCCGATCGGTCCGATGAGACTGTCGATCGGCTCGCGCATCGAGGTGGGATACTCGATCCGGAAACCGGAGATCGCGTCTCGCGACGGGCTGAACTCCACCCGCTCGTAGAAGATCATCTCTTCCCCTCGAGGGGAGTCCTTGAGGTAGCCGGACAGCACGATCCAGCGATCCGCCACGCGCCGATACGTCACCTCGCTGATATCCTCCAGCGAGGAGAGCTCCCGCGCGATGGTGTCGGAATCGTGACCGAGCGCGTTGTGGCCGCCGAAGACGATCAGCCGTGCCCGCCCGTCTCGGGTGAAGAGCGTGATCCCATCACCGTTCTGGGATGGCTCGGCCTGCGCGAAGATGTCCGCGGGATAGCGCAACGAGTAGCCGAAGCGCTCGTTGTCGTAGCGCGCCCATTGCGCGGCGAGGACCGGCGTCAGGGAGGCGAGGAACGCCGCCAGCAGGCAGGTCGAGAGGATGCGGAAGCAGGTGCGCCGGGTCATGGAGATCAAACGGGCGGGCCACGAGCGGGTTCCTGCCGGTCGGCCGCTTCGTCCCACGATTTGACGCAGCCGCCCCGGCGGTGGGATAGACGCTATCGAGAAACATTCCAATTGGCGCCTGCGGGCGCCACAGAGCGGTGTTGAAATGGCAGTCACCAAGGAAGCGGTGCTCGACGCCCTGCGGCGGGTGAAGGGTCCGGACCTGTCCGGCGATCTCGTGTCGCTCGGCCTCGTCTCGGAAGTCGTCGTGCTCGAGGACAAGGTCTACTTCTCGATCTCCGTCGACCCCAGTCGGGCGGAGGAGCTCGAGCCCATGCGGCTCGCGGCCGAGAAGGTCGTCAGCGACCTCGACGGCGTGTCGAAGGCGACGGTCACTCTCACGGCCGAGCGGCCGGCGGGGCAGGCGCCGGCCCAGCCGCGGCAGGCCCCGCAGCAGGCGGGCCGCACGGGCCGTCTCGGCTCGACTCTCTCGCGCAACCCCGCGGCCGGACAGGGCACACCACCCCCGCCTCAGGCGCGGGGGCACCAGCACGGCGGCCCGCAGCAGGACGGCGGCCAGCAGGCTGGTGGCCAGAAGCCGGGCGTCCCCGGCATCAGGCACATCATCGCCGTCGCCTCTGGCAAGGGTGGCGTCGGCAAGTCGACGACCGCCGTCAACCTGGCACTCGGCCTTCAGGCGCAGGGTCTGAAGGTCGGTATCCTCGACGCCGACATCTACGGCCCGTCGCAGCCGCGGCTTCTCGGTGTCAGCGGCCGGCCGGAGCCCGTGGAGGGTCGCATCCTGCGGCCACTGATGGGTTACGGCGTGCCGGTCATGTCGATGGGCTTCCTCGTCGAGGAGGACACGCCCATGATCTGGCGCGGGCCGATGGTCATGTCGGCGCTGACTCAGATGCTGCGTGAGGTCATGTGGGGCGAGCTCGACGTCCTCGTCGTCGACATGCCGCCCGGCACCGGCGACGCGCAGTTGACGATGGCGCAGCAGGTGCCGCTGTCCGGCGCCGTGATCGTCTCCACGCCGCAGGACCTCGCGCTGATCGACGCGCGCAAGGGCATCAACATGTTCCGCAAGGTCGACGTGCCGATCCTCGGCGTGATCGAGAACATGAGCTACTTCCTGTGCCCCTCCTGCGGAACGCGCTCCGACATCTTCGGCTATGGCGGCGCGCATCAGGAGGCGGACCGGCTCGGCGTCGAGTTCCTCGGCGAGGTGCCGCTCCACATGGACATAAGGGAGCTGTCGGACGCGGGGCGGCCGGTCGTCGTGTCGGACCCGGACGGCCCGCATGCGACGATCTTCAAGGACATTGCGAGCCGCGTCTGGTCGGAGCTGCAGAAGACGGGCGAGGGCGCCCGCCGCGCACCTCCGCGCATCGTGATGGAGAGCTGAGCGGGCGGGGCGTCAGCCCCGCCGCTTCGCGCGTCCCTCGCGGTGGAAGACGTAGATGCCGGACGCGACGACGAGGAAGATCCCGACCATCGCCACCGCGTTCGGGATCTCGCCCCAGAAAATGTAGCTGTAGGTAAGTGCGAACAGAATGATCGCATAGCGGAAGGGCGCGACGGTCGACAGCTCGCCCGAGCGCATCGCCGCGACGATCGAGACGTAACCGCCGATCAGGAACAGGGCCGCGCCGCCGAGGAGGAGGGCGTCGCCTGGCGACACCGGCCGCCACGTCTCGAAGAGCGACATGACGCCGCCCGACACCATCACGGCGAACGAGCCCACGACCGAGATCGTGAGCGTGTGCACCGTCTTCGGGATGTAGCGGGTCGACAGGTCGCGCACGATGATGAGGCCGAGCGAGGCGACGGCGAGCAGCGAATAGACGTTGAAGCCCTCGCCGCCCGGCTGGATGATCATCAGCACGCCGCCGAAGCCCACCAGGACCGCTGCCCAGCGCCGCCAGCGCACCGTCTCCTTCAGGAACACCGCCGAGACGATCGTCAGGAAGATTGGCAGGGACTGGAGGATCGCGGTGGCCGTCGCGAGCGACATCTGGAAAAGCGCCGTCAGGAAGACGAGCGTGCCGAGGGCGTCGCTCACGGCGCGCCAGGCGAACGGCTTCCGCCCGACCTCCGGGACGGCCCGCAGCGCCCCTTGGCGCCACGCGAGGAGGGCGAGCAGGCCCGTCGCGACCAGCCCGCGCAGGAAGACGATCTGCCCCGTCGGCAGGTCCTCGCTCGCGAGCTTGATCAGCATGTCGTTCGTGTTGAAGCAGAACATCGAGGCGATCATCGCAGCGATGCCATGCATGTTGGCGGCGGAGCGCTCCTCATCCGTGCCGATCGAAGGGGCCGTCATCGGCTCGTGGGGCATCTTGGGCAACTCTCGGGAAGGGGCCGGCGAAGGGCGGACGCGGCAGGCGGGCTTGCTCCGGGACGGCAGCTGCTATCACGCGGCGACCGGTCGCGCCAGCGGGCCGAACGCGGCTCCGGTCTGCGCCATGCGCGGTGCAGCGCACGGGCTCGGCGGCCGGCATCGCCGGCGAGAGCGGCTTCGACCTCTCGCGCATGACCGGCGACCGGCTCTTCGAGACGCTGCACGCCCTCGTTCTGCAGGAGGAGGGCGCCACGGCCTGAGCACCACGCTCAGCCGTCCGGCCGCTCCTTGCCCGTTCGTCTGCCGCTCCCGCCGATCACGTTCAGGATGTCGCCCATGCGCGGCGGCTCCGCCGCGATCCACGGCAGGGGCCGGGCCACGTCGAGCGCCGCGAGGCCGATCCGCGCGGTCATGAGGCCGTTGATCACGCCCTCGCCGAGCCGCGCCGACAGCCGGGCCGCGACGCCATGGCCGATGATCTGATGCACGAGGCCGTCCGTCACCGCGACGCCGCCCGTGACGGCGAGATGCGCGACCGTCAGCCGAAGCAGCCTCACCAGGGCGAGCCCGGTGGGGCGACCGCCATAGAGCGCGCCGATGCCGCGGACGAGCCTCAGCGCCTCGTAGAGCACGAAGAGGAGATCGACCACCGCCCTCGGGCTCGCCGCCGTCACGATCGACACCCGCCGTGCGGAACCGATGATGAGCGTGCGCGCCTGCATGTCGAGCGGCGCCATCACGTCGCGCTCGGCGAGGCGGATGAGGTCGCGCCCGTCGATGATCTCCTTCGCGTGCTCGGAGAGCTCGTGGCGCGCCCGGGCGAGCTCCGGACGGCCGGCATAGAGCGACACGAGCTGTCCCAGCACCTTTCGCGCGGCCTCCCGGTCGTCCCGTGCCGCCGCGGCCTCCGCCTCCTCCCGGATCTCCGTGATCCGCGCCAGCCGCATGAGCGCGAAGAGTTCGCGCGACACGAGGCCCACGAAGCCCACACCGGCCAGCCCGGCCGCCGCGAGCGCGAGATAGGCCAGGGCGTCGTTGCGGGCAAAGAGCCCGAGCACGAAGTCGGTTATCCAGATCCCGATGCCGAGCGTCACCAGCGCGCCGAGGCCGCTGATCAGCAGCGTGCCGAAGCGGAAGGGCTTCCGCTTCAGCGTCGGAGCGGATACGAGCGCCGTTTCCTCGGCCTCCTCGCGCTCGGGCCGGATGACCGTGCGCCCGTCGTCGCGGGTGTCCTCGGGCGCATCAGGCTTCTCGACCAGCACCTTCGGGTCGCCGAGGCGGAAGGCGGTGGGGCGGCGGCGCTCCTCGCTCATTCGAGATGGTCTCCGATCAGGAAGTCGAGGGCACGGTCGAGCCTGATATGGGGCAGCGACAGCTTGATGCCTTCCGCGGTGCGCTCGCGGCGGGGCGGCCGGAACCGGATGAAGCGATAGGCCTCGGCTTCCGCCGAGGAGACCGGCCCCGGCACGTCGAACATCGCACCCTCCGCCCGCGCGAAGACCGCCTCGGGATCTTCGGGCAGATCACCTGGGAAGATGGCGATCTCGCTCTCGCCGTCGAACGTCTCGTGGCCCACGCGCTGGCCCTTCTCCGGCACGCCGACGATGCAGTCGAGGAGTTCCCCCTGGTGCCTCACCTGCGCCTCCCTGGTCGAGCGCACCGAGGCGAGCGCGAGCACGTCGACCTCGGCACCGGCGAACTCGGCGCGCTCGATCGCGCCGCTCGTCAGCCTGCGCAGGATCGCCTCGAGCCGGTCGTGGCTCCTGTGGTGCAGGTGGTCGGCCTTCGTCGCGGCGAAGAGGATCCGGTCGACCCGGCGCGACAGGACGCGGCCGAGCCAGCTCGCCCGGCCCGGCCGGAAGGTCGCGAGGATGTCGGCCAGCGCCGTCTCGAGGTCCCGGAGGGCCGAGGGACCGGCATTCAGCGCCTGCAGCGCGTCGACGAGCACGATCTGACGGTCGAGCCTCGCGAAGTGGTCGCGGAAGAACGGCTTCACGACGATCGACTTGTAGGCCTCGAAGCGCCTCTCCATCATGGCGTGGAGCGTTCCGCGCTTCGCGCGCGCACTATCGGGAAGGTCCAGCGGGGCGAAGGTGAGGGCGGGGGACCCCTCGAGGTCCCCCGGCATCAGGAAGCGCCCCGGCGGAAGGGCGGAGAGCGAGAAGCGCTCGTCACGGCACGCCCGCAGATACTGCGTGAACAGGCGGGCCGATTCCACCGCCTGCAGCTCGGCATCCTCGGCCTCCGGGTCGAGGGTCGCGAGGTGGGCGTGCCATTCCGCCGCGAGCCCCGCCCGCGGCTCCGCCCGGCTCAGGGCCAGCGCCTGCTTCGACCATTCGGCATAGGAGAGGTTCAGGAGCGGCAGGTCGAGCAGCCACTCGCCGGGATAGTCGACGATGTCGAGATGCAGTCTGCCGGGCCGGAAATTGCGGTTGAAGAAGGACGCGCTCTCGTAGTCGATCGTGACGCGGAGCTCGCTCACCTGCCGTGTCGAGGCCGGCCAGTGCCGATCGTCGCCCCCGACGAGAGCCTTCACGTGGCTCTCGTAGTCGAAGCGCGGCACCGCGTCGTCCGGCTGGGGCCTCAGGCGGGCATCGGCGATGCGGCCCTCGGCCATCGCATCGAAGACCGGCAGCCGCCCGCCATTGACGAGGTTGTGGACGAGCGCGGTGATGAAGACCGTCTTCCCTGCGCGCGACAGGCCGGTGACGCCGAGCCTGAGATTTGGCTCCACCAGACCGCTCGCGAAGTCGAAGAGATTGCCGACGACGAGGCGCGCCTCGTCGGTGATGCTCGTCTGCGCCAACCCGTTACTCCTGCACGTCACCGATGTAGGTGGCGTGGCCGCATTTCCCAAGCCGCAGCGGCTCGTTTGTTGGCCTTTCCGGCGCTACTCGGCGGACTTCGGCGTGTGGAACGCGACGAGGCGGCCGGCACCGGGGCCGACCTCGTCCCAGCGGGCGGCTTCGAACTCGATGACGGCGAGCGCGGCCGTGGGAAACTTCTGCCGCATTCGTGAGAGCGCCTCGCCATCCCCGCCGGGGGCCAGCAGTGCCGCTAGATCCTCGAAGGTGGGGTTGTGGCCGATCATCATGAGCGACGTCGCCGTGCCGCCGGTCGCGCGAAGCGCGTCGAGCAGATCCTGCGGGTCCGCGTCGTAGATGCGTCTCGTGAGCCTGATGTCGACCTCGCCCGACAGGTGGCCGATCAGCGGCTGCAGGGTCTGTCTCGCCCGCCTGGCGCTGGAGCAGGCGATCACCGCCGGCAGGTAGCCCTCGCGGGCGATGAAGGCGGCCATCGCTTCGGCGGCCTTCAGGCCGCGCTCCGCCAGCGGCCGGTCGAAGTCCTGGACTTCCGCGTCGTCCCAGGACGATTTGGCGTGGCGCAGGAGGTAGAGGCGCAGCATCGTCAGGCCCCCTTCGAGAAGTCGGGCGGGCGCTTCTCGAGGAAGGCCGTGAAGGCTTCCCGCGCCTCGGGCGAGAGGAGCCGCTCTGCGAAGACCTGCGCTTCCGCCAGGATCGCCGCCTCGATGGCGGCGGGGTCGCCGCGCAGCAGGCGCTTCGTCGCCCTGAGCGCCTGGGGCGGCTTCGCGGCGAGGGAAGCGGCCAGACGCGCGAGCGTCGGCTCGAGGTCGTCAGGCTCCGTGACGTGATTGACGAGGCCGAGGCGCCACGCCTCGTCGGCGTCGAAGAAGTGGCCGAGCATCATGAGTTCGGCTGCCTTCGCGTGCCCGACGAGCCGGGGGAGAAGCAACGTCGAGCCGGCCTCGGGGACGAGACCGAGCTCGACGAAGGGCAGGCGGAACCGGCTTCGCGTGCTCGCCACCACCATGTCGCAGTGCAGGAGCATCGTCGTTCCCACTCCCACGGCGTCACCGTCGACGGCTGCCACGAGCGGCACGCTCGCGCGCGCCAGTGCCCGCAGGAAGCGGAAGACCGGCGCCTCGCCGCCCCTCGGCGGGTTCGACAGGAAGTCGGAGAGGTCGTTTCCCGCCGTGAACGCGCCGCCCGATCCGAGCAGCATGACGACACGCACCGACTGGTCCGTCTCCGCCGCGTCGAGCGCGTCGGCGAGACCGGCATACATCTCGGACGTCAGTGCGTTCTTCTTCTCCGGCCGCGCCAGCCGGACGATCATCACGTCGCCGTTGCGCGTCGTTTCCACGTGCTCAGTCATCTGATCCGCTGGCTTGGGGTCCCAAATCAGTTCGGAGCATAGCGGATGCGGAAGTGGACGAAAGGGGACGGAGCCGTCAAAGACAAAGCGGCGCGGCCCTTTGCGAGGACCGCGCCTGGGAGCGTCGCAGGGAACGCCTCTTACTGGGGCATCAGCACCGTGTCGATCACGTGCACGACGCCGTTCGACGTATCGATGTCGGCGGTCGTGACGATCGACTTGTTGCCGGCGGCGTCCGTCAGCGCGAGCCCCTCGCCCTCGGGCATCGCCGTCAGCGTGCCGCCCTGCACGGTCTCGAGGGTCGCTTCGCCCCCACCCTCCTGCACCATGCCGAGGATGTCGGCGCCGGTCATCTCGCCCGCCACGACGTGATAGGTGAGGATGCCGGTCAGCTGATCGCGGTTCTCTTCCTGCAGGAGCGTGTCGACCGTGCCCGCGGGAAGCTTCTCGAACGCGGAGTTCGTCGGCGCGAAGACGGTGAAGGGGCCCTCGCCCGAGAGGGTCTCGACGAGGCCGGCCGCCTGCACGGCCGCAACGAGGGTCGACAGGTTGTCGGCCTGCGACGCCGTCTCGACGATCGTCGCGTCAGACGTCATCGGCGAATGGTTGTCGGCGACCGCGGCAGTCGCGGCCAGGCTGCCGGCCAGAGCCACGGCACCCGCCGTCTTCAGAAGAGCGGAAAGGTTGAACGTCATGGGGAACCTCCCTTTGGCGTGTCGCGCTGCGCGGCCATCGCGCAAGCGTGGCCCTGCTACGGGAGGTGCCGGAAGGCGGATCGAGAAACCCTCCTCACCTTCAGGCGAGGAGGGTGTGAATAAAACGTGATCGAGAAAGGTGATCCACCGGCGATGCTGGCGTTACTTGCCGGTGCGCTTCTTGGGGTCCTGCTTCTCGAAGCTTTCGACCACGCCTTCGGTCTTCGTCGTCATGTGCGGTTGTGCCTGGCGCTGGTCGTGCACGTTGAGCTGGTCGTTGCCCTGCAGGCTGTTGCGGCCTTTGATCTCGTCCTGCAGGTCGTCCTGGTCGAAGGCCTCGTCGGGGTTCTCCGAGCCGACATGCTGGTGGCCCTTCGGGCCTCCCTGTCCGTGACCCATCGTCTTGTGGCTGGCGTTGGCCATGAGTGCCTCCCTGCTTGGTGGGGCTCCGATGCGCCGACATGCGGCGCGGCATGGGAGGACAACTCGCGCCCGGGCGAGCGGGTTTCGACCTTTTTGTCAGCGGCCTTCGCGGCGCGCCATGAAGGCGAGGCGCTCGAAGAGATGCACGTCCTGCTCGTTCTTCAGGAGCGCGCCGTGCAGCGGCGGGATCAGCTTCTTCGGGTCGCGCTGGCGCAGCGCCGCTTCGTCCATGTCATCTACGAGCAGGAGCTTGATCCAGTCGAGCAGCTCCGACGTCGACGGCTTCTTCTTCAGGCCAGGCACCTCACGGATCTCGTAGAAGATCGACAGGGCCTCCCGCAGAAGGCGCTGCTTCAGCCCGGGGAAGTGCACCTCCACGATCTCGGCCATCGTCCCGGCGTCGGGAAACCTGATGTAGTGGAAGAAGCAGCGCCGCAGGAAGGCGTCCGGCAGTTCCTTCTCGTTGTTCGAGGTGATGACGACGATCGGCCGCTTCTCGGCGCGCACCGTCTCGCCGGTCTCGTAGACATGGAACTCCATCCGGTCGAGTTCCTGCAGGAGGTCGTTCGGGAACTCGATGTCGGCCTTGTCGATCTCGTCGATCAGGAGAACCGGCCGCTGCGGCGCGACAAAGGCCTCCCACAGCCTGCCCTTGCGGATGTAGTTCCGGATATCGTGCACGCGCTCGTCGCCGAGCTGGCTGTCGCGCAGCCGGCTGACCGCGTCGTACTCGTAGAGCCCCTGATGGGCCTTCGTGGTCGACTTCACGTGCCACTCGATGAGCGGCGCCTCCACCGCCCTGGCGATCTCGTGAGCGAGCACCGTCTTGCCCGTGCCGGGCTCGCCCTTGACGAGGAGCGGGCGCTCGAGCGCGATCGCCGCGTTCACCGCCACCCTCAGATCCTCGGTGGCGACGTAAGCCTGCGTGCTCTCGAACCTCATGCGTCCTTTTCCTTCCTCGGCTTCGCTCCCCCCGTCACTAGCCCGGCAGCCGGCATCGCGCCAGCCCGGCAGGTTTTTCCCCGGCCTCGGTCAGCTCTGCCGGGGCAGGCCGTGTTTCCGGGGGTGCCGGAGCGGTTAAGTCTCTGATCCGGCTAGGTTAGAGATATTGGCCCGTGCATTGCTTCAGTGACCGGGAGCGGCGCGGAAGCCGCGCTATGGAAGATCCACTTTGAAGGGTGAAGTTGGATGGGTATCTTCGGGGCAATGAACACGGCTGTTGCCGGTCTGCGGGCGCAGTCCTTCGCGCTTGAGAACATCTCCGGCAACATCTCGAACGTGCAGACGACCGGCTACAAGCGCATGGAGACGAGCTTCTCCGAGCTCGTGCCGAGCTCGGGGCAGGCTAACAAGAACCCGTCGGGTTCGGTCTATGCCAACGCGCGCCAGACCGTGAACGTGCAGGGCGACATCGGCCGCGCCGACCTCGCCACCTTCATGGCGATCAGTGGCGACGGCTTCTTCTCCGTGCGCAAGCCGACCGGCTATGTCGACAACGGCGTGGTGCTCGGCGACAAGCAGCTTTTCACGCGCCGCGGCGACTTCGAGAAAGACAACCAGGGATATCTCGTCAACGGCGGCGGCTACTACCTGATGGGGCAGGCGCTCGACCCGCAGACAGGCAACCCGGTCGGCAACAACGTCACGCCGATCCGCATCACGCAGGACCTGATCCCCGCCCGCGCCACGACCGAGGTGACGCTGCGCGCGAACCTGCCGGCGACGCCCTCAACCGCGAACTACGATCCGGAAGTGCCAGACAGCGAGCTTCTGCCTTCGGGCATCGTCGACACGTCCGTCGTCAGCTCGGGCGTCGTCGCGGCGGACGACAGCTCCGATTTCCTCAGCCACTCGATCTCGGGCGGCGCCATCACCGTGCGCGATGCGAACGGCCAGCCGGTCAACCTCCAGATGCGCTGGGCGAAGACGGCGAACGCCGACCCGTCGGCGACCCCGCCCGTCGAGGCCACCTGGAACCTCTTCTTCCTGTCGAACAGCACCGCCACCGGCACCGATCCGCAGTGGACGCGCGTCGACAAGGACTACACCTTCGACAATGCCGGCACTCTCACCTCGGCCGACACGAAGGTCACCATCAGCGGATTGACGGTTAACGGCGTCAATGTCGGCGACCTCACGCTGAAGCACGGCAAAGGCGGCATGACGCAGTACGCCAACTCGAACGGCGTCGTCGACATGACCGAGCTCAAGCAGAACGGCTATGCGGCGGGCGAGCTTCTCGACGTGGCGATCAACGACTCCGGCCGCGTCGTCGCGTCCTACTCGAACGGCCAGACCTTCGACCTCTACGAGATCCCGCTCGCCTCGTTCAACGCGCCGAACCAGCTGGAGAGGCTCGACGGCGGCGCCTACGCGGCGACGGCCGCTTCCGGCGCTCCGCTCCTCGGCGCGAACGGCTCGATCATGGGGTCGGCGCTGGAAAGCTCGAACACGGACATCGCCGACGAGTTCACGAAGCTCATCGTCACCCAGCAGGCCTACTCGGCCGGCACCCGCATCGTCACGACCAGCAACGAGATGATGCAGGAAGCCCTCAACATGAAGCGCTGAGGGCTCGCCGGAGCCCTCTTTTCCTCCTTAAGGATTCTCGGCCATGGGACTTGCCGGTGTTCTCCGCAACGCCCTGAGCGGCATCGACGTCACTCAGGCGGGCCTCGACGTCGTCTCCCGCAACGTCGCGAACTCCAGTACCGTCGGTTACAACAAGCAGACGCTCAACCAGACGGTGAAGGACTATGGTGGTCCTGCCTTCGGCGTGAAGGCGGGAGAGGTCAACCGCGTCCTCGACCAGCAGCTGCAGAAGCAGCTGCGTGGCGAGCTCTCTGGCGCGGGCTATGTCGGCGCGATGCAGTCGTATCTCGAGCGCCTCGAGATATCGTTCGGCGCGCCGGGGGCCGCGAACGGGGTCGAAAGCCTCTATTCGGGCTTCGAAGCCTCGCTCGAGCGGCTCATCACGAGCCCGGAGAACCCGGCGACGCGCGCCGAGTTCGTCCAGACCGCGCATCTTCTGGCGAGCGAGATGAATGCCGTCTCGCGCGATATCCAGACGCTGCGCGGCCAGGCTGAGACGGAGATCTCGGATTCCGTCACGCGGATCAACGAGATCCTCAAGGGCATCGCAAACGCGAACCAGCGTATCGCGTTTTCGGGCAACTCCGACCCGGGCTGGGCCGATCAGCGCGACGCGCTGATCAACGAGCTCGCGGAGCTCATGGAGGTGAAGGTCTCCGAGCCGGCCGCGAACGGCACCGTCAGCGTCATGACGCGGTCGGGCACACTGCTCGCCTCCGACGTGGCGATGGAGCTGTCGTTCAACCGCAACGCGACCGTCGGGGCGCAGTCCCGCTTCACGGATGATCCAGCCACCAGCACGCTCGGGACGATCATCCTCAGTGGGCCGGGCCGGCCGCCGCTCGACATGATCCAGGACAACGCCTTCGGCTCGGGCAAGATCGGGGCGCTGCTCGACCTGCGTGACCAGGTGCTGGTCGAAGCCCAGAACAGCCTCGACGCCATGGCCGACGCCATGGCGCGGGCGATGTCGACCTACAGCGTGCCCAGCTCCGAGATCGCCGACGGGCGCAGCATCGACGCGAGCGGGCTGAAATCGGGCGACCGTCTCACGTTCAGCTACATGGACGGCGGAACGGAGAAGACCGTCACCTTCATCGCCACGAACGGCAAGGAGCAGGGCCTCAACGACAGGGCGACGGCCCGGACAGACGACACCGTCGTCGGTATCGACTTCACTCAGTCGGATGCCGATATAGCGGCGGCAATGACGGCGGCGCTCGCCAGTCTCGGCGCCTCGACGACGGTCACCGAAAACGGGCCCAAGTCGTTCGATTTCGTCGACACGGCTTCGTCGGGCGCGGCGATCACCGGGTTGCGCGCCGAAGCGACGGCGACTTCGTTGACCGGCGGCCTCGCCATTCCGCTCTTCGTGGACGGCGGGAAGGCCTACACCGGCAGCTTCGACGGCGGCAGCCAGCAGCTGGGCTTCGCGGGGCGGATCGCGGTGAACCCGGCGCTTCTCAAGGACAGCTCGTCCCTGTCGGTCTACATGGATCCGACGACGACCCCGATGGGCGATCCCGCCCGTCCCGCGGCGATGATGGCGCGCCTGCAGTCGGTCGAGCTGCGCATGCCCAACGGCAATATCGCCGCCAGCCTGCCGGCCAGCGGCGCCGACATGGGCGCCTTCGTGTCTCGTATCGTCTCTACCCAGGCCATGCGGGCGAGCGCCGCCAACCAGGCGAAGGAGGCCCAGACCCAGGTCGTCGCGCAGCTCGAGGAGCGGCACGCCCTCAAGTCCGGGGTGAGCGTCGACGAGGAGATGACGAAGCTGATCCAGCTGCAGATGGCCTATCAGGCAAATGCACGGGTTGTTCAGACGTTTCAGGAAATGCTCGACCTGTTGATGAGGATTTAACGTTAATGGCGATTGCTCCCCTCTCTCACAGTGCGGGCTGGCTGCGCGGGATCAGCGAGGCCCGCAACCAGATGTTCGATCTGCAGCGGCAGCTGACGACCGGCAAGAAGGCGGATCTCTACAGCGGCCTGGGCGGCGGTGGGGCCATCGACACGGCCGTGCGGATGCGCGCGCGCGTCGACACGCTCGGGGCCTACCAGTCCTCCGTGAAGCTCGTCGCCTCGCGCATGGACACGATGGAGACGGTGCTCGGCCGCTACGACGCGCTCACGCGCGAGACGCGCACCGCCGTCGCCAACACCATGCCGCTCGCCGACCTGCCGAACCCGCTCACGCTGAAGCAGCAGGCTCGCTACTCGCTGGACGAGGCGGTGACGCTCCTGAACTCAGAGCTCGGCGGGCGGCAGCTCTTCTCCGGCCGGGCGCTGGAGACCGAGCCGGTCATCAGTGCCTCGAAGATCATCGATGGCGACCCGCCGCTCGCTGGCTTCGACATCGTCGCCGCCGATCGGCTGAAGGCCGATCTCGGCGACGACGGTCTAGGCCGTCTCGACCTCGGCGTCACCGACTCCACCGTCACGCTTTCCGAGGATGCCGCGGGCAGCGTCTTCGGGTTCAAGATCTCCGGTGTCACCTCCACCCTCGGCGGCGACACCACCGTCACTGCCCCGGCCGGCGATCCGGCCGTCACCGAGGTGACGTTCGGGGCGACACTGCCCGAGAAGGGGCAGTCGATCAGTTTCAAGCTCGACATGCCCGACGGCACGTCCACGACGATCAAGCTCACGGCCGTGGCGACGCCGAGCGAGGAGAAGAACACCTTCGTCATCGGCGAGGATGCCGACGAGACCGCCGCGAACATGAAGGCGGCGCTTCAGGAGGCCGTCGGCTTCGCGGCGAAGACGGAACTCTCGGCCGCCTCGTCCTTCGCGGCGGCGAACGACTTCTTCGACAACGATCCGCCCCTGCGGGTCGACACGTCGAGCCTCGCCCTGGGGGAGGCGACGGGCTTGCGTTCGGGCGCCGACGATACGGTCAGGTGGTACAAGGGCGCGAACTCGTCGGATCCGCGATCCTCGTCGGTCGCCTCGGTGTCCGACGAGCTCGACGTGAAATACGGCGCGCAGGCGAACGAGAAGGAGCTCCGCGCCACGCTGAAGAACCTCGCGGTCATGAGCGTCGCCGACTACGAACTCCCCGGCAAGGAAGGAGAGGGGCTCTACACTGCCAAGAGCCAGAGGCTGATCACGAACCTCTACGGCGCGGCGAAGGGCATCAACGAGGTCCGCGCCGACGTCGCGATGCAGCGCGTGACGGTCGAGAAGGCCGACGAGCGCAACAAGCTGCAGAAGACGACGGCGGAGGACTTGCTGGGTTCGGTCGAGGACGCCGACATCAACGAGGTGGCGGTGATGCTGCTGCAGCTCCAGACGCAGTTGCAGGGCAGCTACCAGGTCACCGCCATGCTGTCGCAGCTCAGCCTCGTGAAGCTGCTTTAGGCGCTTCCACGCGCCTCCAGCCTGTAAAGAAAAAGCCCGCGGGGAGCCCCCCGCGGGCTCTTTCCGTTCGTTCGTCGGCCGGCCAAGGAACCCGCGCAGCGGACGGAAAAAGGCGAGACCGGTTGGCCTCGCCTTCTGCGTGAAACGTGATCGAGGATCAGTGCGCGGGCGAGGACGTGTCGGCCTATTCGGCCGCGACCATGGCGGCGCGCTCGCGCAGGCCCGCCGCGATCTGGCGATTGATGTTGATCAGCGGCGCGACCGTGTTCGCCGCCCGGTCGGCCTGGATCGCCATGGTGCGGTTGAACACGAAGAGCGCGATGTTCGCGATGTTGTTCTTGATCGCCTGGGGCAGGGGGTTCTCGGGACGCGTCGCCGAGGAGACGAGGAGCGTCCACAGGCGCCGGTTGTAGGTGAGGGCGTCGTGCAGGTCGCCCTGCCTGCTCTCGTCGTCGCAGACCGCCTGGAGCTTCGCGGCGGCCTTCAGGAGAAGGTCTGCCTCGAGATCGCGGGGGCTAGCCGTCTGTCGTGTCACCTGGCCGTAGGCCTGCGCTGCGTTGTGCATGCTCTAGAAGTTCCGTCTCGTACTGGATTAGAACCTTCGCTTCCCTCAGAGCTTTGTACAGCGCGTTGGTTAATATCAGGTTGTTGATGCGGTCCACATAGGGAAGCGTACTGGGGACCGCGGCCACCAACTCGTTGACGAGCTTAAAATATAGTTCGCGCGTTTCCTCGCCTTCGAGTCCCAGATAGAGAAGCTGGACGGCGAGGTAGATGCGCTTTGCGGGCGTGTCGGCCGTCTCCGCGGTCAGGATGTCCTTCTCGCGCAGGACCGGCGCGTCGCCCTGGATGTAGAGCCTCGTGCGCTGGTTGTCGTTCGTGATGACGCTCGTGCCGAGGATGAAGCGCTCCCCCGGCTTCAGTTCGACCTTCAGTGCCATGTGATGACGGACCTTTCCCGGCCGTGCCCGCTGCCGTTCCACTTCATATGAGTCTGCGGCAGTCGGGCAAAGAAAAACGGCGGGGCCGAGGCCCCGCCGCCATTTTTTGTCGATCGCTTGAACGATCAGAACAGACGGAGCGCAGCCTGGTCGGCCTGCGAGGCCATCGACAGAGCCGTCGAGGACAGCTGCTGGCGGGTCTGCAGGGCGAGCATGTTCGCCGCTTCCTCGTTGGTGTCCGCCAGGACGAGCTTGTCGGCGCCCGTCTGCAGCGTGTTCATCATGTTCTTCGTGAAGTCCTGGCGGTTCTGCACGACCGAGAGGTTCGAGCCGAAGGCCGAGGACTGCGAACGGATCGTGTTGACCGCGTCCTTCACGGTGCCGAGCAGCGAGTCGATCGTCTCGTCGGAGTCGAGCGTCTTCGCCTCGATGTCGCTCAGCTTCAGGGTGTCGGCGTTGATCGACTTGCCGCCCTTCGTCTGAATGTCGATGTCGGAGGTGCCCGTCTCGTTGAACGTGATCTTCAGGCTGTCGCCGCGCAGCAGGTTGATGCCGTTGAACGAGGCGTCGTCGGCCAGCTTGTCGAGCTGGTCGCGCAGCTCGTTGAACTGGTTGGCGAGGTCCGCACGAACGGTGTTGCCGCCGATCGTCGAGGTCGTCTTGTTGCCGTCGCCCGCCTTGTCGACCGAAACGCTCAGGTCCTGCGTCGAGAGGTTCTCGATGCGGAGCTTGCCGTTGTCGTTCGAGGCGCGCAGCTGGCCCTTGTACTCGCTGTTGATCACTTCGACGAAGCGGTCGACGGCCTTCTCGGAGTTCGTGGCGGCAGCGCCGGTGTCGGTCGTCGTCGAGCCGAAGATGGCCGATGCGTCCGGACCGGTGATCGAGAGCGCCTTGGAGGCGGGATCCTTCGCGGCGATCGACAGGTTGCCGTCGTCGTCGAAGGAGGCCTCGACGCCGGTCAGCCCCGCAGCCTGCAGCTGGCTGTTGATGCTGGCCAGGGTGTCAGCCGTGCTCGCACCACCGGCGACCGTGATGTTGGCGGTGGCATTGCCGTAGGTGACGCTGAACTCGTCGACCGCCGCATCCATCGTGGAGACGGTTGCACCGTCCACACCGTCGGCGGCAGCGCTGACGGCGGTGATCTCGTTCCCGTCCGGACCGTTCAGCTGGACCTGCGAAGCGAGAGCCGTCGAGCCCGTCGCGACCGTGGAGATCGTGACGTTCGTGCCGTCATTGCTGACGACCACGCTGTCGCCCATTGCCTCCTGCAGCTGCGACGTGAAGGCGTCGATGTCGTTGTTGGCGTTGATGGTCTGGCCACCGCCCGTGACATCGGTCGCTGCCTGGATATCGCTGAACGCGTAGGTTGCCGAAGCCGCCGTCGCGCCGGCGCCCGTGCCGGTCACGTCGCCGAGGTTGACGTCCGCTGCGACCGAATCCTTACCGGTCGTGGCGGACTCGATGATGATCGCGTTGGTCGTCGTGTCGCGGCTGACGGTGTACTGGCTGTCGAGGCCGGCGGACACGAGGCCGGCCTGGATGTCCGCGATCGCCTCGTCCGCGCTTGCGGCGTCGTCGGTGGCGTCGGTGAACGCGCCGATGGTGATGTCGTTGCCGTCGATCGAGATCGTCGAGCCGCCGAGATCGTCATGATAGTTGATGACGGCACGCGCGCCGGCGCCGGCGGTGGCAGCGCTCGTGCTGGCGGCGACAGCCGGCCCCGTGTAGGCCGCGGAGCTGGTGACCGTTGCCTTCTTCCCGTTGGGGCTGTCGGACAGGCTCAGGTTCGCGATGTCGACCTGCTTGCCGCCCGACAGGCTGAGCACGGACTTGTCGTTCACGTCGAAGGACTGGGTCGAGAACGACTTGTCCTGGCGAGCCTGGCGCAGCGTCGACTGCATGGACTCGAGCGTCTTGGTGATCGCCGTCAGGCCGTTGTCGGCCGCCTCGAGCGTCTTGATGCCGTTGGACATGGAGTCCATCAGCGAGTTCAGGTCGTTCGACCGGGCCTGAAGCGAGGAGGCGGTGAAGAAGTTCGTGGGGTTGTCGAGCGCGGAGTTGACTTCCTTGCCCGTGGCGAGACGCTTCTGCGTCGTCGACATGAGGTCCGCGGTGTTCTGCAGCGAGAGCAGGTTCTGGCGCACACCGGCGGAAAGGGTGATTCCGGACATTAGACGATCCTTTTCTGGACGCGTACTGGACTGACTAGCAGTTCCCTCCTGGGAACCCTGGTAGTGCTAGTCCGCGTCGCTCTAACAAGACGTTAAAGAGCGGGCCTCGGCGTGCGCAGGAAGAGGATCAGACGAAGCGACTGAGATTGTGGGTGGGCGCGTCGGCATCGCCATGGGCGAGGAGACGGCCGTTCGGCCCGTAGGTCTCGGGCCTCGGCGCCTGGTAGACCGGTGCGGGCGGCACATGGGTCCGCCAGCTCGCGTCGCCGGTCTCCGTGTCGATCGACAGGAATGTGAGGGGCACTGAGCCGAAGCCGGTCGCGCCGACCTCCGGCGTGTTATCGTCGCGTGTCTCGAGGTCGCGCAGGTCGGGAAACGCCTGGCGATCGCCCTCGTCGGCAGCGGGGGAGGCGAGGCTCCTCTCGACCCGGGAGAGGGGCTCGTCCGTGACCCGCGCGCGTGAGATCAGCCGGCTGGCTCGTGCCGCCGGGGCGGATATGCGGCCGGTTCTCGTGACCGAATCGCGTGACATGCCTCGTCTCGACTGGTGGTGCAATCCTCGCCAGGAGACGAATGTAGCAGGAAATTCTCGATCTTCCCTCTACGGAATATAGACGATCTTAATAAAGTCTTCTGCGGATCGGCGCGGAGGCGCCCGCGCCCCCGCGCGCGGGCCGGTTCAGAAGGCCGTGTCGACCGCGATCGGCGCCGGCCGGGCGTCGGTGCCGGTGCGGCGCGCATCGGCGCTGTAGGTCGAGGGCTGCGGCGTCTTCGCGCCCATCGCGTCCGCGACCGATTTCACGAGCGCCTCCGACACCGTGCGGGCCGTCGCCAGCACCGCGAGGTTCGTCTGGAGGATCGTCTCGAGCTCCCTGTGGCGGGCCTTCAGCTCCTGCAGCTCCTCCGGCGCGATCCGGTTGGCGGTCTCCGCGTCCTCGCGCAGCACGCCGAGGCCCCGGCGGTAGTCCTCGGCGAGCATCGCCTTGCGGGTTCCGAGCGCGGCCGCGTCGCGCAGCTTCGCGCCGCGGATGAGGGCGGCCTCCTCGTCGAGCGTCGCCATCAGATCTTCCAGCGTCCGCGACAGCCGCTCGTAGAGGCCCTGCGCATGGGCGGCAGGATGTACGGCCACGGCGCCGTCCTGGTGCTCGAACTCGTTCGTCATGTCTCACTCGTCTCCTGCAAGGCGATAATGTCGCGCAAAACACTGTCCGCGAGGCCGATGCCGCCGGCGGCGGCCATCTCCTTCGCGTATTCCTCGATCAGCATCGATCGGTAGGTTTCCTCCGCCTGACCGCCGCCGAACGGTCCGTCGGTCGGAAGGTCGGTGAACATCTCCGCCACCATCGTGTTCAGGAACACGGATTCGAACTCCTCGGCCGCCTTCCGGGCGCGGGCTAGCTCGCTGGGCGTAATGCTCGAGGGAATCGGCGGCAGCGGCGTCGTGTGCGGCATCCGGATCATCACATCACCTCGATCTCGGCCTGAAGCGCACCTGCCGCCTTGATCGCCTGGAGGATCGAGATCAGGTCGCGCGGGCCGATGCCGAGCGCGTTGAGCCCGTCCACGAGCTGCTGCAGGCTGACATTGTTCGGGACGATCGCCATGCGGTTGCCCGACTCGTCGTCGACGCCGATGTCGGTCCTCGGCACGATGGCCGTCACTCCGTCGGAGAAGGGGGCGGGCTGGCTGACCTGCGGCGCCTCGGCGATCGTCACCGTCAGGTTGCCCTGCGCGACCGCGACCTCGCTCACCCGCACGTTGTGGCCCATGACGATGATGCCGGCCTGCTCGTCGATGATCACCTTGGCGACCTGGTCCGGCTCGACGCGCAGCTGCTCGATCTCCGTCAGCAGGGAGACGAGGTCGCCCGGATAGCTGCGGGGAACGGTGAGCTGGATCGTCGCAGGGTCGGTCGCGCGCGCCGTCCTGGCGCCGATGAAGGCGTTGATGGTCGCCTCGATGCGCTTCGCCGTCGTGAGGTCCGGATTTCGCAGGGCGAGGCGGAGCGAGGACTGGGCGCCGAGATGGAACTCGATCTCGCGTTCGACGAGCGCGCCATTCGCGATGCGGCCGGTGGTGGGGACGCCGCGCGTCACGCTCGCCGCCTCTCCCTGGGCGGAGAACCCGCCGATCGCCACCGGCCCCTGCGCCACGGCGTAGACCTCGCCGTCGGCGCCGAGCAGCGGCGTGACGAGCAGCGTGCCGCCCTGCAGGCTCGAGGAATCGCCGAGCGCGCTCACGTTCACGTCCATGCGCGTGCCCTGCGTGGAGAAGGCCCGGAGGTTCGCCGTCACCATGACGGCCGCGACGTTGGCCGTGCGCATGTTCGTGTCGCGGGTGTTCACGCCCAGTCGCTCCAGCATCGCCTGCAGGCTCTGTCGCGTGAACGGGGCGTTGTTCAGGCTGTCGCCCGTGCCGTCGAGGCCGACCACCAGGCCGTAGCCGATGAGCTGGTTCTCGCGCACGCCCTCGATGTCGACGAGGTCCTTGATTCGCGACAGGCTCCCCGCCGAACCGCCGAAGGAGCCCGGAACGTAGGAATAGTCCGCGCTCGCAGCCGCCGGGGTCGCAGCGAGGTCGGCGGCCACCGCGTTGGAGAGCGTCGCGAGCACGGCGAGTGACGCTGCGACGACGCGAGAGATCGCATGTCGGCGGGTCTGTCCGTTGGGTTGGTTGGCGCGCACGGCTTCCGGTGTCCCCTGCAGTTCCTGCCCCTGTCGAGGCGCTTGCGGAGGATGAAGCGAGAAGCGTGCCAGCTCGGAAATGCCGAGGAACAGGCCGTTCGGCGGGTGTCCGGACACCGGATGACCCTGGCCGAACCCGCCGGCTTGGGCGAGCATTGCCGGCCGTCCCGGCAGAAATTGCCGGTTTAACGCGTGATTAACCCTGTTCGGTCATATTTCGCTCACGTGTTGAAGAGCGAAGTGATGCGCATCGAGGGAACATACCAGATCAGCCCGTTCGCGCCCCTGCGTGGACGGCCAGTCGCGGAAGGTGGCTTCGTCGTGACGGCGGACCGCCCCCGCGCGCAGCGCGCCGGCACCCGCAAGGCCGCCGGATTGGCGGGGATCGCGTCGCTGCTGGCGCTTCAGGGCATAGACGACGGTGATGCGCGGGAGGACGGCCTGCGTCGGGGGAACCAGGCGCTCGATCTGCTCGAGGAGCTGAAGATCGCGGTTCTTGAGGGCACTGGAGCCCCGGCACGCCTCGACCGGCTGGAGGCACTCGTCCCGGACCTCGCGGAGACGACCGGCGACGAGGGTCTCGACGGTGTGTTGGCCGAGCTCTCGCTGCGCGTCCAGGTCGAGCTCGCCAAGCGCGGTCGGTGACCGGCGGGTGGTGCAGCGGCTGCTGACGCTACGGCCGGCAGCCGTTTCCGAAATTCCTTGATAGTTTGTTGTATCCACCAGTCCTTCCCGCTATAAGAGCCGCCTAATCGACGGGTTCTCTTAGGGAAACGCCGATGCTCAGCATATCGGACGAGACGTATGTTCCGAGTGAGTCCGAGCCGTTCATGGGGGATCGGCAGCGGGAGTATTTCCGCAAGAAGCTCCTCTCCTGGCGGGAGGACATCTTGCGCGAGAGTCGCGAGACGCTCCAGCAGCTGCAAAGTGAAAACCAGAATCATCCCGATTTGGCCGATCGGGCCTCTTCCGAGACCGATCGCGCCATCGAGCTCAGGGCACGAGATCGTCAGCGCAAGCTGATCGCGAAGATCGACGCCGCCCTGAAGCGCATCGAGGACGGCACCTACGGCTATTGCGAGGAGACGGGAGAGCCCATCGGGCTCAAGCGTCTCGATGCACGGCCGATCGCCACCCTCTCTCTCGAGGCGCAGGAGCGCCACGAGCGTCGGGAGAGGGTGTACAGGGACGACTGACGGCTCAAACGGAACAGGTAGATGTCTGCACTCTGAAGCCCCGCGAGCGATCGCGGGGCCTTTTCTTTGTGACTGCTCACCTTGGCTCCGGCTGTGCATCCGGTTTGAGCCGGATACGGCGTTCGCTGGGCCTCGCGTGCTGCGGCATGAGAGGTATTCCTGCACGGCTGCCAGAGCGGGAACACGTTCCGTGCCGCTGGCGCAGCGCGTCGGGACGAGAGCAATCGCACGGCCCCTCCTTGTCACCCTCGCGGTCTTTCCCATGGCCACCATCAGACACGCGTCACTGCGCGACGCCGACGAACTTCCTGAGATCGAAAGAAGCTCCGGCGAGATCTATCGCGGCGTTCCTGGCCTAGAATGGATCGCCGATGACGACGTGCAGTCGGCTGAGCTTCATCGGCGTTTGATAACCGAAGGGGTAGCTTTCGTCGCCGAAGAGGAACTCCGTGGGCGCGTTGGCTTCCTGAACGGGGAACTGGCGCCGGACGGCCTCCACATCTGGCAACTCGCGGTGCATCCGGCTTGCCAGAGGCGAGGCATCGGCCGCCGCCTCATCGAGGCCGCGGAAACTCTCGCGGCAAGCCGGGGGGCG
Organism: Lutibaculum baratangense AMV1; assembly: GCF_000496075.1. Lineage (GTDB taxonomy): Bacteria > Pseudomonadota > Alphaproteobacteria > Rhizobiales > Tepidamorphaceae > Lutibaculum > Lutibaculum baratangense. The sequence continues at coordinate 88,657 of NZ_AWXZ01000013.1, forward strand.
AACGCTCTCACGCTGACGACGTTCCGGGATGTGCCCTGGAACGAGCCATACTACCGGCGTCTCGGTTTCCGAACTCTACCGGCGAGCGAGGTCGGCTCGCGGCTGCGCCTGATTCTCCAGAAGGAGAGGCAGGGCGGTCTTCCGATGGACCGGCGTTGTGCGATGATGAAGCGCCTGTAGGCTGCCCCACCGCAGATCGATTGCCACTCCGCGTCGGGCGACCTGCCCGAGAAGCGCCTGCCCTTAGAAGGGCAGGATCGCCTCCAGGATCTGCTGCCCGTAGCGGGGCTGCTGGACGTCGGAGATCTGGCCGCGGCCCCCGTAGGAGATGCGCGCCTCGGCGATCTTCGAGGAGTCGATGATGTTGCCGGCCGAGATGTCCTCCGGCCGCACGACACCGGCGACGATCAGGTCGCGCACCTCGTAGTTCACCCGGATCTCCTGCCGCCCCTCGATGACGAGGTTGCCGTTCGGAAGGACCTGCGTCACAACGGCGGCGACCCGCGTGCGGAGCTCTTCCTTGCGGTTGACGCTGCCGGCTCCGGCCGTGGTCGTGTTGGAGGACAGGTCACCGAGCACCGCACCGTCGACGATGCTCTCGTCGAGCATGCCGGTGATCGCGTTGCCGGCGGCCCCGGCGGCTCCCAGCTTCTCCCCGGCCGTCCGGCTGCGCGCGGTCTTGTTGTCGAAGACGGCCCGGTCGGTCACGAGGATCTCGACCGTGAGGATGTCACCGACCCGGGCCGCGCGCTGATCCTTGAAGAAGGCGCGCGAGCCGGCTCGCCAGAGCGAGTTCGAGTTGAAGACTGCGGGCTCCGGGGCCGGCATGGGCAGCGAGACCGGCTGGTAGCCGGGCATCGAGGTCGGGCTCGTGATCGGAGACAGGGGCGGGGCCTGGCCGATGCGCGAAAGCTGGTCGGCCGACGCGCAGGCGCCGAGCGAGGCGGTGAGGGTCGCCACGACGATGACGCGCATGCGGCGGGAATGGTGAGAACTTGTCATCATACCTTCCAGAAGGATCAGTTGCTCGCCACGGCGTTCGCGACGACCTGTCGGGGCGGCTGGACCACCACCTGACCGGGGCCGGAGACGACGGCCTCCACGGTGCGCTTCGACTGGCTGTTCATGACGGTGATGAGGTGGCCGCGCGCGCCGTCGCCGAGCGACCGTCCCCGCACGGTCAGGACGAGCCCGGCATTGCGGTAGATGATCGTCACGGGCTCGTTGCGGCCGACGAGGATCGGCTCCATGAGGCGGTCGGCCGGCACCGGTGCGCCCGCCCGCAAAGCCGTCCTCGCCGACATGCCGACGACGTCGGTGATCTGGCGGACGGCCCCCGCGGGCGCGGCGGAGAGCGGCATGCGCTCGAATGCGACGTCTGCCGGACTGATCGTCTCGCCGCGGCGCACCTGGCGCTGCAGGATGGGCAGGTCGACCATCTGCAGAGCCCGGCCCGTCACCTGGCGTCCGCCCGAGAGGGTCCGGCTGCCCGGGATCGTGATCCTCGCGGAGAAGCGGGTGGTGCGGGGGTCGAAGCGCAGGTCGCTCACCTCGATGGGAGAAGCGGCGTCCGCCTCGACGTGCAGGGGATCGGGATCGTCGAGCTTGATCTCCGTGTCACCGTCGGCGGCGATGCGCTCGGCGATCGCCGACGCGACCGCCTGCTCCACCTCGTGCGCTTCGATGACGCGGCTCTCGCGCGTCACGTCGACCTTCGCGATGTCCGCCGGGTCGGTCGCGAGGCCATGGGCCGCAGCGGCGGCGATCACGCGCGAGGCGGTGACGGCGCCGGTCGTTCCGGGATCGGGTGCCTGGAACACGGCGATGTCGGCCGCTTCTCCGGCATCGGTGAAGAGGTCGCCGAGGGTGACGAGCGGTCCGGTGACGGTGATCGCCCCGCGCAGCTGCGAGCCCGCCTCCGCGGGCGTGACCGCCGTGCCGAGGGCGATGGCGAGAGTGATGGCAGCCAGTCGGTTCATCATCTGCCTTCCCGTCAGCGGAGGTTGGAGGTGGCGGACAGCATCTCGTCCGCCGCGCTGACGACCCGGGCGTTCATCTCGTACGCGCGCTGCGCCGCGATCAGGTCCGACATCTCGGCCACCGCGTTCACGTTTGCCTGCTCGAGATAGCCCTGCAGGAGAGTGCCGAAGCCCTCCTGGCCGGCATTGCCGACCTGCTCGTCGCCGCTCGCGGCGGTGGCGACGTAGAGGTTGTCGCCGAGGCCCTCGAGTCCGACCGGATTGACGAAGCGGGCGAGGTCGATCTGGCCGAGCTCGACAGCGTCCTGCCCGTTCTGGAGGGTCGCCTGCACGGTGCCCTCGGAGTTGATGGTGAGGCTTATCGTGTTCTCGGGAATCACGATGCCGGGCTGGACCTGATAGCCGTCGACGGTGACGAGCGTGCCGTTGGCGTCGCGCTCGAAGGAGCCGTCACGCGTGTAGGCGGTCCGCCCGTCCGGGAGCTGGATGCGGAAGAAGCCGTCGCCGCGGATGGCGAGGTCGAGCTGGCTTTCCGTGCCGACGACGTCGCCCTGGCTCATCACGCGCGGCGTCGCAGCCGTCCGGACGCCGAGGCCGATCTCGAGGCCCGCCGGCACCTGGGTGCCCGTCGCCGACGTCGTGGTGCCGGGCCGCCTCAGGTCCTGGTAGAGCAGGTCCTGGAAGTCGGGCCGCTGGCGCTTGAAGCCCGTGGTGCGCATGTTGGCGATGTTGTTGGAGATCACCTCGACGTTGAGCTCCTGGGCCTTCATGCCCGTCGCGGCGATGTTGAGTGCTTTCATGTCCTGTGGCCTCTGCTTCGTCGCCGCTGTCGTCAGCTGTTGCGGGAGAGGGTGGAAAGGGTCGAACGGCGGAGTTCGTCCGTTCTCTCGATGATCTTGGCGATGCTCTGGTAGGTCCGGTTCACGCTGACCATGTCGGTCATCTGGGTGACGCCGGAGACGTTCGAGCCCTCGAGCACGCCCTGCATGAGCCGGGGATCCTCCGCCGGCTGGGCGACGGCGTCACCGGCGGCGAAGACGTTGTCGCCCTGCGCCTTCAGGAGGCTCACGTCGTCGACGGTGACGATCGCGAGGCGTCCCTTCTCGCCGGCCGAGCTCGACACGGTGCCGTCGGCGCTGAAGGTGATGCCGCTCTCGTCCGCGGCGAAGGTGATGGGGCCGCCCTCGCTCATGACGGGGTATCCGGCCGCGGTGACGAGCTGGCCGTTCGCGTCGATCTGGAAGCCGCCGTCGCGCGTATAGGCGGGGCCGTCCGGCGTCTCCACGGTGAAGAAGCCCTGGCCCCCTATGGCCACGTCGAGCGGCGACCCGGTCTGGCGCATCGTCCCGGCGGAGTGGTCGCGGTAGCTCGCCCGGTCGACGACGTAGGAGATGATGCTGTCGGCCCGGCTCGGCGCGTTCATCTCCGCCTTCGCCATCTGGTACTCCTCGAACACCACCGATTCCCCGCGGAAGCCGGAGGTCTGGAGGTTCGCGATGTTGTTCGCGATCACGTCCATCCGCCGGCGCAGCGCCATTTGCTGCGACAGGCCGATCAGTTGGGCGTTTTCCATCATCGCACCGCTCCTTCCGGTTAGCGTCCGGCCCTCCGGGGCGCACGGGGGGCTGCCAGGCGAAAAGCACGCGGCGTGCCAACCAAGGAATCAAGCGGAATCAATGCGTTGCGAGGGGGAGGGGGAGGCGGCAGATTTTTCCGCCCGGCGCGGACCGGCAGGACTTGCCGGGTAGAAATTGCCCGAAACGGCCCGTTGGTAACCACTCGTTAACCATCCCCGCCGCACCTTCCGACCGTTCCGGAGCGCGCGGGGGTTCACGCCCGCGCGGACGGCGAAGGGGACGGGGTTGATGACATGGCGGACGTGACGGCCGGCGACAGCCCGGCGACCGAGACGGAAGGCAAGCCGGCGGGCAAGAAGAAGCGGATCATCATGGCCGTGCTCGGCCTCGCGCTCCTCGGCGCGATCGGCTTCGGCGTGACGATGTTCCTCGGGGGGGAGGAGAGGGTGGCTCCTCCACCTACGCCCATCTACATGAACCTCCCGGAGATGACGATCAACCTCTCGACCGTCGGCGACCGGCCCTACTACCTCCGCGCCGTGATCTCGCTCGAGATGACCGACGAGGCGACGAAGCTCGCCCTCGAGCCGGTGATGCCGCGGGTGCTCGACGCCTTCCAGGTCTATATGCGCGAGCTCCGCCCGAGCGACCTCAACGGCTCCGCCGGCATCCAGCGCCTGAAGGAGGAGCTCGTCCGCCGCGTCAACCTCGCGATCTACCCCTCCGAGATCACCGGCGTCGCCTTCACAGAGCTCGTCGTCCAGTAGGCCCCCGACCCATGACCGACACCGACGGCGACGCGCTCATCGACCCGCGCTCCATCATCGTCCAGGACGACGACGAGGTCGGCGGCGCCGGCCGCTCGGCCGAGCGCATCCTGAACCAGGACGAGATCGACAGCCTCCTGGGCTTCGACCTCAACGACATGAACAGCGGCGAGAAGCGCGGGCTTCGCGCCATCATCGACTCGGCGATGGTCTCCTACGAGCGCCTGCCGATGCTCGAGATCATCTTCGACCGCCTGGTGAGGCTGCTGACGACGAGCTTGCGCAACTTCACCTCCGACACGGTCGAGGTGTCGCTCGACGAGCTCACCTCCGTGCGCTTCGGCGACTACCTGAACGCGATCCCGCTGCCGGCGATCCTCGGCGTCACGAAATGCGAGGAGTGGGACAACTACGCCCTCGTCACGGTCGGCGCGAACCTGATCTACTCGATGGTCGACGTGCTGCTCGGCGGCGGGCGCCGCGGCGACCGGCTGCGCATCGAGGGGCGTCCCTACACGACGATCGAGATGAGCCTCGTGCGCAAGCTGATCGAGCTCGTCCTGTCGGACGCAAACGACGCCTTCGCGCCGCTCGCCCCGGTCGGCTTCGGCCTCGAGCGGCTCGAGACGAACCCGCGCTTCGCCGCGATCACCAGGCCCGCGAACACCGGCATCCTCGTCCGCTTCCAGATCGACATGGAGGAGCGCGGCGGCCATTTCGAGATCCTCCTGCCCTACGCCACGATCGAGCCCATCCGCGAGCTGCTCCTTCAGCAGTTCATGGGCGAGAAGTTCGGCCAGGACCCGATCTGGGAGGGGCATCTCGCCTCCGAGCTCTGGCAGACCGCGGTGGATCTCGACGCGGTGCTCTTCGAGCAGAAGATGCCGATCGGCCGGGTGATGAACTTCGAGGTGGGCCAGACGCTGATGCTCGACCGCGGCCCGCGCGACCTCGTCGAGCTCCGATGCGGCGGCACGCCGCTGGTCGACGGCCGTGTCGGCCGCGTCGGCGACAGGGTGGCGGTCCGCGTGTCGACCGGCCTGCGGCGGCCGAAGACGAGTTATGCCTCGCTGGAAGACTCCAGCGCCATACCGGGAGAGGGTTGATGGGGGGATCGTTTCTGGTGGTTGCGGTGGAGCTTCTCGTCGCGGTGCTCCTCGCGACGACGATCGGCTACTGCGCGCTGCTCAACCGCCGGCTGTCGCGCCTGCGCGCCGACGAGGCGGCGCTGAAGGCGATGGTCGTCGAGCTCGTCCAGGCGAGCGAGGCCGCCGAGAGGACCGTCGCGGAGTATCGGCGCACGGCGGCCGAATGCGACAGCGACCTTGCGGCGAAGCTGAAGGATGCCCAGCATTTCAGCCGGTTCCTGACGCACGAGATCGATCGCGGCGAGGCGGTGCTCCTCCGTCTCGCACGCCTCGGCGAGATGGTTCGCGCCCGCCGTGCGGCGGCCGCCGCGGCCCGTGACGAGGCGGAGAAGGAAGAGGGCGTCGCTCGCGGGCGGAGCTCCGAGGCGGCGCATGTCCATCCGGTCCAGGAAGAGGCGGAGCCTGTCAGCCGGGGCCGTGGCTTTGCTCCGGAACTGCCGGAGGACGAGGCCCACGACATGCGGGTGGCGGCATGAAGGAAGTCCGTCTGCTTCCCCTCGTGATGATCGCGGCGGGTGCGATGCTCGCCCTCAGGGTCACGACGTTCGCGCTCGGCGAGCCGCCGCAGATCGCGGTGGGCCAGGCGCATGCGCAGGCCGCGGAGGGAGGGGCGACCGTCGCGGAGGAGCCGCTCGACGAGACGTCTCGCCCGGCGCCCGTCCCCGACACCGTCACCGGTCTCAACCAGACCTTGCCCGGCGGTTCCGACGCCGCCTCCGCCATCGAGACGAGCCTGGCGGCACGCCGGGCGGAGCTCGAGGCGAAGGCGAGCGACCTCGAGCTTCGGGAGAAGCTGCTCTCCGCGACGCAGCAGCGCGTCGAGGAGCGCATCGCGGAGCTCGAGGCGATCGAGCAGCGGCTCGACGCGCTGATGGCGAAGCGCAGCGAGGAGGAGGATGCGCGTTTCGCGGCGCTCGTCGAGATGTACGGCAAGATGAAGCCGAAGGATGCCGCGCGAATCATGAACGGGCTCGACATGGCCGTTCTTCAGCGGGTGGTGGAGAAGATCACGCCCCGGCAGATGTCTGAGATCATGGCGAACATGGACGCGGGCGTCGCCCAGAAGCTGACGATGGAGCTGTCCGAGGAGGCCCCGCAGCTGACGGTCGAGGCGGCGCAGCAGCCGGGCGAGCTTCCCAAGATCGTGGGCACGCGCAACCCCTGAGGGCGTACGCGGCGGCGGCGATGTCTCCGCCGGCACCCGTCCGCCGCGGGATCCGGAACCACTTGCCGCGGACGGTGTTCTCCGAACCGGGCGTTCAGCCGCCCTCTTGCCGGGGAGACGCAGCATGGATCGGTTCACGGGCGGGTGCCTGTGCGGCGACCTCCGGCTTGTCGCGTCGGGGCGGCCCTACCGGGTCGGCCTCTGCCACTGCCTCGACTGCCGAAAGCATGGCGGCTCCCTCTTCTACGCGGCCGCGATCTTTCCTTCGGATGCCGTGCCGGTCGAAGGCGAGACGAAGGAGTTCGCCGGCCGCTTCTTCTGTCCCCGCTGCGGCTCGTCGGTCTTCTCGCGCAGCGCCGACGAGATCGAGATCAATATCGGGGCGATGGATTCTTCCGACCAGCTGGTGCCGACCTACGAGAGCTGGACCATCCGCCGCGAGGCCTGGCTCCCGCCGTTCCCGCTCGCCCGCCACTACGAGCGCAATCGCGAGGGGCAGGAGCGCTTCGAGGAGTAGCCGCCCGTCGCGGCGAAGGGGGTGGCGCCGGTTCCGGAGCATCCACTTAAGCCGTTCTTTACGCCACACGCGCAGGATCTGGCCTCCGAAGAGACTGCTCCGAGCGGGCGGCGGACGGGGGCTGGGCGATGCCGCGGGAGCGGAAGACAGTATTCTTGACGCGAAGACTGCAACGGGTGCGCGCCGGCGTCGCGCTCCTTGCGGCGGCGTGCCTTCTCCTGATCGGGAGCGCGGGTGCCGCGAGCGCCGTCGAAGCCCGGATATCGGCGAACCAGTCGGGCGGCTTCGGCCGCATCGTCCTGACGTTTCCGTCCGAGGCGCCCGACGCGACGGCGGAAATCCTGGGCGGCGTCGCGGTGCTCGGCTTCGGCAGCCCGGTGGAGCTCGATGTGGAGCGGATCCGCGCGGGGCTACCCGACTACGTCAACATCGCCAGACGGGATCCCGATGGCCGCGCCGTCCGCATGGCGCTCAATCGCGGCGTCAGCATCAACATCATGCCGGCGGCCGAGCAGCTCTTCATAGACATCCTGCCCTCCGACTGGCAGGGCGTGGCGCCCGGTCTTCCCCAGGAGGTGATCGACGAGCTCGCCAGGCGGGCGCAGGAGGCGGAGCGTCTCGCGCGCGAGGCGGCGGAGCGCGCGGCACCGGAGAAGATCCGCATCGACGTCGACTTCGCCGCGATGCCCACGTTCGGGCGATATGTCTTCACGCCGGAAAAGCCGATCGAGATGCAGCTCGATCGCGACGAGACGGGCCTCGAGGTCACCTTCAATGCGCCGAGCGTCGTGCGGCTCGGTGCGCTTCAGGCGAGGCTTCCCTCCTATGTCGGCGATCTCAGCCGCAGCGCGACGGCCGACCGGACGGTGCTGCGTTTCGCCGTGCGATCGAGCCTGACCGTGCGCGACTTTCGCGAGGGCCAGAGCTACGTCCTCGATTTCGTCCCGCCCGAGGGTTTTCGCGAGCCTGCCGTCGAAGCCGCGCCGGAGGACGAGGCAGCGCCGGATGAGGAGGCGGCGGCGGCCGGGCCGGCCGTGCCTTCGCAAGCTCCGCCAGTGCGCAACGTGTCGGCCGACCGGCCGGTGGCCGGCACCGGCGCAGAGCCCGCCGTGACGGCGGAGCCTGCCGTGGCCGGCGGTTTGGCGGCGGCTCCCGGCGACGTGTCGGCACCCGTTCCGGCGGTGGCGGAGAGAAGCGCGCCCGCGCCGATGCCCGCCGCGACGCAAGCCCGGCAGGCCGAGGCGCAGGCGGAACCGGCGATCGACGCCGCCCAGCTCCAGGTCGGGCGCGATGCGGAAGGGCTGAGGCTGACCTTCGCGTTCCCGGAGCCCGTTCCGACCGCGGTCTTCGAGCGCCTGCAGGCGCTGTGGATCGTCCTGAGCACGCTCGATCCGCTGGAGCTCGGCGCGATCGAGCAGGTGGCGCCGGACCTCGTCACCGGCGTGACGAGCTGGAAGACGGAGGATGCGACGGTGCTGCGCCTCGCGCTGGCGCGCCCGCTCATCGCGCAGGCGGAGCCGGCCCAGTCCCGCCTCACCGTCCTCGTCGGCGGCGAGCCGGCGCAGCCGGCGACGGCACTCGGCGTCAGGCGCGTGGCGGGGGACGAGGGGGCGGCCGTCGCGGAGATTCTCCTGACGGGCGCGGGACGCCTGCATGAGATCGAGGACCCCGAGACGGCCGGAAGGCTGGTCGTCGTCACGGCAGCGGGGCCTGCCCGTGGCTTTCCGAAGCGCCAGCGCTTCGTCGACTTCACCGTGTGGCCCACCGCCCACGCCGTCGCCGTCGAGCGTATCGCCGACGGGCTGGACATATCCCTCCAGGGCAACCTCGTCCTGATCTCACGTCCCGCGGGCCTCAACCTCACGGCGTCCGGCGAGAGCGGACCCGCCAACCCGCGCCTGGCCGCACAGGAGGCGGCGGCGGCGCGGCCGGGCCATGTGCGGCTCGACGGGGCGATCTCTCCCCGGGAGGCGCACGAGCGTATCAGCCGTCAGATCCGCCTCGTCGGCAGCGCGCCGGAGATCGGCCGCAACCAGGAGCGGCTGGCGCTCGCGCGGACCTACCTCTCGCTCGGCATGGGTCCCGAGGCTCTGGGGGTTCTGAAGCTCGCGGGCGAAGCGGCCGGAGAGGCGGCGGGCGAGGCGCCGATGCGGTCGCTCCGCGCGGTGGCGCTGCTCCAGATGCACCGGCCCCGCGAGGCGCTGAAGGAGCTCGATGGCTTCGACCTCTCGCAATCCACCGACGCGGCGCTCTGGCGCGGACAGGCCTACGCCCAGCTCAGGCGGTGGGACGACGCCCTCGCGGCCTTCGCGGCCGGCGATCCGGCGCTCCCGAGCTACCCGCCGCGCCTCCAGCAGGACCTGCTTTTGAGCCAGGCGGAGGCGGCGCTCGAGCTCGGCCGTCCGGCGCTCGCCAAGGGGGCGCTCGAACAGGCCGAGGATGCCGGGGCGGGCAAGGACAAGCGCTTCAGGCTGCTCGAGGGCCGCTATGCCGAGATGAGCGGCGACGTCAACCGGGCGATGGCCGCGTATGGCGTCGTGGGGGGCGAGGGGCTGGCGACGGATGTCCACATGGCACAGGCGCGGCTCGGCCGCATCGTCCTCGGGCAGCGGATCGGCGAGATCGCCGACGCGGACGCGATCAAGGGCCTCGAGACGCTGACGCAGGAGTGGCGGGGCGACGAGACGGAGTGGCGCGCCTCGCGGCAGCTCGCGGGCCTCTATGCCGAGACCGGCGAGTATCGCAAGGCGTTCGAGCTCCTCCGCACCGCGCTGGTGGCCGATCCCGATTCTCCCTCGACGAAGGGGATGCAGGAGGATCTCGCCCGCGTCTTCGAGGACGTGTTCCTCGGCGGGAAGGGAGACGAGCTGTCCTCCGTCGAGGCGCTCGCCCTCTACTACGACTTCAAGGAGATGACGCCGATCGGCCGCAAGGGCGACCAGATGGTTCGCGCGCTCGCGGAGCGTCTCGTGTCGCTCGACCTGCTCGACCAGGCGGCGGACCTCCTGACCTACCAGGTCGAGCACCGGCTGGGCGGGGCCGCGCGGGCGCAGGTCGCGACCCGGCTCGCCGCCATTCATCTGATGTCCGGCCGGGCCGGCGACGCCATCCGCGTCCTGACCTCGACGCACCAGGCCCACCTGCCGGTCGAGATCGAGAACGAGCGCATCCTGCTCGAGGCGCGGGCGCTGGGGGAGGTCGGCCGTTCCGAGCTCGCGCTCGACCTGCTTCAGACGGTGCCGGAGGACGACCGGGCACGCGAGACGCGCGCGAGCATCTTCTGGAAGGCCGAGCGGTGGCGCGACGCCGCCGAGGAGTACGAGCGCATCCTCGGCAACAGCTGGAACGAGGCGGCGCCGCTGACGGAGGCCCAGCGGGCTTACGTCCTGCGCGCCGGCTACGCCTATTCGGCCGCGAAGGACAAGCTGGCGCTGCAGCGCCTGCGCACGAAGTTCCTCGAGAAGATGGCCGACAGCGTGGACGGCCACGCCTTCGACATCGTCACCCAGCCCGAGGTGGCCGGCACAGGGGAGCTGCAGGCGGTCGTCGCCCGGCTCGCCGACACCGGCACGTTCCGCGCGCTCATGAAGACCTACGCCGCGCGCGGCGGCCCTGCCTCGCCGGACGAGATGCCGGAGACCTGAGGGCACGCGGCTTCGCCTTCGCGGGCGGAGAGGCGCCTCATGTCCCGAAGCTCTGCACGAGGCTGCCCGCGATCAGGTGCCAGCCGTCGACGAGCACGAAGAAGATCAGCTTGAACGGCAGCGAGATCACGATCGGCGGCAGCATCATCATGCCCATCGACATGAGGAGCGAGGCCACCACCATGTCGATGATGACGAACGGCACGAAGAGCAGGAAGCCGATCTCGAAGGCGCGGCGGAGCTCGCTGATCATGAAGGCGGGGACGAGGACCCTGAGCTCGACGTCGTCGGGGCCCTCCGGCTGCTCGGCGCCGGCGAGGTCGACGAAGAGCATGAGGTCCTCCTCGCGCACCTGCGTCATCATGAAGGTCCTGAAGGGCGCCGCCGCCCGCGGAAACGCCTCGTCGAGCTCCATCTCGCCCGCCAGGAGGGGCTGGACGCCCTCCTCGTAGGACGTCGTCAGCACCGGCGCCATGATGAAGAACGTTAGGAACAGGGCGAGGCTAATCATCACCGAGTTCGGCGGCGCGGTCTGGAGGCCGATCGCGGTGCGGAGGAGCGACAGCACGACGACGATCCGCGTGAAGGAGGTGACCATCACGAGGATCGACGGCGCGAGGCTCAGGACGGTGATGAGCGCGATCAGCTGGAGCGCGCGCTCGGTCAGCCCCGTGTCGTCGGCGAAGTCGAGGGTGAACTCCTGGGCGAGCGCGGGCCCGGCCCAGAGCAGGGCCGCGGCCGTGAGCACGCCCGCCGCCGCGGCGAGCGTGCGGCGGCGAGACGCCATCATGAAACTCAGCCGTCCCGCTTCAAGATCTGCTCGTAGATGTTGAATTCGTCGTCTTCGTCCTTCGGCTTGTTCTCCTTGTCCGAAGGGGCTTGCGGCTTCGGGGTGTCCTGCGCGGCCTCGCTCTCGGGCGCCTGTCGCGGCGCGGGCTGCGGGGCCGGCCGCTGAGCCTGCGCCGGCCCTTCGCGGGCAGGCTCGGAGCTCTCGGCCTCCGGCGGCTTCGCGGCGGCAGGTCGCCGCGCGGCGAACGGCTCGAGCTTGAGCTCGGCCGCCATGGCGGCGGCGAGGTCGATCTCGGCGGGCTTCTGCCGCGGCTGCCCGCCCGCCGGCTCCTCGGGCTTCGCCGGCCTCGGCGCCGCCGGTTCCGCGGGGCGCGGCGCGGGAGCGCGTGCGGCGGGCTCGTCCCTCGCGGGCGTGTCCGGCCTCTCGCGAGGCGTGGCGCTCGCCTCCTCCGCCGGCCGCGGCGGGGAGGGCTGCGCAGGCTGGGCCGCGCGCTGGCTCGCGAACGGGTTGCCGGGCGCCTCGCGCGCGCTCTCGCGGCGCTCCTCCACGGGGCGGCCCTCAACGGCCCTGGCGGGGCCGGAGGCCTCGCCATGCTGCTTGGCCGGCTCGCGCGGCGCGGCCGCGTCCGCCGGGGAGGGCGGGGCCGGACGGCGGGCCACGGGGGTGAGCGAGGGCTCCACGCGCTCAGACCGGGGCTCCTCGGCGGCTTGCTCCGCCGCCCTCGGTGCGCGGCCGGGTGCGCCGGCGAGGCCTTCGCCCGATTCCGCACGCGCCGGGCGCGCCGTCTCTGGACGGCGAGAGGCCGGGCTGCCGGCGGCGGCGTCATCGGGCGCGGACGGGGTCGCGGCAGGACCTTCGCCGCCCGGACGCCTCAATGCCGCCTCGAGGCGCGTGGCCATGGCCTCGAGGTGCTCCGGCTGCCGGCTGCCGGCCGGCGGCTCGGCCGCCGGTGCTCGGGGCGATTCCTCCGCCTGGGCCGGGCCGGGGAAGGGCACCGTCTGTGCCGGCTGGCGCGGAGGCGTTTGTGACGGGGCCTGGGGACCGGGGTAGCGAGGCGAAGGCCGCCCGGAGGAGCCTTCCGCTCCACCGGACGCTTCGGCGGCGCTCTCCTTCGAGCCGCGTCCGACGGTCGCCACGCGTTTCAGGGCGGCGAACGGCGAGGGGCGCTGGCGCTGAGTGTCCTCGGCTTCGGACCGGGAGGAGGTGGGGCTTCCGGCAGCGCGCGAACGGTCGGGAGCAGCTGGGGCGGCGGGGGCGACCCGAGGCTCCGCGCGGGCTTCGGGTGCGGCGGGGGCCTGAGGCCGCGGTGCGGGTGCGGTCGGACGCGGCGGCGTCTGCCGCGGCGGCGTCATGTCGGGCTGGCGCTGCGGCATCGAGCGCATCTGGTCGTCGCCCGCCATCGCGGGGGCGCGGACGTCCGCGACGTCGGCAGCGGCCACCCGGCGGCCGTTGGAGTCCACAACGATATCGGTCTGCCCGCCCACGAGGAGCAGGTGCTCGGTGTTGTCCCATCGCACGAGCACGAGGCGACGCTTCGCGTCGACGCCGGCGGAATCGATGACGGTGATGCGGTGCTGCCTGGTGCGCAGGCCCATCAGGGCCGATCGGCCGGCGGCGAGCCTGCGGATGATCCACGCGGTGAGCGCGATCAGGAGCAGGACGAACACGAACGCGATGAAGAAGCGAGCGGGAAGGCCCAACTCAACATCCAGGAGCTGTTCGAGAAACTCCATGCGAGGGCCTCCTTCTAATCGGGGCGGCGGGACGCGACACAACCGCGCTACAAAGCCGGGCAAAAGTTGCCGACGTCAAGACTAACAGTTGCTTAACGTCCGTAGCTACACGGACGGTTCCGCCCGGTTCAAGGGGGCGCGGCGATCCGGTCCGTCGTGGTTAACGCTCCGTTAACCATACACCCGGCAGTATCTGCCCGGTCAGAATATGCCGGGCTCCCCACATGAGTATCTCTCAGCTCCCCCTCTTCAGCGCGCTCAAGACGCGCATGTCCTGGCTGCAGCAGCGTCAGGACGTGCTCGCCGAGAACGTCGCGAACGCCGACACGCCACGCTACGCCGCGCGCGATCTCGAATCGCTCGACCTTTCGAAGTACGTGAACGAAGGGCGCAAGATCCGCCCCGTGCGAACCGACGTCTCCCACATGACGCTCGATTCGGCGGGCGGGGCGCCGCGAATCGTCTCGACCTCGAGCTTCGAAACCACGCCTTCCGGTAACTCGGTGGCGCTCGAGGAGGAGATGATGAAGGTCGCCCAGACGCAGATGGACTACCAGCTCGCCAGCGGCCTCTACGCCCGCAGCGTGAGCGTCCTGAAAACCGCTCTCGGACGGGCGTGAGGAGAGGCTCGATGGAACTGATGAAGAGCCTTCATGTCGCGGCGAGCGGCCTCAGGGCGCAGTCGGCGCGGATGCGCATCATCGCCGAGAACATCGCGAACGCCGACTCGACGGCGAAGACACCCGACGGCGACCCCTATCGGCGGCAGGTTCCGAACTTCAGGGCCGAGTTCGACCGGAAGCTGGGAGCGACCGTCGTGGAGCAGGCCAAGACGCTGCCGGACCGCAGCGACTTCAAGCTTCGCTACGCCCCGAGCCATCCGTCCGCCGACGAGAAGGGCTACGTGAAGATGCCGAACGTCGAGACGCTGATCGAGGCGATGGACATGCGGCAGGCCCAGCGGAGCTACGAGGCCAATCTCGGAATCATCGAGACGGCCCGCAACATGGTCAACCGCACCCTCGACATTCTCCGCGCCTGACGGCGCGCATCAGGAGGAACCTGAAACATGACCCCAGCAATTGCCGCCAAGGCCTATTCGAAGCTCGCAGGCGGCGCGACGGAGCTTCCGGGGCGGGCCGGCGGGGCGGGCGAGGACTTCGCCGCCATGCTGAAGACCGCGATGGCGGACGTGGCCCAGACCGGCGCCGTCGCCGACAAGGCGAGCCTCAATGCTGCCGCAGGGCAGGGCAATCTTGTCGACGTGATCACCGCCGTGTCGGCGAGCGAACTGAACATGCAGACGGTCGTGACCTTGCGCGACCGGGTGATCGAGTCCTACCAGCAGATCATGCAGATGCCGATCTGACGAATCGGGCGTCGGGGCCGAGAGCGGGGAATAGACGGATGACGGGGCCGGAAGTGCTGGACGTGGCCCGCGACGGCGTGTGGACGCTGATCCGGATGTCGACGCCGCTCATGGTGGTGGGCCTCGTCGTCGGCGTGTCGGTGGCGCTGTTCCAGGCGTTGACGCAGATCCAGGAGATGACGCTCGTCTTCGTGCCGAAGATCATCGCCATGTTCCTGGCCCTGCTCGTCGCGCTGCCGTTCATGAGCGAGGCACTGGCGAGCTACATGGCCCGCATAACGGAATACATCGTTGCGGGCTGAGCGCGGGTGACGGTCGACCTCCTCCCTTCGGCGGCGCTCACCTTCCTGATGATCTTCGTGCGGGTGGGCACGCTCGTCATGCTGATGCCCGTGCTGGGCGAGACGACGATCCCCGTGCGGGTCCGGCTCGTCTTCGCGCTCGTCCTGACGCTCGTCTTCTATCCCGTGATCGGCGGCCTCATGCCCGCGGTCCCGACCACCCTCGGCCAGCTTCTCGCGCTTCTCTTCGGCGAGCTCGTCATCGGGTTCTTCATCGGCCTGCTCGTCCGGCTCGTCATGTCGGCGCTTCAGGTGGCGGGATCGGTGATCGCGATGCAGACCGGCCTCGGCTTCGCCCAGAGCTTCGACGCGAGCCAGGGCCAGCAGAGCGCCGTCTTCTCCTCCTTCCTGTCGGTCCTCGCGATCGCCCTGATCTTCGTCACCAACCTGCACCACCTCTTCCTCGCGGCCATCTTCGACAGCTACACGCTGTTCCCGCCGGGCACGATCCCGCCGGTGGAGGACGGGCTGCGGCTCGGCGTGCGGATCGTGGCGGAGTCCTTCGCGCTCGGCGTACAGATATCCGCGCCGTTCCTCGCCTTCGGCCTGATCTTCTATTTCGGGCTCGGCATCCTCGCCCGCCTGATGCCCCAGGTGCAGGTCTTCTTCGTCGCCGCGCCCGCCAACATCATGATCGGCTTCGTGATGTTCGCGGCGCTCCTCGGCGTCATGATGCTGTGGTTCCTCTCCTACCTGGAGAACGCCGTAACCCCGTTCCTCGCGAGGTGATGCGGTGGCGGAGCAGGACGACAGCGAACGCACAGAAGAACCGAGCCAACGAAAGCTCGAGCAGGCCCACGAGAAGGGCGAGGTCGCGAAGAGCCAGGAGCTCGTCTCGTGGTTCAGCCTGGCGGGCGTCACGCTGATCGTGCTCGTCTTCGCCAACGGAACGGCCGGGCAGATCACCGAGGCGTTCCGCAACTACCTGTCACGCGCCGCCAGCATTCCCATGGACGGGGGCAACCTGCGCGACCTGATGTTCGAGGTGGCGCTCGCCAGCGGCGGCGCGATCGCGTTTCCGCTCCTGATCATGGCGGCGGCCGGCGTGATCGGCAGCATGGTCCAGCACCGGCTCGTCTTCTCGACCGAATCGCTCAAGCCCAAGTTCTCGAAGGTCTCCCCGCTCAGCGGCGCGAAGCGCCTGTTCTCGGCGCAGAGCCTCGTCAACTTCGCCAAGGGCGTCGCGAAGCTCTCGCTCGTCGCCGCGATGATGGTGGCGCTGCTCTGGCCGGCGCGCGACCAGCTCGACAGGCTCGTCGCCCTCGACCTCGCGGAGCTCCTGGAGCTCGTGCGCATCTACGTGCTGAAGCTCCTGGCCGCCGTGCTCGCGCTCATGGCGTTCGTCGCCGCCGCCGACTTCGCCTGGCAGCGGCACTCCTTCATGAAGAAGCAGCGGATGACGCAGCAGGAGGTGAAGGAGGAATACAAGCAGACCGAGGGCGACCCGCACGTGAAGGCGAAGATCCGCCAACTGCGGGTGGAGCGCTCGCGGCGCCGGATGATGGCCTCGGTGCCGCAGGCGACAGTGGTGGTGACGAACCCCACCCATTACGCCGTGGCCCTGAAGTACGACCGATCGATGCCGGCGCCGATCTGCGTCGCGAAGGGTCTCGATGCGGTGGCGCTGAAGATCAGGGCGATCGCCGAGGAGCACGAGGTGCCGATCATCGAGAACCCGCCGCTCGCCCGGCTCCTCTATGCCGCCGTCGACATAGACCGCGTGATCGAGCCCGAACACTACAAGGCGGTTGCGGAAATCATCGGCTACGTTATGCAAATGAAGGCAAGGAAGGGATGGCGCCCGAATCGCGCCGGCCGGTGAGCCCAGCTGAAGGCGACGGCGGCATCCCCCTCTAGAAGGCACGTGCCCGACCATGGCGGACATGTCGAATTCCGAAAGCGTCGCAAAGTCGCTGGATCGCGAGAAGAACGAGCGCGAAGGCTCGATCAGTCTCGTCGTCCTGCTGGCGGCGGCGCTCATCATCATCGCCATCGCCCTCGCCCTGATGGGGCGCGAGGAGGCGCGGCCGATGATTCTCGGCGTGCTCTGCACGCTGGCGGTCGGGGGCGTGTTCTCCATGTTCGCGCTCGCCGTCGGCGTCCTGCGCTTCAGCGAAGGCACGCCGCGCGACGAGATCGCGACGGCCGTCGTCGAGAACGTGCCGGAGGGAGTGCTCGTCACCGCCGCCAACGGGCGCACGCTCTACGCCAACCCCGCCTATATGCGGCTCATCGGCGTCGACCGGTTCTCCGACGTGCGTGGCGTGGAGCGGGCCTTCGCCGGCAATGCCGACGCGGCGGAGGCGATCTTCAGGCTGTCGCAGGCCGCCGGCGAGGGCCGCCGCGCGGAGGAGGAGATCCGTCTCGAGCGCGGCGTCGACGGCGAGCGCGGCGTGACGTGGTACCGCATACGCGTTCACCCGATCGGCCGCGACCGGGCGCCCCGCATGATGTGGGAGATTTCCGACATCACCCGGGAGCGCGCGCGCCAGGAGGACGTGTTCCTCGAGCTTCAGCGTGCGATCGACAATCTCGACCATGCGCCGGCCGGGTTCTTCTCGACGGACCGCGACGGCCGCCTCCGCTACGTCAACGCCACGCTCGCGAACTGGCTCGGCTACGACCTCGCGGAGACGGAGACGGCGCGGCTGAGGCTCGACGACATCGTGTCCGGCGACGGGGCGGCGCTGATCCGGCAGGTCGCGCCGGCGCCGGGCGAGGTGCGCTCCGAGACGATCGACCTCGACCTCGTGCGCCGCAACGGGCAGACCCTGCCGGTGCGGCTGATGCACAAGGTGGCGTTCGACAACGAGGGTCGCGCCGGCGCGTCGCGGACGCTGGTGCTCGACCGCAGCCCGGGCGCCGACGTGTCGGAGACGCTGCGGGCGGCGGAGGTGCGGTTCGCGCGTTTCTTCAACAACACGCCCCTGGCCATCGCGACGGTCGACCGGAGCGGCCAGGTTCGGCGCACGAACGCGGCCTTCGCGCGCCTCTTCCCCCAGAGCACCCCGCGCCGTATCGAGGACTGCACCGCGGCCGGGGACCGCGCCCTTCTCGGGAAGCTCCTCGAGAAGGCGTTCGGGGGCAGGGCCGATCTCGCGCCGGCCGACGCGCACCTGCCGGGCGAGGGCGGCAAGGTGGGCCGCTTCTTCGCGAGCCCTGTCGAGGACAGCGACGGCGACGGCGAGGCGGCGATCGTCTACATCCTCGACGTGACCGAGCAGCGCGAGCTCGAGGCGCAGTTCGCGCAGGGCCAGAAGATGCAGGCGGTGGGGCTGCTCGCCGGCGGCGTCGCCCACGACTTCAACAACCTGCTGACCGCGATCATCGGCTATTCCGACCTTCTGCTGATCAACAACCGGCCGACCGACCCGTCGTTCAACGACATCATGCAGATCAAGCACAACGCGAACCGGGCGGCGGGCCTCGTGCGGCAGCTCCTCGCCTTCTCGCGGCGCCAGACCCTGCGGCCGGAGGTGCTGCGGCTCGGCGACGTGCTGAACGACCTGCAGGTCCTCCTGTCCCGGCTCCTCGGCTCCTCGGTCGAACTCACCGTCCAGGTGGACCGCGAGCTGTGGCTCGTGAAGGCCGACCTGAACCAGCTCGAGCAGGTGGCGATCAACCTCGCCGTCAACGCGCGCGACGCGATGCCGGAGGGCGGCAGCCTGTTCCTGCGGGCGGAGAACCTGGCGCTCGGCGAGCCGCGCGGCGCGGGCTCCGCACAGATCCCGGCGGGCGAGTTCGTCGTGGTCGAGGTGCAGGACACCGGCACCGGCATGTCGGACGAGACGATGGAGAAGATCTTCGATCCCTTCTTCACGACGAAGGAGATCGGCAAGGGCACGGGGCTCGGCCTCTCCACCGTCTACGGCATCGTCAAGCAGACCGGCGGGCACATCGAGGCGGAATCGACGCTCGGCGAGGGCACGACCTTCCGCATCTACCTCCCGCGCTACGTGCCGGCGCCGGAGGAGGTGCCGCCGAAGGCCGGCCAGGCGCCCGCGAAGGCGAAGGACCTGACCGGCAGCGGGACGATCCTGCTCGTCGAGGACGAGGAATCGGTGAGGATCTACGCGGCGCGCGCGCTGTCCTCCCGCGGCTACACGGTGCTCGAGGCCGACACCGGCGAGATGGCGCTCGAGCTGATGGACGAGCACGGCGGCGAGATCGACCTCGTCGTCTCGGACGTCGTGATGCCCGAGATGGACGGCCCGACGCTCATGAAGGAGCTCAGGGCGCGCAACCCCGGGCTGAAGATCATCTTCGTCTCCGGCTACGCGGAGGACGCGTTCAAGCGCAGCCTCGACGGCGGCGCGGAGGACTTCCACTTCCTGTCGAAGCCCTTCGACCTGCGGGAGCTGGCGGCGAAGGTGAAGGACGTGCTCTCCGGGCAGGCGTAGCCCTGCGACGGAGAGAATGTTCCCGTTGCGTTCCGTGAACGGAACGTGTACGTTCGCTCCATTGCACGCGCTAGACCCGTGTGAAATAAGGAGCGCTCGATGGCCCAGAATTCTCTACGCCTCGTCCAGGGAGACGGCATGGACAAGAACAAGGCGCTGGAAGCGGCGCTCGGGCAGATCGAGCGCCATTTCGGCAAGGGCTCGATCATGCGGCTCGGCGCGGGCGGCAAGGTGGTGGAAGTCGAATCGATCTCCACCGGCTCGCTCGGGCTCGACATCGCGCTCGGGATCGGCGGCCTGCCGCGCGGCCGCATCGTCGAGATCTACGGGCCCGAATCCTCGGGCAAGACGACGCTCGCGCTCCACACCGTGGCCGAGGCCCAGAAGAAGGGCGGCATCTGCGCCTTCGTCGACGCCGAGCACGCGCTCGACCCGACCTACGCGAAGAAGCTCGGCGTCAATCTCGAGGATCTCCTGATCTCGCAGCCGGACACCGGCGAGCAGTCGCTCGAGATCGCCGACACGCTGGTCCGCTCCGGCGCGGTCGACGTGCTCGTCATCGATTCGGTCGCGGCGCTCACGCCGCGGGCCGAGCTCGAGGGCGAGATGGGCGATTCCCTGCCGGGCCTCCAGGCGCGGCTGATGAGCCAGGCGCTGCGGAAGCTCACCGGCTCGATCTCGCGCTCGAACACGATGGTCATCTTCATCAACCAGATCCGCATGAAGATCGGCGTCATGTTCGGCAGCCCCGAGACGACGACGGGCGGCAACGCCCTGAAGTTCTACTCCTCGGTGAGGCTCGACATCCGCCGCATCGGCGCGATCAAGGACCGCGACGAGGTGGTCGGCAACCAGACGAAGGTGAAGGTCGTCAAGAACAAGCTCGCGCCGCCCTTCCGGGAGGTCGAGTTCGACATCATGTACGGCGAGGGCGTCTCGAAGATGGGCGAGCTCCTCGATCTCGGCGTGAAGGCCGGCGTCGTCGACAAGTCGGGCGCCTGGTTCTCCTACGACAGCCAGCGCCTCGGCCAGGGCCGCGAGAACGCCAAGCAGTTCCTGCGCGACAACCCTCAGGTCGCCGAGACGATCGAGCGGCAGATCCGTGCGAATTCGGGCCTCGCGGTGCCGCCGGCAGGCGGGGCACCCGACAGCGACGACGAGGACGGGCCCGACGCGCTCGAGGCCTGAGGCTTTCCGGGCTTCCGGAGAGCGCGGGGCGCGCGAGTTCAGCAGGGCACGCGGGCGTGAAGGCCGGCGTGCCCTTCTTTGCGTTTTATGGACTTGCGAAGCAGCGGCGGCTACAAACGCCGCAACAGGTGATACCCATGCGGGTGCATGGGGTCGTGGCCTGTCCGTTCGCGGCTCCACGACCGAACTTCCAGGTGCGACCAGACCGACATGACCGGCGTCAACGACATCCGCTCCGCCTTCCAGGACTACTTCGCGAAGAACGGCCACGAGATCGTGCCGTCCGGGCCGCTCGTGCCCCGCAACGATCCGACGCTCCTCTTCACGAATGCCGGGATGGTGCAGTTCAAGAACGTCTTCACCGGCCAGGAGAAGCGGCCCTACGACAGGGCGGTGACGGCGCAGAAATGCGTGCGCGCCGGCGGCAAGCACAACGATCTCGACAATGTCGGATACACCGCCCGCCACCACACCTTCTTCGAGATGCTCGGCAATTTCTCGTTCGGCGACTACTTCAAGGATCGCGCGATCGAGCTCGCCTGGAACCTCGTGACGAAGGAGTTCGGCCTGCCCAAGGAGAAGCTCCTCGTCACCGTCTATGCGGAGGACGACGAGGCCTTCAGGCTGTGGAAGACGATCGCGGGCCTGCCTGACGAGAAGATCGTCCGCATCGCGACGTCGGACAATTTCTGGCAGATGGGCGACACCGGCCCGTGCGGGCCATGCTCGGAGATCTTCTACGACCACGGGGCGCACATTCCCGGCGGGCCTCCCGGCAGCCCCGACGAGGACGGCGACCGGTTCATCGAGATCTGGAACCTCGTCTTCATGCAGTTCGAGCAGTTCGAGGGCGGCGAGCGGGTGGAGCTGCCGCGCCCCTCGATCGACACCGGCATGGGCCTCGAGCGCATCTCCGCCGTGCTGCAGGGCACCCACGACAACTACGAGACCGACCTCATGCGCCGGCTCATCGCCGCGTCGGTCGAGCGCACCGGCGTGCCGGCGGAGGGGGCGCAGAAGCCGAGCCACCGCGTCATCGCCGACCACCTCCGCGCCTCCGCCTTCCTGATCGCCGACGGCGTGCTGCCCTCGAACGAGGGGCGGGGCTACGTGCTGCGGCGGATCATGCGCCGCGCGATGCGCCACGCGGAGCTCCTCGGCGTCCGCGAGCCCTTGATGCACAAGCTCGTGCCGACGCTCGTCGGCGAGATGGGCGAGGCCTATCCCGAGCTCGTGCGGGCGCAGCCCCTCGTGACCGAGACGCTCGAGCTCGAGGAGACGCGGTTCCGCACGACGCTCGCCCGCGGCATCATGCTCCTCAACGAGGAGACGGAGGGCATGCGGGAGGGCGACACGCTGTCCGGCGAGACCGCGTTCAAGCTCTACGACACGTTCGGCTTCCCGCTCGACCTGACGCAGGACGCGCTGCGCGCCCGCGGCATCGGCGTCGACATGGAGACCTTCAACGCGGCGATGGAGCGGCAGCGCGCCGAGGCACGGAAGGCCTGGGCCGGGTCCGGCGAGGCGGTGACGGAGCGGGTCTGGTTCGGCATCCGGGAGCGCGCCGGTGCGACCGAGTTCCTCGGCTACGAGACGGAAGAGGCCGATGCCGTGGTGCACGCGCTCGTGCACGAGGGCGAGGAGGCGTCGAGGCTCGCGAAGGGACAGGAGGGCGTTCTCGTCCTCAACCAGACGCCGTTCTACGGCGAATCCGGCGGGCAGCAGGGCGATCGCGGCGTGATCGTCGGCCAGAACGGCCGCTTCATCGTGACCGACACCCACAAGAAGCTCGGCGATCTCTGGGTTCACTACGGCATGGTCGAGGAGGGCGAGATCGCGGTCGGCGAGGCCGTGCATCTTCAGGTCGATCACGTCAGGCGCTCGGGCCTGCGGTCGCACCATTCCGCGACGCACCTCATCCACGCCGCGCTCCGCGACGTGCTGGGCGAGCACGTGGCACAGAAGGGCTCGCTCGTCGCGCCCGACCGTCTGCGCTTCGACTTCAGTCACCCGAAATCGCTGTCCGACGAGGAGCTCAAGCGGATCGAGGAGCTCGCGAACCGCGCGATCGTCACGAACTCCGAGGTCACCACGCGCGTCATGCCGGTCGAGGACGCCGTGCAGTCGGGCGCCATGGCCCTCTTCGGCGAGAAATACGGCGACGAGGTGCGCGTCGTCGGCATGGGCGCGCCCGGGGAGGGTGCGAACAAGCCGTGGTCGCTCGAACTCTGCGGCGGCACGCATGTCTCGCGGACGGGCGATCTCGGCCTCGTCGTCGTCGTGAACGAAGGCGCCGTCGGCGCCGGCACGCGGCGGGTCGAAGCGCTGGCCGGGGATGCGGCGCGGCGCCACCTCGTGCGGCAGAACGAGCGGCTCAACACGATCGCCGCCGAGCTGAAGGTCGCGCCGGACGAGATCGAAGGCCGTCTCTCGGCGCTGATCGAGGAGCGCCGCCGGCTCGAGCGGGAACTCGCCGAGACGAAGCGACGGCTCGCGCTCGGCGAGACGGGCGGAGGCTCGGCCGAAGACACGACGCGCACGATCGGCGATGTCAGGTTCATGGGCCGCAAGATCGAGGGCATCGCGCCGAAGGACCTGCGCGGGATCGTCGACGAGGCGAAGGCCAAGCTCGGATCGGGCGTCGTGGCGATCGTCGGCGTGAGCGACGACGGCAAGGCCGCTCTCGTGGTGGGTGTGACGGAGGATCTGACCGGCCGCATCAGCGCGGTCGATCTCGTGCGCGCCGGCGCCGCGGTGGTCGGCGGCAAGGGGGGCGGCGGCCGGCCGGACATGGCGCAGGCGGGAGGTCCCGAAGGCGGCAAGGCCGACGAGGCTCTCGGGGCGATCGCGGCGGGCCTCGAGAAAGAGCTCGCCGGCGCCTGATCGTCCTCCGGAGGCCAGCCGGCCCGAATTCCTGAAGACAGCCTGACGGCGGATCCGGTGCTGCGGGAGGGCGCCGTCCCGCCGACGCCGCGGGTGAGGGGGCACCGTCGTGGAACACGCAACCTGGGTGAAGGACGCGCTGGTCTTCCTTCTGGTGGCCGGTGTCGTGGTCCCTGTGTTTCATCAGGCGCGGCTCGGCATCGTGCTGGGCTTCATCGCGGCCGGCGTCCTCGTCGGCCCCCATGGGCTCGGCCGGTTCGTCGAGGAGATGCCCCTTCTCGACTATCTCGTGATCGAGGATCCCGAACGGGTCGAGCCGTTCGCCGAGTTCGGGGTCATCTTCCTTCTCTTCGTCCTCGGCCTCGAGCTCTCCTTCGCCCGGCTGTGGCAGCTCAGGCGCTACGTGCTGGGCGTCGGGACGGTGCAGGTCGTGGTGACGTCGCTCGCGATCGGCGCGTTCGCCCGCATGGCGGGCGCGAGCGCCCCCGTGGCGGTGGTCGTCGGTCTCACGCTGGCGCTGTCATCGACGGCGATCGTCATGCAGCTCCTCGTCGAGCAGAAGCGCCTCGCCACCCAGGCCGGCCGCGTCTGCCTGTCGGTTCTCCTCATGCAGGACATGATGGTGGTGCCGATCCTCCTCGCCGTCGGCATGCTGTCCGGCGGCGCCGAGAGCATCTGGCGCGAGCTCGTGACGGCTCTCGTCGCCGCCATCGCGGCGGTCGCCGTCATCCTGCTCGCGGGCCGCTTCGTGCTGCGGCCGCTCCTCAGGCGCGCGGCCATGACGGGCAGCCGCGACCTCATCATGGCGATCGTGCTCCTGGCGGCGGTCGGCGCGGCGATGGGCACCGCGGCGGCCGGCCTGTCCGCCGCGCTGGGCGCGTTCCTCGCCGGGCTTCTCCTGTCGGAGAGCGAGTACCGCCACCAGATCGAGACCGACATCGAGCCGTTCAAGGGCCTTCTCCTGGGCCTGTTCTTCACGACGGTGGGCATGACGATCGACCTCGGCTTCGTGGTCGAGCATCTTCTGCCGATCGTCGCCTCGGTCGCCGTGATCCTCCTCGTCAAGGTCGCGGTGCTTTTCGGCGCGGCGCGGCTCTTCGCCGTGGGCCTCGCGGCATCGGCCGACACGGCGATCCTGCTGTCGCAGGCCGGCGAGTTCGGCTTCGTCGTCATCAGCCTCGCGCGCGGCAACGGGATCGTCGACATCGAGCTCGCGCAGTTCGTGTTCGTCGTCATCGGCGTCACGATGGCGCTGACGCCGCTTCTCGCCCGAGGAGGGTCGATGGTGGCCGCGCGGCTCGAGCCGCTCGACCACAAGGGCGACACGATCCAGGACCAGCTCTCGGAGCTCTCCGATCACGTCATTATCGGCGGGTTCGGCCGCGTCGGCCAGACGGTGGCGCGGCTCCTCGACGAGCAGAACGTGCCCTATGTCGCGCTCGACCAGGACGCCGTCACGGTGGGACGCCATCGCCGGGAGGGTCGTCTCGTCTTCTACGGAGATGCCGGCCGCCCGGAGATCCTCGACAGGGCCGGCGCCGAGAATGCCCGCGCCTTCGTGGTGACGCTCGACGATCCCGGGACCGCCGAGCGGATGGTGAAGGCGGCCCGCGAGAAGCGGCCGGAGGCCACCGTGTACGCCCGCGCCCGCGACGCCGCCCACGCGCAGGCGCTCGCGAGGCTCGGCGCGGTCAGCGCCATTCCCGAGACGGTCGAGGGCAGCCTGCAACTCGCCGGAGAGGTGCTCGTCGGCCTCGACATCCCGGACGACGTGGTCGGCCGCCAGATCGAGGCGGAGCGCGAGCGCGCGCGGTCGCTGATGGGCATCTGAGCGCCAGCGCCCGCTTCCGGAGCCGGAGCAGGAGGAACGGCAGCCCGCGGCTGCGTGTTCTTGCAGTTCGGGCTTCCGGATCTGGCGGAGCGACGGACATGGCGGGACGGACTGAAGCGGTGGCCGAGGCGGCGCGGACGCGATCAGCGACGCAGCGGGGAGGGGCCTTCCCGACATGAGCACGGGGCTTCTCGCTCTTCTCGACGACGTCGCGGGCATCGCCAAGGTGGCGGCCGCGTCGCTCGACGACATCGCCGGCCAGACGGTGAAGGCGGGCGCGAAGGCGGCGGGCGTGGTCGTCGACGACACCGCCGTCACGCCGCGGTACCTCGTCGGCTTCGCCGCCGAGCGCGAGCTGCCGATCGTCCGCCGCATCGCGATAGGCTCGCTGCGCAACAAGCTCGTCTTCCTCCTCCCGGCGGCCCTGGCGCTGAGCGCCTTCCTGCCGTGGCTCATCACGCCGCTTCTGATGATCGGCGGCATCTATCTCTGCTACGAGGGCGCGGAGAAGCTGCTCGAGGCGGTCCGGCCGCATGCGGCGCACGGGCACGAGAAGAGCACGGGGCAGGCGCCAGCCGACCCCAAGGCGCTGGAAGACCAGAAGGTCGCGGGTGCCATCCGCACCGATTTCATCCTGTCGGCCGAGGTGATGGCGATCGCCCTCGCATCCCTGCCGGAGGGTGCCTTCATCACGCAGGCCGTCGTCCTGGCGCTCGTGGGCATCGCCATCACGGCGCTGGTCTACGGCGCCGTCGCGCTGATCGTGAAGGCGGACGACGCGGGGCTCGCGATGGCGAATGGCAGTTTCGGCTCGCCGGGCCTGACGCGGGCATGGCGGGCGACCGGCCGCGGGATCGTGCGCTTCATGCCGGCCTTCATGAAGCTCCTCGCGGCGATCGGCACGGCGGCAATGCTCTGGGTCGGCGGCGGAATCGTCCTCCACGGGCTGGAGGAACTGGGCTTCCCGGCGCCCTACGACATCGTCCACCTTGCCGCCGAGGCGGCCGCGCATGCGCTCGCCGTGCTGCCCCACGTGGTCGAATGGCTCGTCGGCGCGTTCGGCGCCGGGGTCGCGGGCATCCTCATCGGCGGCGCCGTCATCCCGGTCGCGACCCTCGTTGGCGCAGCGTTCTCCGGGCCGGAGACCGAGCCCGGCCTATAGCGGCCACATGAGGAGCAGCATCGGGATGCTGACGGCCACGACGAGGATCTCGAGCGGCAGCCCGAGCCGCCAGTAATCGCCGAAGCGGAAGCCGCCGGGGCCGAGGATCAGCGTGTTGTTCTGGTGGCCGATCGGCGTGAGGAAGGCGCAGGACGCGCCGACGGCGACGGCCATCAGGAAGGAATCGGCGTCGACGCCGAGGGCCGAGGCGGTGCCGATCGCGATGGGGCACATGACGGCGGCGGTCGCGGCGTTGTTCATCACGTCGGAGAGGAACATCGTCACGACCAGGATCAGCGTCAGCCCCGCCACCGCATGGCCCTGCGCCACGGTTTCGAGCAGGAAGCGGGCGACGAGGTCCGCCGCGCCCGTCGATTCCATCGCGCCCGCGACCGGCATCAGCGCCGCGAGCAGCACGACGACGGGCCAGTCGATCGCGTCGTAGACGCGCCGGGGCGGCACGGTGGCGAAGGCCATCGACGCGAGCGCGCCCATGGAGAAGGAGACGGCGGCGGGGACGAGGCCCAGCGCGGCGCCGGCGACGGCGAGGACCATGATCGCCGTCGCGATCATCGCCTTGCGGGGATCCGGTATGCGCAGCTCCCGCTCGGCCAGCGGCACGCAGCCCGCGTCGGCCGCGAACTCGGCCAACTCCTCGGGAAGCCCCTGCATCAGCAGGAGGTCGCCCGGCGCGATCGTGAGGGTCCGCAGGCGCGTCATCTCCCGCACGCCCTTGCGGGATACGGCGAGGAGGTTCAGGCCGTAGCGCGTGCGCAGGTGCATGTCCCGCGCGGAGCGGCCGGCGATCGTCGCCTGGGGAAGAACGACGAGCTCCCTCAGCACCACCTCGTCAGCGACACCGTTGCGTTCCTTCGCCTTCTCCTCTCCAGCCTCCTCCGGATCGCGCTCCGTCCCGGTCGCCGCGTCCTCGTCGTCCTCCTCCCCGCGCTCCGCGGGCCTCTCGGCCTCGAGCTTCAGGTCGAAGGTCGAGAGAAGGTCGGGCAGGGCGTCGACATCGGCCTCGAGCACGAGGATGTCGCCGGCGGCCACCCGCCTCCGGCCATGCGGCGCGATCATCCGCACCTCGTTGCGCACGAGGCCGACGACCTGCGCCTGCGAATCCCCCAGCTCGGCCTCGACCTCGCGCAACGTCATGCCGACCGCCTTGCTCGCCTCGGAGACCCGGGCCTCCGTCAGGTAGGCGCCGGACTCGAAGCCCTCGTCCGCCTGCTTCCGGTTCGCCGGCACGAGCCGCCAGCCGAGTAGGACGATGAAGCCGATGCCGGCGACCGCGACGGCGAGGCCGACGGGGGTGAAGTCGAACATCGCGAAGCCCGAGGTCTCCGCCCGTGCGCGGAAGCCGGCGACGATCAGGTTCGGCGGCGTGCCGATCAGCGTCGTCATGCCGCCGAGGATCGTGCCGAAGGCGAGAGGCATCAGCACGCGCCCCGGCGCGATCCCGAGCCGCGCCGCGAGCTGCACGGCGACGGGCATCAGGAGCGCCATCGCGCCGACATTGTTCATGAAGCCCGACAGCGCCGCCCCGAGCCCGACGAGCGCGGCGAGGCTCACGGTGGGCCCGGCCTCCTTCGGCAGGGCGCGGCGGGCGATCGCATCGACCGCCCCGGTGTTCTGCAGCCCCTGGCTGAGCACCAGCACGCAGGCGACGGTGATGACGGCCGGATGCCCGAAGCCCGCGAACGCCGCGCCGGGATCGACAAGCCCCGCGACCACGCAGGCGAGGAGGGCGCCGAGCGCCACCATGTCGTGGCGCCACCGCCCCCAGAGGAACATCGCGACGGTGGCGAGGAGTATGGAGAGGATCAGGATCTGCTCGGTGCTCATCGCTGCTCTTGATCATCAAGCGCGGCGGCTGGCAAGCAGGGATCGCGCGGCTTTCCGGCCGAAAGAGCGGTCCGGAGCCCGGCGAGCGGCCGGGAAACGACGAAAAAGTGCCCCGCCGTGACGGGGCCCTCGAGGCAGTTGGAAGGGGTGGCCGGTCGCCGGCGCCTGTTCTCGTTCAGTGCTCCAGGGTCTCCCACTGGCCGTTCCGGACGACCCGGAGCTCGAGGTCGACCGGCAGCTTCGTCTGGCCGTTCTCGTCGAAGGAGGTGTGGCCCATGGCGCCGTCATACTCCATCGCCCGGATCGCCTCGCCGACGGCGGCGCGGTCGGTGCCGGCCTCTTCGATCGCCGCGATGATGATGTTGGCCGCGTCGTAGGCGTTCTTCGTGTACGTGCCGACCGGCTCGGCGAAGCCCGCAGCCGCGTAGGCCTCGTTCATCTCGACGAGCTTCTCGTTCTCCGTCTCCTTCATGATGCCGGAGATCGTGCCTTCCGCGGCATCGCCGGCGATCTTGATGAACTCGGGGTCGTGGAAGCCGTCGACGCCGATCATCGGCACGTCGAGGCCGACTTCCTTCATCTGCTGCCGCACCAGGCCCGCCTCTGTGACGACGCCGCCGAAATAGATGGCGTCGGGGTTGTCGCTCTTGATCTTCGTCAGGGTGGCGCGGAAGTCGGTGGTGCCGACCGGCGCGGTCTCGACCGAGGTGATCGTGCCGCCGGCTTCCTCGAAGGGCTTCCGGAACGCCGCGACGTTCGCCATGCCGTAGTCGCTCGTGTCGGAGACGATGGCGATGTTCTGGCCGATCTCCTCCGCGGCCCATGCGGCGAGCGGCTCGTTCGTGTTCACGAGGGTCGGCACGACGCGCGCGAGGAGCGGGTTGTTCGTCTCCGTGATCTTCGGGCTGATCGCGCCCCAGATCACGAAGGGAATGCCGGCGCGCGTGATGACCGGTGCCGTCGCGAGCGCCACGGGGCTGTTCCAGTGGCCGGTGACGGCGATGACGGCGGGATCGTTCGTCAGCTTCAGCGCGGCGGAAACGCCCGTCTGCGGGTTCGAGGCATCGTCCTGAATGACGCCTTCGATCTTGAAGCCCAGATCCTCACGCGCATTCGCCTGGTCGATGGCGAGCTGGAAGCCGTTGCGGGCCGTCAGGCCCTGCTGCGAGTTGCCGCCGCTCAGCGGTCCGATGAAGCCGATCTTCACCGTCTCCTGAGCGTCGGCGGCACCGGTGGCGACCACGGCGGCCAGTGCGATGGCCGCGACGCGTGCTCCGCGCCAGAAGCCCCTCTGGTTTCTCATTGACTTAAACTCCCTGGAAGGTGACGGCGCCCCCGCCGTCGTCAGGCCCGTGCACGGGCGGTGCGGAAGTCTGCGGCGGCAACCGGGCGAAGCAAAATCGGATATGCGGATGTTGCGCTTAGCTTTTCCTGAAGCGACGCGACGGCCACCTCGACCCTCCGCCTCAACACAACCGAGCCGAGGCATCGGAAAAAACGATTCAAAGCCGCAGCCGACGCCGTGCTTTAGCGTAGGAGCCCGGTCCCGAACCAGACGGCCGCGGCACAAGGCCCGGAACGGAGGAGGGACCCGGACCCATGGGGAGGGACGATGGCTGACCTGCTGCTTCAACAGCTGCTGAACTGGATCGTTCTGGGGAGTATCTACGCCCTGATCGCCGTGGGGTTCAGCCTCCTGTTCGGCGTCCTGAACATCATCCACTTCTCTCACGGCGACGTGTCGTTCGTCGCGCCCTTCGTGGCGCTCGGCGCGGTGCAGGTGATGGTGGCGAGCCTGCCCGTCGCGGCGACACCGGGCATCCTGCTCCTGTGCATCCTCCTGGCGCTCCTCCTCACCGGCATCCTCGGCGTCGTCCTGGAGGTGCTCGTCATCAGGCGGTTCCGGAACGCCCCGGCGATGATGGCGCTCGTCGCAACGGTGGCGCTCGGCATCGTGCTCCGCGAGCTCATCCGGCACCTCTACCCCAACGGCAGCAACCCGCATCCCTTCCCGCGCTTCGTCAGCGGCGAGATCGCGATCGGCGGCGTCAACGTCTCGCTCTTCGCCGTCGTCGCCGTCGTCTGCTCCGTCGCGGCGGTCGTCGGGCTCTTCGCGCTCCTCAACCACACGCGGCTCGGCCTTCATATCCGGGCGGTGTCGCAGGACCGGGACGCCGCGCGCCTGATGTCGATCAGCCCGACGCGCATATTCCGCGCCACCTTCTTCGTCGCCTCCGCGATCGGGGCGGTCGGCGCGGTCTTCTTCGCCGGCTACGCGAATCTCATCCGCTTCGACTTCAGCATCGACGTCGGCCTCATCGGCTTCTCCGCGGCCGTGCTCGGCGGCCTCGGCTCGATGGCGGGCGCGATCGTCGGCAGCCTCCTCATCGCCGGTCTCGACACCTTCGTGCAGGCGGTGGTGCCGAACGGCGCCTCCTACAGGCTCGTCTTCGTCTTCCTGCTCGTCATCGCCGTCCTCGTGTTCAAGCCTGCCGGCCTGTTCGGCCGCACGGTCGTCGAGAAGGTCTGATCATGAGCACGCAGTCGATCTCCACCGCCTCCGCGGGCGCCTTCTCCGTGTCGGGCCTCATGATCGTCGTGGCGAGCGAGCTCGCCGGCGCCGCCTTCCTGCGGGAGTTCCTGCTGGCCGAGGACTGGCGCTACGTGGTGGCGCTGCTCGCCGCCTTCGGCGTCGCGCTCGTCGTCATGCAGAGCGTGCCGGCGATCGAGCGGCGCATCGAGAACGCCTTCGCCGCGCAGCGCCGCGCGGCCACGATCGTCGCGGTGCTCCTCGTCTTCGCCTTCCCGTTCGCGCTCGGCGGAAACACCTACGCGCTCCATCTCTGCGTCATCGCGCAGCTCTATGCGGTGCTGGCGCTCGCCCTGAACTTCCAGCTCGGCAGCGCCAACATCCCGAACTTCGCCACCGGCGCCTCCTACGGCATCGGCGCCTACGCCTCGGCGCTCCTCGCGCTGAACTTCGGGGTCAGCTTCTGGCTCGCCCTGCCGGCGGCCGCGATCGTCGCGACCCTGTCGGGCTTCCTGCTCGGCCTGCCGTCGATGCGCACCCGCGACAGCTACCTCGCGCTCGTCACGATCGCCTTCGGCGTCGTCGTCCACCAGCTCCTGAACAATCTCGAGTTCACCGGCGGCCCGAACGGCCTCGTCGGCATCCCGGTGCCGGAGCTCTTCGGCCACTCCTTCGCCTCGCCGCTCGTGATCTTCGGCGTCCAGCTGCCCTCGCAGGCGAACTTCTACTACCTGTCCGCCGTGCTGGTCGCGATCTCGATCCTGTTCGCCGGCCGTCTTCACAATTCGCGCGTCGGCCTCGCCTGGAACGCGCTGCGCGCCGACGATCTCGCCGCCCGCTGCCAGGGCATCAACACAACCTGGTACAAGGTGCTGGCCTTCGCGGTCGACGCCTTCCTCGCGGGCTTCGCCGGCACGATCTACGCCTTCTACGTCGGCTACATCTCGCCCGACAACTTCACCTTCCTCGTCTCCGTCACGATCATGACGATGGTCATCGCCGGCGGCATGGACAACATCCTCGGCGTGATCGTCGGCGCCTTCCTGCTGACGCTCCTGCCCGAGAAGCTGCGCGCCTTCTCCGACTACCGGATCCTGTTCTTCGGCGTCACCGTCATCGCCTTCCTGATGATCCGTCCGCAGGGCATCTTCCCGCAGCGCCTGCGCCGCTACGGGGGGCACTGAGATGGAGGCTCCGGTCGTGCTGTCGGGCGAAGGCCTGACCATGCGCTTCGGCGGCATCGTCGCCATGGCGGAGGTGAGCTTCGAGCTCAGGCGGGGCGAGATCCTCGGCATCATCGGCCCGAACGGCGCCGGCAAGTCGACGCTCCTGAACATCGTCACCGGGATCTACCGCCCGAGCTCGGGCGAGGTGTGGCTCGAGGGCGAGCGGCTGAACGGCATCCCGTCGCACAGGATCGTGTCGCGCGGCATCGCGCGGACGTTTCAGTCGAGCCGCCTCTTCACCGACTTGAGCGTGCTCGACAACGTGATCATCGGCCGGCACTCCCGGACGAGGTCGGGCGTCTTCGACGCGATCTTCCGCCGCGGCCGCGCCGACCGGGAGCTCGCGGAATCGGCCGCCATCGCCGAGGAGCTTCTCAAGGGCGTCTCGCGCGACCTCTTCGACCAGCGCCACAGGGCGGCGGGCGAGCTGCCGCAGGCGGACCGGCGCCGCCTCGAGATCGCGCGGGCGCTGGCCAGCGAGCCGAAGGTCCTGCTTCTCGACGAGCCGTCCTCCGGCATGGACGACGCGGACACCGACGCGCTGATGGACGACATTCGCGCGATCTGCGCCGCGCGGCCGGAGCTGTCGATGATGATCATCGAGCACGACATGCGCCTCGTGGCGGCGCTGCCCCACCGCGTGATGGTGCTCGACTACGGGCAGAAGCTCGCCGACGGACCCTA
This sequence comes from Lutibaculum baratangense AMV1, assembly GCF_000496075.1. Classification (GTDB taxonomy): domain Bacteria; phylum Pseudomonadota; class Alphaproteobacteria; order Rhizobiales; family Tepidamorphaceae; genus Lutibaculum; species Lutibaculum baratangense. The sequence continues at coordinate 121,436 of NZ_AWXZ01000013.1, forward strand.
CGAGGAGATCCGCCGGATCCCGCGCGTCCAGGAGGCCTATCTCGGCAGGAAGGCGGCGCAGCATGCTTAAGCTCCAGAACGTCGACACGAATTACGGGGTCGTGGCGATGCTCCGCGACGTGTCGCTCGAGGTCATGCCGGGCGAGCTCGTCTGCATCCTGGGGCCGAACGGCGCCGGGAAGACGACGACCTTCCGGGCCATCTCCGGTCTCCTGCCGCTCGCGGGCGGCCGCATCGAGGTTCTCGGCCAGGACGTCGCGAAGGTCCGCACGGAGGCGCTGAGCGGGCTCGGGATCGGCTTCGTGCCGGAGGGCCGCCGCCTCTTCGGCGAGGTCTCCGTGCGCGACAACATCCGGCTCGGCTTCGAGGCGCAGAAGGGGCAGGGCCGCTTCGAGGACCGGCTCGACGAGATGCTCGCGCTGTTTCCCCGCGTCGGCGAGCGCATCTCGCAGCGCGCGGCGACCCTCTCGGGCGGCGAGCAGGCGATGGTGGCGCTGGCGCGCGCGCTCATCGGCTCGCCGAAGCTCATCGTGATGGACGAGCCGTCGCTCGGCCTCTCGCCGAAGCTGATCGACGACTATTTCGAGACCGTCGCCAGGATCAACAAGAACGGCACCACCGTGCTCCTGATCGAGCAGAACGCGGAGACGGCGCTGTCGATCGCCGACCGCGGGATCATGCTCGTGAAGGGCCGGGTCGTCGCCTCTGGCCAGGCGGCAGACCTCTTGAAGAGCGACGAGCTCAGCCACCTCTACCTCTGAGAGGCGACCGACCATGACGACGCGGACCCTCGAGCTTCTCGACCGGCTGATCGCGTTTCCGACCGTCAGCCGCGACCCCAATCGCGAGCTGATCGACTTCGTGGCGTCCTTCCTCGCCGAGCGCGGCATCTCAAGCGAGGTGATCGCCACGCCGGACGGGCGGAAGGCCAATCTCTTCGCGACGATCGGCCCGGGCAACATCCCGGGGGTCATGCTGTCGGGGCACACCGACGTCGTGCCGGTCGACGGCCAGGACTGGTCGAGCGAGCCGTTCCGGATGGACGTGCGCGACGGCCGGGCCTATGGCCGCGGCACCGCAGACATGAAGGGCTTCGTGGCCGCCGTGCTGGCCCTCGCCGAGCGCGCGGCGAGCGAGGATCTGAAGACGCCGCTCCACATCGCGCTCAGCCACGACGAGGAGATCGGTTGCGTCGGCGTCCGCTCCCTCGTCGAGAAGATGGCGGAGCGCCCGTTGCGGCCGCGCTTCTGCCTCGTCGGCGAGCCGACCTCGATGCGCGTTGCGCTCGGCCACAAGGGGAAACTCGGCGCGAGGGCCTGCGCGCACGGCGTGTCCGGCCACTCCGCGCTCGCCCCCAAGGCGCTGAACGCGATCCACCTCGCCTGCGACTTCGTCGGCCGGCTGCGCCTGCGGCAGGCCGAGCTCGCCGCCTCGGGCCGGCGCGACAACGACTACGACGTGCCGTACACGACGATCCATGTCGGCAAGATCGGCGGCGGCACCGCGCTGAACATCGTGCCGGAAAGCTCTTCGCTCGACTTCGAGATCCGCAACGTCGCCGGCGACGACGCCGAACAGATCCTCGCCCTCCTGCGCCGGGACGCCGACGAGATCGTGGCGCGCGAGGCCGACCGCTTCGAGCGGGCGGCGATCGACATCGAGACCTTCAACACCTATCCCGCGCTCGATACGGCCCCTGACGCCGAGGTCGTCGCCTTCGCGAAGGCGCTCGTCGAGGACGAGGGGCACTTCAAGGTGGCGTTCGGCACGGAGGGCGGGATCTTCCACCAGGACCTGTCGATCCCGACGGTGGTCTGCGGTCCGGGCTCGATGGACCAGGGCCACAAGGCGGACGAGTTCGTGGCGCTCGACCAGCTGGCCGCCGCCGACCGCATGATGGACCGGCTGCTCGACAAGCTCAGGGCCTGACGCCGTCGCTTTGGCCGGATCGAGGACGCTGCAGCAGCCCTCCGAAAGGCCGAAGCAGTGCTGATCGAAATCGTAATTTTCGCGGGCCGGGCGCTCCATTAGGCCGGTGGGTGAGGCTCACTCCCGAGGTGGGCGGCCTCGCGGCCGGTGAGACAAGGGACACGGGGGACATGCCAGTGGAAAAGATCGACACGCTCGTCGTCGGCGCCGGCCAGGCGGGCGTCGCGATGAGCGAGCATCTGACGAGAAACGGCGTTCCGCATCTCGTGCTCGAGCGGTCGAGGATCGCCGAGCGCTGGCGCACCGCGCGGTGGGACTCCCTCGTGGCGAACGGCCCCGCGTGGCACGACCGCTTTCCGGGGCTCGAGTTCGACGGCTTCGGACCCGACGAGTTCGTGCCGAAGGACAGGGTCGCGGATTACTTCGTCGCCTACGCCGAGCGGTTCGGCGCCCCGATCCGCTGCGGCGTCGAGGTGAAGAGCGTGCGCAGGCTCGAGGATCGGCCGGGCTTCAGGGTCGAGACCTCGGAGGGGACGATCGAGGCCGAGAGCGTCGTCGCCGCGACGGGCGCCTTCCAGAGCCCCGTCATCCCGCCGATCGTGCCGGAGGACGCGGGGATCGCGCAGCTTCATTCGAGCGCCTACCGCAACCCCGCGCAGCTGCCGGACGGGGCGGTGCTCGTCGTCGGCGCCGGGTCGTCGGGGGTGCAGATCGCCGACGAGCTCCTTCGCGCGGGACGGCAGGTCTATCTTTCGGTCGGCCCGCACGACCGCCCGCCGCGGTCGTACCGCAACCGCGACTTCGTCTGGTGGCTCGGCGTTCTCGGCAAATGGGACGTGCAGGCGCAGGCGCCGGGCACGGAGCACGTGACGATCGCCGTCAGCGGCGCCCATGGCGGCGAGACGATCGACTTCCGCCGCCTCGCCGAGCAGGGAATGACGCTCGTCGGCCGGACGGAAGCCTGCCGCGACGGCGTCCTGACCTTCGCGCCCGATCTCGCGGAGAACATAAGGCGGGGCGACGCGAATTACCTTGCGCTGCTCGACGAGGCCGACGCCTTCGTCGCGCGCAACGGCCTCGACCTGCCGGAGGAGCCCGGCGCCCGCGTCTTCACCGCCGATCCCGCCTGCGTCACGGATCCTGTCCGCGAGCTCGACCTGAAGCAGGCGGGCATCTCGACGATCATCTGGGCGACCGGCTTCACCTCCGATTACGGCTGGCTCGAGGTCGACGCGTTCGACGAGACCGGCCGCCCGAAGCACCAGCGCGGCGTCTCGTCGGAGGCCGGCATCTACTTCCTCGGCCTGCCGTGGCTGTCGGGCCGGGGGTCGAGCTTCATCTGGGGCGTCTGGCACGACGCGAAGTATCTCGCCGACCACATCGTGACGCGGCGCGGCTACATGGCCTACCGCCCCTCGGCGGGGGCGCGGGCGCAACCCGCCCCGCGCGACGCGCTCACCGGAACCTGAGCCGCAGCAATCCGTCCCGAACCCGAAAACCCGATGGAGTCCCAAGTGGCGCACACCCGCATCCGCAAGTTCAACACCAAGGAAACCTACCCCGAGCAGAACCTCGACAACGACCTCTGCCAGACGGTCGTGGCGAAGGGCAGCATGGTGTTCGTGCGCGGGCAGATCGGCCAGGACCTCGACACGAACGAGAGCGTCGCGATCGGCGACGCGGCGGGGCAGACCGAGCAGGCGATGGCCAACATCAAGATGCTGCTCGAGGAAGCCGGCGCAAAGCTCGAGCACGTCTGCAAGATCACGATCTACATCGTCGACCCGCGCTACCGCGAGCAGGTCTACCGCGTCGTCGGCAAGTGGCTGAAGGGCGTCTATCCCGTCTCGACCGGCATCGTCGTCTCCGCGCTCGCGAGGCCCGAATGGCTCGTCGAGGTCGACGCCATCGCCGTGATCCCGGAGGACGGAGAATGACATTCTCGATCGTCGCCCGCTGCGCCGGGACCGGCATGTTCGGCGTCGCCGTCTCGTCCTCCTCTCCGGCGGTCGCGGCGCGCTGCGCCTATGCGAGGGCGGGCGTCGGAGCGGTCGCGAGCCAGAACGTGACGGATCCCTCGCTCGGCACGCGGGCGCTCGACCTGATGGCGCTCGGCGCCGGCGCCGCGCAGGCGATCGAGGTGCTGCGAGGCTCCACGCCGCATATGGAGTTCCGGCAGGTTCTGGCCGTCGACGCCCACGGCGCCTCGGCGATCCACTCGGGCCCGCGCGCGCTCGGCACCTGGGCGGAGGCGAAGGGGCAGGACGTCGCCTGCGGCGGCAACCTCCTCGCAAACCCGGACGTGCCGCAGCGCATGGTGGAGGCGTTCCATGCCTCCTCAGGGCATCTCGGCGATCGCCTCGTCGAGGTGATGCGGGCGGCGCTCGAGGCGGGCGGCGAGGCCGGGCCGGTGCATTCCGCCGGCATGAAGCTCGTCGACAAGGTGTCGTGGCCGGTCGCCGATCTCCGTGTCGACTGGACGGACGACTGCCCGATCGAAGCCCTGGCCCGCCTCTGGGGGATATACAAGCCGCAGCTCGCCGACTATGTCACGCGGGCGCTCGACCCCTCCGCCGCGCCGAGCTACGGCGTTCCCGGCGACGAGTAAATCGATGCTATAGGGGGACGAAACAAGGTGCCGTCCCCCGAGGTGTCGATGCGCTTCACCCTGCGCCAGCTCGAGTATTTCATCGCCGCGGGCGAGGCCGGCAGCATCACGCTCGCCTCCGAGCGCATCCACATCTCCCAGCCCTCGATCTCGACGGCGATCTCGCATCTGGAGCAGGAGCTGAACGTCCAGCTCTTCATCCGCCACCACGCCCAGGGCCTGTCGCTGACGCCTGCCGGCCGCGATCTCCTGCGCGAGGCGAAGGCGCTCGTCTCCCAGGCGCAGAACCTCTACCTCAAGGCCTCCGAGGCGACCGACCAGGTGCGCGGCTCGCTGTCGCTCGGCTGCATGGTGACGCTCGCGCCGATGCTCGTGCCGGAGCTCACCCACTCCTTCACCTCGGCCTTTCCGGCGACCTCGATCCGGCACATGGAAGGCAACCACGAGGAGCTGTTCGACGGTCTGCGCCGCTCCGAGATCGACATCGCGATCTGCTACGACCTGCAGATCCCCGAGGACGTTTCCTTCACGCCGCTCGCCCAGCTGCCGCCGCACGTCCTGATGGGCGAGGCCGATCCGCTCGCCCGCCAGCCGTCGATCGCGCTCGCCGACATCGCGAAGAAGCCGATGATCCTGCTCGACCTGCCGATCAGCCGGGAATATTTCCTCGCGCTGTTCCTGAACGAGGGGCTCGAGCCGACGATCGCCGCCCGCTCGACGCACCAGGAGGTCGTGCGCACCATGGTCGCGAACGGCTACGGCTACTCGATCCTGAACGTCACGCCCCGCTCCGACCTCGCCCTCGACGGGCGCAAGCTCGTCCGCGTCCGGCTCTCCGGCAACCACCGGCCGATGACGATCGGCACCGCCGTCCTGAAATCGCTGCGGCAGTCGAAGCTCGTCTCCGCCTTCGACACGCATTGCCAGAGTTACGTGTCGAACTCCTACATACCCGGCATGGTCGCGCCGAGCTTCGCAGCGCGCCGGGTGTGATCGCCCGCTCAAGGCCGGCGCGGCGGGGTTGTCCCGCGCACGCCGCTCGATATATTCGCCCGTGCGAGGCCACGTCCTCCCCCGCATGAGGGTCAAGGTCCGGGACGGCCCGGCAGCCAACGACAGGAGGCCGCCGTGGCTTGGATCGTGCTCGTCGTCGCCGGATTGCTGGAGGTCGTCTGGGCCTTCTCCATGAAGCAGTCGGAGGGCTTCACCCGCCTCGCGCCCTCCCTCGTCACGCTCGTGGCGATGGCTGCGAGCTTCCTGCTTCTGGTCTGGTCGATGCGGGTGCTCCCGCTGGGCACCGCCTACACCGTGTGGACGGGAATCGGCGCCGTCGGAGCCTTCGTCGTCGGCATCGTCTGGCTCGGCGAGGGGGTGAGCGCGCTCAGGATCATGGCGGCGTTCCTGATCGTCGGCGGGCTCGTGCTGATGAAGCTGTCGAGCTCGGCCTGAGCGTGCCGGTGGCGGGCCGGAGGGGCAGCCGGCAGCGGCACTAGCTGGTCAGGGTGATCGCCTCCCGGTCGGAGGCGGCGGCCTCCTCGGTCTGTTCGATCTTGAGCTGAAAGCTGAGCGTCATCAGGAGCTCGTCGGCCTCGTTCGTCACGCGCATCTGCCATGGATGTCCCTCACAGACGTGGTCGCGGCAGACGATCAGGATCTCGGAGGCGCACTGCACCGCCTCCTGGCGGGCTTCCTCGAGGTCTTTGAGCTCCGTTCCCTCCGTGTCGCGGCGCGTCACGCCGTCGTGGACGTGAAAGAAGTAGCGCGGCATCCATCTCTCCACTCGTCGTCGGACCCAAGCCATGTGGTACGGCTGGGGAGAAGTGTCGGATTTCAGACATTGGACCAGGTGCTGCCGGCGCGACAGTGCGGAAGTGCAACGCGAGCCTTCCGTCCGGTGCCGAACGTCCTCGGCGCCGGCTTCCGCGAGGCTCACTGCAGGAAGCCGATCCAGCGACCCGCGACCACGGCGGAGGCCCAGACGGCGAGGGAGAGTGACACGGAGGCGGTGACGAGCGCGTGGCGTTCGCCGCCCCGCAGCACCACGAGCCAGTGCCGGGAGGCACGAAGGAGAAGCGCATTCGCGACGCCGAGCGCGACGAGGCCGAGCTTGATGAGAAACGCCGGGTTCTGTGCATATTCGGTCGGGCGCACCGTGAAGAGCAGGAACCCGCTCGCGCCCGCGAGCAGCACCCCCGCCATGGCCATCTGCGAGAGGGGCGGAGCGAGAGCCTCGATCGGGTAGGTCCGGAAGAGGCCGAGGACGCGCAGGTCGAGCGTCACGATCGCGCCGACGAGAATGCCGATCGAGAAGATGTGCGCCGCGTTCACGAGCGGATAGACGACGCTCGAGCGCCTGAGCGTGTCGGCCAGCCTCCAGTCGGCGATCTCTGCGAGAAGTCCCCAGAGTGCTTCCATGCGGGCCTCCCTGTCTCGAACGGTCGTCCGCGCCCCCCTCTTGCAGGACAGGAGAGGTTGATGGAAAGCCCGACCCTTGCCGCTCGCGCGAGCGTGAATTGAAAGAACGGCGCGTGCCGCCATGTCTCGTGGAGAAGATATTCGAACGGGAGAAGGTTCGCGATGAAGAGGGTGCTTTCGATGCTGACGGCCTGCGCCATGGGCGCCGCCGTCACTGCCGCGCCCGCGGCAGCCCACCACGGGTGGAACTGGACGACGGGCGAGAACCGGGAACTGACGGGGACGATCACGGGCGTGAGCCTCGGCAACCCCCATGGCACGCTCGAGGTCGAGGTCGACGGCGAGACATGGACGGTCGAGGTCGGCCAGCCCTGGCGCAACGAGCGGGCGGGCCTGCGCGAGGGCGACCTCGCCGAGGGCGTGGAGGCGACCTTCGTCGGCGAGGCGTCGAGCGACACGTCGGACAGACGGCTGAAGGTCGAGAGGCTGGTGATCGACGGCCAGACCTACGAGCTCTACCCCGGGCGGGACTGAGCGGGCGCTTACGTGCCCGCCGGGTGTCGAAACGCGGGTGAAACAGGCTCGAAACCAGAACGGTGCTTCGCGTGGTGCCGGCGACGTCGGCCGGAAACCGACATGTGAGACCTATCGGCTCCATCCAAGGTCGGCAATTCGAAGCGGAGGAGCCAATGACGCCCGGCGACATCGAACTCGTGAAGACGAGCTTTCAGGCCATCGTCCCGATGAAGGAGGCGGCGGCAGCCCTGTTCTACAAGCGGTTGTTCGAGATCGACCCCGCCCTCCGCGACCTCTTCCCCGCCGACATGGCCGGCCAGGGGCTCAAGCTGATGACGGCACTCGCCTTCGCGGTGCGGGGGCTCGAGCGGCCGCAGACGATCTTGCCGGTGCTCGAGGGCCTTGGTCGGCGCCACGCCTTCTACGGCGTCGAGGAGCGCGACTACGCGACGGTCGGGCAGGCGCTTGTCGAGACGCTGGACGCCGCGATGGGCGAGGAGTTCACGCCCGAGCTCCGCGCGGCATGGATCGCCGCCTACATGCTTCTGTCGGGCGCCATGATCGAGGCGGCGCGGCAGGCGAAGGTGGCCGCCTGAAGCCCGAGGGCCGCGCCTCGACGTGAGAAAGGGCGCGGTGGATGCCGCGCCCTTCGTCTCGTCGGGAGCCCCGGAAGCTCAGGACATCGCCTTCTGCAGGTTCTCATCGACCTTGTCGAGGAAACCGGTGGTCGTCAGCCACTTCTGGTCGGGGCCGACGAGGAGGGCGAGGTCCTTCGTCATGTAGCCGGCCTCGACCGTCTCGATGCAGACGCGCTCGAGCTTCGCAGAGAAGTCGGCGAGGGCCTGGTTGCCGTCGAGCTTCGCCCTGTGGGCGAGGCCGCGGGTCCACGCGAAGATCGAGGCGATCGAGTTCGTCGAGGTCTCGTGGCCCTGCTGGTGCTGGCGGTAGTGGCGCGTGACCGTGCCGTGGGCGGCCTCGGCCTCGACCGTCTTGCCGTCCGGCGTCATCAGCACGGACGTCATCAGGCCGAGCGAGCCGAAGCCCTGCGCCACCGTGTCGGACTGGACGTCGCCGTCGTAGTTCTTGCACGCCCACACGTAGCCGCCCGACCACTTCATCGCGGCCGCGACCATGTCGTCGATCAGGCGGTGCTCGTAGTGGATGCCCTTCTTCTCGAAGTCGGCCTTGAACTCGGCGTCGTAGATCTCCTGGAAGATGTTCCGGAAGCGGCCGTCATACTGCTTGAGGATCGTGTCCTTCGTGGAGAGGTAGACCGGGAAGCCGCGCGACAGGCCGTAGTTGAACGAGGCGCGGGCGAAGTCCTTGATCGACTCGTCGAGATTGTACATCGCCATCGCGACGCCGCCGCCCGGAGCCTTGAACACCTCGTGCTCGATCTCGGTGCCGTCCTCGCCGATGAACTTGATCGTCAGCGTGCCGGCGCCGGGGAAGTGGAAGTCGGTGGCGCGATACTGGTCGCCGAAGGCGTGGCGGCCGATGATGATCGGCTGCGTCCAGCCGGGCACGAGGCGGGGCACGTTCTTGCAGATGATCGGCTCGCGGAAGATCACGCCGCCGAGGATGTTGCGGATCGTGCCGTTCGGCGACCGCCACATCTTCTTCAGGTTGAACTCCTTCACGCGGCCCTCGTCCGGCGTGATGGTGGCGCACTTCACGCCGACGCCGTACTGCTTGATGGCGTTGGCCGCGTCGATCGTGATCTGATCGTCCGTCGCGTCGCGGGCCTCGACACCGAGGTCGTAGTACTTGAGGTCGATGTCCAGATAGGGGTGGATGAGCTTGTCCTTGATGAGCTGCCAGATGATGCGGGTCATCTCGTCGCCGTCGAGCTCGACGACGGGGTTCTCAACCTTGATCTTGGCCATGCGGCTTAACCTCTCCCGTGACGGATTTCTGCTGAAGAACGAAGGCCCCTTGGGCGGTCGGTCGCGCGGTCTATAACACCCGCCGGCTGCGGTGCAAAATGTAGCGCGAGTGGGTGGTTCGGACCCGTCGCCGCCGCGTCTCGGCGACATGACGGTGCCTCTGGCCGGGAAGTTCTGCTACCGCATGGGGAGCAGGTGGCGCCGCGCGCGAATCGCGCCCGGGAGGCCAACGAGACGGGAGGTTCTGAACACGGTGTCCGAGACGGAGCGCGTTGTCGTCATACTGGTCAAGCCGCAGCTCGGCGAGAACATCGGCATGGTGGCCCGTGCCATGGCGAATTTCGGCCTGACCGAGCTGCGCCTCGTCGAGCCGAGGGACGGCTGGCCGAGCGAGAAGGCGCGGGCGTCGGCCTCCGGCGCCGACTGGGTGATCGACGGCGCGCGGCTCTACGACACGGCCGAGGAGGCGGTCGCCGATCTCGGCATCGTCTACGCGACGACCGCCCGGCCGCGCGAGATGTCGAAGCCGATCCTGACCCCCCACGAGGCGGCGGTGGCGCTGTCGGACCGGCTGGCGAGCGGCGAGAAGGCGGGGCTCATGTTCGGCGGCGAGCGCTCCGGGCTCGACAACGACGACGTGGCCCTGTGCGACGCGATCATCCAGATCCCGACGAACCCCGACTTCGCCTCGCTGAACCTCGCCCAGTCCGTGCTGCTCCTCGGCTACGAGTTCTTCCGCCAGACGAACGAGCGCGGCGGCCGCCCGCGCAAGGCGGAGCTGCCGCCGGTCGCCGCGAAGGCCGACATGATGCGGCTCTTCGAGCACCTCGAGGGCGAGCTCGACGAGGCGGGATTTCTCTTCCCTCCGGAGAAGCGGCCTGTGATGGTGCGGAACCTGCGCACGATCTTCCTGAAGGCCGGGCTGACCGACCAGGAGGTGCGCAGCCTGCGCGGCGTGATCCGGGCGCTCTCGACGCGCCGGCAGGGCGGAGGGCAAGGGAATGGCTGACGCGGCGGCACCGCATATCGTCGTTTTCGACTCGGGGCTGGGCGGCCTGTCCGTGCTGAAGGCGATCCGCGCGGCACGGCCCGACCTGCGCATCACCTACCTCGCCGACACCGCCGGATTTCCCTACGGCAATCTGAGCGAGCCGCGGGTCGTGCGCCGCGTCGGCATGCTCATGGAGCGCACGATCGCGCAGGTCTCGCCGGATCTCGTGGTGATCGCCTGCAACACGGCCTCGACGCTCGTGCTGCCGTCCCTGAGGGCAGCCTACCCGATCCCGTTCGTCGGCACCGTCCCCGCGGTCAAGCCGGCGGCCGAGACGACGAGGAGCGGCCTCTTCTCGGTGCTCGCGACACCCGGGACCGTGAAGCGCGACTACACCCAGGCGCTGATCCACACCTTCGCCTTTCATCTCGACGTGACGCTCGTCGGCGCGGCGAAGCTCGCGGCGCTTGCCGAGGCGCACCTGCGCGGCGAGCGGGTGGACGACGCGGCGATCCTCCACGAGATCCGGCCGGCCTTCAAGGACAGGAAGGGGCGGAGGACCGACACGATCGTGCTCGCCTGCACGCACTATCCGCTGATCGCCGACAGGCTCGCGGCCGTCGCGCCGTGGGAGGTCACCTGGATCGATCCCGCGCCGGCCATCGCCCGCCGCGTCACGACGTTCCTGCCGCCGGCAAGGAGCGGCGGCATTGGCGGCGGCCGGGCCGTCTTCACCGCCGCGACGGAGCGCGAAGACGCCCTGCGGGAGATCCTCGCCCCGTTCGGCGTGAGCGAGATCGTGGTCGAGCCGCTGGTGCGCGAGGCGGTCTAGCCTGCCGGCACGGCCTCGCTCCGCGAGGCGAGCCGCGTCAGGTGGATCCGGCGCAGGAAGGCCGCGACGAAGATCGCGCTGAGAAGGAGAATGATCGTGGCCGCGGGAGAGCTGTCGAGGAAGAAGCTCGCATAGGTGCCGCCGAGCATCCCGGCGAGACAGACGAGAACCGCGACGACGAGCATGCGGCCGAAGCTGCGCACCGTGAGGAAGGCGATCGCACCCGGCGCGATCAGGAGCCCGACCGCCAGGATGAGGCCCGTGGACGTGAGCGTCGCGACGATCGTGAGCGAGAGGATCGACAAGAGGCCGTAGTGGAGGAGGGCGACGTTCAGCCCGCTCGCCTGCGCCTGGGCAGGGTCGAAGGCGTGGAGGAGAAGGTCCTTCCACTTCAGGAGCAGCAGGGCCGAGACGCCGAGCGAGATGAGCCCCGCCGTCCACAGATCCTGCGGTCCGACGCCCAGCATGTTGCCGAACAGCACGTGGTCGAGGTGCTCGTTCGTGTGGATCGAGGTGTAGAGGATGATGCCGATCCCGAACATGCCGGAGAAGACGACGCCCATCACCGTGTCCTGCTTCACCCGGCTGTTCTCGCTCAGATAGCCGGTGAGGAGCGCGCAGGTCATGCCGGCGCCGAACGCGCCGACGATCAGCGGCAGGCCGGTAATCCAGGCGAGCACGACGCCCGGCAGGATCGCGTGGCTGACCGCGTCGCCCATCAGCGCCCAGCCCTTCAGCACGAGGAAGCACGACAGGAGCGCCGTCGGCACCGCGACGATCGCCGCGATCAGGAACGCGTTCTGCATGAACGGGAACTGGAAGGGCAGGAGGAGCGTCTCGGCGCTCATTCCGCCGGCTCCCGTGCCACGAGCCCGTCGCCAGGGGCGGGCGTCCGCAGCGCCTCCGCGGCCTTGCGCCGCGCGGCGAGGAGGCCGTGCTTCGGCGCGAGGACGAAGACGACGAGGAAGATGATCGTCTGCAGCGTCACGATGATGCCGCCGGTCGCGCCGTCGAGGAAATAGCTCGCATAGGCGCCGACGAAGCTCGTGGCCGCGCCGATCGCGACCGACGTGACCAGGAGGCGGGGGAAGCGGTCGCAGAGCATGTAGGCGGTGGCGCCGGGCGTGACGACCATCGCGATGACGAGGAAGGCGCCGACCGTCTGCATCGCGGCGACGACGGCGGCCGAGAGGAGGACGAAGAACACGCCCTTGAGGAGGCCGGGTCTCAGGCCGATCGAGCGCGCGTGGCTCTCGTCGAAGAAGGTCACCATCAGGTCCTTCCACTTGAGGAGGAGGACCGCCAGCGACACGAAGCCGATGATCGCGAGCTGGAGCGTGTCCTCCGGCGTGATCGCCAGGATGTTGCCCATGGTGATCGTCTGGATCGAGACGGAGACCGGGTTCAGCGAGATCATGAACAGGCCGAGCCCGAAGAAGGCGGTGAAGATGAGCCCGATGATCACGTCGACCTTGAGGCCCGAGCGCTCGCTCAGGAAGAGCATGGCGACAGCCGCCAGGCCGCCGGCGACGAAGGCGCCGAGCGCGAAGGGCAGGCCGAGCATGTAGGCGCCGGCGACCCCCGGCACGACGGAGTGGGAGAGCGCGTCGCCGATGAGGCTCCAGCCCTTCAGCATGAGATAGGCGGAGAGGAAGGCGCAGACGCCGCCGACGAGGGCCGAGACCCACATCGCATTCGTCATGTAGCCGTAGCCGAACGGCTCGAGGAGCGTCGCGATCATTCCTGACTCCCCGCCGTCTGGGTGCGGTCGCCATAGCTGACGAAGGGACGCTCGTCGTCGGTCAGGATCGAGATCGCGCGGTCGTCGGCGCCATGATCCTCGTGCAGGTCGGCGCCGCCGAGCGTGAAGCGGCGCAGGACGCCGCCGAAGGCGCGCTCGAGATTGTCTCGCGTGAAGGTCGTCTCGGTCGGTCCGTAGGCGAGGACGGTGCCCTTCACGAGCACGGTGCGGTCGCAGAACTCGGGCACCGAGCCGAGATTGTGCGTCGACACCAGCATCACCCGGCCTTCCTCCCTCAGCTCGCGGAGGAGGGCGACGATCTGCTCCTCGGTCTTCACGTCGACGCCGGTGAAGGGCTCGTCGAGAAGGATGACCCGGCCGTCCTGTGCGAGCGCGCGCGCCAGGAAGACGCGCTTCCTCTGCCCGCCCGAGAGCTCGCCGATCTGGCGATGTCGGAACTCGCTCATGCCGACGCGGGCGAGGGCGGCGTCGACGGCCTCGCGGTCGGCGCGCGAGGGGCGGCGCAGGAAGCCCATGTGGCCGTAGCGACCCATCATCACGACGTCCTCGACGAGCACCGGGAAGGCCCAATCCACCTCCTCGGACTGCGGCACGTAGGCGACGAGGTTCTCGCGCAGGGCCTCCTTCACCGTCCGGCCGAGGAGCCTGATCTCGCCGCGGGCGGCGGGCACGAAGCCCATGATCGCCTTGAAGAGCGTCGACTTGCCGGCGCCGTTGACGCCGACGAGCGCCGTCACGGTGCCGCGCGGGATCTCGAAGCTCGCGTCGCGCAGCGCTGTCAGGCCGTTGCGGTAGGTCACCGTGACGTTGCGGACGAGGATGCCGCCGCCCTCGACCCCACTGGTCTTCGCGGCGCGAGGCCGCGATCCCGTCATGAGCACGTCGCTCTCCTTCTCGGCGCCGGAAGAGCCCGGCCCCAGGTGCGGCCCCGCGGGGCCTGTTCGTCCCGCCTCGTCAGTCCGCGGCCCCGGCCAGTCCGTCGGCCACGGTCTGCGACGTCACGCGCAGGAGGTCGAGATAGGTCGGAACGGGCCCGTCGGGTCCCGACAGGGAATCGACGTAGAGCTCGCCGCCATATCTCGCCCCAGTCTCGCGGGCGACCTGCTGGGCCGGCCGGGTGTTCACCGTGCTCTCGCAGAAGACGACCGGCACATCATGTTCCCTTACGCCGTCGATCACCGATCGGACCTGTTGCGGCGTTCCGACCTGGTCGGCGTTCATCGGCCAGAGATAGAGCTCCTTCAGGCCGAAATCGCGCGCGAGATAGGAAAACGCGCCCTCGCAGGTCACGAGCCAGCGCCTGTCTTCCGGGATGGCCCCGATCCGTTCGCGCAGGGGCTCGATCGTCGCGCGGATCTCCTCCTTGTAGGCCTCCGCGTTTGCCTCATAAGTCTGCGCGTGCTCGGGATCCTGCCCGGCCAGGGCGGCCGCGATGTTGTCGACATAGACCATCGCGTTGTCGAGCCCCATCCAGGCATGCGGGTTCGACTGGCCCTCATAGGCGCCCGCGGCGATCGGGATCGGCTCGATGCCGTCCGTCAGCGTCGCCGACGGCACGTCGCCCAGATTGGCGAGGAACTGCTCGAACCAGCGCTCGAGATTGAGTCCGTTCCAGAGGATGAGGTCGGCGCCCTGCGCCCGCACGATGTCCTGCGGGGTCGGCTCGTAGCCGTGGATCTCGGCGCCGGGTTTCGTCACCGACACGACTTCGGCCGCGTCTCCCGCCACGTTCCGAGCCATGTCCGCCAGCACCGTGAAGGTGGTGACGACCTTCAGCCTGTCCTGCGCGGCCGCGGGCTGGAACCCGCCGATCGCAAGGGCGCCTGAGAACAGCAGCGCCCCGAGGGTCGTCCTGCGGGTTCTGGTCATTCGCTCCGTCCCTTCGATCCTCGCGCCATTCAAGTCACCTTCACCTGTACCCGCGTCTGCGGCTTCAGTCAATGCAATTGCAAATCGTTTGCAATAACTGAGCTCAGTGCGAACTCGCGGGGGAAGGCACCGAAGTCGGCGGAATCGCGTCTTGCCCCACGCCTGCCGGCAAGTAGGGTGACCTCATGAGCGAGCAAGACACGAGCGACCGGGACTACGAGTCGGTGCTGCGCGATGCCGGCATGCGCATCACGAAGCCGCGCAAGACGATCCTAGAGATCCTGGCGGAGGGGGAGGACCACCCGGACGCGCTCGAGATCTTCAGGCGCGCCAACGCGCGCGACGCCTCGGTGTCCCTGTCGACCGTCTATCGCACGATGAAGGCGCTGCACGACTGCGGCGCCATTCACCGCCATGCCTTCGAGGGCGGCCCGGCGCGCTTCGAGCAGGCCGACGCGCCTCACCACGACCACATGATCGACGTCGACACGGGCGAGATCGTCGAGTTCCGCTCCGAGAAGATCGAGCGGCTGCAGGAAGAGATCGCCCGCGAGCTCGGCTACCACATCGTCTACCACCGGCTCGAGCTCTACGGGCGCAAGCGCAAGACGCGCTGAGCGGCCGGATCCGAAAGGCCACCGCCTCATGCTGCGCAGCTTCCTGGTCCTCGTCCTCTTCCAGTTTACGGGGGAGGCCCTGGCGATCTTCTTTCCTCTGCCCGTTCCGGGACCTGTTCTCGGGCTCGCGCTCCTCGCCGTGCTCGGAGCCGTCGTGCCGGGCCTGCTCGACGAGGTGGCGAAGGCGGCCGATATGCTCCTGGCGAACCTGTCGCTGCTCTTCGTCCCGGCCGGCGTCGGCATTCTCCAGCATCTCGATCTCCTGCGGGCGGAGATCGTGCCGCTCGTCGCGGTGCTCGTCCTGTCGACCGGCGTCACGCTCGCCGTCACAGCACTCGTCTTCGTCGGCGTCAGCCGACTGACGGGCCACGGGGAGGAGGCGTGATGCCGGTCGAGAGCGCGCAGACCTTCTGGGTCTTCCTCGCGACGTCGCCCCTCTTCTGGCTCGCGCTGACGCTTGCCGCCTATGTCGGGTCCGACGCGCTGTCGGCCAGGCTGGGGCGGCCGCCGCTCCTCAACCCGGTGCTTCTGTCGATCACGGCGGTCGGCGCGGTGCTCGTCGTCTCCGGGACGGACTACCCGACCTATTTCGAGGGAGCCCAGTTCGTGCACGTGCTCCTCGGTCCCGCGACGGTCTCGCTCGCGATACCCATCATCCGGTACCGGCGCGAGCTGAGACGGCTCTTCGTCCCCGTCTTCTGTGCGGTCGCTGCCGGCTCCCTGACGGGCATCGGCAGCGCCGTTCTCGTGGCGCGGGCCTTCGGCGGCAGCGAGCTTCTCCTGCACTCGGTGGCGCCCAAATCCGTGACGGCACCGATCGCGATGGGCATCGCCCGCGAGATCGGCGGACTGCCGGAGCTGACCGCGGTCGTGGTGATCCTGACCGGGATCACCGGCGCGGTGCTGGTGACGCCGCTGATGAACCTTCTCCGCGTGCGCGACTGGCGGGCGAGGGGCTTCGCCTCGGGCCTCGCGGGCCACGGCATCGGCACGGCGCGAGCTCTCCAGGTCAATGCGACGGCCGGCACCTATGCGGGGCTGGCTCTCGCCCTGAACGGCCTCTTCACGGCGCTCGTCGCACCGACGCTGCTCATGCTTCTCATGCGCTGAAGCGCCGGATCGCCTGTGGCGGACGAAACCCCGCTTCCGGTGGAACGGCGGCCCTTCCCACCCGTTTCCGCTTCGATCCCACGGACCACAGGAGCAGACCATGAACGCGCGCGAGATGATCGCCACCCATCCGGCCGTGAAGGGCAATGTGAACGCGGCCCTCGTCGCCTGCATCGACGATTGCTACGCCTGCGCCCAGACCTGCACAGCCTGCGCCGATGCGTGCCTCGGCGAGGAGATGGTCGACCAGCTGCGGCAGTGCATCCGCACCGATCTCGACTGCGCCGACGTCTGCGCCGCCACCGGGGCGGTGGCGACGCGGCGCACGGGCTCCGACGAGACGATCATCCGCGCCATGCTGGAAGCCTGCGCCACGGCATGTCGCACCTGCGCGGACGAATGCGGCAAGCACGCCTCCATGCACGAGCACTGCCGGATCTGTGCCGAGGCGTGCCGCCGCTGCGAGGAGAGCTGCCGCAAGGCGCTGGCCAGCATGGCCTGATCTGCGGCCCCTGGCCTCGTTCGGCCGCGCCGCCGAAAGCGGCCGGTCAACCATTCGCCACGACGGGCGTTCCGCCCTCACACGCCGGACGCACGCCCGGCGTGATACGCGTTTCCGGGAGAGCACTCCGAGATGGCCCGATCGCCCATCCTCATTGCCGGAATCGCGGTGGCCGCGCTCGGCGCCTGGCTCGCGTCGGGTCTCCTGAGGGAGGACGGATCGTCCGCGCCGGTCACCGCGGAGCGGACCGAGCCGCGGGCGCCGCTCGTCGAGGTCGTCACCTCGCAGGCCCGCCCGGTCAGCCGGCACATCGTCGCGCAGGGTGACGTCCTGGCGTTCCGGCGGGCTCCGGCGCGCACGCAGACCGAGGGACGGGTGGACGAGATCCTGGTCAGCCAGGGCGAGCGCGTGGAGATGCGCCAGCCGCTCCTGCGCCTGACGCTGGAGGGTCGCGGCAGCCGTCTGCGCGAGGCGCGGGCCCTGCTCGAGCAGCGCCAGCAGGACTACGACGCGGCCGCGACGCTGCTCGAGCAGGGCTACACGACGGCGCAGCGGGTGCGGGAATTGAGGACGCAGCTCGAGAGCGCGCGCGAGGAGGTGCGGCGCCTCGAGGAGGAGGTCGGCGACACCACCGTGAGGGCTCCTTTCGCGGGGGTCGTCGACGAGATCGGCGTCGAGGCGGGCGAGTATCTCGTGGCGAATGCCGAGGTCGCGACGCTCATCGACAACTCTCCCCTGCGCATCGTCGTGCGGGTGAACCAGCAGAACATCGCCCGCGTCGAGGTGGGGCGGCCGGCCCGCGTCTCGTATGCCACGGGCGCCGAGGAGCTGGGCCGCGTCTGCTTCGTCTCGGCGGCGGCGGATCCGGCCACGCGCACCTTCCGGGTCGAGATCCGGACCCCGAACGAGGGCAACGCCATCCCCTCCGGCATCAGCGCCGAGGCGCGCATCCCGACGGGGGAGACGAACGCCCATTTCGTCTCCCCCGCGATCCTCTCGCTCGGCACCGACGGCACGCTCGGCCTCAAGACGGTCGGCGAGGACGGCGCCGTCGCCTTCCACCCCGTGGAGGTCGTGCGGGCGCAGACGGACGGTATCTGGGTCTCCGGGCTGCCCGACGAGGCGCGCATCGTCACGATCGGCCAGGGCTTCGTGCAGGCTGGCGACGAGGTCCGCGTGTCGGAGGCGGATGAGAGCGGCTTCGCCGGCGCGGAGCCGGCGAGCGGCGCGGGCGATATTCCCGAGGAGGTTGGGCAGTCGATCTGCGAGCGCCGGCCGGCGCTGCCGGACGATCCCTCCGCCGAGCCGGTGGCGGCGGCCGACCCCGATCCGGCACCAGAGGGCCTCGATCCCGAGGAGGGGGCCGACGAGGGGGATGCCCCCCGCGACGGGGCCTCCGCGCCCGTCGATTCCGGCACGGTCGCGCGGGTGCAGCGCCTTCTGAACGGGCTCGGCTTCCAGGCCGGGCCGACGGACGGGCTGAGGGGCGACCAGACGCGCCAGGCCGTCCGCGCCTTTCAGGACCAGCAGGGCCTGCCCGCGACGGGCACGCTCGACCAGGCGACCGTCGAGCGCGTGATCGAGCTTGCGGAAGCGGCGGCGGACGCCGGGGACGACACGTGAACGGGATCATCGACTGGTCGTTCGGCCACACGCGCACCGTGCTGATGGCACTCGTTCTGCTCCTGCTCGCCGGGACGCTGTCCTACATAGCCATTCCGAAGGAATCCTCGCCCGAGATCGAGATCCCGACCTTCTACGTCTCGGTGACCTACGAAGGGATCTCGCCGGAGGACGCCGAGCGCCTGCTCGTGCGCCCGCTCGAGACGGAGCTGCAGTCGATCGCGGGGCTCGACCAGATGACGGGCGTCGCCGCCGAGGGCTACGCGAACATGCAGCTCGAGTTCCAGGCCGGCTTCGATGCCGACGCCGCGCTCGACGACGTGCGCGAGGCGGTCGACCGGGCCCAGGCGGACCTTCCCGCGGGCGCCGACGAGCCGATCGTGCGGGAGATCAACACGGCGCTCTTCCCGATCCTCACGGTGATCCTCTCGGGGCCGGTGCCGGAGCGCGCGCTGGTCGGGATCGCGCGCGAATTGCAGGACGGGATGGAGGCGCTGCCGGGGGTGCTCGAGGTCGATATCGGCGGCGATCGCGAGGAGGTCCTCGAAGTCCTGCTCGATCCCGCCGCGCTCGAGAGCTACGACATCTCCTTCGAGGAGCTCCTGAACCAGGTCCAGCGGAACAACCGCCTCGTCGCCGCCGGCGCGATCGACACGGGCGCGGGCCGGCTGACGCTCAAGGTGCCTGGCGTCATCGAGAACATGGACGACGTGATGGCGATCCCGGTGAAGGTGGACGGCGGCGCCGTCGTCACGCTTCGCGACATCGCCCTCGTGCGCAGCACCTTCCGCGACCCCACCGGGTTCGCGCGGATCGGCGGCCAGCCGGCGCTGTCGCTCGAGGTGAAGAAGCGCGTCGGCGCGAACATCATCGAGACGGTCGGCGCCGTGAAGGAGCTCGTCGGCGCGCAGCGGGAGGAATGGCCCGAGAGCGTCGACGTGACCTACCTGCAGGACCAGTCCGAGCAGGTGGAGACGACGCTGACGGACCTCCAGAACAACGTCCTCTCGGCGATCTTCCTCGTCATGGTGGTGATCGTGGCGACGCTCGGCGTTCGCAGCGCGATCCTGGTCGGGCTCGCGATCCCGGGTTCCTTCCTCGCCGGCATCGCGGTGCTGCACTTCATGGGCTTCACGATGAACATCGTCGTGCTCTTCAGCCTCATCCTCGTGGTGGGGATGCTCGTCGACGGTGCGATCGTGACCACCGAGCTCGCCGACCGGCGTCTCGCCGAGAATGTCGACCCGAAGCGCGCCTATGCCGAGGCGGCCAAGCGCATGGCGTGGCCGATCATCGCCTCGACGGCGACGACGCTGGCGGTTTTCCTGCCGCTCCTCTTCTGGACCGGCGTCGTCGGCGAGTTCATGAAGTTCCTGCCTATCACCGTGCTCGTCACGCTGACGGCGTCGCTCTTCATGGCCCTCGTCTTCGTGCCGGTGCTGGGCGGCGCGATCGGCCGGCGCAGCCCGTCGGCGGAAGATCAGCTCGCCTCCATCCGTGCGGCCGAGAGCGGCGACCTCGACGAGCTCCAGGGCTGGACGCGCGGCTACGTCAGGCTCCTGGGGCGCCTCGTCCGGAGGCCGCTCGTGACGCTGCTCGGGGCGCTCGTCCTCCTGGTGGGCTCCTATGTCGGGTACGGCTTCCTCGGCCGCGGCGTCGAGTTCTTTCCAGCCGTCGAGCCCGAGATGGCGCAGGTGGTGGTGACCTCCCGCGACAGCCTTTCTGTCTGGGAGAAGGACGCCCTCGTGGGGCGCGTCGAGGACCGGATCATGGGCGTGGAGGGGCTCGAATCCGTCTATGCCCGCACGATCGGCCAGACGGGGGTGTCGGAGCGGTCGGAGGACACGATCGGGGTCATCCAGCTCGACCTCGCGGACTGGGACGCGAGGCGGCCGGCCGCCCAGATCCTCGAGGAGGTTCGGCGGCGCACGGCCGACGTCGCGGGGGTCGACATACGGGTGCAGGAGCAGGAGGGCGGCCCTGCGCAGGGCAAGCCGATCCAGGTCAGGGTCGCGGCGCGGAATTCGGCCGATCTCGTGCCAGCCGCCGACGAGCTGCGCCGGCTCATGCAGGGTATCGGAGGCTTCGTCGACATCGAGGATTCAAGGCCGCTGCCGGGCGTCGAGTGGCGCCTCGAGGTCGACCGCGAGCAGGCCGCCCGCTACGGCGCCGACGTCACGACGCTCGGCCAGGCTGTGCAGATGCTGACGGCGGGGCTGCAGCTCGCGCAATACCGGCCGGAGACGGCGGACGAGGAGGTCGACATCCGGGTGCGCTTCCCCGCGGAACAGCGCAACCTGGAGCGCCTGGAGCAGCTGCAGCTGTCGACCGCTTCGGGCCTCGTGCCGATCTCGAACTTCGTCGAGCTGGTGCCGGCGCCGAAGACCGGCGTCATCACCCGCGTCGACGCCAGGCGGGTGATCACCGTGGAGGCCGACGTCGCGGAAGGGGAACTCGCGAGCCAGAAGACGGAGGCGCTGCGGGCGGCGGTCGCCGACGCCGGCCTGCCGGAGGGCGTCCAGGTGACCTTCGCCGGCCAGTCGGAGGATCAGGCCGAAGCGTCGACCTTCCTGGTAACGGCCTTCATGACGGCGATCCTGCTCATGCTCATGGCGCTCGTCACCCAGTTCAACAGCATTTTCCAGGCGCTGCTCGTCCTGTCGGCGATCGTGTTCTCGACGGCCGGCGTGCTTATCGGGCTCCTCGTCACCGGGCGTCCCTTCGGCGTGGTGATGGGCGGCATCGGCATCATCGCGCTTGCCGGCATCGTCGTGAACAACAACATCGTTCTGATCGACACGTTCAACGAGATGCGGGCCAAGGGCTGCGATGCGGTCGAGGCCGCGCTGCGTTCCGGTGCGCAGCGGCTGAGGCCGGTGCTCCTCACCTCCGTGACGACCGTTCTCGGCCTCATGCCGATGGTGTTCGGCATGAACATCGACCTGATCGGCCGCAACGTCGAGTTCGGCGCGCCCTCCACGCAGTATTGGATCGATCTGTCGACCGCGATTGCCGGCGGGCTGACCTTCGCGACGCTCCTCACGCTGCTTCTCACCCCGTGCATGCTCGTGCTCGGCAGCACGACACGCGAGAGGATTTCCCGCTGGCGCCGTCGGGGCGCCGGATCGCCGGCCGCCGCGGGGCGGGCATCGTGAGACCACGCGAGAAAGGCGGCGCGGGGAACATCATAAGCCTCGTCGCATTTGCCGAAGATGCCGACCGATAGCACCCGACCCGCCGCCAGATCCGGCGCCCCCGCCGGCACGACGAAGCTCTTCGGGGCCTTTCGGCTCGCGCTGCGCGCCTGGGGCGGCGCCCTGCGCACCGGCGCGCCCGAGCCGCTCGACCTGCAGGCGAGGCTCTCGATGGTCGCGGCGGACGGCGCGCCCGTCGAGAGCCCGGTCGTCATTCGCTGGAGCGACCAGCAGATCCCTTTCATCGAGGCCGAGAGCGACAGGGACCTCGCCGTCGCGCTCGGTATCGTGCACGCCCATCTACGGCTCGCGCAGATCGAGATGATGCGCCGGGTCGCGACCGGCCGGCTTTCCGAGACGATCGGCGCCGCGGCCTTTCCGCTCGACCAGGGGCTGCGGACGATCGACTTCATGTCGGCGGGCCGCCAGGCCGCGCGCGCTCTGTCTCCGGAGGCGGAGGCCTGGACGAGGGGCTTCCTCGACGGCCTGAACCACCAGATCGCGGCCGTGCGGAAACAGCCGCACGAGTTCGAGGTTCTCGGGATCGAGGCGGCGCCCTGGAGCTTCGAGGAGCTGATGGCCGTGACGCGCCTCGCCTCGACCGATTTCACCTGGCGGGTCTGGATGCAGCTCATGAAGCTGCGCGCGCGCTCCGACTGGAGCGATACGTGGGCACGGCTCATCGGGGAGGAGCTGCCCGAGCCGAGCCTCGCCGGCGGAGGCATCGCTGCCGCCGGGCTCGAGTTCTTCGGGCGGGGCGGCAGCAACGCCTACGCGGTGTCCGGCGCACGCACGGCCGGCGGCAAGCCGATCCTGGCCGGCGATCCGCATCTGCCGCTCCAGCTTCCGAACATGTGGCTGATCGCGGGCATGAAGTCGCCGACGCTCCATGCGGTCGGGATGATGGTGCCGGCCGTTCCGGTCCTGGGTCTCGGCCGGAACCGACACATCGCCTGGGGCGGCACGAACCTGCATGCGGCGAGCAGCGAACTGGTCGATCTCGGCCCCGAGCCGGCCGGGCTCACCTCGCGCACCGAACGCATCCGGGTGCGCTGGGGGCGCGACCACGAGATCGCGGTCCGCGACAGCCCGGTCGGCCCCGTCATCTCCGACGCGTCCGTTCTGCGCATGGGCCAGGGCAGGGCGGTGGCGCTGCACTGGATCGGCCACCGCGCGAGCGACGAGGTGAGCGCGCTCCTGAACGTCGCGCGTGCCCGCGACTGGCAGGGTTTCCTCGGTGCCCTCGACGGCTACGCCGTTCCCGGCCTCAACCTCGTCTACGCGGATGCGGACGGGCATATCGGGGAGGCGATGGCGGCGACCCTGCCGCGGCGGCCGCATGCGCGCGCCGACGACCTGATCTCACAGCCCGAGGCGCTCGATCACTGGCGCTCGCTCGCGACCACGCGCGGCCTTCCCCACAGGCTCGATCCCGAGGAAGGATACGTCGCCTCCGCCAACAACGCACCGCCCCGCTCGGACATCCAGATCAGCCGCTTCTTCTCGCCGGACGACCGCGTGAACCGGCTGCGCGAGTTGCTGGGACAGGCGGAGGGCCTGACGGTCGGCGGCATCATCCCGTTGCAGTGGGACGTCCTTTCGCCGCCGGCGCTTCGGCTGCGCGACCGTCTCCTGCCGATCCTCGTGGAGGCCCAGGGCGTCGACAACGCCTTCGCGAACGCGCTGCGGGGGTGGGACGGCCGCTACTCCGAGGACTCCGCCGGCGCGCTCGCCTTCGAGCTCCTGGTCTTCCACCTCGTGCGACGCCTTCACGAGGGGCAGGTGCGCGACGTCTACCTGGCGAGCTGGGATCCCTGGCCGCTGCTCCACCGGGACCTCGACACGATCCCGCGCGACAGGCTCGTGCCGGTCATGGCGGCTTCGGCCGGCGCGGCGGGCCGGCCCTTCCGCCGGCTGAGGATCTGGGGCAACGCCCACAGGCTTCGGCTCGGCCACGCCCTCTCGCGCCTGCCGCTCGTGGGCGGGCGGTATCTCGTCGAGGAGCGTCCCATCGGCGGAAGCAACGAGACGCTGATGAAGTCCCGGCACGGCTTCTCCGGTGGACGGCACACCGTCACGTTCGGCTCGCAGGCGCGGCACATCTTCGACATGGCCGACGAGGACGAGAACCACTTCGTGCTTCTCGGCGGCCAGGACGGCTGGCTCGGCTCGTCGACCTTCGCCGACCAGGCGCGCCTGTGGCGGGAGGGCCGTCACCTGCGGGTGCCGCTGCGCCCCGAGACGGTGCGGGCCGAGTTTCCGCACGTGACGGAGATCCGGCCGGCGGGGCCGGGAGGCTGAGATGCTCGACGCGACGCCCTTCCTGCGGCTCTACGCGCGGTGGCGCCTCACCCGCTTGTCGCGGATGGATCCGGTCGAGACGCAACGTCGCGTGCTCATGTCTCTCCTCGGCAAGGCAAAGGACACGCGGTTCGGGCGCGACCATGGCTTCGCCGACATCCGGTCGGTCGAAGCGTATCAGGCGGCGGTGCCGCTGAGGCGCTACGAGGATTTCTGGGATCGATACTGGCAACCGGTCTTCCCGCTGATCGAGAACGCCACCTGGCCGGGCCGCATCCCCTATCTCGCCGTGACGTCGGGCACCTCGAGCGGCCGCACGAAGTACATACCGGTCAGCCGCGAGATGGCACGGGCAAACAGCCGCGCCGGCATCGAGATGCTCGTCCACCATCTCGCCAACAGGCCGGAGAGCCGTGTCCTCGGCGGCAAGAACTTCATGCTCGGCGGCGCCGTCGACCTGAAGGACGAGGGACACGGCGTGATGAGCGGGGACCTCTCCGGCATCGCCCGCCGCGAGGTGCCGGCCTGGTCGAGGAACTACATCTTCCCGGATTACGAGATGGCGCGGGAGAGCGACTGGGAGCGCAAGATGGAGGCGATCGGCCGGGCATCCTTGAGCGAGCCGATCCGCACCATCGCCGGCACGCCGAGCTGGCTCCTCCTGTTCTTCGAGCGGCTCGAGGCGATGACCGGCAAGCGCCGCCTCGTCGACTTCTACCCCGAGCTCGAGCTCGTCTCGTACGGGGGGCTGAACTTCGCCCCTTATGCCAAGGTCTTCGGCGAGTGGCTCGAGGGCTCGAGGGCCGAGCTGCGCGAGGTCTATCCCGCAAGCGAGGGCTTCATCGCGGTCGCCGACCGCGCGCCGGGGCAGGGCATGCGGATGATGCTCGACAACGGCCTGTTCTTCGAGTTCGTGCCGATCGAGGAGCTCGACAGCGAGCACCCCACGCGTCACTGGATCGGCAGCGTCGAAGCCGGTCGCGAGTATGCCATCGCGCTGACGAGCAATGCCGGCGTCTGGTCCTACCTCGTCGGCGACACGGTGCGGCTCGTCGACCTCGCCCCGCCGCGCGTCCTCGTGACGGGCCGCACCTCCTACTTCCTGTCGGCCTTCGGCGAGCACCTCACGGGCGAGGAGATCGACACGTCGGTGCTCGAGGCGGCAGGAGAGGCGGCGCTCGAGGTGAACGAGTATTCGGTGGGAGCGAGGTTCCCCGACGCAGACGACGCGCGCGGCCGCCACGTCTTCGTCGTGGAGTTCCGCGGCGAGGGGCCGGACGACAGCAGGCTCCGGGCCTTCGCGCGGGCTCTCGACGGGAGCCTTTCCCGCCTCAACGAGGACTACGAGGCGCACCGGCAGGGCGACGTGGGGATGGCGGCGCCGGAGATCCTCTCGGTCGCGCCCGGCACCTTCGCCGACTGGATGCGCAGCAGGGGCAAGCTCGGCGGGCAGAACAAGGTGCCGCGGGTCATCAACGATCCGGAGCTTCTGTCGAGCCTCGTCCGTCTGGCGGAGACCCGGCTGCGCGGGCGCCTGCGGGCCTGACAGCCTCGGAAAGGACAGAAACGTGGAACGGCGGCTGATCCCCTCATGGAATGCGCTCCTCCTGCGCGACCTGGCGCGCGAGGAGAGGTCGGAGCCCTTCGACATCGAGGTCGAGCTCTACCTTCCGGACGACCTCTCCCGGCCCGTCCCGGGGGTCGTGGTGTCCGAGGGGCTCGGCGGCCTCACCGACAGACGGGAGCGGGGCTACGGCCGCAAGCTCGCCGCCGAAGGCTATGCCGTCTGCGTGATCGACAGCTTCGCCTCGCGTGGCGTGGAGGCGAACGGCGATCTCGTGCGCGCGCTGACCGTGACCGAGGCGATGATGCTCGGAGATGCCTTCGCGGGCTTGCGTTACCTCGCATCCCGGCCGGAGGTCGACTCCGGCCGCGTTGGGATCATCGGCTTCTCGTATGGCGGGATGATCGCCACGCTCACCGCCTACGAGCAACTGGCCCGGCTGTTTCTGGGGGAGGCGGGCCCCCGCTTCGCGACGCACCTTTCCTACTACGGCTGCAGCATCCCCCGCATGGTGGACCCGAGGACGACCGGCGCGCCGCTTCACCTGCTCCTCGGCGGGAACGACCGCAACGTGTCCGTTTCCCGCACGGCCAAGATCGCCGGCGATCTCAGGCGCGGGGGCTCGGAGGTTCAGATGAGCGTGTTCGACGGCGTCTATCACCAGTGGGACGGGGAGGATCTGAAGAAGCGTTTCGTACCGTTCAACCTCCGCCGCCTGCACATGAGCGTGACGCCCGACCACGAGGTCAAGGACGAGCGGACGGGTGCGGCCATGTCCGGCCGGCCGAGCCGCACGGCCATCATCGGCATGTGGACCGATCCGTCCGGCTACAGCATCCTGCGAGACGAGGAGACGACAAAGCGGACGGAGGAGATCCTGCTCGAGCGGCTGGGAGCGATGTGATCACTCCGGCATCTCGACCGTGATCTTCAGGCTCGAGTACCAGGCCGTCAGGTCGGCGATATCCTCCTCGCTCAACCCCTGCGCGATGATCGACATCTGTTCGTGCCGGCGTTCGCCGCTCTTGAAGGCGTGAAGCTGCGCCCTGAGGTAGATCGCGTTGTCGCCCGCCAGGTTCGGCACGTCGGGGTTGCGTCCGATGCCGTCGAGGCCGTGGCAGACGGCGCACATCTGGGCCTTCTGGCGGCCGGCCGCTGCGTCCTGCGCCTCGGCGGTCGTGGCCGCGAGCGCCACCAGCACGGCGAGACACGCCGCCATCGAAATTCTCTGCATGACTGTCTCCGGAGAGGGAAGGCCGCGGCAGGGGCGCCGCGGCCTCGATCGGGCTAGTTCTCGTACGAGATGCGGTAGACGGCGCCGGCGAGGTCGTCGGAGACGAGGATCGACCCGTCGGGAAGCTGTGCGACGTCGACCGGGCGCCCCAGGTACTCGCCGTTCTCGGTCTTCCAGCCTTCCGCGAAGGGCGTGGTCTCCCCGGCGCTGCCGTCCTCGTTGACGGGCGTGAACATCACGCGTGCTCCCACGGGCTCGGTTCGGTTCCACGAGCCGTGCTGCGCCGAGAAGATCCCGCCGCGGTACTTCTGGGGGAACATCCTGCCGGTGTAGAACATCATGCCGAGGTCGGCCGCGTGCGCGACCATCTCGACCTCGGGAAAGACGATGTCCGCCGGCGGCTCGGAATCCTTGTACTCGTCCGTGCGCGTCTGGCCGCCGCCATACCACGGGAAGCCGAAGTTCTGGCCGGGCCCGGTCGCGCGGTTGAGCTCGCCCGGCGGGATGTCGTCGCCCATCCCGTCGACCTGGTTGTCCGTGAACCAGAGCTCGCCGTTCGCCGGGTTGAAGTCCATGCCGACGGAGTTGCGGATGCCCCGCGCGTAGACCTCGCGGTTCGAGCCGTCGCGATCCATCCTTATGATGCCGCCGATGCCCGTCCTGTCGTATTTCGACATCTTCTCCTGCGCCGGCACGTTGAAGGGCTGGCCGAGCGAGATGTAGAGCTTGTTGTCCGGCCCGATGTCGCAGACCCGGGCGGTGTGGTTGAAGCTCTCCTCGTCCTGCGGGATGAGTTCGCCCTTCTTGACGACCTCCGCCACCGCGACGTCCGGGCTCTCGTAGAAGAACTCCGCCGCCGGGAAGACGAGCACGCGGTTCTGCTCGGCGATGAACAGGAAGCCGTCCCGCGAGAAGCAGACGCCGTTCGGGATCACGAAGTCGACGGAGGGCGCGAAGCGCTTCACCTCGTCGGCCAGGCGGTCCTTGTTGCGGTCGGTGATCGCCCAGACCTTGTCCTTGCGGGTGCCGACGAAGGTGACGATGCCCTGCGGCCCGACCGCGATGTGGCGCGCGTCCGGCACGACCGCGAAGAGCTCGATCTTGAAGCCTGCCGGCATCTTCACGTTCTCGAGGTTCTTGCGGATCTGGTCCGCGAAGGGCCCCGACTGCTCGACCGTCTCGAACTGCATCGACGTGCCGGTCGACTGGAAATTGCCGAGCTTCTCCATGTTGTCGCCGCCCTGCGCCAGCGCGTGCGGCGCAAGAAGAATGGCAGCCGCCGCAACGGACGACATCAGTGTTCTTCGCATCGTTTCCTCCCCTCGTTGCTCGGTCGTTGCCGAGATGATGAAGCTTATCATCATCCTGCCGTAGTGGAAGAGGATCGATGATTGCGCATCTGCGGAATGATGCTTGTCGCGGCGCAACAAGAACCATCCTCCGGCAGACATTCGTCCGCCGGAGTGACCGGTCCGGTAAGGCTGGCCGCCGCTGGTCGGGTCCGGCCGCGCCCCGCCTCAGATCTCTCCCTTCGCCATCCTGCCGGCGATGTGGTCGGCCTGGCGCAGGGCGAGGGCGACAATCGTCAGGGTCGGGTTCTCCGCCGCGCCGGTCGTGAATTGCGATCCGTCGGAAACGAAGAGGTTCGGCACGTCGTGCGCCTGGCCCCAGCGGTTCACGACGCCGTCCTCGGGGCTCTCGCTCATGCGGTTCGTGCCGAGATTGTGCGTCGAGGGGTAGGGCGGCGTGCGGATCGTGCGCACCGCGCCGACCGCCTCGTAGATCGCCGCCCCCTGCCG
This sequence comes from Lutibaculum baratangense AMV1, assembly GCF_000496075.1. Taxonomy (GTDB): domain Bacteria; phylum Pseudomonadota; class Alphaproteobacteria; order Rhizobiales; family Tepidamorphaceae; genus Lutibaculum; species Lutibaculum baratangense. The sequence goes on from NZ_AWXZ01000013.1 coordinate 150,188, forward strand.
GTAGGCGTGCTCGCGCATCGCGTTGTCGTTCTCGTGATCGTCGAAATGGACGTTCGCGACGGGCATGCCGTACTCGTCCGTCTCCTCCGACAGCGTCACGCGGTTCTCGGCGCGCGGCATGTCCTCGCCGACGATCCAGAGCCCCGCCATGTTGCGGTACTCGTCCATCGCCGTCGAGAACTCGCGGCCCCACGTTCCGGGATCGAGGAAGGCCGCCATGAACGGCACGCCGATCGAGAGGGTCTCGAGCTCGTAGCCGCCGACGAAGCCGCGCGAGGGATCGTGGCGGGCCTCGTCCTGCACGATGCCGGCCATCGTCGTGCCGCGATACATGTGCACCGGCTTGTCGAACACCGCGTAGACGGAGCCGGTGGTGTGGCGCATGTAGTTGCGGCCGACCTGGCCCGAGCCGTTCGCGAGCCCGTCCGGGAACATCGAGGAGTGCGAGTTCAGGAGCAGGCGCGGGCTCTCGATCGAGTTGCCGGCGACGCAGACGATGCGCGCCTTCTGCCGCTGCTCGCGGCCCTCGGCGTCGGCGTAGACGACGCCGGTCACCTTGCCCGATGCGTCGTGCTCGATACGCAGGACCTGGCTGTCGGGCCTCACCTCGAGCTTGCCGGTGTCCTCGCCCTTCGGGATCTCGGCGACGAGGGTCGACCACTTCGCGCCCGACTTGCAGCCCTGGAAGCAGAAGCCGATCTGCATGCAGGAGGCGCGGTCGTCGCGGGGCTCGGAGTTGATGGCCATCCGGCCCGTGTGAACCTCCTTGTAGCCGATCTTCCTCGCGCCGGCCTCCAGCACCTTGAAGTTGTTGTTGCCGGGCAGGCCGGGAATTCCGTTCGTGCGGGTCACGCCCATCCGGTCCTCGGCCATGGCGTACCACGGCTCCATCTCGGAGAGGACTATCGGCCAGTCGAGAAGGGTCGCGCCCTCGATCTCGCCGTAATGCGTCCTCGTCTTGAACTCGTGCTCCTGGAAGCGCAGCGAGGCGCCCGCCCAGTGCACCGTCGAGCCGCCGACCGCCTTCACGATCCAGGCCGGCAGGTTCGGGAAGTCCCGCGAGACCCGCCAGTCGCCCGAGGTCGTGCGCTTGTCCTTCCAGGCGAGCTGGGAGAACGAATCCCACTCGTCGTTGATGAAGTCCCAGGTCTCGTGCCGGGACCCGGCTTCGAGGATCACCGTGTCGATGCCCTTCAGGGCGAGCTGGGTGCCGAGCGTGCCGCCGCCGGCGCCGGAGCCGATGATGACGACGACCCCGTCGTCGTCGAGGTCATAGGGTGCAGCCATGTCGTTTCCTCCCGGACCCGGGGTGCCTCCGACGTCCCGTCGCGGCGAGCGCGGGTCCAAACGCGTTGTTTTTCCGTTGTCGTCTGGCCGGCTTGGCGCCGGTCTCAGAGCCACGCGATGTCGTCGAAGCCGCGATCGATGTAGCCGCCCTTGTCGGCCGAGGCGCCCTCGTAGCCGAAGATCGGCCACAGCTCCTTCTGGTTGTAGAGCCCCACGACGAGGTTCGAGCGGACCTTCTGGAAGAACGGCTCGCCTTCGATCGCCTTCAGGAGCGCGACGCGCTCCTCTTCGGCCGGAACCTCGCCATAGGCCACGCCCGCCTTGTCGCGCGCCGCCTGGTCGAGCGCGGCGACGCCGTCCTCGAGGAGGGCGAGCTCGGCCTCCGAGGCGCGGGCGGCCTCGTCGAGGATGCCGACCGCCTTGGCGTAATAGGCATCCTCGATCTGGTCGTGGGGATAGATGTCGCGCGACATCTGGACGAGCGTCGCGAAGGTCTCGGGTTTCGTCGACCGGGGCATCTGCGCCCACGCCCGCCCGACGATCTGGCCGGACGGCATGACCGTCATGGCGAGCAGGCCGCCGCCCGCCTTCAGGAAGGTGCGCCGGCTCGGCGCCACCTGGGATATGTGTCTTGCCATGGGGTTTCCTCCTCCCACTGCGTGCGAAATCGTTCTTCTTATGTTCTTCTTCCGGCCCTGCCGTGGCCGGTCGTCATGCCGGGGCGCGGCGCGATCTGCGCGAGGGGCGCCGGCCCCGGCGTATCGTCATGTCACTTGAAGCGGCCCCGCCTCTCCAGCACCTCGATCTTGTAGCCGTCCGGGTCCTCGATGAAGAAGAACCGCCCAAGCGGCGTGCCCTGGTGGGCGATCTCCTTGATGTCCTTGGGGTTCAGGCCCTCAGCCTTCAGCCTCGCGTGCTCCTCTTCGAGGCTCTGGACGCTGAAGGCGAGGTGGCCGTAGCCGTTGCCGAGGTCGTAGGGCCCTTCCTGCCCCTTGTTCACCGTCAGCTCGAGCTCGTGCTCGGTCTCGGGGTTCGAGAGGTAGATCAGCGTGAAGCCGTCGAAGTCGTAGCGGTCCGCCACCTTCAGGCCGAAGGCGGTCTCGTAGAACTGCGTCGAGCGCTCCTCCTCGAGAACCCGGATCATCGTGTGGATGAGCTTGGCCACGTAGCTCCCTTCCTGCCGTTTGCGCATCTGTTCGGCGGGCATGCCGGAAAATGCCGGGAAGGAGAGGCGTGACGCGCAGGCATTCTACAGGCCTCCGATGCGCCTCTTCCCTGGCGTTCCGGCTGTGACCGCCAGTTCAGGACGAGGTTAGGCGAGGCGCAGAGGCAGCAGGTAGTATGATGTTACTGCGCGGACGCGGCCGGAGCGAGGAATGCCGTAATGCTCTCAGTTGGCGGCGCTGAGCGCCGGTTCCTTGCGGGGCTGCCCGGCGTGATGGCGCCCTTGAGGCTCCACCTCGATCGGGCGAGCGGGCTTGCGCTCGAGATGGACAAGGCAGGTGCAGCGGAGGAGCGAGGTGAAGTTGCGCACCTCGCCGTGAAGCTCGAGCACCTCGTCGTGCAGGGTCGAAAGGAACTTCGGCAACGTCATGCCCTGATCGGCCGCCAGATCCTCCAGCACCTGCCAGAAGGCGGCCTCGAGCCGGATGGACGTGGCGTGGCCCGACAGGCGGACGGAACGCGTCTCGCCCTCGTAGCGCTCATGCGCGATGCCGGCGAAGATGTGGCACATGACTGGTCGTCCTTCGTCGAACCTCGCCCCTCTCCAGTAAAGGTCGGGGCCGGGCCGAAGACAAGCCCGGAGAATCGTGGCGGGCATCGACCCGCGCCCCCTGGTCGAGGCCTGGCCCGCCGCCTGACGAAGCGCGCCGTCGGAGCCGCGGGGCTTGCCTTCCGGCTTTGCGGTCCGGTTTATTCGAGGCGGTAGCGTCAGCGTGGCGCGTGTGTCATCGGGTGCGTCATGCGACTGCTTTTATCAGGTGTCCTCTTCGCTCTCCTGCTCGCCGGCAGCGCTGCGGCCGACAACGGCGACAGCCGGTTCATGTTCGCGACCGAGGACCCGTTCGTCTCGGAAGGTGCCCCTGATCCCAACGGCATCCTTCTGTTCGGTGGCAGATACACCCTCGACGACATGGGAGAGTCCTTCCCCTGGAGCGGACCGACGCAGACGTCCGACTATTTCCTGGGCGGCGCGTTGGCGCGGGACATGGCCGAGCTTCCCGCAGGCTTCGTGCTGGGGGCCGAGGCCGGCCTCGCGGCGAGGTTCGGCTCCGCCCCCACGTCGATCGAGGTGTGGGGCGGCGCGAGGCTCAAGCATCACGGGCTGGTGGTCGGCGACGTGAACATCGCCCCCGCCGTGACGCTGGGGGTGAGCGCGACGACGAACCCGCTCGCGATCGAGAGCATCCGCGAGCGGTCCCGCCTGGGCAGCACGCAGGTGCTCGCCTACTTCACGCCCGAGATATCGCTGCGCCTGCGACAATATGAGAGGGCGGAGCTCGTCTACCGCCTGCAGCACAGGTCCGGTGCGTTCGGCCTGTTCGGCGGTGTCACGGAGGGTGCGAACGCGAACGCCCTCGGCGTGCGCTGGCGGTTCTGACGCGGGATCCGACGCTTATGAAGCGTCAGTCCGTGCAGGTCTCGCCGCTCCCGTCGGCGAGCGCCGACAGAACCTCGCCGGTGTGCTCGCCGAGGCGCGGCGGCGCGACGGGCGGACGCACCGGCGTGTCGGAGAAGCGAAGGGGCGAAGCGACGAGGCGGAGGTGCCCGTGCTTCTCGTCCGGCACCTCGACGACCATGCCGCGCTCGCGCATTTCGGGCGCCGCGAAGACCTCGGCTACGGAGCGCACCTGGCCGGCCGGCACGCCCGCGTCCTTCAGCGCGGCGATCCAGTGCAGCGTGGTCGCGCTCCGGAAGATCTCGGCGAGGACCGGCACGAGGATGTCGCGGTTCAGCACGCGGTCGCGGTTCCGCGCGTAACGCGCGTCCTCTGCGAGGTCCGGCCGGCCGATCACCTTCTCGCAGAGCGTGCGGAACTGGCCGTCATTGCCGACGGCGAGGGCGAAGGCGCCGTCGGCAGTCTCGAAGATCTGGTAGGGCACGATCGTCGGGTGCGCGTTGCCGAAGCGCTTGACGTCCTTGCCCGTGCCGAGATGGCCCGAGGCCTGGTTCGCGAGCACCGCGACCGCGCTGTCGAGGAGCGCGATGTCGAGATGCTGGCCGCGGCCCGTCTTCCCGCGCGCGATGAGCGCGGCGAGGATCGCCTGCGTCGCGTTCATGCCGGTGATGATGTCGGTGATGGCGACACCGACCTTCATCGGCGGCCCGTCGGGCTCGCCGGTGATCGCCATCAGGCCGCTCTCCGCCTGGATCGCGAAGTCGTAGCCGGCTTCCGCCGCACGCGGGCCCGTGCGGCCGTAGCCCGAGATCGAGCAGTAGACGAGACCGGGGTTGAGCTTCGACAGCTCCTCGTAGCCGAAGCCCAAACGGTCGAGCGCGCCGAGCCGGAAGTTCTCCACGAGCACGTCCGCCTCGCGCGCCATCTTCAGGATCGCCACCTTGCCCTTCGCCGACTTGAGGTCGATCGCCACCGACTTCTTCGAGCGGTTGCAGCACATGAAATAGGTCGATTCCCCGTCGATGTCGGGCGGGGTCCAGCTTCGCGTGTCGTCGCCCGAACCCGGCGCCTCGATCTTCCAGACCGCGGCCCCGAGATCGGCGAGCGTCTGGGTGCACCAGGGCCCGGCGAGGACGCGCGAGAGATCGAGAATCTTGATGCCGTCGAGCGGGTACATGGGAATCCTCGGTGCAGCAGAGCGGAGAGGTGCCCCCGTTCCGGCGGGCGGGAGGGCAACCGGCGTTAGCACCGCGCCGCCGACCGCGCAACGCGCCGTCGACCGGCCGATCCCGGCTCACCGGGGCCGAGCGGCTGCAATTGCGCGGCTCGATTTGTCGCGGCCTTGCCTGACCGCTTCGGGCGGGCAATGATGTTGCCTCATCCATGGGCATGGCGACCGATCGAGCAGATGGCGCCATGACCGATCGCGCAGACGAGGCGCCGCATGACCTCCTACAGCGCCGTCGCGGGCGGCCAGACCTTCCGTTTCGAGGACCTGAAGCACCTTCTCGCCGCAGCCTCCCCGCAGCGCTCGGGCGACGCGCTCGCCGGCCTCGCCGCGACGAGCGATGTCGAGCGGGTGGCGGCCCGCTACGCGCTGGCCGACCTGCCGCTGAAGACCTTCCTGAGCGAGGCGGTCGTTCCCTACGAGGACGACGAGGTGACGCGGCTGATCGTCGACCGGCACGACGCCGAGGCGTTCGCCCCGCTCGCCTCGATGACGGTCGGCGACTTCCGCGACTGGCTGCTCGCCAGGGAGACGGACGAGGTGGCGCTCTCGGCCGCGGCGCCGGGCCTGACGCCGGAGATGGCGGCTGCCGTCTCGAAGCTCATGCGCAACCAGGACCTGATCGCGGTGGCGCGGAAGGCCCGTGTCGTCACGGCCTTCCGCGACACGATCGGCCTGCCGGGCCGGCTCGCGACCCGGCTGCAGCCGAACCACCCGACCGACGATCCCAGGGGCATCGGCGTGTCGATCCTCGACGGGCTCCTGAAAGGCGCGGGCGACGCCGTCATTGGCATCAACCCGGCGACCGACAGCATAGAGAACGCCTCGCGGCTCCTGTGGATGCTCGACGAGTTGCGCCAGACCTACGACATCCCGACGCAGAGCTGCGTCCTGACCCACGTTACGAACGCGATCGCCATCATGGAGAACGGCGGTCCAATCGACCTCGTCTTCCAGTCGATCGCCGGCACGCAGAAGGCGAACGCGAGCTTCGGCGTCGACCTCGGCGTGCTGAAGGAGGCGCGCGACGCGGCACTTCAGCTGAAGCGCGGCACGGTCGGGCAGAACGTCATGTATTTCGAGACGGGGCAGGGCGCGGCGCTCTCGGCCGACGCCCATCACGGGATCGACCAGCAGACGGTCGAGGCGCGCGCCTATGCGGTGGCCCGCGAGTTTCAGCCCCTTCTCGTCAACACCGTCGTCGGCTTCATCGGGCCCGAGTATCTCTTCGACGGCAAGGAGATCATCCGCGCCGGCCTCGAGGACCATTTCTGCGGCAAGCTCCTCGGCCTGCCGATGGGCTGCGACGTCTGCTACACGAACCACGCCGAGGCCGACCAGGACGACATGGACACGATGATGACCGTGCTGACGACGGCGGGCGTCACCTTCCTCATCACCGTGCCCGGGGCCGACGACGTCATGCTGAGCTACCAGAGCCTGTCCTTCGAGGACATGCTCTACCTGCGCTCGACCTTCGGCGTGCGGCCGGCGCCGGAATTCGAGCGCTGGCTCGTCGAGATGGAGCTCCTGCACCCCGACGGCAGCCTCGCCGTGCCGGACCTGCGGACGAACAGGCTCGGCCGGCTGGCCGAGCTGGAGCCTCAGTGATGGCGGGCGAGGTCGATGTCTGGTCGAAGCTCCGGGCGCTGACGCCGGCTCGCGTCGCGCTCGACCGTTCCGGCGACGCGCCCTCTTTGCGCTCCGTGCTCGACTTCCAACTCGCCCACGCGCACGCTCGCGACGCGATCCACACCGCCTTCGACGCTGCTGCTATCGCGGAGGCCCTGAAGCCGCGCGAGACGCTTTCTGTCGAGAGCCGCGCCGGCGACCGCGCCACCTACCTGAAGCGTCCGGATCTCGGGCGACGGCTCTCCGAAGCGTCGGCGCCCCGGATCCCCCGCCTCGACTGCGACGTCGCCTTCGTCGTCGCGGACGGGCTGTCGGCGACGGGGGTCGAGAGCCACGCCGCGGCGGTCCTCGACGCGGTCATGCCGCTGATCCCCTCGCTCACCGTCGGCCCGGTCGTGATCGCGAGCCAGGCGCGCGTCGCCATCGCCGACGAGATCGGCGAGCGCATGGGCGCGAGGATCTCCGCCATCCTGATCGGCGAGCGCCCGGGCCTCTCGGTGTCCGACAGCCTCGGCATCTACGTCACGTACGGGCCGCGGATCGGCCGGAGCGATGCCGAGCGCAACTGCATCTCGAACATCCATGGCCATGGCCTCACGCCTCGGCGGGCGGCGGAGACGCTGGCGTGGCTCCTCCACCAGGCGCTCGACCGGGGCCTCAGCGGGGTCCGCCTCAAGGACGAGTCGGGCGGCGGGCCGCGGCTCGTCGGCGGCTGAACGCGGGCGGCATCCGCCTCAGACGTGGAGGTAGCGTTCCTTCACGCCCGGGTCGGCGGCGAGTTCCCTGCTCGTGCCGGTCCAGCGCACGACGCCCTTCTCGATCACCACGTGCCTGTCGGCGAGGGTCATCAGAGCGTCGACATTCTTGTCGATGACGAGGATCGCCTGCCGCTCGGAGCGCAGGGAGGAGAGACAGCGCCAGATCTCCTGGCGCAGGAGAGGGGCGAGCCCTTCCGTCGCCTCGTCGAGGATGAGGAGCTTGGGGTTCGTCATCAGCGCCCGGCCGATCGCCAGCATCTGCTGCTCGCCGCCCGAAAGCTGCGACCCGAGGTTGCGCCGACGCTCCTTGAGGCGCGGAAAGAGCGCGTAGACGGCCTCGAGCGTCCAGCGCGGCGCTCCGAAACGGGCCGCGGCCGTGGCGGTCAGGTTCTCCTCGACGGTGAGCGTCGGGAAGACCTGCCGGCCCTCCGGCACGAGGCCGATCCCGGCGGCCGCGATGGAGTGGGGATCGCGGGCGGTCACGTCCCGCCCCTCGAAGCGCACGCGGCCGCCACGCGGCTTCAGGAGCCCCATGATCGTCGAGACGGTCGTCGTCTTGCCCATGCCGTTGCGGCCGAGGAGGCTCACGACCTCGCCCTCGCCGACGGACAGCGAGACGTCGAACAGAACCTGGCTCTCGCCATAGGAGGCGGCGAGGTGGTCGACCTCGAGCATCAGGCGGCCTCGTCGCCGAGATAGGCCGCGCGCACCTCCGGCGAGGAGCGCACGACGGCCGGATCGCCGGACGCGATGACCCGGCCGTAGGAGAGCACCGTCACCCGGTCGGCAAGCGCGAAGACCGCGTCCATGTCGTGCTCGATGAGGACGATCGCGTAGCGCCCCTTGAGGCTCCTCAGGATCTCGATGACCTTGTTGGATTCCTCGTGGCCCATGCCGGCGAGCGGCTCGTCGAGAAGGAGGAGCCTCGGCTTCGTGGCGAGCGCGATGGCGATCTCGAGGGCGCGCTTTTCGCCGTGCGAGAGCGTGCCGGCCCCGAGGTCGGCGCGCGCGGCGAGCCCGACGAGGTCGAGCAGGCTCGCGGCCTCGTCGTTGAGCGCCTGCTCCCGGGAGGCGATCCCGAAGAAGCGGAAGCTCGAGCCGGAACGGCCCTGGACGGCGAGGGCGACGTTCTCGAGCGCCGTGAAGCCCGGCAGGATGGAGGTGATCTGGAAGGTGCGGGCGATGCCGCGGTGGACGCGGGCGTGCATCGGCAGACCCGTGATGTCCTCGCCGCCGAAGCGCACGGTGCCGCCGTCCGAGGCGAGGAGCCCGGACACCTGGTGGAGCAGCGTCGTCTTGCCGGCGCCGTTCGGGCCGATGATCGCGTGCAACTCGCCCGGCATCACCTGAAGCGACACGTCGTCGGTCACGCGCAGGGCGCCGAAGCTCTTGTTCAGGTTCTCGACGTCGAGGATCGCCTCGCTCATCTCCGCCTCCGCGTCACGGCGCCGAGGATGCCGCGCTCCATGAAGATCGCGACGAGGACGAGGAGCGGCCCGAAGACGATGCGCCAGTGCTCGGTGAAGCCGGCGAGCCATTCCTCGAGGAAGAGGAAGGCCGTCGCCCCGATGATCGCGCCGTGGAGCGTGCCGAGCCCGCCGAGGATCACCATGATCAGGAGCTCGCCCGAGCGCTGCCAGGCCATGTAGGCGGGGCTCACATACTCGGTGTGGTTGGCGAGCAGGAAGCCCGCGAGGCCGCAGATCATGCCCGAGACGACATAGGCGACGAGGCGGAAGCGGAACGGGTCGAAGCCGATCGCCTCCATCCGCACGGCATTCTCCTTCGCCCCGCGCAGGACGCGGCCGAAGCGGGAGACGACGAGGCAGCGGCAGATCGCGTAGCTCAGGATAAGCGCGCCGAGGCAGGCATAGTAGAAGGCGGTGGTATCGCCGAGGACCTTCGAGCCCGCGACCGTCGATCGCGTCCACAGCGTCATGCCGTCGTCGCCGCCATAGGCCGAGAGCGACGTCATCATGAAATAGGCCATCTGCGCGAAGGCCAGCGTGATCATGATGAAGTGCACGCCCTTCGTGCGCAGCGAGATCCAGCCGGTGAGGAACGCGAAGACCGCCGAGGCGAAGAGCGCCACCGGCAGTTGCAGGAACGCGTCGCCGGCCCCGTGCGAGGCGAGGATGCCGACGGCGTAGGCGCCGATGCCGAGGAAGGCTGCGTGGCCGAACGAGACGAGGCCGCCGAAGCCGAGGATCAGGTCGAGCGAGACGGCGGCGATCGCGAAGATCATGATGCGCACGACGATCGACAGGTAGAACGGGTCGAGCCCGGCATGGACGAGGAGCGGCGCCAGCGCGAAGGCGAGGAAGATCGCGGCCGGCACGAGGAGCGCGACCGTGCCGCGCAGGCGCGGCGTCGCCGGGACGTCGCTCGTCGAGGCGCTGGAGACGAGGTCGCTCACCGGCACTCCTATCGCGCGGCCGGGAAGAGGCCGGCGGGCCGGAAGAACAGGACCGCCGCCATCAGCACGTAGATCAGCATCGGCGCGATCGCCCGGCCGGTCTGGCTCGCCTCGGCGGGGGACATCACGAGCCTCAGGAGATCGCCGGAGAACGATCGGCCGAGCGTGTCGACGAGGCCGATCAGGAGCGCCGCCACGAAGGCGCCGCGGATCGAGCCGATCCCGCCGATCACGATCACGACGAAGGCGAGAATGAGGATCTGGTCGCCCATGCCCGGCTCGACCGACAGGATCGGCGCGATCATGATGCCGGCGAAGCCCGCGAGCATCGCGCCGAAGCCGAAGACGAGGGTGAAGAGCCGCCTGATGTCGACGCCCAGCGCAGAGACCATGCGAGGATGCGTCGCGCCGGCCCGCACGAGCATGCCCGCCCGCGTGTGGCTCACGAGGAAATAGAGCAGGACGGCGATCAGCAGTCCCGCGACGATGATCGCGATGCGGTAGACCGGGTAGAGAAGCCCAGGCATCAGGACGATCGAGCCCGACAGGATCTCCGGAACCGGAACGGACAGGGGCGCCGCGCCCCACAGGATGCGCACGGCCTCGTTCAGGAAGAGGATCACGCCGAAGGTCGCGAGAACCTGGGCGAGGTGGTCGCGGCCGTAGAGATGCCGGAAGACGAGGATTTCGAGCAGGAGGCCGAGGAGCAGCGCCGACGGCAGCGCGAGGGCGAGGCCGACGAAGAAGCTGCCCGTCATCGCGGTGAACCACGCCGCGAAATAGGCGCCGACCATGTACTGGACGCCGTGGGCGAGGTTGATGAAGTCCATGACGCCGAACACCAGCGTCAGGCCCGCCGCGATGAGGAAGAGCAGCACCCCGAGTTGCAGGCCGTTCAGCGTCTGAACGAGGACGAGCGTCAGCGACATCGGGCGCCTTCGGGAGGTTCGTTCGTGGTTCGCCCTCCGGCCGGGACCGGAGGGCGAGCGGGAACCGGCGAGCTTTACTCGCCCATCGTGCACTGGTCGGCGTAGTCGTCGACCGCGTCGTCGAACACCTTCTCGACGATGCGCGTCTCGAACTTGCCGTCGTCGCGCTGGGCGACCTGGACGAGGTAGAAGTCCTGCACGGGGAAGTGGTTCTTCCCGAACGAGAAGTCGCCGCGCAGGGAGGTGAACTCCGCCGTCTCGATCGCCTGCCGCAGCGCGTCCTTGTCCTGGAGATCGCCGTCCACGGCCGAGATCGCGGCGTCGAGCAAGAGCACCGTGTCGTAGGCGTGCATGGCGTAGGAGGCCGGCACCGCGTCGTAGGCGCCGATATAGCTCTCCACGAAATCCGCCGACTGCTCCATGTCCGGCGCCCAGTTCGAGCCGCCGTAGAGGCCGACCGCGGCATCCTGCTGCGCGGGAAGGGTCGATTCGTCGACCGTGAAGGCCGAGAGGAACGTGACGCCGTCGGCGAGGCCCGCCTGGCGGAACTGCTTCACGAGGTTCACGCCCATGCCGCCCGGCATGAAGGTGAAGAGCGCCTCGGGCTGAAGCGAGGCGATGCGGGCGAGTTCGGCGGAGAAGTCGAGCTGGCCGAGCGGCGTGTAGATCTCGTCGAGGATCTCGCCCTCGTAGTAGCGCTTGAAGCCGGCGACGGAATCCTTGCCCGCCTGATAGTTCGGCACGAGCAGGACGACGCTCGCGATGCCCGAATCCTGCGCGTACTTGCCGAGCACGGCGTGGTTCTGGTCGTTCTGGTAGGAGGTCGCGAAGAAGTAGGGGCTGCAGCCGGCGCCGGCGAGGTCGGAGGGGCCGGCGTTCGGGCTGACGAGGAAGGTCTCGGCGTCGGTGATCGGCTTGTAGATCGCCTGCGCGATGTTGGAGAAGATCGGCCCCACCACGAAGTCGACGTCCTCGCGCTGGACGAGTTCCTTTGCGCGGTTGACGGCGACGTCGGGCTTCTGCTCGTCGTCCATCACGACCAGTTCGGCGTCGAGCCCCCCGATCTTGTTGCCCATCTCCTTCAGGCCGAGCTCGAAGCCGTTCCTGAGCTGCTGTCCGAGCGCCGCGCCGGGGCCCGAGAGCGTGGTGATGATCCCGATCTTCACGCTCTCCTGGGCGTGCGCCGGGACGGCGATGGCCGCCAGCGCGGTCGCGGCGGCGAGAGTGGTCCTTAGTCCGGGCATCGTTCTGTCCCCCTGCTGCGCCCCTGGGCGTCTTTCTCGTTCCCGTGCCGGGTGCGCGTTCCGCGCGACCCGGCAGCAACTACATTAGTGTCAAGATTTCAAGCTTGAAAGGAAGTCGCTGCGGCTGCGCCGTGGCGCTGCGGACGCGTTTCGCGGCATGAGGTCGATGGCGAGCGGGACGACGAGGAGATCGGATGAGCGAGGCGATCGGGCACGAGGACAGTGTCTACCAGTACATGACGGGCCAGATCCGTCCCCACCACCCGGCCCTGATCGACGACTTCGTCGGGGAGAGCGCCCGTGTGCGGGACGAGCTCCCGGGCCCGCGCGACGTCCGCTACGGCCCGCACCCGCGGCAGGTCTTCGACCTCTTCCCGGCAGGCGAGGGGGCGCCGCTCCTGGCCTTCTTCCACGCCGGCTACTGGCAGTCGCGCGACAAGGATCAGTTCCAGTTCGTCGCGCGCCCGCTCGTCGCGGCCGGGCTGTCGGTCGCCACGGTGAACTACCCTCTCTGCCCCGACGTCACGCTTCCGGAGCTGACGGAAGCCGTGCGCGCCGCCGTCCCGGCTCTTCTGGAAGCCGTGGGGAGCCCCGGCCTCGTCGCGGCGGGTCATTCAGCCGGCGCCCATCTGGCGGTCGAGCTCGCGGCGACGGACTGGCAGGCGAGGGGGTTCGACCGCAACCCGGTGCACGGCGTGCTGGCCCTGAGCGGTGTCTACGACCTCGTGCCGCTCCTCGCCACGCCGCTCAACGACCGCCTGCGGCTCGACGAAGCCGGCGCGACGGCGGCCTCGCCGCTCGATCGGCTGCCGCCGGGCCTGCCGCCGGCGGTCTTCGCCGTGGGCGGGGCCGAGACGAAGGCGTTCCTGTCGCAGAGCGTGCGGATGCACGAGGCCTGGATCGAAGCGGGGGCCGAAAGCCGCTACATGATCGTCCCGGGCGCCGACCACATGAGCCTGCTCAAGCAGTTCGGCCCGCCCGATTCGCTCCTCACCTCGGCGGCCGTGACGCTGGCGGGGCCGAGGGACTGAGCCTGCGGAAGGCCCGCTCAGACCATCGACATCACCTCGACCTCGTCGAGGATCCGCCGGATCGTGCGTAGCGCGCTCTCGAGGTCGGCCTCGCTCTCCGGGCCGCCGAGGCACAGCCGCATGCCGTTGCCCATCGCGTCGAAGGGCTGCAGCGCGCTCGGCGAGACGATCGTCACGCCGGCGTGCGCGGCCTGCGACATCAGGCTCGTCGCCGTGCGGCCCGCCGGCATCTGCATCCACACGTGGAAGGCCGGCACGTCCGACATCACGTCGAGAACGCCGCCGAGAACGGCGCGGGCGAGATCCGTGCGCGCCTGTGCGGCCGCCCGCTTGCGCTCGACCTGCTGCTCGAGCCGTCCGTCGCGGATGAGGCGCGCCACGGCCTCCGCCATGATCGGGCTCGCCATCCACCCCGTGGAGCGGATCGCGTTGACGGAGCGGTCGCGGAAGGCCGGCGGCGCGATCATCGCCCCGATCCGCAGCCCGGGCGCGAGGCACTTGGCGAAGCTCATCACGTAGAAGCTGCGCTCCGGCAGGAACGAGGCGAGCGGCGCGACCGGCTCGCGGCACAGGAAGCCGTAGGCGTCGTCCTCCACGACGAAGGCCTCGTGACGCCGCACGATCTCGGCGATCTCCCGCCGCCGCGCCTCCGGCATCACCGAGCCCGTCGCCGTCTGCAGGGTCGGCGTGCAGTAGAGGACGCGCGCCCCCGTCTCGCGGAAGGCGTCGTCGAGCCGGTCGGGCATCAGCCCGTGTCGGTCCATCGTCACGCCGCGCAGGTTCACGCCCTCGAAGGCCGCGAGCGCCATCATGCCGGAATAGGTGAGGTTCTCGGCGATGACGGGGGTGCCGGGCCGCGCGAGCAACCGGACGGCGATCGAGATCGCGTGCTGCGCCCCGTGCGTGATGAAGACCGACCCCGCGTCGCACTCCATCGCGTGACGCGAGATCCAGTCGGCCACCGCCGCGCGATGCTCGGCGAGGCCCTGGTGGGGCAGGTAGCCGAGGAGGTCGTGCAGGCGCTCCGACCGCGAGACCTCCGAGAGCACCGCGGCGATCATCGCCTCCTCGCCCGTCGGCGGCGGGGCGTTGAGGGCCAGGTTGATGCGCCGGAAGCCGCCCGACGCGGCCTCGGTGACGCCGAGCTCCGGCGTCGGCCGCAGCACGAAGGTGCCCCGCCCGACCTCACCGGAGATCAGGCCGCGCCGCTCCGCCGCCGCATAGGCCTTCGACACGGTGCCCACGCTCAGGCCGAGCTTCGACGCCATCTCGCGATGGGTCGGCAGGCGCTGCCCGGGCGCGACGGCGCCGGTGGCGATATCGTTCTCGAGCGCGGCAACGATCTGAAGGTAGACCGGCCCCTCGCTGAACGGCAGATGGGGAAACCAGCTCATCGACGCTCCTCTCGGCCTTCCTCCCCAGTTATGACAATGTCTCGATTGTCGCAATCCCTTTGTACGGCGACGCATCCATGCCGTTGGAGGTCGTGATCTTGGCCTCGGTGATGATGCAATGGGATCCCTGTCTCCCTCGGAAGTGATGCAATTCGCCGGATACGAGGGCGGTCAGGTCAGGATTGGACCATTTTCAGTGGAACTTTGCTGTTGACCCACCGGATTGTCCGCCGCTATCGTCCCACGCAATCAAGAACCGACACCGACGGGAGGATGTCCGCATGATCTACGAGATGCGGGTCTACGAACATGCCGAGGGACGCGCGGACGCGGTGCGCGACCGGTTCGCCAGCGAGGTCGCCCCGCGCTTTCCCAAGCACAAGATCGACCTCGTGGGCGCCTTTATCGATCGTGACACGCAGCGCCTGACCTACATCACGCGCTTTGCGGACGAGGATGCGCGCAAGGCGGCGTGGGCCTCGTTCGGCGCCGATCCCGAGTGGCAGGCCGTGAAGAAGGCCTCCGAGGCCGACGGGCCGCTCGTGCTGAAGCAGGAGGCCCGCGTCCTGGCGCCGGCCATGCCGGGCCTGCCGATCGGCTGATGCCGGCGCTCCGCGCCTCTTCTTTCGCGCTCCGCTCAACACCCGAGGACGTCGCCCCGTGAAGCCAGCGCCGTTTTCCTACGTCCGACCATCGAGCCTCGACGAGGCCTGCGCCGCGCTCGCCTCCGAAGAGGATGCGCGCGTGCTGGCCGGCGGTCAGACGCTGATGCCGATGCTCGCGATGCGCCTGTCGCGCCCGACTCTACTCGTCGACATCACCCGCATCGCGGAGCTGATCGGCATCGAGGAGCAGGGCTCGTCGATCGTCGTCCGCGCCGCCACCGTGCAGGCCTATGCCCTGCGCTCCGAGCTCATCGCGCGGGAGGTGCCGCTGCTCGCCAAGGCGCTGCCGAATGTCGGCCACCCGCCGACGCGCAATCGCGGCACGGTCGGCGGCTCCGTCGCCCATGGCGACCCTTCCGCCGAGATCTCGCTCGCCGCGACGGTGCTCGAGGCCGGGATCGTGTTCCGCGACGGCGAGGACGAGACGAGTTTTCTCCCCGAGGAGTTCTTCATCGGCCCGACGGTGACGATGGCGCCGATGGGCGGCTGCCTGACCCGCATCGTCTTCCCGAAGAAGCCTTCGGGCCGCGTCGGCACGGGCTTCCACGAGGTCGCCTCCAGGCGCAGCGACTACGCCTTCGCCTCGGCCGCCGCACAGCTCGTCTTCGACGAGGACGGCACGTGCAGCGAGGCCCGGCTCGGCATCGGCAGCGTCGGCGACGTGCCGGTGAAGGTCGACGTCGACGGGCTCGTCGGCGGTGCCGCGGATGATGCCGCCATTCGCGATGTCGTCGCCGAGGCCCTCCGCGACCTCGAGGCCGTCGACGATCTCCATGCCACGGCGAGCTATCGCCGCCGCGCCGCCGCCGCCCTGGCCGAGCGTGCGCTGCGCGAGGCTCGCGACGAAGCCCTGGAAAGCCGCCCATGAAGACCGAACTCACCGTCAACGGCCGCGCTGTCACCGTCGACGTCGAGCCGAGAATGACGCTCCTCGACTGCCTGCGCGACGAACTGGATCTGAAGGGCACGCATGCCGGCTGCGAGCACGGCGTCTGCGGCGCCTGCACGGTCATGGTGGACGGCCGCGCCGTACGCTCCTGCCTCATGCTCGCGGTCCAGGGCGACGGGCTCGACATCCGCACGATCGAAGGGTTCGCGCCGGACGCGGGCGAGCTGAGCGTCGTGCAGGACGCGTTCTGCGAGACGCACGGCCTCCAGTGCGGCTACTGCACGCCCGGCATGATCGTCGCGGCGCACGCTCTCCTCAGCCACAACGACGAGCCGAGCGACGAGGAGATCCGCGACGCGATCTCCGGCAATATCTGCCGCTGCACCGGCTACGGGCAGATCGTCGAGGCGATCCGCCTCGCCGCGGAGCGCATGCGCCAGAGCAACACGCGCGCGTTCGAAGCCGAGGGAGGGGAATCCGCATGACCGAGCAACTGCGCCCCGGCCGCTTCGTCTCGGCGAACCGCCGCGTCCGCGAGGATCGCCGCTTCGTCGCCGGGAAGGGCCGTTTCGTCGCCGATCTCGACATTCCGGGCGTCGCCCACGTCGCGCTCGTGGCCTCGCAGCATCCCGCCGCCTTCATCGAGGAGATCGACGCGAGCGAGGCGCTGGCGATGCCGGGCGTCGTCGGCGTCCTGACGGGCGACGAACTCGCCGCCTCGACCGATCCCCTGATGAACGGGCTCGACACCCCGCATGTGCGCCGCTTCCCGCTCGCGGTGGGCCAGGTGCGCTATGCCGGCGAATGGGTCTGCGCCGTCGTGGCCGAGAGCCGGGCGCTGGCCGAGGACGCCGCGGAGAAGGTGAGGGTCCGCTACACGAAGCTCGGCTTCGTCCTGGACGCCGAGAAGGCGCTCCAGACCGACAGCACGCCGGTCCACCCCGCTCACGGCTCGAATGTGCTGCTCGACAAGACCTTCGTCTGGGGCGAGGTCGAGCGCGATTTCGAGAAGGCGGAGGAGCATCTCTCCTTCCGCGTCACCTGGGGGCGCAACTCGACCGTTCCGATCGAGACCTTCGGGGTGGTCGCCAAGTGGGACCCGTGGGAGCAGGTGCTCGACGTCTGGGCCTCGATCCAGATGCCGAAATATTCCGACCAGATCGCCAGGGCGCTGCGCATCCCCGGCAACGCCGTCCGCGTGCACTACGACGTCGATGTCGGCGGCAGCTACGGCGTGAAGCGCGGCATCAAGCACTCCGTCCTCGTCGCCTATCTCGCCCGCAAGTTCGGCCGGCCGATCAGGCTGATCGAGGACCGCATCGAGAACATGCGGGCAGGCGACGCCCACGGGCCGGAGCGCATCTTCGACGTCGACGTCGCCTTCGACCGTGACGGTCGGGTTCGCTCGATGAAGATGCGCGCGCTCGACAATGCCGGCGCCTATGCGGGCCGCGCGCCCTTCCAGCTCGGCAAGCCGATCGGCGCGATCGTCGGGCCCTATCTCATCGAGAGCGTGCAGTATCACGCGGTCTCCGTGACCACGAACAAGACGGTCGAGGAGGCGGTGCGCGGCTTCGGGCAGTCGCCGACGAACTACGCGATCGAGACGATGATGGACCGGGTCGCGGCCCATCTCGGCATCGACCGGATCGAGATCCGCCGCCGCAACTTCATCCGGCACGAGCAGTTCCCCTACACGATCCCGTCGGGCTCGACCTATGACAGCGGCGACTATCACGTGGTCGTCGACAAGGTGCTCGAGGCGGTCGACCTCCCCGCGCTCGAGGCCGAGCGCGACCGGCTGCGCGCCGAAGGCCTCTGCGCGGGAATCGGCGTCGCCGCCTGCCTCGAACCGTCGGGCGGCAACTCCTCGTTCGAGCCGCTGCTGAACGAGAAGAACCGCACCTCGACCTGGATGGAATCGTGCCGCGTCAATGTCGACGGGCTCGGCTTCGTCACCGCGACCGTGCACACGACCTCGTCGGGACAGGGGCACGAGACGCTCGTCTCGACCGTGGTGGGCGAGGTGCTGGAGATCGATCCCGACAAGATCCGTGTCGTGCGGCCGGATTCGCTCGGCAGCCTGCCCGGCAACTCGCCCGTCGGCAGCCGCATGGCGATCATGCTCGGCGGCGCCGCGGCGAAGGCCGCGGAGGACCTCAAGGGCCAGATCATGCGCATCGCCGCGCATGCGCTGAAGGTCTCGGAGGCGAGCCTCGTCTACCGCGAAGGCACGATCGAGGGGCCGGACGGGCTGAAACTGCAGTGGAGCGATATCGTCGATATCGCCCACAGGCGCTTCCACGACCTGCCGCCCGGCGTCGCCCCCGGCCTGACGGCGACGCACATCCTGCAGGTGCCGACGGGGCGCGAGCTGCCGAAGGAAGGCCGGGCGCAGATGTATCCGTGCCACTCCTTCGAGTTCCACGTTGTGCTCGTCGCCTTCGATCCCGTGCTCGCGAAGCCGGAGATCCGTCGCTACGTCATCGGCCACGACTGCGGCACCGTCATCAACCCGCACATCGTGAAGGGCATGACGCTCGGCGGTATCGCCCACGGCATCGGGGCGGCGCTCCTGGAGGAGTTCGCCTATGACGAGGGCGGGCAGCTGATGACGCAGAGCTTCCTCGACTACCTCATGCCCTCGTCGCACGAGGTGCCCGCCGTCGAGATCGTGAAGCACGTCACGCCGTCGCCCTACACGGTGTTCGGCCAGAAGGGCTCGGGCGAGAGCGGCTATCTCGGCGCCCCGGCAGCGATCTCCGGCGCGATGCACGACGCCGTGCGCGCCTGGGGCATCACCTTCGACAAGCTGCCGATCCGCATGAGCACGGTGAGCGACAAGATCGCCGCCGCTCGGGAACACGACAGGAAGACCGCATGATCATCGACTGCCACGCCCATCTCGTCCCGCCGTCTCTCCTTCAGGCGCTGCGCGACCGCGCTGGTGACTTCCCCTCCGTGAGGATGAAGGACGAGGGCGACAGCCTGTCCTTCGCCTTCGCCGGCAACAAGCCGACGCGGCCGGTCGCGAAGGGGCTGACGGATGTCGGCAAGCGCCTGTCGTGGATGGACGAGAACGGCATCGACCGACAGGTCGTCGGCGGCTGGCTCGACATGATGGGCAACGAGCTGCCGGCGGAAGAGGGCGCGGCCTGGAACCGCGTCACCAACGAGCACCTGTGGCAGGCCGGCCAGGAGAGCGGCGGCCGCATCGTCCCGCTCGCCACCGTTCCGCTGCAGGACGGAAGGCTGGCGGCCGAGGTGCTGCGCGAGGCCCACGCGACGGGCTTCCGCGGCGCGATGATCGGCACCCAGCCGAACGGCCGCGGCGGCGTGCTCGACGATCCCGCCCTCGAGCCGTTCTGGCAGGCGGCGCACGAGCTCGGCTCGGCGATCTTCATCCATCCCGTCTTCGACGCCGGCGACGACCGCGTGAACGACTACGGCATGGCGAACGCGGTCGGCCGCATCACGGACTCGCTCATCTCGGTCGTGCGCATCATCTATTCCGGCCACGTCGAGAGATATTCGGGCGCGAAGATCGTGATCGGCATCGGCGGCGCGGCGCTGCCCTACGTGGTCGGCCGGCTGCGCCGGAACTACAGCCTCCACACCGACACGCTCGCCGATCCGGACAAGGCGCTGTCGCTCCTCTGGTACGACACGCTGCTGCACGATGCCGGCGCGCTCCAGATGCTCCTGAATACGGTCGGCCACGAGCGCGTCATGCTCGGCTCCGACATGCCGTTCCCGATCGGCGACCCGAAGCCGCGCGAGATCCTCGACCAGGCGGGTGTCTCCGGCGAGGTTCGCGACGTGATCGAGAGCGGCGCCGCGCAGCGCCTCCTGGGGCTCTGAGGGAAGGAGAGCAGAGATGAAGCTCGACATCAGGGGCGAGGAAGAGATCGCCGCCACGCAGGCTGAGCTCTGGGACGCGCTGAACGATCCGGAGGTGCTGACGAAGTGCATCCCCGGTTGCAGGTCGATGACCGAACTCGACCCCGACCACTACAAGGTGGAGATGCAGCTCAAGGTCGCCGCCGTCGGCGGCTCGTTCGAGGGCGAGATCGCCCTGAAGGACAAGGAGCCGCCGACGACCTGCCGCATCACCGTGTCGGGCGCGGGCTCGCTCGGCACCGGCACGGGCGAGGCGCAGTTCACCCTCGTGCCGAAGGACGAGGCGACGACGACGCTGCAATATGCCGGAGAGGGCGAGGTCGGCGGGCTGGTGGCCGGCGTCGGCCAGCGCATCCTCGGCAGCGTGTCGAAGCACCTCATCAAGCAGTTCTTCACGGCCCTGCGGAAGCACTTCGCCGAGAAGACCGAGACGGCGGGGGCCTGACATGGACGGCGTGGCAGCGGCGCAGGACCGTTTCGTAAAGACCCCGGCCGGCGGCCGCATCCGGTTCGTCACGTCGGGCGAGGGGGCCGGCGTCCCCGTCGTCTTCCTGAACTCGCTGGCGGCCGACCTGTCGATGTGGGACGGCGTCGTCGCGCGGCTCGGCGATCGACGCACGTTGCGGCTCGACGCGCGGGGCCACGGCCGCTCGGACGTCGTCGAGGGCACGAGCACGATCGCCGATCTCGGCCGCGACGCGCTGGCAGTGATGGACGCGGCCGGCATCGAGCGCGCCGTCATCTGCGGCCTGTCGCTCGGGGGACTGACGGCGATGTGGATCGCCGGCCATGCGCCGGAGCGGGTCGCGGGGCTCGTGCTCGCGAACACGGCGGTGAACTTCCCGCCGGCGCAGATGTGGCACGATCGCGCCGCCGCTGCGCGGGAGCAGGGCTTCGAGCCGCTCGTGCAGCCGACGCTCGAGCGCTGGCTCACGGAGGAGTTCCGCGCGCGGCATCCGGAGGCCGCGGAGGCGGTCCGCGCGATGATCGCTTCGACGCCCGCCGAGGGCTATGCCGCCGCGTGCGGCGTGCTCGCGGAGGCCGACACGACGGAGGAGCTGTCGGGCTACGATGGCCCGGTGCTCGTCATGACGGGCGACCGGGACCAGTCGACTCCGGCCGCGCGCGCCGAGGAGATGAAGGCGCTGAACGAGGGCGCCGAGCTCCTGATTCTCAAGGGCGCCCATCTCTCCTCCGTCGAGGCGGCGGACGCGTTCGCGGCGCAGCTCATGGGCTTCTGCGAGAGGATCGATGGCTGAGCCGAAGCGCGTCATCGTCGGCATCACGGGCGCCTCGGGCACGATCCTCGGCGTCAGGCTGCTCGAGCTTCTACGCCCGATCGACGGCGTCGAGACGCATCTCGTGATGTCGCCGGCGGCCGTCCGCACCCTCGGCATCGAGACGGATTATTCGCTCGACCAGGTCCGGGCGCTCGCCGACGTGACGCACTCCTTCCGCGACATCGGCGCGAGCGTGGCGTCGGGCTCGTTCAGGAGCGAGGGCATGATCGTCGCGCCCTGCTCCGTCCGCACGCTGAGCTCGGTCGCCACCTGCATGAGCAACGACCTGATCGCGCGCACCGCCGACGTGTGCCTGAAGGAGCGGCGGCGCCTCGTCCTCCTGTTCCGCGAGACGCCCCTGCACGCGGGCCACATCGCGGCGATGGACCAGGCGACCCGCAACGGCGCCATCGTGATGCCGGCCGTGATCGGCCTCTACTACAAGCCGCAGAGCGTGATGGAGATCGTCGACCATCTCTGCGGCCGCGCGCTCGACCTCCTCGGCATCGACGCGGGCGTCGTGCGCCGCTGGCAGGGAACGGGCCAGAACGAGAAGAACGGGGAGGAGCCGGGCGACCTCTGAGACCGCCCGGCCGAACCAGGAGAGAATGGCATGAACGACCGCGCCACCACCACCTACCGCGACCTGCACGATCACATCGCCGAGCTCGAGCGCCGCGACCTCCTCGTGCGCGTCGACCGCGAGATCGACAAGGACGCGGAGATGCACCCGCTGGTGCGCTGGCAGTTCGTCGGCGGCCTGAAGGAGGAGGAGCGGAAGGCCTTCCTCTTCACGAACATCCGCGACGGCAAGGGCCGCAAGTACGACATCCCCGTCATCGTCGGCGGCCTCGCCGCGAACAAGGCGATCTACGCGACCGGCATGGGCTGCGACGTCTCCGAGATCCAGGCGAAGTGGGACCAGGCGATCGCCCACCCGATCCCGCCGCGCGAGGTCGAGGCGGCGCCCTGCCACGAGATCGTCGAGACCGGCGAGATCCTGTCCCGCGAAGGCCACGGCATCGACATCCTGCCGATCCCCGTCTCGACGCCGGGCTTCGACAGCGCGCCCACGCTGTCCGCGACGAACGTCATCACGAAGGATCCCGAGTCGGGCATCCAGAACATGGGCACCTATCGCTGCGCGCTGAAGGCGCCCGATCGCCTCGCGGTGCGCATGGCGACCCGCGTCGGCGGCGCCGGCGGCTACCAGCACTACCTCAAGCACCAGGCACGCGGCGACGGCGAGATGCCGGTGGCGATCGTGCTCGGCTGCCCGCCCTACGTCGCCTTCATGGGGCCGCAGAAGCTGCCGCTCGACCTCGACGAGTTCGACGTCGCGGGCGGGCTCGCCGGCGCGCCGATCAACGTCGTGAAGGCGAAGACGGTCGACCTGATGGTGCCGGCCGAAGCCGAGATCGTCATCGAGGGCTATATCGACACGACGAAGGTCGAGCCCGAGGGGCCGTTCGGCGAGAGCCACGGCCACGTCGCCCTCGAGGAGTACAACATGCCGATGCGCGTGACGGCGGTGACGCGCCGGCGCGACGCAGTCGTCCCCTCCTATATCAGCCAGGTCGCTCCGTCGGAATCGAGCGTCATCAAGCGCGTCGCCTACGAGCCGCTGTTCCTGCGCCACCTGCGCGACACGATGTCGATCAAGGGCGTGAAGAAGGTCTCGCTGCACGAGCCGCTGACCGGCCTCCTGCGCGTGACGGTGGTGACGGTCGCCGACGGGACGCCGCCGACGGAGATCTGGCGCGCCCTCTACGGCGCAGCCTTCTTCAAGGGCGACTGCGGCAAGATCTGCATCGCGGTCAACGACGACATCGACGTCGACAGCCCGGACGCGATCCTCTGGGCGATGGCCTACCGGACGAACCCGATCAAGGACATGCAGACCCTGCCGCACCGCGGGCAGGGCCACGGGCCGAAGCGCGAGCACAAGGGCGAGGAGGATTCGACGCTGCTCGTCGACGCCACGATGAAGTCGCCCATGCCGCCACTGGCACTCCCGACGCAGGAGTACATGGAGCGCGCGAAGGGCATCTGGGAGGAGATGGGCCTGCCCCGTCTCGTGCCGCAGTCGCCCTGGCACGGCTACTCGCTCGGCGCCTGGCACCCCTATTGGGACGCCTCCGCCGCCCGCGCGGCCGCCGGCGACTATCTCGAGAACGGACGGATCAGCCTCGGCCAGCAGCAGCCGGGACTGAAGCCCGAATCCCGGTTCAACCCGGAGACGGGCGAACCGGAGTGAGCCGCCAGCCGCGGCCGGCGAGCGTGCCGGGGCGGCGACGGAGAGGCCGCCTGGCAGGGCGGCGTACGAAGAACAAGCAGAACCCAGTGGAGGAACGTCACATGACCACGAGACGACAGGCTCTCACCTTCGGCGCGGCCGCGCTCGCCGTCGCGCTCGCCGCGCCCGGCGTCGCCACGGCGCAGGACTATCCGACGAAGCCGATCCAGATGATCGTGCCATTCGGCCAGGGCGGCGCGACCGACCAGGTGGCGCGGCTGATGGCGCCGGTGCTCGAGCAGGAGCTCGGCAAGCAGGTGATCATCGTGAACCAGCCGGGCGCCGGCGGCGCCGTCGGACTTGCGAACCTCACCCGCGCGCGTCCGGACGGCTATACGATCGCCATCGGCTCCGACTCCACCCTCGCGGCGCGGCCGATGATGTCCGACACGGGTTACGACGCGTCGAGCTTCGAGATGATCGCGCGCATCGTCGAGATCCCCTCGGGCATCGCCGTGCGGGCGGACAGCGAGTACCAGACGCTGAACGACCTCGTCGAGGCGGCGAAGACCGAGCAGCTCACCTATTCCGGTTCCGGCGTCGCTTCGGGGCCGCATCTCGCCGCGGCGGTGTTCCTCGCGGAAGCCGGAGTCGACGCGACCTTCGTGAACTCGAACTCGAACCAGGAAGGGCTCGTGAAGCTCCTGTCCGGCGAGGTCGACTTCCTGACGGGTGGCGGCTCGAACTTCCCCGCGCTCTTCGACGAGAGCGGCAACAGCGACATCCGCGTGCTCGGCCTCGCCGCCGAGGAGCGCTGGCCGTACATGCCTGATGTGCCGACCTTCAAGGAGCAGGGTTACGACTACCTGCGCTCGCAGTGGTTCGGCATGGTCGCGCCGGCGGGCACGCCCGACGAGGCGGTGCAGAAGCTCGCTTCGGCCGTCGAGACGCTGGTCGAGAGCGAGGAGTTCAAGGCGCGGCTCGAGGAGTTCTACTTCAACCCCGCGTATCAGGGTCCCGACGAGATGCGGGCGCAGATCGAGGAGGAGGCCCAGAGCATGCGGCCGGTCCTCGAGAAGCTCGACCTCTTGAAGAAGTGACGCGAGCGGGGAGGCGGCGCCCGGCGCCGCTTCCTCCGCCTGCCGCCTGCGGCGCCGAACCGGGGGAGACTGCCTGATGGGCAAGATGAACGACGAGACTGTGCCGGGCCTCGCCCTCCTGGTGCTGGCGGCGGCCGTGACGTGGCTGTCGCTCGACATGGGCACCGGGGCGGCAGGGGCGACGCTCAAGCCGAACTTCTTTCCGCTGATCTGCGCCGCGGGCATCGCCATCTGCGGCCTCGTGCTCTTCGTGCGCGGCGTGATGAAGGGCGAGGGGCGCCTGCCGAGCCTTGTCGACCGGCGCTTCGCGATCGTGGCGGGCCTCCTCGTCGTCTACTACTGGTGGTTCCAGTCGATCGACTTCCGCGTCGGCGCCTGGGTCTTCGCCCTCGTCACGATGCTGGCCTTCGGCATCCGCAGCATCAGGCTGCTCGCCGCCTATCCCGTCATCCTCACCGCCGTCCTCTACTTCGGCTTCACGGACGGCTTCGGCGTGGTGCTCCCGTCATGGAACTGATCAGCTCGGCCGACTTCGTGGACGCGCTCGCCCTGGTCGCGAATCCCTGGGCGATCTTCTTCGTCTTCGTCGGCGCCGTCATCGGCATGATCTTCGGAGCTGCGCCCGGCCTGACGGCGCCCTCCGCGATCGCGCTCTTCCTGCCCGTCACCTATGCGATGGGCCCCACCTCGTCGATGGCGCTGCTCCTCGGCATCTACTGCTCGGGCTATTTCTCGGGCTCGATTCCGGCGATCCTGATCAACACGCCGGGCACGCCCAGCGCCGCCGCGACCGCGCTCGACGGCTTCGCGATGGCGCGGGCCGGCGACGGCGACCGGGCGCTGCAGACCGCGATCATCTGCTCCTTCGTGGGTGGTCTGTTCTCGCTCGCCCTTCTCGCGACGATCGCGCCGATGCTCGCCAGGGTGGCCTTGAGCTTCACCTCTGTCGAGTATTTCTCCTTCGCGCTGATCGGCCTCGTCTGCGTCGCCGGCATCTCGCAGGGCTCGATGATCAAGGGGCTGGCCGCGGCGCTGATCGGCGTCCTCGTCTCGACCGTCGGCCTCGATCCCGTCAGCGGCGTCGGCCGCTTCATCTTCGGGGAGCCGAACCTGATGGGCGGCATCTCGCAGATCAGCGCCCTCATCGGGCTCTTCGCGATCGCCCAGATGCTGCTCCTGTCGAAGACCGGCATCGAGGATGCGGCCATCCTGCCGACCCAGCGGGTCGTGCCGACCTGGGAGATCCTGCGCGATCTCGGGCGCAACAAGTGGCTCGCCTTCAAGTCGGCGGTGATCGGCAGCATGATCGGCGTCCTGCCCGGCACCGGTCCCGCCATCGCCTCCTGGGTCAGCTATTCCGACGCGCTGCGCACGGCGAAGCCGGGCGACCGGTTCGGCAAGGGCGAGGTGAAGGGCGTCATCGCCTGCGAGGTGTCGAACAACGCCGTCACCGGCGGCGCGCTCGTGCCGCTCCTGACGCTCGGGATCCCGGGCGATCCGGTCACCGCGATCCTGATCGGCGCGCTGATGATCCAGGGGGTGCACACCGGCCCATTCCTGATCGCGCAGAACGGATCGCTCTTCGTCTCGATCCTCCTGCTTCTGTTCATGTCGAATATTTTCATGGTCGTGCTCGGCCTGTCCGGCCGGCGGCTCGCCGCGAAGATGCTGACGATCCCGCCCGGCATCATGGTGCCGACGATCTGCCTGATGGCGGCGGCGGGCGCGTTCTCGATCGCCAACAACGCCTTCGACCTGCGCCTCGTCCTGATCTTCGGCATCCTCGGCTACCTCCTGATCCGTTTCGGCTTTCCGACCGCGCCGGCGGTGCTCGGCATCGTGCTGGGGCCGATCCTCGAGCAGAATCTGAGGAACGCGCTGACCGTCAGCCACATGGACGTCACGGTTTTCCTGACCCGGCCGGTGAGCGCGGTCAGCCTCGCCGTGACGGCCTTCCTCCTTTACCTCTGGCTCGGGCCCCGCAAGCGGGCGGAGGAACGCGCCGAGGAACAGGGCGGCACGAGCTGAAGCCGGGTCAGTCAGGCCGCGCGATCTCCATCAGCCGCGCGGAGAGGCGCCGGTATTCCGGGGCCTCTCCGTCGGCGCCGATCAGTGACGCATAGGCGCGGAGATTGCGCTTCGCCGCCTCCGCGACGCCGGCGCGGCGGTCGGTCGGCGGCGCGAGGGTCTCGAGGAAGAGCTGCTGCATCTTCTCGGACCTCAGCTCCACACGCTTGATCTCGTTCCTGAAGCTCTCCTGGCGCTCCGGATCGAGCGGGTAGGGGCGGGGCTTGAGCCGTCGCCGGATCGCCCGCAGCGGTCGCACGACCTCCTCGCGCCAGGCCGCGACCTCGCTGTCGATCGTCGCGATCCCCTCCCGGGAGAGGCAGTCCCCGTTCGAGGCGCGGTGCAGGAGGTAGAGCACGACGTTCACGTCCGCGCCGTCGCGGTCCTGCACCGTCAGGCAGTCCGCCTGCACCTCCGGCGCATCGTAGAAGCGCAGCGAGAAACGCCAGAAGGCGCTGTCGTCTTCGGCCACGTCTGCCTCCGCTGTCTTTACGTTACGATGTCCGAGAGCCCCCGCCACATCAGGAGCCCCGCCGTCAGGCAGAGTACGAGGAGAACCAGCCGGTCGAACAGGACCGGGTTCATGTGCCTCCCTATCCTGTTGCCGATGTAGAGGCCGACGGCGGAGGTGGGGATCGCGAACAGGCCGTAGATCAGGTTCGTGCCGCTGAGGAAGCCCGCCCAGCCGAGCAGCGGCACCTGCATGGAGGCGTAGAGCAGGAACATCGCCCCTGTCGCGAAGATGAACTCGGGCCGTTCGAGCTTCATGGAGTGGAAATAGGTGATGCCGATCGGGGCCGAGATGCCCGTCGCCCCGTGCAGGAGACCCGAGCCGAGCCCGATCGCGGGTGCGAGGCGCCGGCCGGTGCCGCGCGACATGATGAAGTCCGGGTGCATCGCGCGCAGCACGAGGTAGATCATCACGACGCTCGCGAGCCCGATCTCGAGAAGCGTGGAGGGGGCGGTCGCGAGGAACACGGTGCCGGCCAGCAGCCCGAGGCTGCCGGTGATCAGGAACGGCGAGAGGAAGGGCAGGGTGCGTCCGCTCTTCCGGAACTGCCAGCACTGCCATCCGTTCGCCGCGGCCACCGGAAGCGCGACGATGGCCACCGCCTGGGGCAGGCCGATGAACAGGGTGAGCACGGGGATCGCGATCATCGGCATGCCGAGGCCGATCACGCCCTTGATGATCGAGCCGGCTAGCAGAAGGCCGACGACGAGGGCCAGGATCATCGGCAGGCCCTCCAGCCGGAAGCCGCTCGGGCGGCCCTTGCGGAAGTTATGTGACAATTCCTGGATCGAGGCAGGTCCACGTCGCGGGCACTCCGTCGCGAGGGCGAAGAGGAGACTGGGTATGCGGAAGCTGCAGGAGGCAGGAGGCGGGGCCGGGTGTCAATAGAAGATTGTCCCATTCGAGCGGCCTATTGAACCACGATTGACATAGAAATCCCGTTGACATGCGTCAGGAGCCTCAATACCGTCTTGTGTCAATTCGGAGCCCCGGGACACGGCAGGTCTCTGGCTCCTGGACGGCCACCGGCCGCCCTCACCTCGCGCAAATGCGTGGCTGCAGGGCGTCCCGGAAGGAACAGAAACCATCTGGGAGGACGAACGGCATGACACGCACCGTATTCTGGAAAGGCGCGCTGCTGGCTGCTGCGAGCCTGATGGCCGCATCGGCCGCACAGGCGCAGGAGAGCCTCGAGAAGCTCTCCGTCGTCGTCTTCGGCCCGCCCTCGCTCGGCGCCTTCCTGCCGCCCGTGATCAAGGCGCAGGAGTTCGACCATGCCCATGGCCTCGACATCGAGTTCGCCGAGCGCACGCCGGACGCCTACGCCGCCCAGTTCAACTCCGGCGAGTTCCAGGTCGGTGGCAGCGCCGCGCTCCTGACGGTCGGTCTCGCCGAGGCGCGTGGCGTCGAGGCGACCTATCTCTTCAACCTGTTCGACTTCTGGGGCGCCGTCGTCACCTCGCGCGACGACGTGCAGTCGCTCGCCGACCTTCAGGGCAAGAACCTCGCGGCCGCCACCGGCACGACGAACTACAAGATGTTCAACTGGCTCGCGAACCAGCAGGGGGTCGACCTCTCGGGCGTCGAGGTCATCAACACCGCTCCCCCGGGCCTCGTGGGCTACGCGATGGCGGACCGTGCGGCGGCAGTCCAGCTCTGGGAGCCGGCCTACACATCGCTCGCCTCGCAGAACCCCGACATCCGCACCCTCGACCTGAACATCAAGGGCGCCTGGCAGGAGTTCGCGGGCACCGAGAACATTCCCTATCTCGGCGTCGCCGCGCACCGCTCCTGGATCGAGCAGAACGGCGCGCTCGTCGAGAAGCTCTACGACGCCTATTCGGACGCCGCGAAGTGGGTGGCGGAGAATCCCGACGAGGCGGCGGCCGTGATCGCCGGCGCCAACGCCACCGACGACGTGCGGAAGAACTATGCCGACCTCATCCGCAACAACGACCGGCTCGGCATGAACGTGCAGTGGGCGGCCGACGTCCGCGAGGAGATCGGGAAGGTCTACGAGGCGGGCATGGCAGTCGACTTCCTGCCGGAGATGCCGACCGACGCGACGATCTACGAGGGCGGGCCGGCGCAATGAGCGTTCAGGACCCGAGCCTCGTCCCGTTCCCGAGCCCGGGATCGCTGGTCGCCCGGAGAGTGCTCCGGGCGGTCATGCCCTTCGTGGTGATCGCCGCGGCTTGGCAGGTGGCATCGCAGTTCTTTCCGGGCTACCTCTTCCCCTCTCTCGTCGACGTGTTCTGGCGGGTTCTCGAGATCTTCACGAGCTGGTCGGCGTTCTCGAACGTGCTCGCGACGGCAATGCGCATCCTCGGAGGCCTCGCCGGCGCGTTCGTCATCGGCGCCGTGCTTGGATTCATGATCGTTCAGTCCAAGATGATCGACCGGTTCCTGTCGCCGATCCTGATCTTCTTCCAGGGCATCCCTGCTTTGTCCTGGGTCGTCTTCGCGATCATCTGGTTCCACGGCACCGAGTTCCGCATCCTCTTCATCATGATCGTCACCACCCTCCCGGCCTTCACCTTCCAGGTCGTCGGGGCGCTGAGGGGGATGTCGAAGGATCTCCTGGAGATGGTGATGAGCTTCCGGCCGAAGCGCATGAAGTTCTACAAGGTCATGGTGCTGCCCTCCGTGCTGCCCGAGATCCTGACGGCCTGGAAGGTCAATCTCGGCAATGCGAGCCGCGTCGTCGTGGTCGCGGAACTCGTCGGCTCGTCGGGCGGCGTCGGTTACCAGCTCCTGCAGCAGCAGCAGCTCTTCGACATGACGGGCGCTCTCGCCTGGACGCTCCAGCTCGTCTTCTTCGTGCTCCTGTTCCAGTGGATCCTCACGCTCATCGAAACCGCCGCCTTCCGCTACCGTGCCGTCTCGGAGAGGAACCTGTGATCGCTCCCGTGAAGAAGGCTGACGCCATGACCGCGCCCGAGATCGCCGAGGAAGCCGAAATCCGCTTCGAGAACGTGTCGAAGCACTTCGGCAATCCCGCCGCGCCCTTCGTCGCGGTCGACGAGCTCGATCTCGAGATCGACAAGGGCCAGATGGTCGCGCTTCTCGGCAAGACCGGCTGCGGCAAGTCGACGATGTTCAACATGATCGCGGGCCTCTCCGCGCCGACCTCGGGCAGGGTCACCCTCATGGGCCACGACCCGTTCAAGGAGTTCGACTGGTTCCGCGGCAAGATCGCCATCGTCTTCCAGAACGACAGGCTCCTGCCGTGGCGAACCGCGGTCAAGAACGTCGAGCTCGGGCTCGAGATGCTCGAGACGACGAAGGAGGAGCGCCGGGAGCGGGCGATCTACTGGCTGCACAAGCTGGGGCTCGCCGGCCACGAGGACGATTACCCGCACGCGCTCTCGGGCGGCATGCGGCAGCGCGTCTCCATCGCCCGCGCCTTCGCGACGAACGCCGAGCTGCTCCTGTGCGACGAGCCGTTCTCGGCGCTCGACGAGATCACCTCGAAGCGCCTGCGCATGGAGTTCGCGAGGCTCGTGCGGGAGAACGGCAAGACGGCCGTCTTCATCACGCACTCGATCAACGAGGCCTTCGACATCGGCGACCGTATCGTCGTCCTGAAGCGGCCGGCGCAGATCGCCCATGACATCCGCCTCGACGCCGCCACCTCGGATGAGGAGAAGGAAGCGATACGCCGCATGATCCACGACTCGCTGTCGCAGTAGCTACGGCGTCCCGAGCGGGTCCTGCCCGCCGCATCTTGCGGCATTGTCGGAAGCCGTTTGACATTGCGGAAATTTCCGCGTTTCTCTGTGGGCCGTGAAGGCGGCCGACGGAGAGCCGCCGCCTGCCGGTCGACCGCCGGCGAAGAGGGGGCGCCAGCGCGATGCAGTCGGAAGGGGACACGGTCGAGGCGGATCTCGTCGTCCTCGGCAGCGGCGTGTCCGGCCTCACGGCCGCCTTGACCGCGGCGCTCGCCGGGCTCCGCGTCGTCGTTCTCGAGCATCTCGACGTGATCGGCGGCACGAGCGCCCGGTCGTCCGGCACGGTCTGGATCCCGGACAACCACTATGCGCGCGCGCGTGGCCTCGACGGAGACGGGGCCGCCGCCGAAGCCTATCTGGATGCGCTCCTGGCCGATCGCGGCGCACCGGAAATGTGGCGGGCCTTCCTGGAGGCCGGGCCGCGCATGCTGCGTGACCTCGAGACTCGGGCCGGCCTCGGCTTCCGCCCCTTCATGACCGCCGCAGACTATCGGCAGGACTGTCCCGGCGCGGCGCCTGGCGGGCGGGCGCTCGAGCCGCTGGCATTCGACGGGCGCCTGCTCGGCAAGGACTTCTCCCGGCTCGGCCGACCGCTGCCCGAGCTCATGCTGTTCGGCGGGATGATGGTGACGCGCGCCGAGGCCGCGGAGCTCCTCCAGGCCGACCGATCGCCGCGCGCGGCGATGCTCGTCGCGCGTCTCGTCGCGCGCTATCTGCGTGATCGTCTGCGCTATGGCCGCGGCACGCGCCTCGTGCTCGGCAACGCCTTGGTCGCCCGTCTCCTCAAGACGTGCCTCAACGCGGGGGTCGAGATCCGCGTGAACGTGGCGACGGAGCGGCTCGTGCTGGAGAAGGGGTGGGTCGTGGGCGTCGCCGCCCGTGCCCATGGCAGGCGCCTTGCCTTCCGTGTCGCACGCGGTGTCGTTATGGCGGGCGGAGGCTTTCCGGCCAACGCCGGGTGGCGAGTGCGCGAACTGCCTGCGCCGGTTGCCGAGCACACGCCGGCCTCGCCTGGCGCCGACGGCTCCACGATGGCGCTGGCGCTCGAGGCAGGAGCCGCTCTCGGCTCTTCCGGTCTCGACAACGCGCTCTGGTTCCCGAGCTCGATCGCCAAGCGGCCTGACGGCACGACGGCCGTCTATCCGCACATTGTCCTTGATCGGCCGAAGCCGGGGCTAGTCGCCGTAGATGCGAGCGGTCGGCGCTTCGTGAACGAGGCCGTCTCCTACCACGAGTTCGTGCGCGGCATGTACCGGGCGAACGCCGTTCCGGCCTGGCTCGTCTGCGACCGTGAGTTCATCCGCAAATACGGCCTCGGCCTGATCCGCCCGCGCACGCCCTCGCTGAGGAAGCATGTCGAGAGCGGTTACCTGACGGAGGCCGGCAGTATCGCCGAACTCGCGGATCGGATCGGGGTCCCGGCGGCTGACCTCGAGACGACGATCGCACGCTTCAACGGCTTCGCCGCGACGGGCAGGGACGAGGACTTCCACCGCGGCGAGACGATCTACGACCGCGGCAATGGAGATGCGGCCCACCGACCCAATCCGAGCCTGGGACCGATCGAGCGGGCGCCTTTTTATGCGGTGGCGGTCTGGCCGACGCCGCTCGGCACGAGCCGCGGCCTCGTGGCCGACGCGCAGGCGCGCGTGCTCGACGGCGAGGGCCGGCCGATCCCCGGCCTCTTCGTCTGCGGCAACGACATGCATTCGGTCTTCGGCGGCGAGTATCCGGGCGCGGGCGCGCAGCTGGGGCAGGGGATGACATTCGGCTGGATCGCGGCGCGCACCGCGGCCGGCATCGACGAGGCCTGAGAGGGAAGGGGACGCGACGGCAATGGTGAAGAAGAAGGGCGGCGACCTGATCGCCGAGTTCCTGGTCAAGGAGAAGATCCCGTATGTCTTCGGGATCTGCGGCCACGGCAATGTCGGCCTCCTCGATTCGCTCTACGACGTGCGCGACGAGGTAAAGCTCGTCTCGCCGCGCCACGAGCAGACGGCGGCGCACATGGCGGACGGCTTCTTCCGCGTGAGCCACACGCCGGCCGCCACACTGACGTCCACGGGGCCGGGCTCGGCGAACCTCATCATGGGCCTCGCCGTGGCGCAGACGGATTCGTCGGCCGTCTTCTCGATCACCGCGAACGTGCCGACCTCGCAGTTCAACCGGGGCCCGTTCCAGGAGCTGAACCAGCACCACCAGGCCGACTTCAACAACGTTATAAAGCCCGTGGTGAAGCGTTCCTTCCAGCCGACGCGGGTCGAGATGCTGCCGCTCGCCATGCGGCAGGCCGCGACCACGATGACGACGGGACGGCCGGGGCCCGTGAATCTCGACGTTCCCTACAATCTCTTCATGGAAGAGGCCGAGGTGAAGGAGGAGCCCGCCTGGAACGGCTATCTCAGCCGTCGCAGCGGCGCGAGCGAGGACGACGTGTCGAAGACCGTCGACTTGTTGCTGGCGGCGGAGCGGCCGGTGCTCTTCGTCGGCCACGGGGTGACGCTGTCGGAGGCGGGCGAGGAGCTGACGGTCCTGTCCCACCGCCTGTCCATTCCGGTGATATCCTCACCGAACGGCATGGGCACGATCGACATGCGCGACGAGCTGTCGCTCGGGTTCATCGGCCGCAACGGCGCCTATGCCGCGAACCAGGCAGGCCGCCACGCCGATCTCGTGCTCGCGATCGGCGCCCGCTTCGACGACCGCTCGGCCTCCTCTTGGAAGCCCGGCTATTCCTGGAACTTCCCGGCGACGAAGCTCGTCCATGTCGACGTCGACCACGCCGAGCTCGGTCGCAACTACGCGCCGGACATGGCGATCCTCGCAGACGCGAAGGCCTTCATGCGGCAGGTCCTGCACGAGCTCGAACGGCGCGGCATCGACAACGCGCCGAGGCTTCAGCCTTGGCGCCACGAGATCGCCGGCTGGCGAAGGGAGTGGGAGCACTTCATCCGTCCGGGCTTCGAGGCCCACCAGACGCCAATACGGCCCGAGCGGATTGTCGCCGACTGCCGGAAGGTCCTGCCGGACGACGCGATCATCACCCTCGACTCGGGCATCCACCACAACTGGTTCATGCAGTTCTGGGAGGCGCGAAGGCCTCAGACCATGCTCAACACCTGGGGCTATTCCGGCATGGGCTTCGGACCGAGCTCAGCGCTCGGAGCGAAGCTCGCGGCTCCGGAGCGGCCGGTCGTGTCGATCTGCGGCGACGGCGGCTTCACCATGGTGCCGCACGTGCTCTGCACGGCGGTCGAGTACGACATCCCCGTCGTCTGGGTCGTCTGGAACAACTTTGCATGGGGGGCGATCCGCGACCTGCAATACGCCTATTTCGACGGCCGCGAGTACGGAACGGGCTTTTATCAGGGGCCTAATCGCGAGCCCTACAACCCCGACTTCGCGATGTGGGCGAAGGCGGCCGGGGTTGCCTCCTGGACTGTGACGCGGTCGCAGGACTTCGCGAGCGTGCTCGAAGAGGCAGTGACGTCGAACAGGCCGGCCCTGATCGACGTCCATGTCGACGCCAACATCCGACCGCCCGCAACCGGCGCATGGGAACTGCCGCCGATC
Source organism: Lutibaculum baratangense AMV1 (assembly GCF_000496075.1). GTDB lineage: Bacteria > Pseudomonadota > Alphaproteobacteria > Rhizobiales > Tepidamorphaceae > Lutibaculum > Lutibaculum baratangense. The sequence goes on from NZ_AWXZ01000013.1 coordinate 184,679, forward strand.
CCGCCCAAGGAGCCCGTCTTCGGCGGTCCCTGGATCCCCGGTGCCTGAAGCCCTGATCAATCCGAACGCGAACGAGGACAATCATGAGCGAGACATACGAAGCGAGCGTGCGGAACATCGCCGAGGAGCCCTGGCAGCAGTTCCCCGACCATTTCGGCGGAGCCCTGTCGAAGGCGCTGGTGCACCCGGAGACGGTAGGCTCGAGGCAGATCGACTACCGGATCTCGACCTACCAGCCGATGGCCTATGTCGCCCGGCACGCCCACGAGGTGCAGGAGCAGGTCTACCACGTGCTAGAGGGCGAAGGGCTGATGGAGATCGGCGACGAGCGCCGCGTGGTGCGCAGGAACGACGTCATCTTTCTGCCGCCGGGCGTGCCGCACATGATCCAGAACACCGGCCTCGGCGACCTGACCTTCATCGTGGTGACGACCCCGGTGAAGGACGAATAGTATCGCCCGACGAGGGAGGTGGCGGCCGGCTGCCTCCCGCTCGGCAACGAGGGATGGAACGCTTGGCGCGCACGGCGACGCAGACGAAGGCGAAGGAGGCGGGCGCTCCGCGCGAGCGGGGCGGCGTACAGTCGCTCGAGCGGGCCGCGTCGATTCTCGATGTGGTCGCCCGGCACCGCGACGGCGCGAGCCTCGCCCAGCTGAGCGTGGAGACGGGCCTCCATTCCAGCACCGCCTTCCACCTCCTGAAGACGCTGGTGGCGCTCGGCTTCGTCGCCCAGGTGCCGGAGAGCAAGCGCTACCGGGTCGGGAGCCGGCTCTTCGGCCTGGCCGCCGGGGCGCTCGACGAGACGACGCTCCTGTCGCTCGCAAGCCCCGTGCTCGAGCGACTGAGCACGGCGACCGGGGAGGCCTCGCACCTCGCCATCAGGTCGCGGCACGAGATCGTCGTGGTCGCCCGGATGGCCGCGACGGGGCTTCTCCAGATGTCGGACCGCACCGGCTCGTCGCGCCCCGCGCATGCCACCGCCATCGGGAAGACACTCCTCGCCGCCATGCCGGATGCCGATCTCGACCGCCTCCTCGCCACGCTGCCGCTGCCAGCCTTCACGCCCAGCACGATCACCGACCCGGTCGAACTCCGCCGGGAGATCGACCGGGTGCGCGAGCGGGGCATCGCCCACGACGACGGTGAACTCGACCGCGACGTGCGCTGCATCGCGCTTCCGGTGCACGACTTCGCGGGCCGCGTAGCCGCGGCGATCGGCATCTCGGCACCGGTCTGGCGCCTGTCGATAGAGATGCTCGAGGAGAAGGTCGACCATCTGCGGAGCGCGGCGCAGGAACTGTCCGGGCTCATCGGCGGGGACAGCTCAGCACACCCCTGATCAGGCCGGTGCGGCTTCCCTCCCGCGTGCGGACGTGACGATCGCTTCAAAGCCCGGCCACGTCTTCGATTCCACGAGTTCCCGAGCTGTTTCCTTGATCTCGCTCGCGACCACCGCCGCGGCCGTCGTCAGGCGGTCGGGGGGAAGGGAGTAGAGAAAGTTGCGGCGCCGGAAATGGGCGTCCGAGATCGACAGCGATCGCCACGAGCGCCCCCGCGCACCTTCCTGCATGACGGCGCCCATCGGCTTTATAGTCGCCCCGATTTCGTTGTAGACGCAGTTCATCAAGAGGGCGAGGCTGTCGATCTCCGCGACCACGTTGGTGGACAGACTGCGGCTGGCGAACTCGGCCGCGATGCGCTGCCTGAGGCCGTGCGAACCCGTCGGCAGGATCAGCGGAATGGCCGAAGCCTCGGCAATGGTGATCGAGGTCAGCCCCTTCCGAACGAAGCGGCTGTGCTCCGGCACCATCAGGAACAATTCCTCCACCAGCAGCGGCTCGGTGCTGAGGTCGGGCGACACGTCGTCGCCGAACAACACCGAGAGGTCGAGCTGTCCGAGCCGCATGAGCTGGCCGATATGGCCACTCATGCCCTCCACGACGTTCAGAAGGATGCTGGGGTAGCGCTCGCGGATGCGCTGCACGAGGGTTAGGCCGATCGCGGCGACGGTCGTCGCCGGCAGCCCGACCGTCACCATGCCCTGAACCTCGCCCGCCTGGCTGCGCGCGATCGTGACCGCCTGGTCGAGCTGGCGCAGCAGGAAGCGCGCGTGGTGGTAGAGGGCGAGCCCGTTTTCGGTCGGCCGCACCCCCTTCGACGAGCGGAGGAGCAGGGGCTTGCCGACCAGATCCTCGAGCTTTGAAAGTTGCTGGCTCAGAGCGGGCTGCGCAACGTGGAGCTGTCGCGATGCCTTGGAGAGGCTGCCGCATTCGATGATCTGCACGAAGTAGCGGAGCTGGCGGATATCCATCATGCCGTTAGGAAAGCGCAGCTCGGGGTATATGTCCAGCTTATGCCCATGCTCGCAAATCCTTACTTCCGCTTATCGCCAGCGGGGAGTACCTTCTTCATGCACAGCCCCGGGACTGTCGGCAGCTCGATCGCGGGGAACAAAGAACGATGGCTGCTCGAGGGAGGAAGATGATGAACAAGAGTGTCACCACGCCTCTGCGGCAGGCGGGGCCGCCGAGCCGTAGAACCATCCTCAAGACTGGCGCCGGCCTGGCCGCGACGGCCGCATTCGGCTTTCCGGGAATCCTGCGCGCCCAGTCGGATGTCATCCAGATCGGGCACCTCGCCCCGATGACCGGCTTCCTCGGTGCGCTCGGCGACTATGCGGTGCTCGGCATCCAGATGGCGGCAGAAGAGATCAACGCGGCCGGCGGCGTTACGGGCCGCGAGATCCGCGTCTCCTCGGAGGACTCCATCAACCCGGATACCGGCGCCACCAAGGCGCAGCGTATGATCGAGCGCGACGGGGCGCAGGTGCTGCTCGGCGAGATCAGCTCGGCCACGGCGCTCGCCATCTCGCAGGTCGCCGCCCGCAACAAGAAGCTCTTCATCGCCACGGGGCCGCGCTCCGACACGTTGCGCGGCTCGAGCTGCAACCGCTACCTCTTCTGCAGCGACATCCCGAACACGGTGATGGTCAACGCCGTCGGCAGCGCGCTGAAGCGCGACGAAATGGTCGACGGCAAGAAGTTCTACACGCTGACGGCCGACTACGTGTTCGGCCACGACCTCCTGCGCGCGGCGAAGGCTTTCTTCGACGCGAACGGGGGCGAGCTGATCGGTGACGAGCTGATCGCCACCGACGTCACGGATTTCAGTCCGTTCCTGCTGAAGATCCGGCAGGCGCAGCCCGACGTCGTCTGCGCCAACCTCGCCGGCAACCAGGTGACGAACCTGATGAAGCAATACGCCGAGTTCGGCCTGCCGTTCCCGATCGTGGGCTTCAACCTGAACACGGCAGACGCCTGGGCGGCCGGCCCCGGCAACCTGTCGGGCACCTGGCCTACCGTCTGGTACCACACGCTCGAGGTGCCGGGCTCGCAGAAGTTCGTCGAGGACTTCACGGCGAAGTACGGCAAGCTGCCGGAGAACCATGCCTGGATCGAGTACATCTCGCTCAAGATGCTCGCCCAGGCGATGGAGGAGACGCAGTCGACCGACAGCGAGAAGATAATCGACTATTTCGAGAGCGGCGCGAAGTTTGACATACTGAAGGCTCGCGAGGCCTACTTCCGCGGCTGGGACCACCAGCTCATCCAGGAGGCCTATCCGTTCACGGTGAAGCCCGAGAGCGAAATGGCCGACGAGCAGGACATGCTCGTCCTCGGCGAGGCCGTGCCCGCTCCCGACCAGGATCTCGAGTCGATCTACCCGAGCGCGGAGCAGAACCCCTGCCAGCTCTGAGGGAGTGACCCAGCGGGAGGCTATCCGCCTCCCGCCTCCACACGGTGGTCCAGGGTGCCGCATCGACGGCTCCGGCCGACCTTGAACCCAACGGAACAGGCATGCAGTTCGTCTTCCTGCTCGAGCAGGTCGTCAACGGCCTCGTGCTCGGGGGCTACTACCTGCTGATCGCGCTCGGCCTGTCGCTGATCTTCAGCGTCGGTGGCATCGTGAACCTGGCGCACGGCGCGTTCTACGCACTAGGCGCCTATATCGCCGTGACGTTGGGCAACCATATCGGCTTCGGTCCCGCCACGGCGATCTCCCCGGTGCTCGTGGCGCTCATCGGGATTGCCTTCGAGCGCTTCATTCTGCGCCGGTTCTACCAGCAGGACCCGATCCTGAGCCTGCTCGTCACCTTTGGTCTGGCGATGGTGGCTGAGCAGCTCATCCGCATCGTCTGGGGAGCGCCGCCTCTGTCCGTCTCGATCCCGGGCGCCCTGCGCGGGCCCGTCATCGTGGGCCCGTTCCTGTTCTCGCAATACCGCCTGATGATGCTCGCGATCGTCGCCCTCGTGCTCGTCGGACTGTGGCTTCTCCTGCAGAAGACCTCGTTCGGTCGCGTCGTTCGTGCGGGTATCCAGCGGCCGGACATGGTGGCCGCGCTCGGCATCAGGCTGCAGCCCTACATGACGGCGGTCGTGATGCTCGGTGTCGGCATGGCTGCTCTCGGCGGCGCGCTCTTCGCACCGATCACGATCGTCCATCCCGCAATGGGCGCCGAGATCATCACCGTCGCCTTCGTCGTCGTCATCATCGGCGGGCTCGGCAGCTTCTGGGGCGTCGTGCTCGCGGCGCTGCTCGTCGGCGTCGTGCGCGGCGTGACGATCCACTTCGTGCCGGCCGCGGGCGAGGCCTCGATGTACGTGCTGATGTTCCTCGTGCTCCTTCTGCGTCCGCGCGGCCTGCTCGGCGAGCCGATCGAGAAGTTCGAACAATGATCGCAAGCGCGCCTGCTAAATACCGGCCGCTCCTCGTCGCGGCGATCGGTCTCGTCGTCCTACCCTTCGCGACGCAGTCGATCGGGTTGACGGTCAACACGGCGTCCGTCCTCGTGATCCTGGCGATGGCGGCCCTCGGCCTCAACATACTGATCGGCTACACCGGCCTCGTCTCGTTCGGCCACGGCGCCTTCTTCGGCATCGGAGCCTACGGGGCGGCGCTGGCGCAGAAGCACTGGCTGCCGGACCAGATCCTTCTTCCGCTCCTCCTCGGGACACTGCTCACGGCGGCGGTCGCCCTGCCGATCGGGCTGTTGATCCTACGGAGGCGCGGCGTCTACTTCGCCCTGATGACGCTCGCGCTCTCCGCGCTCGCCTACACGATCGCCTTCCGCTGGACGGCGGTGACGGGCGGCGAGGACGGCCTCGGCGGGCTGACGCGCGGCTCGATCGGCCCGATCCACCTGGACGACGCCCGCGCCTACTACATCTTCGTCGCGCTCATCGGCTTCGCCGTGCTCTTCGGCATCCTGCGGGTCCTGCGCTCGCCGTTCGGGCACGTGCTGGTGGCGATCCGCGAGAACCAGGCGCGGGCGATCTTCCAGGGCTATCCGGTGCAGCGCTACAAGCTCGCCGCCTTCGTCCTGTCGGCCGCGATAACCGGCCTCGCCGGCGGGCTGTCCGGCTTCCAGCACTACATCGTCTCCGCCGAGGCGACCTCGGTCGAGATGTCGGGCGAGCTTCTGGCGATGGTCGTCATCGGCGGCATGCACAACATCCTCGGCCCGGCGCTGGGCGTCGTCTTCTTCATCCTGTTCCGCGAGCTGTTCTCGATCTGGACGGGCGACTGGCTCCTCTGGTTCGGCCTGATCTTCGTCGCCTTCATCATGTTCTCGCCGGAAGGGCTCGTCGGCGCCTGGAAGCAGGCGACCAGGCGCTGGCGCCAGGAGCCGCAGGAAAGCGCGGCGATGAGCCGGCGGAAGATCTACGAGGGGCTGTCCCTTCCCTCCTTCCTGACCCCCCAGAGGCGCGAAGGCAGGGTGCTCGAGGCCGACGCGATCTCGAAGAACTTCGGCGGGATCAGGGCCGTGTCAAGTGCCAGTCTGACGATGGACGCGGGCGAGATCCACGCGCTGATCGGTCCGAACGGCGCCGGCAAGACGACCTTCTTCAACCTCGTCTCGGGGGCATATGCGCCGACGAGCGGCACGGTGCGCCTGCACGGCCGGGAGATCCACGGTCTGCCGACGCACGAGATCTGCCAGCAGGGGCTCGCGCGCTCGTTCCAGATCACGAATCTCTTCAAGAACCTGACGATCTACGAGAACCTGCGCCTGTCGGCCCAGGCCCGCCACTCCGGCCGATTCGACGCCTGGCGCGACATCGACGCCTATCCGGAGCTTCACCAGGACACGCGCGAGCTCGTGCGCTTCCTCGGGCTCGAGGGGATCGAGGACATCAAGGGCGGCGACCTCTCCTATGGCGGCCAGCGTCTCGTCGACCTCGGCATCGCGCTCGCCTCGCGGCCGCAGATCCTGCTGCTCGACGAGCCGCTCGCCGGCCTCGCGGCGGCCGAGCGCGAGCGCGTGTCGCACCTCGTGAAGACGGTCGCCTCGAACATCCCCGTGCTCATCGTCGAGCACGACATCGACCGGGTCCTCGGCTTCTCCCACCGTGTCACGGTGATGAACGACGGGCAGGTGCTCGTGACGGGAAGCCCGGAGGAGATCCGCTCCGACAAGAGGGTGCAGGAGATCTACACGGGGACCGGCACGCCCGCCGTCACCGGTCGCGCCCCGGCGGGCTCGGAGCCCCGGAAGGTGCTGCTCGCGGTCGAGGGGGTCAACACCTTCTACGGCAAGAGCCACATCATCAACGACGCGTCGCTTCAGGTCCGGAAGGGCGAGATCGTCGCGCTTCTCGGCCGCAACGGCGCGGGCAAGTCGACTTTCCTCAAGACGGTCGCCGGACTGGTGCCGGCCGCCTCCGGCAGCGTCACGTTCGATGGCGGAGAGATCGTCGGCAAGCAGGCGCCGGACATCGCGCGCATGGGCCTTTCCTACGTGCCACAGGGCAGGGGCATCTTCGCCGGCATGACCGTCGCGGAGAATCTGAGCCTCGGTCGTCTCGCCCGCGCAACCGGCGGCGCGACCGGCGTCGTGTGGAGCCAGGAGAAGATCCTCGACATGTTCCCGCGCCTCGCCGAGCGGCGCGACACCTATGCCGACTTCCTCTCGGGCGGCGAGCAGCAGATGCTCGCAGTCGCCCGGGCGCTGTCCGGAGACACCCGACTCCTGCTCCTCGATGAACCCTTCGAGGGCCTCGCGCCGACGGTCGTGGAGGAGCTGTTCACCGTGTTCGACCGGCTCCGCAAGGAGGTCTCGATCCTCATCGTCGAGCACAATCTCGACCTCGTGCTCGCCCTGGCGGACCGCGTCTTCGCGCTCGAGCGTGGCGCGGTGTTCCACGAGGGCCCGGCGGCCGCACTCCTCGACGATCTCGAATACCGGAAGGAAATCCTGTGGCTCTAAACAGCTTCGTGGGGTCGTGACGTGACCGGGATCAGCTTGAAGGCGGGCGACCGTGTGAGCCCCGAGGGCGACTACCAGCTTCTCCTCGACGGGGCGTGGTGGGACGGCGAGGGCGAGACCGTCGAGGTGCTCGACAAATATCGGCTCGAGCCCTTTGCCACCGTGAGGTCCGCCAGCCACGCACAGGTGACGGCGATGGTGGACGCCGCGTGCGCTGCCTTCCGCCGCGGCGCCCCCGTCGCCTACGAGCGGGGCGCGGTGCTGGAACGCGCGGCCGCCCTCGTGGAGGAGAGGCGCACGCTCTTCGTGCGGGCGATGCAGGCGGAGGCCGGCTTCACCTTCACCGACGCGAACGGCGAGGTCTCGCGCTGCGTGCAAACGCTCAAGCTCTCGGGCGAGGAGGCCAGGCGTCTCGCCGGCGACATCGTGCCCTTGGAGGGTGCGCCGGGGCAGGCGGGCCGCTTCGCCTTCACGTTGCGCGTGCCGCTCGGCGTGGTGGCGGCCATCACCCCGTTCAACTCGCCGCTCAACACCGTGGCGCACAAGGTCGGTCCGGCCTTCGCCGCCGGCAACGCGGTCGTCCTCAAGCCGTCTTCGCTGACGCCGGTCACGGCCTGCCTGCTCGCGGAGTCGCTCGTCGATGCGGGTCTGCCGCAGGGCTTCCTGTCGGTCCTGCACGGCCCGGGCGGCGTGGCGCGTCACCTGATCGCCGACGAGCGCGTGAGCTTCTTCGCCTTCACCGGGAGCACCGAGGTGGGCCTGAGCATTCAGCGGGCGGCGGGCCTGCGACGCACGCAGATGGAGCTCGGCTCGATCGCTTTCTCGATCGTGTGCGACGACGCCGATCTCGAGCGCGCGCTGCCGAAGATCGTCGGCGCCGGCTACCGCAAGGCCGGGCAGGTCTGCACCTCTGTGCAGATGCTGCTCGTGCACGACAAGGTGTTGGCCGAGATGCGCGACCGGCTCGTGCCGCTCGTCGAGGCGCTGCTATACGGAGATCCCCATGTGGAGGGCACGTCGGTCGGCCCGCTGATCAGCGAGAGGGAGGCGGCGCGCGTCGAAGCGTGGATCGGAGAGGCGATGGCCGGAGGCACCACGCGCCTCGTCGGTGGTGCACGCGACCGCGCCGTCGTCCCGCCGACACTCCTGGCCGACATCGCCCCCTCGATGCGGGTCGGCTGCGCAGAGGTGTTCGGCCCGGTCGTGAGCCTCGCGTCGTTCGACACGCTCGACGAGGCGATCGATCGGGTGAACGCGACCCCCTATGGGCTCGCCACGGGCATCTTCACGAACCGGCTCGGCGATGCGTTCCGTGCTGCGCGCCAGCTCCAGGTCGGCGGCGTCCACGTCAACGAGACGTCGAGCTCGCGCGTCGACATGATGCCTTATGGCGGCTCGAAGGACTCGGGCTTCGGGCGGGAGGGGCCGCGCTATGCCATCCACGAGATGACAGAGGAGCGGGTGGTCTCGGTCACCGTCTGACTGCGCCCCGCGCCAAGATTCCAGAACGAACGGGAACACCAGGAAGCGAACATGAGCAAGAAAACGGCCCTCGTCTTCGGCGGCTCGCGCGGCATCGGCGCGGCAACGGTGACGGCGCTTGCAGCCGACGGCTTCGACGTCGCCTGCACCTATGTCAGCAGCAAGCCCGAGGCCGCCGCCACGGGCGCGCGGGTGGAGGCCTACCAGGTCGACATCTGCAAGCCGAACGAGGTCGCAGACGTCTTCCAGCGCTTCGAGGCGGATTTCGGCAGCCGGCCGGACTGCGTGGTCGCGAATGCCGGGATCAACGTGCCGCCGGGGCCGATCGGCCAGTTCGACCCGGAGAGCTTCCGGCGGCTGGTCGAGGTGAACATCGTCGGCGCCTTCAACATCCTCCACGAGGCGGCGAACCGGGTGTCGGACGGCGGCACGATCATCGCGCTCACGACCTCGCTCGTGCGACACGCGGCGCCGGGCATCGGCGCCTACAGCGCGACGAAGGCCGCCGTCGAGTGCCTGGTGCGTTCGATGGCGAAGGAGCTCGCCGGACGCGGGGTGCGGGTCAATGCCGTCGCGCCGGGGCCGGTCGACACCGATCTCTTCCGCGCCGGCAAGAACGAGGAGGCGTTGAAGCGCTCGGCCTCGATGAGCCCGTTCAACCGGGTCGGCCGTCCCGAGGAGATCGCCGCGGTGATCGCCTTCCTGGCGTCGGAGAAGGCGTCGTGGGTGCACGGCCAGATCGTGCAGCCGAATGGCGGCCTGATCTGAGCCCGGTCGGCCTGTCGCCTCGGCTAATCGGCCCCGATCAGCGCCGCGACCCGCTGCAGGGCGAGCAGGTAGCCCTGCGTGCCGCAGCCGGCGATCACGCCGTCGGCCCTGAGCGACACGTAGGAGTGGTGCCGGAAGGTCTCGCGCTTGTGGACGTTCGAGATGTGCACCTCGATCACCGGCCCGTCGAAGGCGTTCAGCGCATCAAGGATCGCGACGGAGGTGTGGGTGAAAGCGGCGGGGTTCATGATGATGCCGGCCGCGTCCTCGCGCGCCTGGTGGATCCAGCCGATGATCTCGTGCTCGGCGTTCGACTGGTGAAACCGGATCTCGACGCCTGCCGCGGCACCCGCCTGGCGGCAGGCGGCCTCGACGTCGGCGAGCGTCTCGCTTCCATAGATCTCGGGCTGGCGCTTCCCCAGCAGGTTCAGGTTCGGCCCGTTGATGACGTAGACGGTCTTCGACACGCGGTTTCCCCGGCGGCTAGAGTTAGCGATGACGCTGCGGCCGGTTCCTTATAGCGGGCCGACGCTCACCTGGGCGAGCCCCGGGATCGACGCGTGATCCGCTCTCGACGCGCCGCAGCTCGCGGCTTAAGCAGGAGCGGCGGGGGACTCCCGTGAAGGACAATGAGGAAAGACAAGCGATGTCAGGGACCGGGCTCGGCGATCTCGAGCGCCAGCAATTCGCGCCGCACGGGAAGATGCGGATCGGGATCGCCTTCGGGAAGTCGATCTCGGGCGTCTGGACGATGCCCGATCCCGAGACGGGAGAGCCGGTGGGCATCACCGTGGACCTGGGTGCCGAGCTCGCCCGCTGGCTCGGCCTGCCGTTCGAGTATGTGAAGCTCGCGAGCTCGGGCGAGATCATCGAGACCGCGAACCAGGACCGCTGGGACGTCGCCTTCACCCCCGTCGACGCCGACCGCAAGAAGGTCGTCGACTTCACCACCGACTATTATCTCGGCGACAGCACCTATCTCGTTCATGCCGACTCGCCGTTCCGGTCCGTGAAGGACGTCGACCTCGAGGGCGTGCGCGTGCTCGGGGTGGAGAACACCGCGACCATCCGCAGCGCCCGCCGCACGCTGATGAACACCACGGCCGAGGGCCTGAACTCGCTCGAGGACGCGATCGAGCGCTTCCGCCGCCGTGATGCCGACGCGCTGGCGCTGGGCCGCGAATCGCTGATGGGCATCGCGAGGTCGCTTCCGGACACGCGCATCCTCGACGACCATTTCCATGCGACCGGCACCGCGCTCGCCATGGCCAAGGGCAAGGCCGAGGCGCTCGAGCTCGCCACGCAGTTCATCGAGGAGGCCAAGCGAGACGGCCTGATCGAGAAGATCGTGCTGAGCCACGGCCTCTCGGCGAGCAGCGTCGCGCCTTCGGGCTCGCGGAGCTGACGGGCGGCGGTCAGCGGGCGGGCGTCGGCTCGCCCGCCTCGGGCTGCACGAGCTCCTCGAGCGCGATGCTCTGGCGCACGAGCTCGGGGAGCGTCTTCACGCCCATCTTCTCGAAGACCCAGGCTCGGTAGGTCTCGACGGTGCGGATGCTGATCTCGAGCCGGGCGGCGACTTCCTTGTTCGCGCAGCCGGACACGACGAGCCACATCACCTCCTTCTGCCGTTCGGACAGGCTGTCGTAGCGCTGCTTGAGATCCGACAGCTCGCTCGCCCGCACGGCGGAGCGCTGCCCCGCCTCTAGGGCAGCCGTGACGGCGGCGAGGAGGCGCTCCTCTTCGAACGGCTTCTCGATGAAGTCGAAGGCTCCCGCCTTCAGGGCGCGCACGGCCAGCTCCACGTCGCCGTGCGCCGTGAGAAGGATGATGGGCCGGGGATCACCTTCCGCCTTGAGAAGCCTGACGAGCTCGAGCCCGTTGAGCTCGGGCATCCTGAGGTCGCTCACGACGCAGCCTCCCGTGACGGGGGCCTTCAGGAAGGCGACCGCGCTCGCGTGGCGGTTCACCGAAAGGCCCTTCGTCTCGAACAGGGTTCCCACGGCATCGAGCACGCCGGGGTCGTCGTCGATGAGCGATACGGTGTTCATTCTCGTGACTTCTCGGGTTGGGCGGCGAGACGGAGCCGGACGGTCGCGCCGGAGACGTCGCTCTCGATCAGGAGCGATCCGCCATGCGTCTCGGCAACGGAGCGTGCGATCGACAGGCCGATACCCGTTCCCTCGGGTTTCGTCGAGACGAGGGGCGTAATCCCCGAGGCGGCAAAGTCCTCGGGAAAACCCGGCCCGGTGTCTCGTACCGCAATCTCGACCGTCTGCGGATCGGGCACGGTGACGCGGATCAGGATCGTGCCACGGGCGCCGTCGGAGTCGATGGCGTCGAGGGCGTTGTCGACGAGGTTATAGAGAGCCTGCTTCACCTGGGCCGGGTCGCAGGTGACGGTGCGGGCCTCGGGCGCGACCTCGATCGCCAGAGACACATGGCCGAGGCGGTCGACCAGAAGGTCGCGCACCTCGACGATGAGCTTCTCCATCTCGACGGGGCAGGGGCGGGCGATCTCCTGGCGCACGAGCTCGCGCGTGGAACGGATGATCGAGCTCGCGCGGTCGCATTCCGACCTGATGCGCAGGACCGCATTCATCGCATCGTCCTTGCGTTCCGCCGCGAGAGCGTCCCGCGCAAGGCCGGCGTAGGTTCTGATCGAGGTGATGGGCTGGTTCACCTCGTGGGCGATCGCGGTGGCGACTTCGCCGACCGAGCGCATGCGCAGGGCGCGACCGAGCGCCAGCTGCTGCTGGCGCAGCCGGGAGGCGGCGATGCGCTGCTGGTCGATGAGGCTGCCGAAGACGAGGCCCGTTCCGGCGAGGGAGATCATCAGCATCTGGAACGAGACGAGCTCGAGGAGCAGCCCTCCCCGGAGATGCACCGCGACGATCAGCCCCACCTGGACGACAAAGAGCGCGGCGACGGCGCCGACGATGCCGCTTCTGAACGAGCACCACAGGAGCGGCAGGAACAGAAGGTAGAAGAGCTGGTACTCCCGTGCATGGGGAACGGCGAAAATGGCCGCGAAGGCCGCCGCGATCGCGAGGCCCTGAGGGAGAATCTCCCACGTCATGAGCGGCCGCCACTGCCGCGTCAGGACGATCAGCGTCGCGGGAAAGAAGATGAGAATGCCGATCAGGTCGCCGACGAAGAAGTACAGGAACGCCTCGAGGATCTCGCCGCCGCGGAGGATATCCGCGAGTCCGAGTACGAGGATGTAGCTGAAGGCCGCCAAAGCGCTTCCCCCGACCGCGAGGAGCATGAGGCGGATCGTCGCGCCCGGGCTCTGGAGCCGGGGGCTGAGCTTCAGTACGTGGCGAGCCACGAGGCCGGCCACGAGGTAGCTTCCGCCGAACAGCAGCCCCTCGACGAGATGGATCGGCACGGGCACCGTGCCCCCGCGCACGAGCACCCCCGCCAGAACCGGCGAGACGATGACGACCGGCGCGTGCCGCCATCCGCCGAGGAAGACGAGCGCGACCGCCAGGCCGGCCGTGGGGTTCCAAGGCGTGATTGCGAGCCCCCGATAGGACTCGATGAAGCTCACATAGTCGAGCGCCACATAGGCGACGACCCACAGCGGCCATGCCACGAACACGTTCTGTGCGGTGTCCCGATCCAGCTCCAGGCGGTTTTCCGAGGGGCTTATCGGCTGTTCCGGAGGGCTTCGCACTACAGTGTTTCCACGGAGGGGTTTTATCCGAGGTAACATAACCGACGGAGTCCCCCCAGCTTGTTCCCCGCGGCCACCGCATTGAATCTCCACCGGAAAGTTCGCGGCGGAAGTCGCGGACGCCGGAACCGGCTTGAGAGGTGTCTGGCGATGGTGTCTCGAGGGAAGGGCGCAGCCCGACCTTATGGGGGCGAGCGAGAGTTCGAGCGGGTGCAGGCGGTCGAGCAACGTGATGGGGCGTTGCGGTCGGCCAGGCGTATGCTCCTGTCGTTCGTAGCGGAGCTCGAGCGGAACTGGGGCCTGTCCATGGCCCTGATGCTGGGCGCCTTCATCGTCCTGTCCGTCCTTTAGCCGGCGCCGCAACAAGACCAGAGGAAACGGAAGAGCGTCCCGCGGGGGAGGCAGGGCGGCGACCGTCGCTACCACCCCGGCTCCCCGGGCCGGGGCGTTCCAGCATGGAACGGTGATGATCGCTGCACTGGTTGCCCTCATTCCGACGCTTGGGGCATTCGTCCCGGTCCTGAGCGACCGTGCCGGCCGCAACATCTGTTCCATTTCGACCGGCCTGATAAGCCTGACGGCCTTCGTGCTTCTCATGACGCTCGCGCCTGGGGTGATCTCCGGCGAGGAGGTCGGCTTCCGCGCGGCTTGGATCCCCGAACTCGGCCTGAACTTCTCCTTCTTCGTCGACGGGCTGGGACTGTTCTTCGCCTCTCTCATCCTGCTGATGGGCCTCCTCGTCATCCTGTACGCGAGGTTCTATCTCGCGAGCGCGGATCCGATGGGGCGGTTCTACGCATTCCTGCTCCTGTTCCAGGGGGCGATGCTCGGAATCGTCCTCAGCGACAACATCATCCTCATGCTGGTCTTCTGGGAGCTCACCAGCCTGAGCTCCTTCCTGCTGATCGGTTACTGGAACCACCTGCCTGAATCCCGGCAGGGTGCGCGCATGTCGCTGATCGTCACCGGTGGCGGCGGTCTTGCCCTGATCGGTGGCATGCTCATGCTCGGCAGCGTCGCCGGCACATACGAGCTGAGCGAGATCATCCAGCGCCGCGACGTGGTCGTCTCCTCGCCGCTCTTCGTGCCGATGCTCGGGCTGATCCTGATCGGCGCCTTCACGAAGTCGGCGCAGTTTCCCTTCCATTTCTGGCTGCCGCACGCCATGGCGGCGCCGACGCCGGTCTCGGCCTACCTGCACTCCGCGACCATGGTGAAGGCCGGCATCTTCCTTCTCGCACGGCTGTGGCCGGTCTTCGCGGGAACGGAGATGTGGTTCCTGGTCGTCTCTCTGGCAGGCCTGACGACGATGGTGGTCGGGGCGTGGATCGCGATCTTCCGCGACGACCTGAAGGCGCTGCTCGCCTACTCGACCGTGAGCCATCTCGGGCTGATCACGATGCTGCTCGGCCTGGGGACTCGGATGGCGGCGGTGACCGCGGTGCTGCACATCCTCAACCACGCGACCTTCAAGGCCGCTCTCTTCATGAGCGCCGGCATCGTCGACCACGAGACCCACACGCGCAGCATCGCCAAGCTCGGCGGCTTGCGGAAACTGATGCCGATCACCGCGACGCTGGCGATCATCGCCTCGCTCGCGATGGCGGGCATCCCGCTCTTCAACGGCTTCGTGTCGAAGGAGATGATGCTCGAGGAGGCCAGTCACACCGTCTATGGCGGGATGCCCTGGCTGTTCCCGCTGCTGGCGACCCTCGGGGCGCTATTCTCGGTGGCCTACTCGGCACGTCTTCTCCATGCCACCTTCTTCGGCGAGACGCGGTTCCCCGACGCGAAGCACCCGCCGCACGACCCGCCCCTCGGCATGTGGCTGCCCGTGGCCATACTGGTCGTGCCCGTCATCGTCTTCGGCCTCGTGCCGGGCCTGGCGGAGCCGATCGTCAGGCTGACCGCGGCGGCCGTCATCAACGGCGAACTGCCCAACTTCTACCTCTCGCTCTGGCACGGGGTGACGCCGGCGCTCGTGATGAGCATCATCGCGGTGGCGGGCGGCCTATTGCTGCTGGCGGCGTATGGGCCGATCGAGCAGATGCGGCAGGCGGCGCCGCGACCCGAGGCGAAGCCGGCCTTCGAGCGGACCGTACGGGCGGGCGCGGCCGGCGCGTCGGGCCTGACGACGTTCCTGCACAACAACGACCTGTCGCGCTACATGTTCGTGATCGTGCTTGCCGTCGCGGGCCTGGGCGCGGCTGCGTTCTTCAACACGACGCACGGCGGCGGGACGGCCGACATGCTTGGAATGAGCCTGCCGGCGATGGTCGGTTGGCTCGCCCTGCTCACCGCCTGCGGCGTCGCCGTGGTCCGTCACCACGACAGGCTGCTCATGCTGATCGTGACGGCCATCGCCGGCCTCGTCGTGTCGCTCGTCTTCCTGCAGTTCTCGGCGCCCGATCTGGCGCTGACGCAGATCTCGGTCGAGGTGGTGGCGACCATTCTCATGCTGCTCGCCCTCAACCTCCTGCCGAAATCCACCCCGCATGAGACGAGCGCGGGCTTGAGGGCCGGTCACGGCGTCACCGCGCTCTTCTCCGGAGTGGCTGTCGGCGCTCTCGCCCTCTCCGTCCTCACGCGCGGCTACCAGACGATATCCGACTACCACATCGCTCAGGCAAAGCCCGGCGGTGGCGGCACGAACGTCGTGAACGTCATCCTCGTCGATTTCCGTGGCTACGACACCTACGGCGAGATCATCGTGCTCGGCATCGCCGCTCTCGTCATCTTCGCCCTTCTGGACCTCGGCCCGAAGGCACGTCAGGCCGCCGGCGCGATGGCGCGGCCGCTCTCGTCACGGAGCGGCGAGCCGCACCCGATCATGCTGGTGGTGGTCACGCGCGTGCTCCTGCCTCTGGCGCTGACCGTCGGCATCTTCATCTTCCTGCGCGGCCACAACATGCCCGGCGGAGGGTTCATCTCCGGCATCGTCGTCGCGATCGCCTTCATCATGCAGTATGTCGCGAGCGGTTACGCCTGGGCGCACGACCGTCGTCGTCTCGACGGCCAGCTTATGATCTCCGCGGGGATCCTGATCGCCGGCGCGACGGGGGTCGCCTCCTGGCTCTTCGGATCGCCGTTCCTCACCAGCACCTACGACTATTTCCACATCCCGCTCATCGGCGAGGTGGAGCTCGCCTCGGCGCTGGCCTTCGATCTCGGCGTCTTCCTCGTGGTCGTCGGTACCGTCCTCCTGAGCCTGTCCACCATTTCCCGCGCCGAGGCGATCGGCGACGAGATGGAGCAGGCCGGAACGCTGCCGAAGCCCGCGCTAGGTCCGGAACCGGCGGCTTCGCAACCCGCAGCGCCCGCCCCTTTCGCGCGTGAACGGCAGAAGGAGCCTGTCTGATGGAGCTTCTCGTCGCCTCCGGCATCGGCTTTCTCACCGCGACCGGAATCTACCTCATGATGCGCCGGAGGACGCTGCCGATCGTGGTGGGGCTCACCTTCCTGTCCTACGGGGTCAACCTGTTCCTGTTCACGATGGGCCGCCTGACGATCGGCGCGCCCCCGATCTACGAGGGCAGCAACATCCTCTACGCCGATCCGCTGCCCCAGGCCCTGGTGCTGACCGCGATCGTCATCTCCTTCGGCATGACCGCGCTGATCGTCGTGCTTGCGCTCCGCAGCTTCCTCGATACCGGATCCGATGCGGCGGCCATCGGCCCGGAGGACATGGTGCGTGACTTCGGCCCCGAGCCCCGAGGCAACGAATGGTGAACCACTGGATCATCCTGCCGGTCATCCTGCCGGCCCTGACCGCGGCGGTGCTCGTGCTGATGCGCCACGCGGGCCTCGGCGCGCAGCGCTGGGTGTCGGTGGGAGTGACGGCGTTCCTCGTCGGGAACGCGCTCTATCTGTGGAGCCTGGCCGCCGGCGGGCCAGAGGCCTATTTCCTCGGCGACTGGCCGGCGCCCTTCGGCATCGTGCTCGTGCTCGACCGCCTGTCGGCGCTGATGCTCGTCGTGACGTCGGTGATCGCGCTGGCGGCGCTTCTCTATGCCGTGATCGGCTGGGACGCCCGTGGGCAGCATTTCCACGCGCTCTTCCAGTTCCAGCTTCTCGGCATAAACGGGGCGTTCCTCACGGGCGACCTGTTCAACCTCTTCGTCTTCTTCGAGATCCTGCTGATCGCCTCATACGGGCTCGTGCTGCACGGTGGCGGGGCCTGGCGCATGAAGTCCGGCTTCCAGTACGTCGCGATCAATCTCGTCGCGTCCACCGTCTTCCTGTTCGGGGTCGGCCTGATCTACGGGGTGACGGGCACGCTCAACATGGCGGACCTCGCCGTCCGGGTGTCCCAGCTGCCGCCCGAGAACCACGCGCTCCTCAGCGTCGGATCTCTCCTTCTCTTCTCCGTCTTCGCGATGAAGTGCGCGCTCGCCCCGTTCCACTGGTGGCTGCCGACGACGTATTCAGCGACCTCGGCCCCGGCCGTGGCGCTGTTCGCGGTGCTCACCAAGGTGGGCGCCTATGCGATCATCCGCGTCCACACGCTCGTCTTCGCTTCTGGCGTCGCGGGCGTGTCGGATCTCCTGCAGCAGCTTCTGCTGCCCGCGGCGGCGCTGACGCTGATCGTCGGCTCGATCGGGGTTCTCGCGAGCAAGTCGATGCTCCAGCTCGCGTCGTTCTCGATCGTCGCGTCGATGGGCACGCTGCTGATCGCCGGCGCGGGCATCGAGGAGCGGCAGATCGCGGCCGCGCTCTATTATCTGCTCCATAGCTGCCTCGTCGGCGCCGTCCTGTTCCTGATCGTCGACATCGTCGCGGCCGGCCGGGGCACGACGATCGACCGGCTGGTGCCGGAGGCGGCGACGCCGCGCAACCTGCTTCTCGCCGCCCTGTTCTTCGGCGCGGCCATCGCCATGGTCGGCATGCCGCCGCTGTCGGGCTTCGTCGGCAAGGTGGCGATCCTCAGCTCGATCCGCGAGAACGGAGCCGGCTTTGCGGGCTGGGCGGTGATCCTCGGCACGAGCCTGCTCCTGCTCGTGGGCTATCTGCGGGCGGGCAGCACATTGTTCTGGAAGGCACCCGCCGTCGCCGCCCTGGCTGCGGAGCCGTCGAAGGCCAGGCCGGTCGGGGCTGCTCCGATCGCCATCGTCGCGACGCTCCTCGTGTTCACCGGCGCGCTGACCGTGCTCGGCGGGCCGGTGATGGACGCGATGACAGCCACGGCGCGGGAGCTCCTCGACCAGGGCCGCTATATCGGCGCGGTGCTGCCGGAAACCGATCTCGCCATGCAGGAGCCGTGAGATGACCGCCACCATTCTCCCACATCCTCTGCTGAGCCTTGCCGTCTTCGTCGTGTGGATCCTGCTGTCGAACCACGTCTCGGTCGGCGTGTTCGTCCTGGCGGCGGTCATCGCCGTGGCGGTGCCGAGCATGACTGCCGTCTACTGGCCCGGCCGCCCGTCGGTCAGACGGCCCATGGTGATCCTCGAATACGCGGCGATCGTCCTCTACGACATCGTGGTGTCGAACATCGAGGTCGCGAAGCTCGTCCTGTTCCGTCGCGGCGACAGCCTGAACTCGACGTTCATCACGGTCCCGCTCGACCTGGAGTCTCCCGAGGCCGTGACGGTCCTCGCCGGCACGATCACCATGACGCCTGGGACGCTCACCGCCGACTACGACCACGAGGGCCACACGCTCATGGTCCACTGCCTGAACCTCAAGGACGAGGCGGAGGCGGTGGCCCAGATCAAGCAACGCTACGAAAGTCGCCTGCTAAGGATCTTCCAGTGATCTTCTATGCTTCCGTCTTCGCGGCCGTCGCCGTTTCCATCGCCAGCCTGCTCACGCTCTACCGGCTGCTGATAGGGCCGCACGTGACCGACCGGATCCTCGCGCTCGACACGCTGACGATCAACGCCATCGCGCTGATCATGCTGGCGGGGATCTTCTGGGAAACCACGACCTTCTTCGAGGCCGCGATGCTCTTCGCGATGGTCGGTTTCGTGGCGACCGTCGCATTCTGCAAGTACATCGTGCGCGGCAACGTGATGGAGTGAGCGGATGTACCTGATCGCGGATATCGTCATCAGCATCGTTCTCGTGATCGGCGGGTTCTTCATCTTCGTCGGCTCTTTCGGCCTTGCGAAGTTGCCGGACACGATGCGACGTCTTCACGGGCCCACGAAAGCGACGACCCTCGGGGTGGGGAGCATCCTGATCGCCTCGATGCTCTACTTCCTGATCGGGCAGGGTAACCTGTCGTTCCACGAGCTCCTGGTCACGATCTTCCTCTTCCTGACGGCGCCCGTTTCGGCCAACGTCATCGCGAAGGCGTATCTGCGCAAGAACGGCGACGGGAAGAGCGACGCGGATGCGGAACGGAGGACGCCGGCCGAGAAGGCCGCTCCGGTCCGCTGAGCCTGCCGTGTCGATCTGAGGAGGTGCGTCTGCGATGACGGGAGCCCGGCAGATCGGACCGACCGACGTTCTGCTCGCGGTCGACGTTCAGAACGACTTCTGCAGCGGCGGCGCTCTCGCCGTTCCGGGTGGCGAGGACGTGGTGGCGCCGGTCAACGCGCTGCTCGCGCGATTCTCAAATGCGGTTCTGACGCAGGACTGGCACCCGGCGGGGCACTCCTCCTTCGCCTCCTCGCACGCGGGACGGCGGCCCTACGAAACGGTCGAGGCGGAGTACGGGCAGCAGGTCCTGTGGCCCGACCACTGCGTCCGGGGCACGCGAGGCGCGGCCTTCCATCCCGCGCTCGAGGTCGACAGGGCTCAGCTCATCCTGCGCAAGGGCTTCCACCCGAAGATCGATTCCTACTCCGCCTTCTACGAGAACGACCGCACGACGCCGACGGGCCTCTCGGCCTACCTGCGCGAGCGCGGACTTTCGCGGATCGTCATCTGCGGTCTCGCCACCGATTTCTGCGTCGCGTGGTCGGCACTCGACGCCCGCCGGCACGGCTTCGACGTGCTGATCGTCACCGATGCCTGCCGAGCGATCGACCTCGATGGCTCGCTCGCTGCCGCCATGGGCGAGATGAACGAGGCGGGCGTGCAACCGGTGGCGAGCCACGATCTGGTCTGACGGAGCCGGCCGCAGTCTCTGCGAAGGGGCATCGCTGCCGCGCGTGCCGTGATACGCTTCGATCATGGACGGCATCCGCTTCACGCCATTCGCGACTTCGATCGGCACCTGCGCCGTCGCCTGGCGAGGGGAGCGGCTCGTCGCGGTGCAACTTCCCGAGCGCGACGAGGACGAGACGGTCCGTCGGATCCGGCGCCGGCATCCCGGTGCCGCCCCTGGCGAGCCTGGGCCGATGGGGCAGGCCGCCATCGGGGGAATCGTCGCGCTCCTCGCCGGGGAGGCGAGGGATCTGGGCAGCATCGATCTCGACATGGATCACCTGCCGGAGTTCGACCGCTGCGTCTACGAGGTGGCCCGGAGGATTCCGCCGGGCACGACCATGACCTACGGGGCCGTGGCGCAACGTTGCGGCCGCGCCGTCGCGGCGCAGGCAGTCGGCCGGTCGCTCGGCCGCAATCCCTTTCCGATCATCGTGCCCTGCCACCGCGTGCTGGCTGCCGGCGGGCGCATCGGCGGGTTCTCGGCGAATGGCGGGATCGACACGAAGCGGCGGATCCTCGCGATCGAGAGCGCGCATGCGATGGGCCCGCCGACGCTCTTCGATTGTCTGACCTCCTGAGGAATCACAGCATCGGCAGGTGGCGGGGCTTTCGCCCGAGGGGAAAGGCCTCCTCGATGCGGCCGATCTCCGTCTCGTCGAGGACGAGACGTCCCGCCGCCGCGTTCTCCGCCACGTGGCCAGCCGCCGAGGCCTTCGGGATGGCGAAGTGACCGGGCCGGCGCGTGAGAAAGGCGAGCGCCACCTGGCGCGGCGTGGCGTCGTGAGCCTGCGCGATGTCGGCGAGGGTGCGCCCGCCGGCCGAGCCCGGCTCCGGAAAGTCGTCGTGGCCGAAGGGCGAGTAGGCCACGAGGGCGACGCCGTTCCTCTCGCACCAGCCGGACACCTCGTGCTCGATGGCCCGCTCCCCCAGGTGGTAGAGCACCTGGTTGCAGGCTATCCGTTCCTTTCCGGCGATCTCCTCCAGTTCATCGAGGTCGTCGACGTCGAAGTTGCTGACTCCCCAGGACAGGATCTTGCCTGCTTCCAAGAGGCTCTCCATCGCCTCGACGGTCTCCGCGAGCGGGATGCTGCCTCGCCAGTGAAGGAGGTAGCAGTCGAGCCTGTCCGTGCCGAGGCGGCGCAGCGAACGCTCGCATGCGGCGGGCGCGCCGCTGCGCGAGGCATTCGAGGGCAGAACCTTCGAGACGAGGAACACCTCGTCGCGGCGCCCGGCGATGGCTTCGCCGACGAGTGGTTCTGCCTCGCCGTACATCTCCGCGGTATCGATATGGGTCGCACCGAGATCGATCCCGTGCCTCAGGGCGGCGACCGCTGTCCGCCGGTCCGCCTCGTCGAGAAACCACGTGCCCTGGCCGATGACGGACACTGCGCGCGTGGCGGCACCGAAGCTCTGGGTTCTCATCGCTCGCTCTTCTCAGGGGTGGGGAGGACGAGTATCTCCGACACGTCCACGTGGCGAGGCTGGCTCACCGCATAGATGACGGCGCGCGCGACGTCCTCCGGTCGCAGCGCGTGCGGCTTGGCCTCTTCGAAGAAGGGCGTGTCGACCATGCCGGGCTCTATGAGTGTCATCCGGACGCCGGTTCCGGACAACTCTTCCCGCAGATTGTAGCCGAGGCCGGTCACCGCCCATTTCGTGGCGCCGTAGAGCGAGCCGCTGAGCGGCATGCGTCCTGCCCGGGAGCCCGTGAGGAGGATATGTCCTTCGGCGCGCCGCAATTCCGGCAGGCACACCTTCGCCGTGAGGGCGCAGCCATAGACATTCGTCATGAGCATGTCGCGCCAGTTCTCCGGGTCACCGTGCTCTACCCCGGCTCCCGTCGAGCCGATACCGGCATTCGCGAAGGCGACGTCGACCGTTCCGAACCGCTGCAGTGCCGCCTCCACCATGGCCCGCTGGTCCTCGAGACTGGCGACATCGCAGCCCACAGCGATCGCGCGGGAAGTGCCGATCTCCGAGACGAGCCCATCGAGCTTCTCGCGCGAGCGAGCCGCGAGGACGAGGTCATAGCCGGCCTCGGCGGCGGCCCGCGCCGTGGCCGCTCCGATCCCGCTCGACGCGCCGGTGATGAGAAATGTCGGCATGAAGGCCTCCATGGAGTTGATCCATCGGCGGGAGGTGTCGCCGCCGATGGCGGAATCAAGCCGGTCGCAGAAAGGGTCGCCTCGGGATGGATTGTGGCCGGCGCCGTTCCGCCCTCACCGTGCGGATGGGACACGGGGGCGTGCCAAGGATGAGGAAACTCCAGATGGACGGGCCGATCTGCTTCTTCGCCAAGTGGTCGGCCCACCTTGTTGTGGCGGCGCGGCATGAAGCGGCCGAATATCTCAAGTGTGCAGATTATCGTAAACGGTCTAGTCGGCGAAATTAACCGATCCAAAATGCCCGGATACGAATGTATAACTCCTGAGGCGGAAAGATATCGCGCCGAACTCGCCCGCCCTTCTGCAAACATCTGATGTGCCCTTGCTGCAACGCCCTTTGGCAAAGGGCCCCGCGCTGCTTTTTCGCCATCTTTCAGCCGGCACCCGAGGGCATAGATTGGCGTTGAGGAGCTGCCACGAGTTCTGGCGGCCCTGTGCATCGCGTCACCGCGACACCGGCTCGCTGTGGCGGGATGATGCAACGCAATGTGAGAAGGGTTACCACATGAAGCGCACGACTCTGCTGAAGGCTTCCGTCGCCGCCGCAGCGATGATCACTGCTTCGGGCGCGGCCATGGCGGCCGACGCGCCGATCTACGACAAGGGCCCCGTGGCAGCGCCGATCGCCGCAGCACCTGCGCCGCTCTGGAGCTGGACGGGCTTCTACGCCGGTCTCAACGCCGGCTACGGCTGGGGCGGCGTGAAGACCGACGAGGGCGACATCTTCGACTCCGGCACCCGCTTCGACATCGACGCCGATGGCGCCATCGTCGGTGGCCAGATCGGTTACAATTGGCAGATGGACAGCTTCGTCTTCGGTGTGGAGACGGATCTGCAGTGGGCCGACCTGAGCACCTCGCGCAGCGGCGACGTCTTCTTCGACGACGACGACATCGCTGACGGCACGTATCGCTTCGGCGCCGAGATGAACTGGTTCGGCACCACGCGTATCCGCGCCGGTTACGCCATGGACCGCTTCCTGGTGTACGCGACGGGTGGTATCGCCTACGGCGACGCCGATGTCGGCTTCACCTATGACGGCGACGTCGAGGACGTCCGGTTCGGCCGCGACGACAAGACCCGTATCGGCTACGCCGTCGGCGGCGGTGTCGAGGGTGCGATCACCGACAACCTGACGGCGAAGGTCGAGTACCTGTACGTCGATCTCGGCAGCCAGGACTATGACCTGCGCTTTCCGGACGGCGACGAGTTCACGACGATCTCCAACGAGACCGACTTCGACGCCCACATCGTTCGCGCCGGTCTGAACTACAAGTTCTGATCCCGGCCGATCGCGATCAACGGGCCGCGCAATGCGCGGCCCGTTTTCGTGAGCAATGAAAGAGCCCGCGCCACCTCGTGGCGCGGGCTCTTTGCCTTTTCAGGGACCTCAGTTGCCGTAGCGCTGCCGTTCCCAACGATGGCGGTCCATCGGGGAGATCCGCCTGTGCTCGTAGCCCCGGCGCCAATGATGCCGGGGAGGGCGATGACGCCATTCCCGGTGATGGTAGTGGCGCGGCCGGTAATGGCGGTGACGATAGTACCGCCGATCGTTGGAGATGATCGCGCCGGCGACACCGAGGCCGATGATGCCGGCCGCTGCGGCGCCCGGCGAGATGCCGCCACGGCTGCTCGCGCGGTAGCCGCTCGTCGAGAGGTAGCGCCCGGACACCCATCCGCGACGTCCGGCATAGGCGGTGTCGCACCAGCTGCCGCTGCAGCCGTAGATCTCGACGGGGGCACCACGTGGAATGGTGAGGATGCGATGGTAGCGCGTGCTCGGTCCCGTCCGCATGTTGACGTCGCCGGTCGCGTAGCCGCTCGCGGCGCTTGCCGGGGACGGGGCCCCGAGGAAGGCCGCCAGGGCAATGGCGGCGACTGGTATCCATTTGAGCATGTCATGAACCTCCGCTGTCTTCGGCGGAAGTATCGCCGATTGCCGAAGGTTCCATCACATCGGCGTGCCAACGCAAGAAGGCCCGGGCCGATACCCGGGCCTTCTGCGCTCGTGTTCAGCCGGGGCGGCTCGGATCACATGGCCGGGACGAGCTCGATCGACGTCAGGCCCGCCGCGATGTTGAGGCCGGACTGCGCCTGGATGCTCAGGGGCTGCAGCACGATGGACTCCGAGTTGCCGCCGATCAGGGCGTTCGCGCCGATGCCGACCCCGGCGGTCGCCTCGGCGGAGATGCCGTCATAGGTGCCGCGAAGCGTGTCCGGAGGCACGTCCGTGGTCGGTGCCAGGACGCCCCACACGATGACGCTGTCGGCCGTCGCGCCGATGTCGACGCCGAACTTGCGGATGTTGCCGGTGTAGGCCTGTGTGAGGCCGGTGTTGCTCTCGTAGATGCAGTTGAGCTGCTTGGTCGACCCGAAGATGAACCCGGTGCCGCCGGCGACGTCGCAGCGGAGGACGCCCGCCTCGACGCGCTCCTGTGCCTGGGACGGTGCGGCCGCCAGCACGCCCGATGCCAGGGCGATTGCGGCCAGAATGCTTCGTGTCATGTCGACGCTCCAGATGGTGCAAGAAGGGCTGCCGACCGGCTGTCGCTGCAACGTGCCGGTCTGCTCCCTCACAACGCGAAGAAGAGCCGGCAGGTTCGAGGGATCAGCTGCGGATGCGGTTCAGCCGCTCCGAAAGGCGGGCTGTGAGCGACCGGGGGGCGGCTCCCAGAAGCGATGCGCCGAGGCGGGTGGAAAAGCCGGGAACGCAGACGGTCTGGCGGCGCCGATAGGCGGCATAGCCCTGGCGGGCCACTTCGGCCGCGGTGAGCATCGGCATGTGCCGCGCCATCCGCGGCAGCCGCATCCCCGAGCGCTCCTGAAAGCCGGTGGGCACGGGGCCGGGGCAGAGCGCCGTCGCCGAGGCTCCCGATGCGGCGTGCTCCCGGGCGAGCGCCTCGGTGAACGAAAGGACGTAGGCCTTGCTCGCATAGTAGGAGGCCATGAAGGGGCCCGGCAGATAGGCCGCGAGCGAGGCGACGTTCAAGACGCCGCCGCGCCCCTCCACGATGCCCGGCAGGAAGCGGTGCGTGAGCTCCGTCAACGCGCGGACGTTGAGGTCGACGAGGCCCATCTCCTCGTCGAGGGAATGGGCGCCGAAGGGGCCGGTGAGGCCGTATCCGGCGTTGTTCACGAGATGGTGGACCTGCAGGCCTTCCGCTCGGGTCCACTCCAGGAGTTCGGCCGGCGCCTCACGACGACCCAGATCGAGCGGCAGCACGGAGACCCGCACCCCCCAGCGGCCGGCGACGTCATCGGCGACAAGGTCAAGCCGCTCCTCCGAGCGGGCGGTGAGGGCGAGGTCGTGGCCATGCGCCGCAAAGGCGCGGGCCAACTCCGCGCCGATGCCGCCCGACGCGCCGGTGACGAGGGCGAGGCCTTTTCCGCCACCGGTCATCGCGCCCTCCGCCTAGCGCAGCCCGCCGCAGAAGCGCTGAATGCGGCTGCAGGCATCCTCCAGCACTTCGTAGGACGTGGCGTAGGAGATGCGGAAAAACGGGGCGAGACCGAACGCCGAGCCTTGAACGACAGCCACACCCTCTTCCTCGAGCAGCGCCGTCACGAAGTCCTCGTCCGACTCCAGCTTGCGGCCCCCCGCGCTCGTCTTCCCGAGGGTCCCCGCGCAGGAGGGATAGACGTAGAAGGCGCCCTCCGGCGTCGGGCACTCGATGCCGCGCGCCTGATTGAGCATGGAGACGACGAGGTCGCGGCGCTCCTTGAAGCGCTCGTTGTTCCTGGCGATGAACTCCTGCGGCCCGTCGAGAGCCTCGACCGCCGCGTATTGCGAGATGGAGCAGGGGTTGGAGGTCGACTGCGACTGGATCGTGCCCATCGCCTTGATGAGCGGCGCCGGGCCTCCGGCATAGCCGATCCGCCAGCCGGTCATGCAGTAGGCCTTCGAGACGCCGTTCACCGTCAGCGTGCGCTCGTAGAGCGCGGGCTCGACCTGCGCAACGGTGGTGAACTCGAAGTCGTCGTAGACGAGGTGCTCGTACATGTCGTCCGTCATCACCCACACATGGGGGTGGCGCAGGAGCACCTCCGTCAGCGCCTTGATCTCCTGCCGCGTGTAGGCGGCACCGCTCGGGTTGGAGGGCGAGTTGAAGATGATCCACTTCGTCCTGTCGGTGATTGCCTCGTCGAGGGCTTCGGGCGTGATCTTGTAGCCTTGCGCAGCTGTCGTCGCGATCTCGACCGGCGTGCCGCCGGCCAGGGCGACCATGTCGGGATAGCTGACCCAGTAGGGGGCGGGAACGAGCACCTCGTCGCCCGGGTTCAGGGTCGCCATCAGCGCGTTGTAGAGGACCTGCTTTCCGCCGGTCCC
Organism: Lutibaculum baratangense AMV1; assembly: GCF_000496075.1. Taxonomy (GTDB): domain Bacteria; phylum Pseudomonadota; class Alphaproteobacteria; order Rhizobiales; family Tepidamorphaceae; genus Lutibaculum; species Lutibaculum baratangense. The sequence goes on from NZ_AWXZ01000013.1 coordinate 211,459, forward strand.
GACGGTGATCTGCTGGGGCGTGTAGTCGAGCCCGTTCTCGCGCTTGAACTTTCGCGAGATCGCTGCCTTGAGCTCGGGAATGCCGTCGACGGCCGTGTACTTCGTGAAGCCATCCTGGATGGCCCGGATGGCCGCGTCCTTGATGTTCTGGGGCGTGTCGAAATCTGGCTCGCCCGCGCCGAGGCCGATCACGTCGCGACCGGCCGCTTTCAGCTCGCGCGCCTTGTTGGTGACCGCGATCGTGGCAGAGGGCTGAATGCGTGAAAGGGAATCGGCGAGAAAGCCCATGATGGCTCCTGAAGCGAGGACGAAAGGCGCCGAACCCTATGCCGCGGCCCTCGCGCGTTCAAGACGCCAAAAAAGCCGAGTCGCATCCCCGGTCGAAAAGGGCCGGGGCTGGTGAGCCCCGGCCAAGTCGGCACCGTCGATTTGAGTCGACCGGTACCACCCCTAAGAGTAGAGGCGCAGTGTGCGCCCTCGGACTTCTGCGCGTGCCGGAGGTGAACGATCCGGCTCGCCAAACCGGCCGCGGGATCCCGCGCGGACGGCTAATCTCGTCGCCACTATAGGCGCCATAGGGCACCGCTGCACCGAAAGTTTCAACCGTGGGTACAAAGCCGAACGGACGGTTGCATCGGGTGGTGTCCCCGGCGATCACGCCGCCTTCTTGTTGAGCGAGCTCTCGGCGAGCTTGGACAGGAGCTCGTCGGCGTGGTTCTCCTCGTCGAGCGTCTGCTTGAGGAGCGTCGCCGCCTTGTCGTGGCCGAGCTGCTTTGCCCAGGCGATGAGCGTGCCGTAGCGCGAGATCTCGTAGTGCTCGACGGCCTGCGCTGCGGCGATCATGCCGGCGTCGAGGGTGTTCTTGTCCTCGGCCTCGTTCATGATCTCCTTGCCTTCCTCGAGGATGCCGTGGATCGCGTCGCAGTACTCGCCACGGGCGCGCTTGCCAACCATCTCGAACACCTGCTCGAGACGCTCGATCTGGCCCTCGGTCTCGTCCCTGTGCTCTTCGAATGCCTTGCGCAGGTCGTCGCTCTCGGCCTTCTTGGCCATCTTCGGCAAGGTCCGCAGGATCTGCTTCTCGGCATGATACATGTCCTTCAGGAAATGAAGGAAAAGATCGTCCAGCGATTTCATAGCCATGTCGCGCCCTTCTCGGGTTCGAGCCGCGCCGGTCTCGGAGTGCCGGATCAAGCGTCCGCTCCCCGCCGGCCTTCCGGCTGAGAACGGAACTGCCGGGAGGCCGGTTCCGGTCGCCGCACGCCCGATGAGCCGTGGAACTGCCACAATTTTTCCCTTCATTCGCATGGCACCGGGCACGCCGTCGCCGCATTGGGACGGTCTCCTCCGAAGACGAAGCAGTGGCGAACGCGGAGGCATGCGGATGGAACGCAGCTCGAAGAAGCCGGCAGCCCTGGGGCGCGCGCTGCGTGTCCTCGCCCTCACGCTCGTCCTCTCGACACTGCCTCCGCTGCAGCTTCTCCCTCAAGCGGATGCCGGTGAGCCCGGTCCTGCGCGGCTTTGGACGATCGACTACGCGAACGCGGCCGCCCTCCAGCGCCTAGACGTCGTCTCACTCCGTGCTGCCGTCCCTGCCGTCACCGACCCGGCGAGCCAGAAGATCCACCTCGGCCTCGTGCTCATTCTCCTGGCGGTATCGGGCGCCGGCACACTGAAGCTGTGGCATGGCGCGGTCCGCGGGATCGGCCGGTGACCGCGGTGATGCGGAAGCGGAGCCTGCGGCTGGCGTTCCTGGTCTTCGGGGTGATCGCGGTCCTCGGCGTGCTGCTGGTGATCGACGGCCTGCGCCTGCGATTCGAGCAGCAGACGCCGCCCGCCGGCGTGGTCGCCGGCGCCTCCCGAGGTGCGGAGCCATAATCGCGTCAAAGATTCTGTCCCCCCTCGTCGCAATCGCGGCTCTGCCTTGCCGCAGAGTCGTGGAGTCATGACGGGATGATGACCGTCGCTCCCGCCCCCGTTCCCTATGTGCTGCGATTGCTCCCGACGCTCCTGCTCCTGCTGGCATGGATGACGGTCAGCTCGCCTTGCGGCGCGCAGGACCAACAATCCGCCGGTGCGGGCGACGCCGATCCGGCGCAGACCGCCAGCGTGTTCCTGCCGCGTCCCGAGGTCGGGATGGCCGCCGGCCGCGCCGCCACGGCCGACATCACCGCATTCACGAGCCGAGAGGTCCTCTTCGGCCTGTTCGTGCTGATCGTCGGGTTTGCCGCCCTTCTGGTTCTCCTGCCCTCGGGCATCAAGCCGCACCGTGGCGGGCGCCGAGGGCAGCGCGATCTCTTCAGGTAGAGCCCTCAGCTCGGAGCGGACTGCGGGAAGGCCGGCAGCCGCTGCGGAAAGGCCTCGAGCCACTGGACGAGCCCCGGGCGGCCGTCCCTCCAGCTCCGTCCCTGTCGGAAGTCGAGATATTCGAGCGCGCAGGCGAGCGTGATGGTGCCGATATCGATGTCGTCGCCCGGCAGGTTACGCTCCAGCGCGTCGAGCGCGCGCTCGATCTTCCCCGCCTGGCGGTCGAGCCACGGTTGGTGCGCCTTCTCCTCCGGCCTGAAGCGGCCCTCGTAGACCTGCAGGATGGCGGCATCCAGGATGCCGTCGGCCAGGGCCTGGAGCGTGAGCGCCGCGAAGCGCCGCTGTCCCTGCGGAATGATCTTGCCGCCGCCGGCGAGATGGTCGAGATATTCCACGATCACGCGGGAATCGAACAGGGTGGTGCCGTCCTCCAGCACGAGGACCGGGATCTTGCCGAGCGGGTTCTGCGTGCGGAGATTGTCCTCGGGGTCGCTCGTGTCCGCCTGCACGACCTCGATGCGGTCGGCGAGGCCGAGATGGGCGGCGGCCACCTTCACCTTGCGGCCGAAGGGGGAGGCGGGCGAAGAGCGCAGCGTGAGCATGTCGTGCCTGTCCGGGATGTTCGAGGAGGCTTCGTGGAGCAGGGGAGAGTAGTTATCTCCTGCGGCGCCGCAAGCCCCGCCGCCGCACCGGACAAGCCCGTGTTGCCGTTGCCGCAGGGCCGGGCTAGAGCCTGCGGATGACACGCGTCCGCGCCAACCTCCTCCTCCTCGTTGCAGCCTTCATCTGGGGAAACGCCTTCGTCGCCCAGGCGACGGCGATGGACAAGATGGGCCCCTACGCCTTCGTGGGGGTCCGGTTCCTGCTCTCTGCGATCGCCGTCCTGCCCTTCGCTCTCCTCGAGCGCCGCCGCGGCGACACGCCCCTGTCGGCTGCGGACAGGTGGCTGATCCTCCTCATCGGGATCGTCTTCCTTCTGGGGAACGTGCTGCAGCAGGTCGGCATCAAGCACACGACCGTGACGAATGCCGGGTTCCTCACGGGCCTCTACGTCGTGATGGTGCCGTTCATGGCGTGGGCGGCCTTCCGAATGCCGCCGAACCCGATCGTCTGGCCGGCCGCCATGCTCTCGATCTTCGGAACGTTCCTCCTCGGCGGGGGCGGGTTCGATCCGCCGGGGCCGGGAGACCTGCTCGTCGTCTCGAGCGCGGTCCTGTGGGCGGTGCACGTGACGGCGGTGGGGGTGGCGGTGATGCGCACGAGCCGGCCGCTCCTGATCTCGGTGGCGCAGTTCGCTCTGTGCGGGATCCTGTCGCTTGCCGCAGGTATCTGGCTTGAGCCTCTCTCGATGGCCGCCGTCGTGGCGGCGCTGCCGGAGCTTCTCTATGCGGGCCTCGTGTCCGGCGGGATCGGCTTCACGCTGCAGGTGATCGCGCAGCGCTGGGCGCCGCCCGCCGACGCCGCCGTGATCCTCTCCGCGGAAGCCCTGTTCGCGGCGCTGGCAGGAGGTGTTCTTCTCGGTGAGCGCCTGGGCCTCGTCGGCTGGTCCGGCGCGGCCTCGATCTTCTGCGCAATCCTGATCGTGCAGCTCGTGCCCCTCATGCGCCTGCGCGCCTCCGCACCCTGACGACGCGGCGATGTGACTCCGCGTCAATCGTCTTGCGCCCGGAACGAATGGCTGAAACCATATTGTCCCACTAAGGCTTGGGGCGGACCGCCCACGGACCTTCCGCGGCAACAACGTCCGCTCCCATCAGACGGGAGGATGCGACATGCCGGGACCACAGGAGGGCGGCGCAGGCGGTAGATGCATCGCCATCGTCGGCCCCTATCTCAGCGGCAAGACGAGCCTGCTCGAAGCCATACTCGAACGCTGCGGGGCCATTCCGCGTGCGGGGCGCGTCGGTGACCGGAACATGGTCGGCGACGCCTCGCAGGAGGCTCGCGAGCACGGCATGAGCGTCGAGGCGAACGTTGCCACCGTGGAGTTTCTCGGCGATCGCTACACCTTCATCGACTGCCCCGGCTCCGTCGAGTTCCTGAACGAGGCCCGGGCCGTCCTGCCCGCCGTCGACGCGGCGATCGTCGTGGCGGAGGCCGACGAGAAGAAGGCGCCGGCGCTGCAGCTCATCCTGAAGGAGCTCGAGGATCTGGGCGTGCCGCGGCTCGTCTTCCTCAACAAGATCGACAAGGCCGACGCGGCCCTGCGCGAGGTGCTCGAGTGGCTGCAGCCGGCGTCCGCCGCGCCCCTCGTGCTCCGGCAGCTGCCGATCTGGGAGAAGGGCATCGTCACCGGCTTCGTCGACCTGGCGCTGCAGCGGGCCTTCGTCTACCGGGAACATGCGCCGAGCGAGGTCATAGAGTTCTCCGACGAGACGAGCGAGCTCACGAGCGAGGCCCGTTTCACGATGCTGGAGAGGCTGGCCGACTACGACGACGAGCTCATGGAGCAGCTCCTCGGCGACGTCGAGCCGCCGCGCGACCAGGTGTTCGACGGGCTCGCCACCGATTTCCGGGAGGGCCTGATCGTTCCGCTCTTCCTGGGCGCCGCGGAGCGGGCGAACGGGGTGCTGCGGCTTCTGAAGGCGCTGCGGCACGAAGCGCCTGGGATCCGCGAGACCAGGGCGCGTCTCGGCTCGGCGGAGACGGGCGGTGCGGCGGCACAGGTCGTGAAGACCTTCCACACCTCCCATGGCGGCAAGCTCTCGGTCGTGCGGGTTCTCGAGGGCGAGATCGCGGACGGTGCCATCGTCCGCACGGAGGACGGGCGCGACGAGCGGGTTTCCGGCGTGTTCGATCTCCAGGGACAGGAGCCGCGGAAGCGCGGTCCGGCGATGGCCGGCGAGACGGTGGGGCTGGGGCGTCTCGAGAGCGTGCGCACGGGCGACACCCTCGGCGTGGGCTGCGTGCCGCTTCAACTTCTGTCGCTCGCCCCGCCGCAGCCGGTCCTCTGGCGGTCGCTCTCGGTCGCGGACCGCAAGGACGAGGTGAAGCTGACGGCGGCGCTCGCGAAGCTCGTGGACGAGGATCCCTCGCTCGTGCTCAACCACGACCAGGCTTCGGGGGAGCTGCAGCTCGGCGGACAGGGGGAGATGCATGTGCGGGTGGCGCTGGAGCGTCTCGCGCGCAAATTCGGCCTGACGGTCGAGGTGCAGCTGCCCCGGCCCGGCTACCGAGAGACGATCCGCAAGGCCGTGAAGCACCGGGCCCGCCACAAGAAGCAGACCGGCGGCCACGGACAGTTCGCCGATGTCGTCGTCGAGATCGCCCCGCTGGCGAGGGGCGCGGGGTTCACCTTCGGGGAGCGCATCACGGGTGGAGCCGTGCCGAAGCAGTACATCCCCTCCGTGGAGGCGGGGATTCGCGATCACCTGTCGTGCGGCCCGCTCGGATTTCCGGTCGTCGACCTGTCGGCGACGCTGCTCGACGGTTCCTACCATCCCGTCGACTCCTCCGACATGGCGTTCCGCGCCGCGGGGCGGCTGGCGGCCGCGGAGGCTCTCGCCGAGGCGGCTCCCGTGCTGCTCGAGCCGGTGATGGCGGTCGAGGTGGTGGTACCGAGCGACTGCACGTCGCGGGTGACGGCGATGGTGGCGCAGAGGCGCGGTCAGATCCTGGGCTTCGACGCGCGGCCCGGGTGGCCGGGCTGGGATGTGGTGCGGGCGCGGATCCCCGAGGCTGAGATGCGCGATCTCATCGTCGAGTTGCGCTCGGCCAGCGCGGGCGTCGGCAGCTACACCGCCTGCTTCGACCATCTGGCGGAGCTCTCCGGAAAGCTTGCGGAGCAGGTGATCGAGACGCGCCGAGCGCAGGCAGCGGCCTGAGGCACGGGCAAAAAAAGGGCCGGATTGCCAAGGCAATCCGGCCAATTGAGTCGATCAGCCTGCATGGGGTACAGGCGATCGCCTTCCAGAGGGGAACAGCTGACCGCACCTTCGAGCGACCTGGGAGGAGAAACGGCCGCCCGTCGTTGCCAACAGCTTGTGCGCTATGTGCCTATTCCTGCGGCACTGCACAACCAGGGCGTCTGCATGTCAGTCATGAGCGTCCGGCATGGCACGATCGGGAGACGAACATCGGTAGGCCAAACCAGCGGGTTTGGCGGCGCTCTTCGCGTTCGGGTGGAGCCACGCTCACGGGATCGTGAGCGCTGTCAGAACTTCCAGCCCTTCGCCTTGGCGATCACGAAATCCTTGAACACGGCCACCCGCGCCGAATCCTTCATCTCCTCCGGGAAGACGAAGAAGGTGTCGAAGGCCGGGATCTGCGAATCCGGGAAAAGCTGGACGAGGTTGTTCTCCGACTCGATGAGGTAGTCGGGCAGGACGGCGATGCCGATCGAGTTCTGCACCGCCCGCCGGATGCCGTGGATCGTGTTGATGCGCATGATCGGGAGGCGCGGATTGCCGGGCGGGCGTCCGGCGGTCTCGAGCCAGTTGTTCGAGGCGCGGAAATAGGACGGGGCAGGGTCGCCGAAGGTGATGATCCTATGGTGGTCGAGATCGGCGAGGTCGCGCGGGCTGCCGTGCCGCTTCAGGTATTCCGGGGAGGCATAGACGTGGAAATGGACGGTGAAGAGCTTGCGCTGGATGAGGTCCGGCTGCTGCGGCTGGCGCAGGCGGATGGCGACGTCCGCCTCGCGCATCGAGATGTCGAGCTCCTCGTCGTTGAGGATGAGATTGAGGCGGATATCGGGATAGAGCTCGGTGAATTCGCGCAGCCGCGGCGTCAGCCAGCTCGTGCCGAGCCCGAGCGTCGTCGTCACGCGCAGATCGCCGTTCGGCTTCTCGCGCGAATCGGTGAGCCTCGTCCGCACCGACTCGAGCTGCATGAACATCTCGTGGGCCGTCCGGTAGAGGAGCTCGCCCTGCTCGGTGAGGATCAGGCCGCGGGCGTGACGATGAAAGAGCGGCACCCCGACGTCGAGCTCGAGGGCGCTGACCTGCCGGCTGACCGCCGACTGGCTCAGGCCCAGCTGATCGCCCGCATGGGTGAAGCTCCCCGCGTCAGCGGCGGCATGGAATATGCGCAGCTTGTCCCAATCCATGTGCTGGCGTTGTCCCCCCATGCCGCCTCTCATCGCTTATCGGCGGGTCATTCCGCCGCGGCGCGCGTGACCGCGGCCGCCAGGTACCGCTCCGCATCCAGAGCGGCCATGCACCCCATCCCGGCCGCCGTGACGGCCTGGCGATAGGTTTCGTCCGTCACGTCACCGGCGGCGAAGACGCCGGGCACGCTCGTCGCCGTCGAGCCCGGCTCGGTCACGATGTACCCACTCGGTCGCATCTCGACATGGCCGCGGAAGATCTCCGTGGAGGGCGCGTGGCCGATCGCGATGAAGACGCCGTCGACGTCGAGCTCGCGCACGGCGCCGGTCTCGACGTTGCGGATCCGCGCGCCGTTCACGCCCGGAGGTTGCGTGCTGCCGAGGACCTCGTCGAGCACGCTGTTCCAGACGACTTCGACCTTCGGATGGGCCAGCAGGCGGTCCTGCAGGATCCGCTCGGCGCGGAAAGAGTCGCGGCGATGAACGACCGTCACCTTGGACGCGAAATTCGTGAGGAACAAGGCTTCCTCGACGGCGGTGTTGCCGCCGCCGACGACGAGGACGGGCTTCTGGCGGTAGAAGAATCCGTCGCACGTGGCGCAGGCGGAGACGCCGAAGCCCTTGAAGCGCTCCTCCGTCTCGAGGCCGAGCCAGCGGGCCTGGGCGCCCGTCGCGATGATGACCGCGTCGGCGGTGTACTCGTCGCCGCCGTCGCCCTTCAGCCAGAACGGCCGGCGCGTGAAGTCGACGTCGACGATGTAGTCCCGCACGATCTCCGTGCCGACATGCTTCGCCTGTGCCTCCATCTGCTCCATCAGCCAGGGGCCCTGGATCGGGTCGGCGAAGCCCGGGTAGTTCTCGACGTCGGTCGTGATGGTGAGCTGTCCGCCGGGCTGCAGCCCCTGGATGAGGACCGGCTCCAGCATGGCGCGTGCGGCATAGACGGCGGCCGTGTAGCCGGCCGGCCCCGAGCCGACGATGACGACCTTCGAGTGACGCGTGGGCATGTCATTGCCTCCGGTAGAGGTGTGTCGGGTCCGATCGCCGGCTCTAGCGCTGCGCCAGGCGCGCGCGCACGGCGTCCGCGACGATTTGGTTGGCATCTAACGGAGGGTAGCTCCAGCGATCAAGGCCGCCGTCGAACCATCGCATGGCTCCGTGAGCCACCATGCCCGCGTGAAAGCGCGCGAACTTGGCCGAGCCCCCGGGCAAATTGTAGGCATAGAGGGGCTTTCCGGTGAAGGCGGCCTCGCCCAGCATGTTCGCGGAGTCGCAGGTGACGACGAAAGCGTCCGCCAGCGCGACGAACCCGAAGAGCGGGTTCTCGGGACCCGACGTCCAGACGAAGGCAGGCTGGTCGGAGATGGCGGCCGACAGCCGAGCCATGGACTCGGCTCCCGTGCGCCGGGAGGCGGTGACGAGGAGGCTTCCGCCGGTCTCCCTCGCGAGCCGCGCGAGATCGCGGCCCAGCGCCTCTCCTTCGTCAGGACCGAACCGATAGGCGCCGCTCGTCCCGCCCACCAGGACGACGATGCGGGGCGCGGGCAGGTGCGCGAGGCGTGGGCGCCAGGCGGCGGCGGCTTCGTCGAGCCGCTCCCGCGTCATGCGGTGCGGTGCCGTGAGCGTCGTCACGACGTTCTCGCCCCGCAGCCGGTCGTGCTCGGGCACCCACACGAGGTCGAAATGGCGCGGCGAAATGCCGGGGCTCTGGAGCACGATCGTGAAGCTCCGCCCGCCGGAGCGCCGCCTGAGGGCGCGGGCGTAGGGTATCGTCTGGCGGCTCGACGCTATGGCGATGCCGGGCCAGGGCGGACGGAACTCCGGATGCGGTTGCGGCGGCCCCCATGGGGCGAGAAGCCGGTGCAGGCCGCGCGGCGCGACCGTGAGGATCCTCGGCACCAGGCCCAGCGTCTCAGCGAGGCCGAGAGACTGCACGTCGTGGCCGGCCTTCCCGGCCGAGATGACCCAAGCGTCACGCTCCGGAGCTGCAACGCGCTCCGTCATCGGACCGCCGGTCCACCTGCTGCCCAAGATCCTGCCGCCGGCTTTAGGGCTCCCGCTTGCTCGGATGGGGCGCGGCTGGTACTCAGCTTCATCTTCAACACCGGACTGGGGAAACTGAATGTCATCTCGTGGTGCGCTCCTCGCCGCCGCAACGCTCGCGCTCGGCCTCGCCACGGCCGACGGCGCACATGCCGAGGATCTGGTCTTCATGCTCGACAACCAGTCGTCCTACGACGTCGTCGAGTTCTACGCCTCCCCCTATAACGTGGACGACTGGGAGGAGGACATCCTCGGGCGCGACATCCTCGCGTCGGGCGAGGCGACGCGGGTGACGATCGCCGACGGAGGCGCGCAGTGCGAGTACGACCTCCGGATCGTCTTCGAGGACGGCGACGCCGTCGAGGACATGGAGGTCAATCTCTGCGAGACGGGCAGCTACACCGTCGAGGACTGACCGCCGCATCAAGGGGGCGGCACGGTGCTCCTCTTCTGCCCGAGGCAGAGGAGGAGCGCCGCGAAGACGAGAGCGAAGCCCTGGAAGACCGCGGCGCGCAGCTGCGTGTCGAGCAGCCAGGCCGAGACGAGCGCGGCGACGAGCGGGCTGGTCGAGGTCAGGAGCGTCGTCTGGGTCGGCGCCGCGTGCTTGAGTGCGAAGAGCCAGAGCAGGAAGCCGGCGCCGCTCGAGATCCCGACATAGGCGACCGCGACGAGGGTCGCGGCGGACAGGACGCCCGGGGCCAGCGCCCAGGTCTCGCCGATCGCCAGCGGCAGGAGGGCGCAGGCCGCGGACACCATTGCGACCGTACCGACCTGGACCGTGGGATAGCGCCTCAGATAGGGGCCGAAGAGCACGGAGCAGGTGGCCACCGTCAGCGTCGCGACGAGGACGCAGGCGATCCCGACCACCTCGTGCGCGAGCCCCTCGCCAGCCTGCGCCAGGTCGGCGGAGAAGGCGAGGGCGACGCCGGCGACGGCCAGCATGCCCGCCACACCCAGTCGCAGCGACATCCGCTCTGCGCCGAGCAGGGCCGCGGCCAGCATCGTCACGAGGGGCAGCGTCGCGAAGGCGACCGCCACACGGTCGGGGCTGATGAAGACGAGGCCGAGATTGAGGAAGACCGCAAGGAGCGCAAACTGGCCGATGCCGAGGAGGAGCAGTGGGCCCTTGTCTGTGGGCGCGATGACGGTGCGCGCGGAAGCGAGATAGGCCGGGATGAGGCAGAGCGCCGCCAGGCCGTAGCGCAGGAACCCGAGCGCCATCGGGCCCAGCTCGTCGAGCGCGATGCGCGTGGCGACGAGCGTCGACCCGATCTGAACGCCCGTGAAGAGCGCGGCGAGTTGCGCGAGCCGGACGAGCGGCAGCCTCAAAGCTCGAGCTCCCAGGTCTCGCCGACGAGATCGTGACCGAAGGAATGGTGCGGCTCGCTTGCCACCATCCGGAAGCCCAGCCGCTCGTACAGGCTTCGCGCGGCGGTGAGGCAATCGTTCGTCCACAGCACGATGCGGCGGTAGCCGAGCGCGCGGGCGTCGGCGATCACGGTCTCCACGAGGCGTCTTCCGAGGCCCGTTCCGCGCGCCCAGGATTCCACGAACAGGAGGCGAAGCTTCGCCGTCTCCTCGTCCTGCCTGACGAGGAACACCGAGCCCGCCGGCTCGCCGTCGACCTCGCCGATCAGCACGCGCTCCCGGCGGGGGTCGTGGGCCTTGTCGAACTCCGCGACGATATCAGCCACGAGCGCCTCGAAGCTCGAGTCCCAGCCATACTCCTCGGCGTAGATCGCACCGTGCCGCGACACGACCCAGCCGAGGTCGCCCGGCCGTGGCGGGCGCAGCACGATGGCGCGGGGGCGCCCCGAGGGCGGCGTCATCAGCCGCTCGACGCGCCGCATCGCCTCGCGCAGGGCCCGCTCGTCGGCCGGGCCGAGATGTGACAGCTCGCGGCGAAGCTGGTCGCGCGACGCCTCCTCCAGCGCCGCCATCTCGTCCACTCCGGCGTCGGTCAGGCGGAGGTGGAGCCTGCGCCCCTCGGCTTCCTCCTTGCGGATCAGGCGCTGGCGCTCGAGCCCGCGCAGCATCCGGCTGAGCTGCCCGGGATCCGTGGCGAGCGTGCGGGCCAGGTCCGCGGCGGTGACGTCGGCGCCGTGCGCGATCTCGTAGAGCACGCGCACCTGGGCGAGCGAGAAACGGCTCTTCAGGATGCCGTCGCCCAGGACCTCGATCTTGCGGGTGTAGAAGCGGCTGAAGCTGCGCACCGCCTCGATGGTCTCGTCATGCATGGGCGCCTCCATGACGACACTATCAATACAGGTGTTGACTTTGACAAGACACCTTCCTGCCTATCAAGAGGGCAGGGCGCCGTTCGATGCCGTATTGTTCAGGGTCTGCTGAGCCTTTAGGAACGTCGCCTTGAGACATGCCGGTGGAGAGGCCGAACTTGCACGCCAAACTGGATCAGATCGATTGGCAGATCCTGCGCGAGCTCCAGGGCGACGGGCGCATCACGAATGTCGAGCTGGCCCGCCGGGTGGGGATCTCGGCGCCGCCCTGCCTCCGGCGTGTCCGGTCGCTCGAGGAGGCGGGCATCATCAAGGCCTACCGGGCGCGGCTCGACGAAAAGGCTCTCGGATACTCCGTCACAGCCTTCGCAATGGTCAGCCTCGCGAGCCAGGCCGACGCCGATCTGATCCTCTTCGAGGAGCAGGTGAGCGGCTGGCCCCTCGTCCGCGAATGCTACATCCTGTCCGGCGAGGTCGACTTCCTGCTGAAGTGCGTGGCGAGGGACCTCGAGGACTTCCAGGCCTTCGTGTTCGAGCTCACGAAGGCGCGGAACGTCAAGAGCGTGCGCACCACGCTCACGATCCGCCAGATCAAGGACGAGGCCGGCGTCCCGCTCGCCTGAGCGCCGGTAGAGAGGGTCGCGATGGAGTTCCTGCCGTCCTTGCCCGTGCTCGCCGCGTATGTGGCGGCGGTGCTCGTGCTCACGATCACGCCGGGCCCCGACATGACGCTGTTCCTCGGCAAGGCGGTGACGTCGGGACGCGCGGCGGGCTTCGCCGCGATGCTGGGGGCGAGCTCCGGCATCTTCATCCACACGCTTCTGGTCGCCGCAGGTCTCTCGGCGCTTCTTGCCGCCAGCGCGGTCGGGTTCACGGTCCTCAAAGTGGTCGGAGCAGGCTATCTGGCGTGGCTCGCGTTCGACGCCTTGCGGAACGGATCGGGCTTCACCCTCGGCGGGACGCGGCGCGTCCGGAAGGAGAGCCTCGGCCGCGTCTGGCTGAAGGGGCTGAGCGTCAACCTCCTGAACCCGAAGATCATCATGTTCTTCGTGACCTTCCTGCCCCAGTTCGTATCGCCGCAGGATCCCGCCGCCGCGCAGAAGCTCGTCTTTCTCGGGGCGACGTTCGTGGTCGTGTCGCTTCCGGTCTGCGGCGCGATGGTGGCGTCCGCCGCCGGCATCTCGAGCTTCCTCTCGCGCTCGCCACGGGTGATGCGCGGCGTGGACTATCTGTTCGCCGGGATCTTCGGAGCGTTCGCGGTCCGGCTCCTCTTCGCCCGACCGGGCTGAACGTCCTCCTCTGGATGGAATGGATCCGTCAGGAGGGGTCCGAAGTTGGCGTCGAGGCCGGCCTTCCGGCCGGACCGCCGGGAGACAGGAGGTGACGATGCCGCGTTTGAAGGGAATCCTCGAGACCGTCCTCTATGTCGACGATCTCGAGCGGGCTCGCGCGTTCTACGAAGGTGTGCTCGGGCTCAAGGCTGCCCATGCGGACGAGCGCATGTGCGCCTTCGAGGTGGTCCCGGACCAGGCGCTCCTCGTCTTCAAGCGCGGCCAGACCCTTGATCCCGTCGAGCTCCCGGGCGGCACCATTCCCCCGCATGACGGGCAGGGCGACCTTCATATGGCCTTCGTGGTGGAGAAGGACGAGATGCGGGACTGGGAGGCTCTCCTGGGCGAGAAGGAGGTCCCCGTCGAATCGACCCTCGACTGGCGTAACGGCGGGCGCAGCGTCTATTTCCGCGATCCGGACGGCAACCTGCTCGAGCTGGCCACTCCGGGCCTCTGGCGCAGGCGCTGACGCCTACCGGCCACCGGGGCCAGATCCCGGCCCGAACTGCAACAGCAATACGCCGGCCGCGATGAGCGCGATCGCGAGGAACCGGTCCGGCGTGACGGGCCGGGTGGAGAAGCCGGCCACCCCGAAATGGTCGAGCAGCAGCCCCGCCGTAAGCTGGCCCGTGATGATCGCCGCCGCGAAGGCGGCGCCACCTATGGCGGGTGCCACATAGACGGCCGCGGTCACCAGCACGACGCCGAGCAGGCCACCGACCCACAAGGACGGCGGCGTCGCGCGCACCGCAGCGAACTCGGGCAGCGGGATCCGCAAGGCGAGCACGATGGCCAGGAGAAAGACACTGCCCACGAGAAAGGACGCGGTGGCGGCTAGCACAGGATGGCCGAGAGATCGCCCGAGGCCGGCGTTGATCCCCGCCTGGAGCGGCAGCACGCTGCCGGCCGCGACGGCGACGGCGAGCCAGCCCGCCTGCATCCACGGCGTCACCGGATGGCGCTCTCTCGGCGCGGCATCCCCGCTCAGCCGAAGGAGATCTCGAGGATCTCGTAGCCGCGCGCACCGCCGGGGGCCGCAACCTCGACGGCGTCACCCACCTTCTTGCCGATCAGCGCGCGGGCGACCGGCGAGGAGATCGAGACCTTGCCCGACTTCACGTCGGCCTCGGAGTCGCCGACGATCCGGTAGACCTTCTCTTCTTCGGTCTCCTCGTCGAGAATTTTCACGGTCGCACCGAAGACGACGGAATCACCGGCCAGCTTGCTCGTGTCGATCACGTCCGCGCGCCCGATCTTGTCCTCGAGCTCGGCGATGCGGGCCTCGTTCATGCCCTGCGCTTCCTTGGCGGCATGGTATTCGGCGTTCTCGGACAGGTCGCCGTGTGCACGCGCCTCCGCGATCGCTTCGATGATGCGCGGGCGTTCGACCTGCTTGAGCCGCTTCAGCTCCGCTTCCATGGCCGCGAAGCCCTCGGCCGTCATCGGGATCTTGTTCATCGGTGTTCACGTTTTGCCGGCTGGAACTGGGAAAGGTCGGGGTGGCCGGACATTCACCCCGTCCCGAATTGTGCATGGCTGTCAGGAAGAGCCGTCCCCCCATGGAACGGCATCATGCGGCAGACTTCAAGCGATGCCTCGGCCTCAGATCGCCGCGCGAATGCCGACATAGGCCTGCAGCGGGACCGCTTCAAGCGTCCCCGTGGCCATGGCACGGATCCCTTCGGCCGCCGCGACCGCACCGGCCACTGTGGTGTAGTAGGGGACCTTGCCCATCAGCGCCGCCCGTCTCAGTGCCCGGCTGTCGCCCAGCGCCTGAGCGCCTTCGGTCGTGTTGAAGACGAGCTGCACTTCGCCGTTCTTCAGGGCGTCCACGATGTGCGGCCGGCCTTCGAGCACCTTGTTGATGCGCTTGGCCGTCACGCCGTGTTCCTCGAGGTAGCGCTGCGTGCCGCCGGTCGCGATGATGGTGAATCCCAGCTCCTCGAGAATGCGCACACTGTCCACGATCTTCGCCTTGTCTGCGTCGCGCACCGAGACGAAGACGGTTCCCGCCGTCGGCACCCGCGTGCCGCCGCCGAGCTGGGACTTCGCGAAGGCGATCGGATACGAGCGGTCGATGCCCATGACTTCGCCGGTCGAGCGCATCTCGGGTCCGAGCAGCGTGTCGACGCCGGGGAAGCGCGCGAAGGGGAAGACCGCTTCCTTGACCGCGATGTAATCGAGCTTCTTCTCCTTCAGCTCGAAGGAGGCGAGCTTCTCGCCGACCATCACGCGCGCCGCGATCTTCGCGATCGGGACGCCGATCGTCTTCGCGACGAAGGGCACGGTGCGGCTCGCGCGCGGATTGACCTCGAGGACGTAGATCTCGTTGTCCTTGATGGCATACTGCACGTTCATCAGGCCGACGACCTCGAGGCCCTTCGCCAGCGCCGCCGTCTCGCGCTTCAGTTCCTCGATCAGCTCCGGCGACAGCGAGTGGGGGGGAAGCGCGCAGGCGGAGTCGCCCGAGTGGATGCCCGCCTCCTCGATATGCTCGAGGATGCCGCAGACGAAGACGTCGGTGCCGTCCGACAGCGCATCGACATCGACCTCGATCGCGTCCGACAGGTAGGAGTCGATCAGGACCGGGCTCTTGCCGGAGACCACGACCGCCTCGCGCACGTAGCGCTCGAAGTCGGTGGGATCGCGTACGATCTCCATCGCCCGGCCGCCGAGCACGTAGGACGGGCGCACGACGGCGGGGTAGCCGATCTGGTCGATGATCGCCCGCGCCTCGTCGACGCTCTTGGCGATGCCGTTCCGGGGCTGGCGCAGCCCGAGCTTGTTCAGAAGCCGCTGGAAGCGGTCGCGATCCTCGGCGAGGTCGATCATGTCGGGCGAGGTGCCGAGGATCGGCACGTCGGCGTCCAGCAGCGGCTGCGCGAGCTTCAGCGGCGTCTGCCCGCCGAACTGCACGATGACGCCCAGAAGCGTCCCCTTCGACTGCTCGACGCGCACGATCTCGAGCACGTCCTCCGCCGTCAGCGGCTCGAAGTAGAGCCGGTCGGAGGTGTCGTAGTCCGTCGAGACCGTCTCCGGGTTGCAGTTCACCATGATGGACTCGACGCCCATCTCCTCGAGTGCGAAGGCCGCGTGGCAGCAGCAATAGTCGAACTCGATGCCTTGCCCGATCCGGTTCGGGCCGCCGCCCAGGATCATCACCTTCTTGCGCTCCGACGGCCCGGCCTCGTCGGCGAGGGAGCCGGCGAAGGGGCTCTCGTAGGTCGAGTACATGTAGGCCGTCGGCGACGCGAACTCGGCCGCGCAGGTATCGATGCGCTTGTAGACGGGATGGACGTCGAGCCTGTCGCGCAGCGCACGCACCTCGTGCTCCTCCACGCCTGCCAGCCTGGCGAGGCGCGCGTCGGAGAAGCCGAGCGACTTCAGCTTGCGCAGCGGCTTCTGCGTCTGGGGCAGGCCGAGCCGCTTCACCTTGGCCTCCATCGTCACGATGTCCTGGATCTGCTCCAGGAACCAGCGATCGATGGCACAGGCCTCGTAGACGAGATCGAGGCTCGCGCCCTCGCGGATCGCCTGGGCGACCTTCAGGATGCGGTCGGGCATCGGCTTCGACAGCGCCGCCTTGATGGCGTTCTTGTCGTCGCCCAGGCCGAGGCCGGGAATCGCGATCTCGTCGAGCCCGTCGAGGCCCGTCTCGAGGCCGCGCAGCGCCTTCTGGAACGACTCCGCGAAGTTGCGGCCGATCGCCATGACCTCTCCGACGGACTTCATCGCCGTCGTGAGGATGGGCTCGGAGCCCGGGAACTTCTCGAAGGCGAAGCGCGGGATCTTCGTGACGACGTAGTCGATGGAGGGCTCGAACGAGGCGGGCGTCGCGCCGCCGGTGATGTCGTTCTCGAGCTCGTCGAGCGTGTAGCCGACGGCGAGCTTCGCGGCGATGCGCGCGATCGGGAAGCCGGTCGCCTTCGATGCCAGCGCGGAAGAGCGCGAGACGCGCGGGTTCATCTCGATGACGACGAGGCGGCCGTTTTCCGGATCGATCGCGAACTGCACGTTCGAGCCACCGGTCTCCACCCCGATCTCGCGCAGCACGGCGATCGAGGCGTTGCGCATCCGCTGATATTCCTTGTCGGTCAGCGTCAGCGCCGGCGCCACGGTGATCGAGTCGCCCGTATGGACGCCCATGGGGTCGATGTTCTCGATGGAGCAGATGATGATGCAGTTGTCGTCCCTGTCGCGGACGACCTCCATCTCGAACTCCTTCCAGCCGAGGACGCTCTCCTCGATCAGGACCTCGTTCGTCGGCGAGGCCTCGACGCCCGTCAGCACGAGATCGTAGAGCTCCTCGAGCGTGTAGGCGATGCCGCCGCCGGTGCCGCCGAGCGTGAAGGAGGGGCGGATGATCGCCGGCAGCCCGGTGACCTTCGAGGCGTTCAGCGCCTGGATCTGCGCCGTCAGCCGGTGCTCCTCGCGCCTGATGCGCTCGCCCTCGGCCCACTTCTTCTCGAAGGCGGCGCGGGCAGCCTTGCGCTCGGCCGGGTCGGAGTGGGTGTTGTCGATCTCCTCGAGCGCGCGCTTCCTCTCGGTCTTGAAGCGCTGCTTCAGCTCGGTCGTGTTGACGAAGCTCGCCTTCGGCGTCTCCAGGCCGATCTTCGCCATCGCCTCGCGGAAAAGCTCGCGGTCCTCGGCCTTGTCGATCGCCTCGGCGCGGGCGCCGATCATCTCGACGTCGAACCTCTCGAGCACCCCGTCGCGATTGAGCGACAGCGCGGTGTTCAGCGCCGTCTGGCCGCCCATCGTCGGCAGGAGCGCGTCCGGGCGCTCGTTCTCGATGATCTTGGCGACTATCTCGGGCGTGATCGGCTCGATATAGGTCGCGTCCGCCAGCTCCGGATCGGTCATGATCGTCGCCGGGTTGGAGTTCACCAGGATGACCCGGTAACCCTCCTCCTTCAGCGCCTTCACGGCCTGGGTGCCGGAATAGTCGAACTCGCAGGCCTGACCGATGATGATCGGGCCGGCGCCGATGATGAGGATGGACTTGATATCGGTGCGTTTGGGCATGCGCGTGCTTTTGTCCTGCGCGCAGTTCGGGTGCGCGTCGCGAGAAGTCCGCCAATCGTGTTGAAGGTCGGCGGTTGACTACAAGAAACCCGCCGCCAGCGCTACCCCAAATGATGCGGCACAGGCGTCGGGACCAGTCCCCTCCACATCAATCCTCCGCGGATCCCGGCTCCTCGCCCCCCGACGGCAGCTCGGCGGCCAGCGTCCGGCTGCCGTCGAAGTCGCCGATGCCCTGGCTCAGCGCGTAGCAGGCGAGCCGCACGCTGAGCGGAATCTCGACCGACTTTCCGCCCCGCTCGCCCTTCTCGTAATACTGGATGATGCGCTTCTTGAGGCCCAGCCGGTCGGCCGCCTCCTTCTGCTTGAGGCCGAGCCCCTTGCGCCAGGCGCGGAACTGTTCGGGGGTCATCGATAGCTCTTTCTGTGTCTGCGACATCAAGCGGTCCCTTCGGCCCGTCGGGTACGGCGACCGGCATAGCACGCACGAGGTGCGTTTCCAATTGACAGAGTCGCACTGAGTGCGTCATGCTTTCCGAGTCAGAAACAGGCGCGCCCGTCAAGCCTCGTCACCTCACGGACACGATGCGGCAAGACGGCGCAGATGGGAAAGGAGGCCCGGAAATGCTCGTGGATATTCTCATTCGGCGCGCGGCGATGCGCATCGACCACGTCGACATGGACCGTTCGGCGAAGTGGAACTGCACCTGGTCGAGCCTCTGGCGCCGCGCGAGCAGCTGGCGGAAATGAGGACCGACGAGGCCGGAAACCAGAAAATCCTACCTGCAGTCGGTACCTGAAGGGCGCGGAGCGATCCGCGCCCTTCTTCATGTCGATTTCGGCCGCGAAAGACGGGGGCACCTCATGGCAATGCCTCCCGCGCGGCCCGAAACGGCGCCTCGCGGCGCTGTTCGGACGGACCGGCCACGAGACATCCGCCCGGTCTACATGCGGTGCCTACCTGCAAGCGGCACCTCGGCGCCGAGGCCCGCACGGAGACGGCGACCATCGCGAGATCGGTCGCGAAACGGTGGCTGTTCCGGCGTCGACTGCCGCTTCACCGGCGAGAACGCGGCCTCTTCAGCGCGTTCGGCCGAGCCGAGCGTCCTGTCGCGCCGCCCGCTACCTCGGCCGCTACATGCGGTGCCGGCCGCACGGCGGCCCAGGGGTGATGCGCGCCACCCGCAGGCCGATTCCCGAGCATGAGGAACAAGGGGTGCCGGAGCGGGTTCCGTTGCCGTGGGAACCGGACGAGGAGCTGGGACATGCGGTGGCGTGGACGGCGCGGCAGCGCCAACGTGGAGGACAGGCGCGGCCGTGGCGGGTTCGGGCGCATGGCCGGCGGCGGCATGCGGATCCCGGTCGGGCGGGGCGGTGTCGGCGGGCTCGGCTTCATCGCCGTCGTGCTCGTCGTCTCGATGCTCCTCGGGGTCAATCCGCTCGCGCTTCTCGAGGGCCTCGACGGCGGCCCGCAGCCGCCAGGCCAGACGCGCACGACGGAGGCCCAGGACGAGCTCTCGCAGTTCGCCTCCGTCGTCCTCGCCGACACGGAGGACACCTGGAACCGGATCTTCGAGCGGATGGGCGAGGACTATCCCGAGCCGACGCTCGTGCTCTTCAGCGGCGCGGTCGCCTCGGCCTGCGGCAGCGCGAGCTCCGCGGTCGGGCCGTTCTACTGCGGCGGCGACCAGCGGCTCTATCTCGACCTCGACTTCTTCTCCGAGCTCCGCCGCCGCTTCGAGGCGCCGGGCGACTTCGCCCAGGCCTATGTCATCGCGCACGAGGTCGGCCATCACGTCCAGAACGTGCTCGGGATCCTCGGCAGGTACCAGGAGGTGCGCCGCGGGCTCTCCGAGAGCGACGCGAACGCGCTCTCCGTCCGGGTCGAGCTGCAGGCCGACTGCTTCGCCGGCGTCTGGGCGCATGACACGCAGCAGAAGGGGCTGCTCGAGGAGGGCGACATCGACGAGGCGCTGAACGCGGCCGCGCAGATCGGCGACGACGCGATCCAGGAGCGGACGCGCGGCTACGTCGTGCCGGACAGCTTCAACCACGGCACCTCCGAGCAGCGCGCGCGCTGGTTCCGGACCGGGCTCGAGCAGGGCAGCCTCGACGCCTGCGACACGTTCGAGGCGGAGCGGCTCTAGATGAAGCCAACACCCGAGACGCGGCTGTTCGAGGACGACGGGGCGATCCCCAACTCGCGCCACCCCGTGCTGATCTACTGGGGCGCCCTCGAGCCCGAGGAGGCGGACGGGTTCGAGGATCTCTTCGCCCGGAACGGCTGGACCGGCGCGTGGCGTGGCGGGATCTTTCCCTACCATCACTACCACTCGACGGCGCACGAGGTGCTCGGCGTCGCGGCCGGCTCGGCGAAGGTCAGGGTCGGCGGGGAGGGCGGCGAGACGTTCAGGCTCTCGGCCGGCGACGTCGTCGTGCTGCCGGCGGGGACCGGCCACAAGTGCCTCTCGGCGAGCGGGGACTTCGAGATCGTCGGCGCCTATGACCGCGGCCGCGACTGGGACGTTCTTCGCGGAGCGCCCGGCGACCGCCCGAAAGCCGACGAGAACATCGCTCGCGTGCCGACGCCCGAGCGCGACCCGGTGAACGGACGCGGCGGGGCAGAAGAGCTCTGGCGGGGATAGCGAGATAGACCGCTCCGTCGCGGGGGCGCCGCAGAAGAAACATCCCGGTAACATGGAAATGTCGAAGACATAATCTTCAAATTTGTTCGTCTTCGCGAGACTATCCCACAATCACTATTGCGGGGAAGCGCGGTTCGTGGAAGATCCGCGGGATGCTCCGCCTCGGCCTTCGAGCAGTGGGATCGGCCCGCTGAGCCCAGCGGAGCTCATCGGGAGACGCGAAATGACTCTGAGATCGGTCCTGGCGGGGGCGGCCCTCGTCGCGGCGTCCGCGTCGGGCGCGGCGGCGGGAGGCGAAGTGTCGGTGGAGCGCGGCGCCTATGTCGCCGCGACGAGCGGCTGCCACGACTGCCACTCCGGCGGCTTCGCCGAATCGGGCGGCCATGTGGACCCCGCGACCGCCCTGACGGGCGTGCCGGTCGGCTTCCGGGGGCCGTGGGGCACGACCTATCCCGTGAACATCCGCGCCTACATGGCGGAACTGAGCGAAGACGAGTGGGTGGCGCGGGCGAGGGACATGAAGACCCGCCCGCCGATGCCGTGGTTCTCGCTCAACATCATGGAGGAGAGCGACCTGCGCTCCTTCCACCGTTACGTCGCCTCGCTCGGCCCCGTCGGCGAGCCGATGCCGGACTATGTCGCGCCGGGCGAGACGCCGCAGACGCCGGTCATCGACTTCGTGCCGAAATCGCCGACGATGTGAGGCGGGCAGGGCGGAGCCCATGTGCTCCGCCCGACGCCGAAGCCGGCGTCAGCTGCCGGCCGGTGCCTTCTCGCCCTTGCGCTCCTCGACGAGCTTGATGAAGCGATCGAAGAGGTAGTGGCTGTCCTCGGGACCGGGCGAGGCCTCCGGGTGGTACTGCACGGAGAAGACCGGCCTGTCCTTCAGCCGGATGCCGCAATTCGTGCCGTCGAAGAGCGAGACATGCGTCTCCTCCGCGTCGGCCGGCAGGCTCTCGCGCTCGACCGCGAAGCCGTGGTTCATCGAGGTGATCTCGACCTTGCCGGTCGTGTTGTCGCGCACTGGGTGATTCGCGCCGTGATGGCCCTGGCGCATCTTCACCGTGCGGCCGCCGAGGGCGAGGCCGAGGAGCTGGTGGCCGAGGCAGATGCCGAACATCGGCACGTCGGCCTCGATGAGCTTCCTGATCTCGGGCACGGCGTGGGTGCCGGTGGCGGCGGGGTCGCCGGGCCCGTTGGAGAGAAACACGCCGTCCGGCTTCATCGCGATGATCTCCTCGGCGGGCGTGTTCGCGGGAACGACCGTCACCTTGCAGCCGAGGCCGGCGAACTGGCGCAGGATGTTGCGCTTCAGCCCGTAGTCGATCGCCACGATGTGGTGGCGCGCATTGCCCGGCCGCGCGTAGGCGGGCGAGGTGCTCCACTCCCACGGGCCCTCGTCCCAGTCATAGGGCTTGTCGGTCGTCACCTCGGCGGCGAGGTCGGCGCCCTCGATGCCCTGCCAGCCGCGCGCCGCTTCCTTCAGGGCGTCGAGATCGAACGCGCCCGACGGATCGTGAACGATGACGGCGTTCGGCATGCCCGTGTCGCGGATGCGGGCGGTGAGCGCCCGGGTGTCGACGCCGGCGATGCCGACGATGCCCTGCTCCCTGAGCCAGGCGTCGAGGCCCTTCAGCGAGCGCCAGTTCGAGGGCTGGGTGACGTCGGAGCGCAGGACGCAGCCGGAGATTCGCGCTCGGCCCTTCTCGTTCGACGTCTCGAGGTCATCGAAATTCGCGCCCACGTTCCCGATATGCGGGAAGGTGAAGGTGATGATCTGTCCGGCATAGGAGGGATCGGTGAGGATCTCCTGGTAGCCGGTGATCGCGGTGTTGAAGCAGACCTCGCCCAGGGCCTGCCCGGTGGCACCGATGCCCTGGCCCTCGAGCACGGTTCCGTCGGCGAGAACGAGCAGGGCGGTGGGCCCGCTTTCGTCCCAGCTCTCGACCTCTTGCGCTTCCACGGAATTTCCCTACATTCTGGTGACACGGATCAAGGCTGTCGCGTCCAAGGACGCGGCGCGCCGTAAGGGCGCGCGTCCACGACAAGCATAGGCACCATGTAGGTGCGGGAAACCGTGTCGTCAAGCTGAGAAAGCCGGAATATCCCAAGCATTACAAGGGCTTGAACGATGATTCTGTTGCGATGCAATGTCGCGACGGGTAGTCTTGCGCTTGCCCCTGCAAAACGGACTTGAGAACAAGATGCTGCGCGAACAGATCAACGAGTCCCTGAAGGACGCGGTCCGGAGCAAGGACCGCCGACGCATGTGCACGCTGCGCCTGATCAACGCCGCGATCAAGGATCGCGACATCGCCGCGCGCTCGACGGGGCGCGAAACCGTGGACGACGCCGAGATCCAGCAGATCCTCGCCAAGATGGTGAAACAGCGCGAGGAATCGGTGCAGATCTACGAGCAGGCCGGCCGCATGGAGCTCGCCGAGCAGGAGCGCGAGGAGATGGACATCATCCGCGGCTTCCTGCCCCGCCAGCTCTCCGAGGACGAGGTGAAGGCCGCGTGCGAGCGCGTGGTGAGCGACATCGGCGCGGAGGGCCTGCGCGACATGGGCCGCACGATGTCGACCCTGAAGGAGCGCTATCCCGGCCAGATGGACTTCGGCCGCGCCTCCTGCGTCGTGAAGCGGATGCTGAACTGAGCCCGCCTTCGCCCGAGCGATTCGCCTTCGCCCGGCGCCGGCGGCTATACTGACCGCCGATACCGTCCTTCGACAAAGCCCCGATGCGATTCTCCGACGCGTTCCTCGACGAGATCCGCGCGCGCCTGCCCGTTTCCAGCGTGGTGGGCAAGCGCGTGCGGCTGCAGCGCCGGGGGCGCGAGTTCGTCGGCCTGTCGCCGTTCAACAAGGAGAAGACGCCCTCGTTCACGGTCAACGACCAGAAGGGCTTCTACCACTGCTTCTCGAGCGGCCGGCACGGCGACATCTTCCGCTTCGTGATGGAGACGGAAGGGGTGAGCTTTCCCGACGCGGTGGAGCGGCTGGCGGGGCTCGCCGGCGTCGCGATGCCCGCGCGCGACGAGCGCAGCGAGGCCCGGGACCGGGCGCGGGCGGGGCTGAAGGAGATCGTGGAGGAGGCGACGCGCTTCTTCGAGCGCTTCCTCGGCGGCCGCGAGGGCGCGGAGGCCCGGGCCTATCTCGACCGCCGCGGCGTCTCCCCCGATCTCGCCAGGCGCTTCAGGCTCGGCTTCGCCCCGCAGTCGCGGCACGCGCTGAAGGACCATCTGACGGCCAGGGGCATCCCGGTCGAGGACATGGTGGGCGCGGGGCTCCTCATCTCCGGCGAGGACATCGCCGTGCCCTACGACCGCTTCCGCAACAGGCTGATCTTCCCGATCACCGACCAGCGCGGCCAGGCGATCGCCTTCGGCGGCCGGACGCTCGACCCCGACGGCAAGCCGAAATACCTGAACTCGCCGGAGACCGACCTCTTCCACAAGGGGCACGTGCTCTTCAACCTCGCCGCGGCGCGGCAGGCCGCGCACGAGCGGGGCAACCTCGTCGTCGCCGAGGGCTACATGGACGTGATCGCGCTCGCCGGCGCCGGCATCGCGCAGGCGGTGGCGCCGCTCGGCACGGCGCTGACCGAGGAGCAGCTCGCGCTCCTCTGGCGGATGGTCGACGAGCCGATCCTCTGCTTCGACGGCGACCAGGCGGGCCTGCGCGCCGCCTACCGCGCGCTCGACCTCGCTTTGCCGCAGCTGAAGCCCGGCAAGAGCCTGCGCTTCGCGCTGCTGCCGGAGGGGCAGGACCCCGACGACCTCGTCAGGTCCGGCGGGCGCGAGGCGATGGTGACGGTGCTGCGGGAGGCGAGGCCGCTCGTGGAGATGCTGTGGACGCGCGAGGTCGAGCAGGCGCCGCTCGACACGCCGGAGCGGCGCGCGGCCTTCGAGGCGCGGATCGACCAGGCGGTGGCCGCGGTGGCCGACGCGCGGGTGCAGCGCCACTACCGCGACGCGATGCGGGAGCGGCTGCGCGGCCTCTTCGCGCCGGCGCAGGCCCATGGCGCGCCGCGCCGCGCCCCCGGCGGGGGCGGCGGAGGCCGGAAGGCGGCTTTCCAGCGCGGCGGCCGGCAGCCCGCCTGGGCGGAGGCGCCGGCGCGGGCGAGCGAGCTTCTGCGGCGGAGCCTGTCGTCCGGCGCGGCGGCGCTGCCGCGGCGCGAGGCGATCCTGCTGCTGGCGCTCGTCAACCACGTGGAGATGCTGAGCGATCACGTCGAGACCGTCGCCGAGCTCGACTTCACGAGCGCGGAGCTGCGCCGGCTGCGCTCGGCGCTCGTCGACCTCGCCGCCGAGGCGCCGGGCAGCGCGGAGGAGGCGCGGCTGAAGCTCGAGGGGCGGGGCCTGGGGCCGCTCGTGAGGCGGCTCGACATGCTCTGGATGGCGGCGGGCCGGGCGGAATGGTGGGTCGCGCCGGACGCGGCCGCTGTTGACGTTACGCGCGCGTGGGCCCATATGGCGACCTTGCACAGAAAAGCCGTGACGTTACATAAGGATCTGCGGGCCGCCTACGCGCTCTGCGAGACGGACCCGACGCCCGAGAACTACGCGCGGGCGGCGGACATCAAGGCGCAGCTCGACAGCGCCGAGGGGACGGAGGCCGAGGTCGAAGGCTTCGGGCTCGCCTCGGGCCGCCCGAGCCGATCGTTCTGAGACTTCGGTTTCGAGCACGTCGCGGATACAAAGATTTAAGCTTACCTGAGGTTTAAGGGGCGAACGGGAGCGGAACGGCAGCGCATACCAACTCGGGGCCTTCCCGACGAAAGTGAAGAGCGCGCCGCCGCGACACGTTGTGCGTCCGGACGAGCGGGAGACGGATCTCAATATGGCCAACGCAGCAAAGCAGGCGGACGAGACGACGGAACAGGCCCCCGAGGCCCCTGACGGTCCGCTGCTCGACCTGTCGGATGCCGCCGTCAAGCGGATGATCAAGACCGCCAAGAAGCGCGGCTACGTGACCTACGAGGAGCTGAACGAGGTCCTGCCCTCCGAGGAGGTGACCTCGGAGCAGATCGAGGACACGCTCTCGATGCTCTCCGACATGGGCATCAACGTCATCGAGAACGAGGAGGCCGAGGAGGCCCAGGAAGAGTCCGACGGCGAGGAGGAGGGCGGCGAGCTCGTCGTCCAGCAGCGCGGCACCGTCCAGAAGAGCGAGACGAAGGCCGAGCCGACCGACCGCACCGACGACCCCGTGCGCATGTATCTGCGCGAGATGGGCTCGGTGGAGCTTCTCTCGCGCGAGGGCGAGATCGCGATCGCCAAGCGCATCGAGGCCGGCCGCGAGGCGATGATCGCGGGCCTCTGCGAGAGCCCGCTGACCTTCCAGGCGATCATCATCTGGCGCGACGAGCTTGCCGAGGGCAAGATCCTGCTGCGCGACATCATCGACCTCGAGGCGACCTATGCCGGGCCCGACGCCAAGGCGCCGGACGCGACCGCCGCGCAGCCCGCCCAGGAGGAGCCCGAGGAGAGCGACGACGAGAGCGTCGAGGATTCCGACGGCGACGACGACTACGAGTCGAACATCTCGCTCGCCGCGATGGAGGCCGAGCTCAAGCCGCAGGTCGTCGAGACCTTCGACAACATCGCCGAGAACTACAAGAAGCTCCGCAAGCTGCAGGACCAGCTCGTCGAGGGGCGCCTGAAGAAC
This sequence comes from Lutibaculum baratangense AMV1, assembly GCF_000496075.1. Classification (GTDB taxonomy): domain Bacteria; phylum Pseudomonadota; class Alphaproteobacteria; order Rhizobiales; family Tepidamorphaceae; genus Lutibaculum; species Lutibaculum baratangense. The sequence continues at coordinate 237,760 of NZ_AWXZ01000013.1, forward strand.
GAGACGCTCTCGCCGAGCCAGGAGCGGCGCTACAAGAAGCTGCAGGAAGACGTGATCGCCGACGTCAAGAGCCTGTCGCTGAACCAGAACCGCATCGATTCGCTCGTCGAGCAGCTCTACGACATCAACAAGCGGCTGATGGGCTTCGAGGGGCGCCTCCTGCGCCTCGCCGAGAGCTACGGCGTCGACCGCGAGGACTTCCTCAAGCAGTACCAGGGCCACGAGCTCGACCCCCACTGGATCCGCCGCGTCGCGACCTGCAAGAGCCAGTCGTGGCGCGACTTCATCGCCAGCGACAAGGAGACGGTGAAGGACATCCGCGGCACGATCCAGTCGCTCGCCACCGACACCGGCCTCGAGGTGACGGAGTTCCGCCGCATCGTCCACATGGTGCAGAAGGGCGAGCGCGAGGCGCGCCAGGCGAAGAAGGAGATGGTCGAGGCGAACCTGCGCCTCGTGATCTCGATCGCGAAGAAATACACGAATCGCGGCCTGCAGTTCCTGGACCTCATCCAGGAGGGCAATATCGGCCTGATGAAGGCGGTCGACAAGTTCGAGTACCGCCGCGGCTACAAGTTCTCGACCTACGCCACCTGGTGGATCCGGCAGGCGATCACCCGCTCGATCGCCGACCAGGCCCGCACGATCCGCATCCCGGTCCACATGATCGAGACGATCAACAAGATCGTGCGGACCTCGCGCCAGATGCTGCACGAGATCGGCCGCGAGCCGACGCCCGAGGAGCTGGCCGAGAAGCTCGCCATGCCGCTCGAGAAGGTGCGCAAGGTGCTGAAGATCGCCAAGGAGCCGATCTCCCTCGAGACGCCGATCGGCGACGAGGAGGATTCGCACCTCGGAGACTTCATCGAGGACAAGAACGCGATCCTGCCGATCGACGCGGCGATCCAGGCGAATCTGCGCGAGACGACGACGAGGGTGCTCGCCTCGCTGACGCCGCGCGAGGAGCGGGTGCTCAGGATGCGCTTCGGCATCGGCATGAACACCGACCACACGCTCGAAGAGGTCGGCCAGCAGTTCTCGGTGACCAGAGAGCGCATCCGCCAGATCGAGGCGAAGGCCTTGAGGAAGCTCAAGCACCCGTCGAGGTCGCGGAAGCTGCGCTCGTTCCTCGACAACTGAGGCGGCGGGCGGCAGGCCTGCCGGCTTCCCGCCGCCCGAGCCTCCCGCCGGGGGGCTGCCCCAGCCCGCATGACCGGGCGCGGGCCCCGTGCTAGGCTTTCCGCCATGAGCGCGCTAGACGACCGCCACGACGAGGCAAAGCTCCCCCAGCCGCGCACGACGCAGGCCGCGGAAGGCCTGCGCCGGCGGCCCTTCACCGTGGCCGAGATCCGCGCCTTCGTCGAGGCGGGCCTGATCGACGAGGACGAGCGGTTCGAGCTGATTGGCGGGGAGATCGTGCCGATGTCGCCGAAGGGATTGCGGCACGAGCGGGTGAAGAGCTTCGTCAACGAGCAACTCGTCCGGTCCCTGCCGGGCCACCTCGCCACCACCCCCGAAACGACCTTCACGCTCTCCGACGACACGTTCCTCGAGCCCGACTTCGTCGTCTACGAGCGCACCGTGGGCCTTCAGGGCCTGAACGGCGGCACCTGCCTCCTGGCGATCGAGATCTCCGACACGAGCCTCGGCTGGGACCGCGGCCGCAAGGCCGGCATCTATGCGAGCTTCGGCGTGGCCGAGCTCTGGGTCGTCGACGCGATGAGGCTCGAGACGCGCGTCCACCGGCAGCCGAGCCCGACCGGCTACCGCGAGGTGTTCGACGTGACCGCGGCCACCGCCCTCGACACGGCGCGCGTGCCGGGCCTCGCGCTCCGCCTAGCCGACATCGACCCGCCCGTCTGAGCGGCGCTCGAGGACGCCCCTGGCCGCGCTGCCCTTCACATTTCCCTCCCGACAAGAAAAGGTCTCTCGATGTCCTTCCTCAAGAAGCTCTTCGGCGGCGGCTCGAACGACAACCGCGCGGCCGAGCCCCGCGTCGCCGCGGAGGAGACCTACGAGGGCTTCCGCATCGCCGCGACCCCCGTGCCCGAAGGCGGCCAGTACCGCCTGACCGCCGTGATCACGAAGGAGATCGACGGCGAGACGAAGACCCACAGGCTGATCCGCGCCGACCTCTTCCCGAGCGAGGACGAGGCCGCCCAGTTCGCCCTGCGCAAGGCGCGCCAGGTGATCGACGAGCAGGGCGAGCGGCTGTTCGCGGAGTAGCGGGCGGGCTGCGGGTGGGCCTGCAGCATGCCCAGTTGGTCGACAAGCTGCCGAGTGTCAGCGTGCAGGAGACAGAGCCGGACATCCGCTATAGGCTCTCTTCGCCTATCGCCGGAGGCTGGGAGAACGTGCCGGGTTCCGGACGGCGGTGGGGTTCGCCCCTGGATCCCGGCCTTCGCCGGGATGAGCGGAGCAAGTGGGTCTGCTTCGGCCTCGATGAACTCGCGCAATCACCTCCTGGTCCAATCTCAGGCTTTCCCATGCACTCGCCCCGCCCCATGCCGAGCCCGATGGACGCCCTGAACCGCGCGCTGCGCGCGGGAGACTGGGCGGCGGCGGAGGCGTTGCTTCTGAAGATCACGAAGAAGGAGAAGCGCAACCCCGAGCCGCATTTCCATCTGGGCATGGTGCTGAGGCGGCAGGGGCGGGAGACGGAGGCGGCGCGGGCCTTCGAGAAGGCGCTGAAGATCAACCCGAACCTGCCGCAGGTGCAGTTCGAGCGCGGGCAGGCGCTGATGGCGGCGGGGGACTACCGGGAGGCGAAGCGGGCGTTTCTCGCGGCGCTGAAGGCCGCGCCGGGCGATGTCGGCTGCCGGGCGAACCTCGCGATGATCGCGCGGCTGCAGGGCGATCTCGACGCCGCGATCGCCGAGTTCGACCGGCTGCTGGCGGAGCCGGGCCTGGAGGAGAACCAGGCGGGGCTCGTGCATCTGAGCCTGGTCGAGGCGCTGCGCGACCGGCGCGACTACGATCGCATGCGCGAGGAGGGGCGGGCGCTGGGGCAGCGCCAGCCGACGCTTCGCAGCGCGATCATCCGCATCCTCACCGAGGGCAAGAGCGGCCGCTTTCCCTTGCGGGCCTCAGAGATCTGAGGCCTCGTCGCGGCCGCGGCCGTCGCGCTTCTGCCGGTAGGCCTTGCGGTAGACCGAGGGATCCTCGGAAAGCGCCGTCTGGAAGGCGCGCTGCTCCGCGAAGCCCGCCTCGTCGAACTCACCGACGTCGAACTCGAGCTCCAGCGCCTCGCGCCTGATCGGCACGGCCTGCGCCACCGGCGTGCCCTTCGGCAGCGTGCCCTCGAAGCCCGGATCGACCCAGAGGGCGGGGAAGTTCACGAAGCCGCGCGTGAAGGCGTCGACATCGACGAGGCCCGTCAGGGTGCGGAACGGCAGGTCCTCGCGGTTGAACGGGTGGGAGAAGAGGAGCGACACGCCGGCCGGCGCCTCGATCGCCCAGAAGTTCGAGAACTTGATCGCGAACTGCTCGCGGTCGACCCGGAAGGGGGCGCCCGTCAGCTGCTCGGGCGCGTGGACGCCGATGGGTGACTCGATCGTCAGCCGGCCCTCGACCTCCGGCAGGTCCCAGTCCCAGCTGATCTCGCCGCCGCGCACGTGCAGGTCGGTGACCAGCGGGAAGACGATGCCCTCGCGCACGGCGTCGAGGAAGGGGGGGCAGCGCTTGACGGTCGGCACGTCGATGCCGCCGCGCGTCGGGCTCGTGGCGGCGGCCGGCATCTTGCGCACCCAGTCGGGCAGGGCCTCCGACGCGCGCCGCGGCTCCGGCACGTGGCCGCGATAGCCCGGCAGGCAGCGGAACTTGATGCGCATGGCTGATCCTTCGGCGAAGACGCGGGCGGTCACCCGTCTCCCGAAGCACTTCGCGCGGCGGGAATCAAGTCGCGTGGCAAGCGGGGCGTCGCGTCAGTGCTCCTCGCGGGGCCTCGTCTTCTCCCGCTCCTCCTTGCTCGCGCGGCCGGCCTGGCCGCTCTCGAAGCCCGGCCCGCGCGGATCGCCGCGTGCCTCGTCGGGGTCCTTCACCCGGCCCTCGTCCTTCCGCACCGGCTGCCCGCTCGGCATGTTCAGCCGCTCGCGCTCGTTCGTGTCGCCGTCGGCGGGATGGTCGCCTGCGCCGCCTGCCATGTCGTGCCTCCCTCTCAATCGGTCTTGCTGGTGTCGAGGAGATTGCCGGCCTCGTCGGCCTGGTGGACGGGCGGCGCCTTCGGCCTCGCGGGCGAGCCCTGCGGGCTGTCCTCGCCGGGCTCGTGGGGGTTGTAGGGGTCGAGCACCCTGTCCTTCGTCGCATGCGCGGCGGCGCCGGCGGGCTCGCGCGGCTGTTCCGTCTGGCCCGGCTGGCGCTGGTCGTCGACGGGGCGGTGGTCCGGGCCGACCCTCTGGCGCCCGGTGATCGAGCTTTCGCCGGACACGAGCTTCTTGTCGTCCATCTGGCCCTCCTTCGCGTGGGCGGGACTGTGCCCGCGAACCTGCAGGCTCAACGACGGCCGCCGAACGGGGTTCCGAGGGGTTCTACCGACTTGACCGCGGGCGCCGGGGCTTTAGCTGTCGATCCCGCCCGCCTTCCGCGACCAGACCCGAAAAAAACAGAGCCGCCATGTCCGACCCCCTGCCGCCGGTCCTCGTCGTCCTCGGCCACCCGCGCGGGCGCGACAGCCTCTGCGGCGCCCTCGCCGAGGCCTATGCGGAAGGCGTGCGCGACGGGGGAGGGCAGGCGGAGGTGCTCGACCTGTCACGGCTGAGCTTCGACGCCGACGTCAAGCTGGCGGACCCGGCCGGCCAGGCGCTCGAGCCGGACCTCGTGGAGGCGAGGCGCCTCGTCGAGCGGGCGGGGCACCTCGTCTTCGTCTATCCGAACTGGTGGGGCACCATGCCGGCGCGGCTCAAGGGGTTCCTCGACCGGCTGCTCGTGCCGGGCTTCGCCTTCCGGCGGACGACGGCCGGCACCGGCTACGAGGGGCTTCTGAAGGGGCGGACGGCGGAGCTGCTCGTGACGATGGACACGCCCGCACCGGTCTACCGGCTTCTGCAGGGGGCGCCCGGGCACCGGGCGATGGCGCGCTCGACGCTTCGGCTCTGCGGCGTCGACACGCTGCGCATCTCGCGCTTCGGCGTCGTGGAGACGGCGGACGCGGACCGGCGGCGGCATTTCCTCTCGCGGGCGGCGGGGCTGGGGCGGAGCTGTGGGGCGGCACGCCGGCGCGGGGAGGGCCGCGCGAAAGGCCTCGCCTGGCTCAAGGCGCTGCGGCTGCAGTTCTATCCCATGACGTTTCTCGCCTATCTCCTCGGCGCGCGGCTCGCGGCGGGGGACATGGGGCTCGACTGGCCGCGCGTGATGCTCGGCTATCTCGCGATCTTCGCCGCCGAGGCCGCCACCGTCTTCACGAACGACGTCTACGACCGCGAGAGCGACGTCAGGAATCGCCACTGGAGCCCCTTCACCGGCGGCTCGCGCGTCCTCGCCGACGGCGCCCTGTCGCGCGGCGAGCTGCTGGCCGGCGCGGTGGCGGGCGTGGCGGTCTCGGTGCTGGCGACGGCGGTGCTGATGGCCGGGGCGGAACACAAGGCGGTGCTCGGCGGCTGGGTCCTCGTGCTCCTCGTGCTGGCGCTCGGCTACACAATGCCGCCGCTCAGGCTCTCGCACCGGACGCTCGGCGAGCTCGACGTCGCCTTCACCCACGCCTTCGCGGTGCTCTTCCTCGGCTGGCTCGTCGCGGGGGGCGATCCATGGGCGGCCGTGCCCTGGGTGGCGGCTCTGCCGGTCGCGCTGTCGATCCTGCCGTCGATCACGCTCTCGGGGGTGCCCGACATCGCCGCCGACCGCGCGGCCGGCAAGATGACGATCCCCGCCCGCTTCGGCCTCAGGGCCGCCTACGGCTTCGCCGCGGCGACGGCGGTGCTCGCCGTCGTGGCGGCCGCGTCGGTCGCCGCCGCGAGCGGGCTGCCGGGCTACGGCCCGCTCGCCGCCGTGGCGGCCGTTCACGCCGCGCTCTTCGTCCGCGCCCTTTGGCGGGGCCTCCCCGCCGACGACGAGCCGCGGCGGATCGACCGGCTGATGGTCTGGTCGCTGACCTTCGTGATCTGGTTCGTCGCGGTGCCGCTGACGGCGCTGTGACGGGAGAAGCGTGCGCCACCGGGGGGCGGCGGCGCACGACATGCCCGTGGCCCTAGTCCTCCAGGGTCCAGGTCACCTCGACCTGCACGCCGAGGGTCTGCTCGCCCGTCTCGACGGGCACGGCGCTGTCCTTGGCGGCTTCCATGCGCATCATCGGGATGGGGGGCTGGTCGCGGCGGGTCGATTCGCTGATCGAGACGACGGCGCCGAGCGTCGCGCCGGCGGCCTCGGCGTAGAGCTCGGCCTTGCGGCGGGCGTTCGCGAAGGCCTGCTTCCTGGCCTCGTCGACGAGCGTGTCGGCGTCCGAGACGTCGAAGGAGATGCCGTGGATCTGGTTGGCGCCGGCCTTCACGGAGGCGTCGAGCACGGCGCCGATCCCGTCGAGCTGGCGCAGGCGGGCCGAGACGTTGTTCGACACGGTGTAGCCGACGATGCGGGGGGCTTCCTGGCTGCCGTCGTTCTGCCGCGGCGGGTAGACATATTGCGGCGACACCGAGAAGCCGGAGGTCTGGAGGTCGCGCGCCTCCACGCCCTGTGCCTTCAGCGTGTCGATGAGCGCGCGCACGGCCTCGTTGTTGCGCTCGAGCGCGCTCTCGGCGGTGGCGGCCTCGGTGACGACGCCGACGGTCACCGTCGCGCGGTCGGGCGCGGCGCCCGTCTCGGCGCTGCCGGTGACGGCGATCGTGCGGTCGCGGGCGCTGTCGCCCTGGGCCCAGGCGGGCGCGGCGGCGAGGCTCGCCGCGAGGACCGCGGCCGTGAGGGGAATGGAACGGAGCATTGGCTAGGGGCCTCCATCTGTGTCCGATGCCGCGCGGCGGACGTTCCCGCCGAGGCGATACCCATAGCCGAAAAATTCGACGGCATCATGTGGCGTACGGTGCCTCGCGCGACCGCTTGCGGCCATGCGCCGTAACCTCGTAGGACTGAGGCACGAGACTAGCCCGCGACGGCATCGCGCGTCGCTTCGTGCCCAGGTGGTTCGCCATGGATCAGAAGACCCCGGATTCCCTCGCAGCCTCGCGCCGCCGGCTTCGCGCGGCCTATCTCGAGGACGAGGCGGCGGCGATGGCGCGCCTCGTGGAGCAGGCGAGGCTGCCCGCCGACGCGCGCGCGGCGATCTCCGCCCGCGCGGCCGATCTCGTGCGCGAGGTGCGGGGCGCCGCCCGGCCGGGCCTGATGGAGGAGTTCCTCGCCGAGTACGGGCTCTCCACGAAGGAGGGCGTGGCGCTGATGTGCCTCGCCGAGGCGCTGTTGCGCGTGCCGGACGCGGAGACGATCGACGACCTGATCCAGGACAAGATCAGCCCGCACGACTGGGGCTCCCATCTGGGCCAGGCGAGCTCGTCGCTCGTCAACGCCTCGACCTGGGCGCTGATGCTGACCGGCCGGGTGATCGACGAGACGGAGGAGCCGGGCGTCGTCGGCGCGCTGCGCGGCATGGTGCGCCGGCTGGGCGAGCCCGTGGTGCGCACGGCGGTCGCGCGCGCGATGCGCGAGATGGGCGCGCAGTTCGTGCTCGGCCGCAACATCGAGGAGGCGATGCGCCGCGGCCAGGCCATGGTGAAGCGCGGCTACACCTATTCCTACGACATGCTCGGGGAGGGCGCGAAGACGGAGGCCGACGCGCAGCGCTACCACGGCGCCTACGCGCAGGCGATCGCGGCGCTCGCCACGCAGGCGAATTCGAACGACATCCGCGAGAACCCCGGCATCTCGGTGAAGCTCTCCGCGCTCCACCCGCGCTACGAGTTCGCCAAGCGCGACGAGATGCTGCCGGTGCTCGTCTCGCGCACGCTCCAGCTCGCGCAGGCCGCGAAGGCCGCTTCGATGGGCTTCAACATCGACGCCGAGGAGGCCGACCGGCTCGACCTCTCGCTCGACGTGATCGAGCGGGTGCTGTCGGATCCCTCGCTGCGCGGCTGGGACGGCTTCGGCGTCGTCGTGCAGGCCTACGGCCAGCGCACGGCGCACGCGATCGACTGGCTCCACGCGCTGGCCGAGCGGCTCGACCGGCGCATCATGGTGCGGCTCGTCAAGGGCGCCTACTGGGACACCGAGATCAAGCGGGCGCAGGTTCTGGGCCTGCCGGGCTATCCGGTGTTCACCCGCAAGGCGCATTCGGACGTGAGCTACATCGCCTGCGCGCGGCTGCTGCTCGACCGGACGGACCGGATCTACCCGCAATTCGCGACCCACAACGCCCACACCGTCGCCGCCGTGCTGGCGCTGGCCGAGGGCCTGGACGGGCGCAGCTTCGAGTTCCAGCGCCTGCACGGCATGGGCGAGGCGCTGCACGACACGGTGCTGCGGCGCGACGGCACGCGCTGCCGGATCTACGCGCCGGTCGGGGCGCACCGCGACCTCCTCGCCTATCTCGTGCGGCGGCTGCTCGAGAACGGCGCGAACTCGTCCTTCGTGCACCAGATCGTCGACGAGGACGTGGCCCCGGAGGCGATCGCCCGCGACCCGTTCGCGACGGTCGAGGCGCATGGCGGCCACCGCAACCCGGCGATCCCGCTGCCGGCCGAGATCTTCGGCCCCCGGCGGAAAGGCGCGAAGGGCTGGGACCTGACCGACCCCGTGACCATCGAGCGGATCGACGCGGTACGCGGGCGCTTCGCCGCCCATCGCTGGCACGCCGCGCCGACAATTTCGGGGGGCGGGGGCGAGCGGGCGAGGCACGACGTGCGCAATCCGGCGCGGCTCGACGACCTCGTCGGCACGGTCGAGGACGCGACGGAAGCCGACATCCGCGCGGCCTTCGACGCGGCGGAAGCGGCGCAGGGCCCCTGGGGCGCGCGGCCGGCCGAGGAGCGGGCGGCGATCCTCGAGCGGGCGGCCGACCTCTACGAGGAGACGGCGGAGGAGTTCATGGCGCTCGCGGGCCGGGAGGCCGGCAAGATCCTGCTCGACGGCGTGGCCGAGGTGCGCGAGGCGGTCGACTTCCTGCGCTACTACGCGCTGCAGGCGCGCGAGCTGCCGGCCGACGCGAAGCCGCGCGGCACCTTCGTGTGCATCTCGCCGTGGAACTTCCCGCTCGCGATCTTCACGGGACAGGTCGCTGCCGCGCTCGTGACGGGCAACGCGGTGCTGGCGAAGCCTGCGGAGCAGACCCCGCTGATCGCGGCGCGGGCGGTCGAGCTTCTCCACGAGGCGGGCGTGCCGCGCGAGGTGCTGCACCTCCTGCCGGGCGACGGGCCGAGCGTCGGGCGGAAGCTGACGGCGGAGCCGCGGCTCGCCGGCGTCTGCTTCACCGGGTCGACCGAGGTCGCGCAGGCGATCAACCGCCAGCTCGCCGAGACGGCGCGGCCCGACGCCGTGCTGATCGCCGAGACGGGCGGGCTCAACGCGATGATCGTCGATTCGACCGCGCTGCCCGAGCAGGCGGTGCGCGACATCCTCGCCTCGTCCTTCCAGTCGGCCGGCCAGCGCTGCTCGGCGCTCCGCATGCTCTACGTGCAGGCCGACGTCGAGGAGCGGTTCCTGGAGATGCTGTTCGGCGCGATGGAGACGCTGAAGCTCGGCGACCCCTGGCAGCTCTCGACCGACGTGGGGCCGGTGATCGACCAGGAGGCGCGCGACGGCATTTCCGGCTACTGCCGCGAGATGGAGGCGCAGGGCCGGCTCATGGCCGCGCTCGACGAGCCGGCCGACGGGCTCTTCGTCGCCCCCCACGTCTTCCGCCTGTCGGGCATCGAGGAGATGGAGCGCGAGGTGTTCGGGCCGGTGCTGCACGTCGCCCGCTTCCGGGCGGACGAGCTCGACCGGGTCGTCGACGCCGTCAACGCGAAGGGCTACGGCCTGACCTTCGGCGTCCACACCCGCGTCGACGCGCGCGTGCAGCGGCTCGTCGACCGCATCCATGTCGGCAACGTCTACGTGAACCGCAACCAGATCGGCGCCGTGGTCGGCTCGCAGCCCTTCGGCGGCGAGGGGCTCTCCGGCACGGGGCCGAAGGCCGGCGGCCCCAACTACCTGCCGCGCTTCATGCTGCGGACGGCCGGTCACGGGACAGCCCGGCTCGAGGCGGCGGCAGCCGACGCCTCCGCCGTGCGGGAGGCCTCGGCGACGCTCGACGGAGCCGCCTGGGCCGCCCGCCCCGACCGGATCTCCGCCCTGCGCCAGGCGCTGCGGGGGCGGGCCGCGGCGGCGATGTCGGCTGCCGCCGCAATCGACCAGGGACCGGTCGACCTGCCGGGGCCGACGGGGGAATCGAACAGGCTCCTGATGGTGCCGCGCGGGCGCGTGCTCTGCCTGGGGCCGGATCCCGAGACGCTGCTCGCCCAGGCCGTTCAGGCGCTGGCGGCCGGCAACGAGGTCGTCGCGGTGGCGCCGGGCGCGACCGGCGCGCTCGCCGCCCTGAAGGAGGCGAAGGCGCCGCTGAGGGCCGTCGACGGCGCGCTCGATCCAGGCCTCCTAAAGGAGCTGCCGCTCGACGCGGTGGCGCTGGCGGGGCCGGGCGAGGCCCTGAAGGCGGCGCGCCGGGCCTTGAGCGGCCGCAAGGGCCCGATCGTGCCGGTGATCGACGCGGTGATCGCCCCCGCAGCCTACTATCACGAGCGGGCGATCTGCATCGACACGACGGCGGCGGGCGGCAACACGACGCTCTTCGCGGCGGTGGAATAGGCCCTGTTCCGACAGGGGCCGGGACGGGCGGGCCCGCTTCGTCCGCCCGCCGCACGGGAAACAAATCGCGGCTGGCGCGTTGCCAATCCACGGGGAACGTGAGATGGCCAACTGAAGAGGTGCCGCGTGTACCCAGATCCCACTTCTATCGTCGCGATCGCCCTCGTGGGGCTCTTCGCCACCTTCGCGTGGCTCGCCTACCAGCGCTGCGCCCGCGAGGCGCGCGCGTGGTATGCCGACGCGAACTACGTGGTGGAGCGGCCGCGGACCGAGAGCCGTGACACCGGCCCGAAGCGCGCGCCGGCCCGCCGGGCGATGCTGGACACGGGCCGTCTCCGGGCGCCGGCGCTGCGCGCCACGGGCCCGCGCTGACGAGGCGGGCTGAGAAAGCCCGCCTCCCGCCGCGCCCGCCCGTCGGGTCAGCGGACGAACTCGTCGATCCGCCGGATCGTGACGCGGCGGTTCCGCCACTCCTCCCTCGGCGTGTCGACCAGCAGGAAGTCCTCGCCGTAGCCCACCGTCTCGATGATCCGCGGCGAGATGCCGAACTCTGCGACGAGGACGCGCTTCAGCGACGCGGCCCGGCGCTCGGAGAGGACCTGGTTCGATTCGCGTGAGCCGACGGCGTCGGTGTGGCCCTCGAGGAGGAACCGCGCGCCGCGGCGGCGGCGCCCGATCCGGCTCAGCGCGTCGGCGATCTCGCGCACCTTCCGGTACTCCGAGCGAGGGATCTCGGCCGAGCCGAAGTGGAAGTTGATCGCCTGGATGTCGATCGAGGGCGCGCTCCGGCGCAGATCGGGCCGGCGGCGGAACTCCTCCACCGTCACGCGCTCCTCGGGGCGGACGCGCCCGCGCGGCGCGGCCTCGAGCTGTCGCATGATCTGGGCCGCGGAGGGTGCGTTGCGGTCCTGGGCGAAGGCGAGGCCCGGAGCCGTGACGGCGAGGGCGGCACCCGCGAGGAAGAAGCGGCGATTCATGGGCGTTCTCCAGGTGGCGGGACGACGCCTTCCTGGTGCCCGAACGATCATGAAGGTTGGCTGAACGGTGGCCGCATGAAGGGCGGCGCGGCGCTTCGCCCGCAGCCCCGCCCGCGCATCGCGCGACGTGAGCAGTTGACGCGGGGTTTCAGCCCGATGCCGACCGTCTTCCGGGACTTCGAGACTGTCGGGCCGTCTCTCGCGCGGCCGCGGATCCTTCAGATCTGTCAATCACGCGCTGACTTCCGAGGTTCTGACTTGCCTGCCGTAGCCTCCGGGTCCCGGCCGACATGATGGCCCGTTGCTGCATTGATGACGGGGTTGTCGACTGCCTCCAGGACCCTGGACATGGCCTCGTCTCCGCTTATCCCGTCTGGCGGGGCGTAGGCCCGGGGCGCGTCGAGCACGGCGGCCAGTGCCCGTCTTTCCGGCGTGTCCTTCCCGCCGAGCCGATCGTGCATGGCGGCCTGCATTTCCTCCCGGCTCGCGTTGGTGACGAACCCGGCCGTGTCGCCCCAGGTCACGATGCACATCGGCACCTGTCTTCCCAGCGCCTGCCTGAGCGTACGATCGATCTGCTGCGCGTGTGCTTCGAGGATGCTCGCCACGGCTTCGTGTTGCGGTGTCGGCCGCGCAGCGTCGTTCACTTCATCCGAGATCGGTCTTCTCCCCTTGGCAGTGTGCGGACAGTGAGCACCGGGGTGATGGCCCCGCCGCCGAAGCGATCCGAGCCTGCCTCGCTCATCCTCTCTCTCCCAAGTCTTCTTCGCCCGGTTGCGAAGTGATGGTGAGGCTCGCGGGCATCGGCCGCCACCCCTCCTGCGTCTTTTGCTCGATGATCGTCGCCTGGTCGAGCCAGGGCTCGAGCCCGTTGTTGCCTATGTGCCGCGACCATGCTTCGCGCATCGTGCGCCCGAATGTGTGAGTGCAGGCCGATAGTGGTGTGGACGGGCTGCAGATCACGTAGCCGTAGACGACCGTGCTCATGACCCGCCTCCGTGGATCCGCTCCATCGTCACGTCGATTTCCGGGCTGTCGATCACCTCCATTATCTGCGTCACGCCTGCGGCAACATTGATGCCGTAACGTGAATTGATGGCTCCGCAACGTGAAACAGAGGCGCTCGCAGCATGTGTCACGCTTGCCAGAACCCTGTCGTCCACCGTCTTCTTCCGGCAGATGTCCTGCCTCGAATCGTTGAGGATGCTGGCTGCAGTGCGGCGCTGCGCTGGCGCCAGTCCAAAGTTGTTCCTTCCATCCGAAATTGGTCTTCTCCCCTAACCCTGAGCGGTGAACTATACTCAAGAGATTGCCCGCGTCATCGATTGTTTCTGACCCGCCTTCTGTAAGCGCGCGTGGGTCGACAGAGATGCGGGGTGCCGATCCTGCGGGTTCGGAGCAGGCATCCGTCGCAGGGGCAAGCGAGTGGGCCACGAACGGGGTGGTCGTTACTGTGCTGTCTTCCTCCCCGGGGAAGCCCGTGTCGATGTTCCTGGCGGGCCGTCATCGCGTATGTGACGCATTGACCGGAAGCTCCGGTTTCTATAGGCAATCGCCCAACGGAGACGTGGCCGAGTGGTCGAAGGCGGCGGTTTGCTAAACCGTTAGGCGGGGTAAACCCGTCTCGAGGGTTCGAATCCCTCCGTCTCCGCCAGCTTCAATCCATCGAAGGCGGCAGCCGCTGTCGTGCTGCGGATCGCGGGGATCGCAAGGCCTCTCCACCCGCCCGTCGCGACCGTCCGAGGCCGAGCGCCGGGTCCGTTCCGGATGCCGGATGAGGCTTCTTTCCTGTTCGGCCGAACGGTGGCGTCGTGAGATCGCTTCGATCTCGTGGTCGCCGCTTTCCGCTGGCCGAGTTTCCAGCCTCCAGGCCCTTTCCCGCTCGCGGCTCCCGCCCGAATCGGGGCACGCGACACCCGGAGGGACGCGGATGGTTGCGGGGGCGAATGACGTGGACCATTGCCGTCCGGCTGCGCGGACCGTACGTCTCGGGCGCGCGTGCGAGTGCCCTCGTCACCCTCGCGCGAAGCCCGATGTGACCAGCGGGCACTTGCGACGCAGGAGCCGATACCGACGGATCGAAGGACATCGCATGGGAACAATCGACGTCATCCCCGACATCCACGGTCAGATCGCCAAGCTCCGGACAGCCCTCGACGCCCTCGGCTGGCGCCGTCGCCCCGCGGGCTGGACCCATCCGGACCCGGAGCGGACGATCGTCTTCCTGGGAGACTTCATCGATCGGGGGCCGGAGAACCGGGCGGTCATTCGCCTCGTGCGCGACCTCGTCGACAGCGGCAAGGCGCGCGCGATCATGGGCAATCACGAGCTGAACGCCCTCCATTTCCATACCGTTAACCCGGAGTCGGGGCGCCCCCTCCGCGCCCATTCCGACAAGAACCTGCGCCAGCACGGGAGCTTCCTGGCGGAGTTCCCGATCGGCGCCAGCGAAACACGCGAGGCGCTGTCCTGGATGCGCACCCTGCCGCTGTTCCTCGAGGCGGAGGGCTTCCGAGCCGTCCATGCCTGCTGGATCGGCCCCTCGATCGACCGGTTGAACGCCCTGGTCCCGAACGGTGTGCTGTCGGAGGAGCAGGTCATCCGTGCCGCCGATCCGGCCGACGAGCTTCACCGCCTCGCCGAGGAAGTCACGAAGGGCCCGGAACTCCGCCTGCCCGACGGTTTCTCGTTCAGGGACAAGGACGGGACGGAGCGTGATCACGTCCGGCTGCAATGGTGGAATGCGCGCGCCGTGACCTGGCGCGACGTCGCGATCTCCGTGCCCCGTCTCGACGATCTGCCCGATGTGCGGCTACCCGGCAGCCTGATGGCGCAGATCTATCCCTCGCACGAAAGACCAGTGTTCTTCGGTCACTACTGGCTGAGCGGAGCGCCGGTCCTGCAGGGCCCGAACGCGTTGTGCCTCGACTATTCGGCGGGCAAGGAGGGGCCGCTGGTCACGTACGAACTCGATCCGGGCGAGACGTCGCTCTCTCCCGACCGGGTCCGGGTCCACGGGATCCCCGCCTGACCGGGTCTCCCTCCCGATCCGCGCGCCCGGGCACGCCTGAGCGTGGCGTGCCCGGCCGGAGCAGGCCCTCGTTTCAGTAGAGGGTCTGCTTGATGCGCTCCTCGAGCCAGGGGTCGTACTCGGCGGCGAGCATCTCCGCCTGCGTCGCCTCCTCGAGGAGCTTGCCGGCCGTCGGCAGGCTGCCGCGGGACACGTGCATCGCGGGGTCCCAGAGCTTCGAGCGGATGATCGCCTTCGAGCACTGGAAGAAGACCTTCTCGACATGGACGACGAGGACGGTGATCGGCAGCCTGCCGTTCATCTCGAAGCGGGCGAGAATCTCGGGATCCCTGGAGATCTCGGCGCGCCCGTTGATGCGCAGCGTCTCGCCGAGGCCCGGAATGAGGAAGAGGAGCGCGATGCGCGGGTCGACGAGGATGTTGCGCAGCGTGTCGATCCGCCGGTTGCCCGGCCGGTCGGGCAGCATGATCGTGCGCTCGTCGGCGATGTGGACGAAGCCCGCCGGATCGCCGCGGGGCGAGCAGTCGATCCCGTCCTCCGGGGACGAGGTGGCGAGCGCGACGAAGGGCGAGGCCTCGATCATCGCACGGTAGCCGGGCGTGAGCGCCGTAAGCTCCTTCTTCAGGGCGGCGATGGCCGGCTCCCCGTAGATCTCGGAGAGCTCCTCGGCCGTCGTGATGCGGTGGCTCGTCATGGGCGTCGTTCCTTTCGGCTTTCTCCGAGGATCCGTGGACGGGTGATGCGGCCTCAGCTTCCCTCCACGGCCTCGAGGCCGCACCATTCGGCCACGAAGAGCGCCATCGCCGTCGTGATGCGCTTCACCGAGGAGAGGCTGACGCATTCGTCGAAGCCGTGGATGTTGCGGGAGACGGGGCCGTAGCAGAGCGCCGGGACGCGGTCGTAGAGGGCGTAGACGCGGGTGTCGAGATAGCCGGGCGTCGTAAAGCTCTTCAGCGCCGCGCCGAAGGTCTCCTCGTGCGCGCGGCCGAGCACGGCCTCCGCCTCCGAGCCCGGCTCGAGCACGTAGCCCTCGGCATGGAAGCCGTTGAAGGTGACCTTCGGCGGGTTATTCGACAGATAGGGGTCGGTGCGCGAGAAGCCCTCGACGCATTGCCGGATCTCGCGCGCGGCCTCGCCCGCGTCCGTGCCGGGATAGATCGCGATTCGGCAGTCGATGCGGCACCAGCAGGGGACGGACGAGGCCCAGTCACCGCCCTCGATCTTGCCGATGTTCAGGTTGATCGGGTGGTCGAGATGCTCGAAATGCGGGTGGCCGGCCTTCGCCTCGTTCCACCGCGCTTCGAGGTCGCGCAGCGCGCCGATCAGCCGGTAGGCGGCGTCGATCGCGTTCGTGCCGCTGCCCATGTCGCGGACGTGGACGGGAAGCCCCGAGACCTCGACCTGGAACCAGACGACGCCGGTGTTCGCCCGCACCAGCATCTCGTCCTCGGGCTCGGGGATCAGCACGGCGTCGGCGCGGTAGCCGCGCAGATGGGTCATCAGCGCGCCGTTGCCGGTCGATTCCTCCTCGACCACGGACTGGACGTAGACCGTCGCCGCCGGCTGCAGGCCGATGCGCCCGAGCGCGTCGAGCGCGAAGATGTTCGCCGCCGCGCCGGCCTTCATGTCGGCGGCGCCGCGCCCGTACATCCAGTCGCCCTCGATCCGCGCCTCGTAAGGCGGGCTCTGCCACATCGAGGCGGGGCCGGCGGGCACGACGTCGAGATGCGACTGCAGGATCAGCGAGCGGCCGGTCTCCTCGCGCGGGCGATGGATGCCGACGACGATCGGCGCCTCGGAATGGGTGTCCGACCACGGGGAGCCGCCGGGGTGGCTCTCGATCGCCTGCCGGTCCATGGCGAAGCGGTCGCGGGCATAACCGCGCTCGCCGAGCGCGCGGAACAGGAAGTCCTGCACCGCGTGCTCCTCGCCCCGCTCGCTGCGGAAGCCGACGAGCTGCCGGGTGAAATCGAGCTGCGCCTTAAAGCCCTCCTCGACCGCCCGGGCGATGTCGCGGCGCGTCTCGGCTGTCGGAGTCATGGATCGGACCTTCGCTGTTTTCAGGGAATGGCGGGCGGCCGCGCCGGCACCGGCCCCGGACGGGTCACGACAGCATGGCATCGACGATAGGGCTGCGCCTGCACAAATCTCGCACCCACCTTGCCGCGGATTTGCGCGACTGGTCGATTGATTATCATAAATAGGCCACGTAGCCTCCTCTACGGCAATAGCGGCGGAGCCTCGATGGCGGAACATCTCCTCGACGTGAACCAGGTCACCGTCCGGTTCGGAGGGCTCGTCGCCCTCGACCGCGTCGACCTTCACGTGGAGCCCGGCCGCACGACCGCGATACTGGGGCCGAACGGAGCCGGCAAGACGACGCTCTTCAACGCGGTCGCCGGCGTCGTCCACCCGACCTCCGGCGCGATCTCGCTCGACGGCCGCGACATCACGAAGGCCCTGCCGAGCCGGCGCTCGAGGGACGGCATCGCCCGGACGTTCCAGATCACCCAACCCTTCGTCGGCCTGACCGTGCGAGAGAACGTGATGGTCTCGATCGTCTCGCGCGGCGTTGCGATGCGCGAGGCGCGCGACGAGGCGGCCGAATACGTCTCCTTCGTCGGCCTCGGCCCGAAGATGGACGAGCCGGCGCGCACCCTCTCGACGGGCCAGCGCAAGCGGCTCGAGCTCGCCCGCGCGCTCGCCACGAAGCCCCGCCTCCTGCTTCTCGACGAGGTGACGGGCGGCGTCGACAGGCCGTCGATCCCGGAGATCCTCGACCTGATCCGCCGCCTGCGCGACGAGAGGGGCATCACGATCGTCGTCGTCGAGCACAACATGGAGGTGCTCTTCGGCCTCGCGGACGACGCCGTCTTCCTGAACCGCGGCGAGGTGGTCGTGACTGGATCCATGGCCGAGGTGGCCGAGCACGAGGCCGTGCGCCGCATCTATCTGGGGGACGGCGATGCTTAGGCTCGAGAACATCGACGTCCATTACGGCGCGACGCAGGTTCTCTGGGACGTGTCGATCGAGGTGGGCGAGGGCGAGATGGTCGCCGTCATGGGGCCGAACGGCTCCGGCAAGAGCACCGTCCTCAAGGCGGCGATGGGGCTGAAGAAGCCGTCCTCGGGCCGGGTGGTGCTCGACGGGGAGGAGCTGCAGGGCAGGTCGGCCACCGTGCGGCCGCGCCGGGGCATGAGCATCGTGCTCGAGCGGCGGCGCCTGTTCCCGCGCATGAGCGTGCGCGAGAACATCATGCTCGGCGGCTATGCGCGGCCCTCGGCGGAGGCGCACCGGTCCTTCGACTGGGTTCTGGACCTTCTGCCGGAGATCCGGCCGCATCTCGACGCGACGGCGGGGAAGCTCTCCGGCGGCCAGCAGCAGATGGTGGCGATCGCCCGCGGCCTGATGGCCAGGCCGCGCGTGCTCCTCATGGACGAGCCGTTCCTCGGACTGTCGCCGGCCATGGTGAAGAACGTCTTCGCCATCATGAAGATGATCAACGGGGAGGGGGTCGCCATCCTCTTCAACGAACAGAACGCGAAGCTCTCCTTCGCGATGAGCCATCGCGGCTATCTCCTCGAGAGCGGCCGGGTGGTCCTGAGCGGCTCGGGCGAGGAGATGCTGGAGCACCCGGAGGTGAAGCGCGTCTATCTCGGCGTGCGGGAGGCCGTGTCGTGAGCGTCGCGGGATTCCTCGAACTCGTCATCAACGGCCTGATCTCGGGCTCGATCTACGCGCTCATCGGCTCGGGGATCGCGCTCATCTACGGCACGACGAGGGTCCTGAACTTCGCCCACGGCGAGCTTTTGATGATCGCGGGCTATCTCGTGTTCTTCTTCGCGGTGACGCTCGGCTGGAACGTCTTCCTCGCCTCGCTCCTGACGCTCGTGCTCGTGGGAGCGATCGGCGCGCTCATCCAGCGCGTGACGATCGCGCCGCTGCTCGCGCGCGAGGACTGGGCGTTCCGGGTGATCGCCGCGACGATCGGCCTGTCGATCTTCCTGCAGAGCGGCGCGCAGCTCGTCTTCGGCGAGCGCTTCCAGTCGGTGCCCTACTTCTTCCGGGGCGTCCTGGTGCTGGGCGACCTGCGCATGCCGTGGCAGCGCATCGCGATCTTCCTGATCGCGCTCGCGATCATGGCCGTCTGCGCGCTCATCCTCTACCGCACGCAGCTCGGCCGCATCGTGCGGGCGACCGCGCAGGACGCGGAAGCCGCGCTCGCCGTCGGCATCCCCTCGGGCCTCGTCCACACCTCCGTCTTCGTCATCTCCGCCGTGCTCGCGGGCGCCGGGGCGATCCTCCTGTCGCCGCTCATCTCGGTGAACCCGTGGATGGGCATCTCGTATCTCCTGAAAGGCTTCGCCGTCGTCATCCTCGGCGGCCTCGGCTCGTTCGGCGGGGCGGTGGCGGCGGGCTTCCTGCTCGGCCTGATCGAATCCTTCAGCGTCGGCTTCGCCCCGACGGAATGGCGCGACGTGATCGCGTTCACCTTCCTCATCGCCGTGATCTGGGTGAGACCGAACGGCCTGTTCAGCGGGCGCGAGGCGTGAGGAGGGGCACATGACAGAGGTCTTCGGCCGTCGTCCCTTCCTGGTCCTGGCGCTCCTGGCGGCGGCGCTCCTCGTGGTGCCGTTCCTGCCGCTCAACGACTACGTGCTGCACATCCTGACGGTGTTCCTGATCTTCTCGGTCTTCGCGACCGGCTGGAACCTCACGCTCGGGATCCTCGGCCTGAAGACGCTCGGCCACCACGCCTTCTTCGCGATCGGCGCCTATCTCTCGGCGATCACCGCCTATTACGGCGGCGTCAGCCCGTGGCTGACCGTGTGGGTGGGGGCGCTCTCGGCGGCGGCGGCCGGGGTGTTCATCGGCTTCCCGATCCTGCGCATCCGCTCGATGCCGCATGTCGCGATCGTGACGCTCGCCTTCGCGGAGATCGTGCGGCTCGTCTTCTCGAACCTGAAGGACATCACGCGGGGCGAGCTCGGCTTCTGGGGCATCCCGCCCTTCGATCCCATCACGGTCGGCGACATGACGGTGCGCTTCGGCATCGGCAACGCGGTCGGCTCCTTCGCGCTCGCCGCGGTGTTCTTCCTGGCCGTGCACCTCGCGCTTCTGCTTCTCCTGACCTCGCGGACGGGGCTGACGTTCCTCGCGATCCGCGACTCCGAGACGGCGGCGGAGAGCCTCGGCATCCGCCTGTCCGCGTGGAAGCTCTTCGCCTTCGGCGTGAGCGCCGCGGTGGTGGGCTTGAGCGGCGCGGTCTACGCCCATTACGTCATGATCCTGACGCCGACCTCGACGGCCGGCCCAGAGATGCTGATCACGCTGCTCGCGATGATCATCGTCGGCGGCGTGGGGCGCTTCTTCGGGCCGATCGCCGGCGCCTTGCTGCTCACGGTCCTGTCGGAGGTGCTGCGCGAGTTCGGCGACTTCCGCATGCTGCTCTACGGGCTCGTGATCATCGTGTTCGTGTTCGTCGCGCCGCACGGCATCGCCGGCCTGCGCCTCGGCCGGCTCCGCAAGGCGGAGCGGGCCGAGCCCGGGACCGCGGGCGCGACGTGAGGACTGTCCGGCAGCCGCTCCCATAGGCGGCGGGCCGGATGAGACGTCGAAGACAAGAACCGGAGGTGGAACGACATGACGAGACTGACAGCCAGGGGCCTCATCCAGGCGGGCCTCATTTCCGCCGGCCTCGCGGCCGGCGCGGCCACCGGCGCGCACGCGCAGGCGGAGGACGTGACGATCGGCGCCATCGGGCCGCTAACCGGACCGGCGGCCAATTCCGGCGAGGCGCACCGCCAGGGCCTCGAGCTCGCGGTGAAGGAGTGGAACGAGGGGCAGGGCGACTACGCCACCGAGAACCGCTTCCAGGTGAACTTCGTGATGGAGGATTCCAACTCCAAGCCCGAGGTCGGCATCAGCGCCGCGCAGCGCCTGATCACGCGCAACTCCGCCGACCTCATCATCGGCGACACGCTGCACAGCCACGTGACGCTGGCGCTGATGGAGATGGCGCCGCAATACAACGTGCCGATCCTGAGCTCGGAGCCGGTGAGCTCGGTCATCGCCGACAAGGTTCTCTCCGACCCCGAGCGCTTCAAGCTCTACTGGAAGGGCAACTGGAACAGCGACGGCTACGGCATTGCCGTGCATGACTTTTATGCCTGGGCATTCGAGAACGGCGTCGTCCCCGAGGGCGACAAGAAGATCGCCTTCGTCGTCGAGGACACCGACTACGGGATCGCGAACGCCGAGAAGATCGGCGAGCTCTTCGAGGGCGACGGCTGGACGGTCGTCGCCACCGAGACGGTGCCGACGGCGACGACGGACTTCTATCCCCAGCTGTCGAAGCTGCGCGACCTCGACCCCGACGTGCTCGTCTCCGTCTTCACGGTGGTGCCGTCGGGCGTGTCCTTCGTCCGCCAGCTCGGCGAGCAGGCGCTCGAGGCGTCGCATCTGGCGATCTACTACCCCACGAAGCCCGAGTTCATGGAGCAGGCGGCCGACATCGCCGAGGGCATGTACTGGGCCTCGCTGCAGTTCAGCCCGGAGATCACGCCGGCGCACAAGGAGTTCAGCGACCGGATGGAGGCGGCCTTCGGCGTGCCGGCGAACTACAGCCACGCCCACGCCTACTGCACGATGGTGATCGCGCTGCGCGCCATCGACGAGGCCGGCGGCACCGACCCCGAGGCCGTCGCCGAGAAGCTCGGCGCCACCGACTACGAGTGCCTGCTCGGCCGCTTCCAGTTCGGCGACGACCACGCGATCCAGTCCGGCCCGGACTTCATCCCGGTGCCGGTGGCGCAGATCCAGGAAGGCCAGAACCAGCTGATCTGGCCGGAGAACGTCGCGACCTCCGAGCCCCAGTAGAGGCGGCGCATGCGTGCCGGCGGGCGCTCCGCCGGCACGCCGACCATGAAGGTGTCGATCCCGATGTCAGGAGGACGAGGCCCGCGGACGGACGCCCGGACCGGGGAGGGGATCGGGAAGAGCCGTCTCAGCCGTCTCCTGTCCCGCTCGCCGAAGCGCTCCTCCCTCGTCGCCGGCGAGATCAGGTCGTGGATCATCACGCGCGGCCTCGGCCCCGGCGACACCCTTCCGAACGAGAAGGCGATGATCGAGAGCTTCGGCGTCAGCCGGGCGACGATCCGGGAGGCGCTGAAGGAGCTCGAGGTCCAGGGGCTCGTGCGGATGAAGACGGGGCCGAACGGCGGCCCGGTCGTCGCGGGCAGCGGCTCGCAGGAGGCGCTGCAGGCGATCCAGAACTTCTGCTACTTCGAGAAGGTGACGATCGACGACATCTACGAGCTCAGGACCTTCTTCGAGGTGCGCCTGGTGCGCTCCGTCGTCGGCCATGTCGACGAGGCGACCTTCCTGAGGCTCGAGGAGCTGGCGGCCCTCTCGGCCGCCCCCGCCGAGGACCAGGAGACGCGGCGCCGCCAGCGGGAGGCGGAGTTCGAGTTCCACACGACGATCGCCGGGCGGTCGCCGAACCCCCTGCTCAAGATGATGATCGACGTCCTGGCCGGCATCCTCGTGAACGCCACCGCGAGGGACAGCTCCCGCCACCACATGCACTGCGAGTGGTCGCACGAGAACGGCAGGTACCACGCCGAGATCGTCGCCGCCTTGAGGCGCGGGGACGGGGAGGCCGCCGCCGCGCTGATGGAGGAGCACATGGGGCAGGCGCACCGGCAGCTGCAGCTCGTCTATGGCGACGTGTCGCTCGAGGACATCGCGCTCGGCCGGCAGGACGCCGACTGAGCTTAGCCGCGTCCGCTCCGCCCCCGCAGGCAGCACCACGCGAGCGCGCCGACCTGCAGCGCGACCAGCACGGCGAAGGCGACCGTGTAGGCGTTCGAGGCCATGTGGTCCCGCGCCCATGAGAGGAACAGCCCGAGCCCGTATTGCAGGGCGAAGGTCACGAGGATCACCACGGTGTTCATCAGCGTGTTCGAGCGCCCGACATAGTCGAGCGGCTGCGACCGGGCGACATGGGCGTAGGACAGCGTCACGGCGTTGTAGGTGAGGGCGAAGAGGATCCAGAAGACGAGCGCGACGGAGGCGGGGGCGAGCACGAGCGCCACCTCGGCGCCGATGAAGACGAGCGCG
>NZ_AWXZ01000014.1 GCF_000496075.1 Lutibaculum baratangense AMV1
GGAAGCCGGTCGTGCGTCCGGCCTTCATGGCCGGGCGCCCGCCAGTTCGGGACAACGATAATGAACGGGCAGAACATCCGGATCCGGCTCAAAGCCTTCGATCACCGGATCCTAGATGCTTCGACGCGGGAAATCGTGAACACCGCGAAGCGGACCGGCGCGCGCGTGCGTGGCCCTGTGCCGCTGCCGACGCGGATCGAGAAGTTCACGGTGAACCGTTCGCCGCACATCGACAAGAAGTCGCGTGAGCAGTTCGAGATGCGCACCCACAAGCGGTTGCTCGACATCGTCGAACCCACCCCACAGACAGTCGATGCGCTTATGAAGCTCGATCTCGCCGCTGGCGTTGACGTCGAGATCAAGCTCTAAGGCCGAGAAAGACGAGGCTGACATGCGCTCTGGTTTGATCGCGCAGAAGGTCGGCATGACCCGGATCTTCACCGAATCCGGCGAACAGGTGCCGGTCACGGTGTTGCGGGTCGAGGGCTGCCAGGTTGTGGCCCAGCGGACCGAAGAAAAGAATGGGTATACCGCGCTCCAGCTCGGAGCCGGCCTGGCCAAGGCGAAGAACACGTCGCGCCCGATGCGCGGCCACTTCGCCGTCGCCCAGGTCGAGCCGCGCCGGACGCTCGCCGAGTTCCGCGTGAGCCCGGAGAACATGATCGACGTCGGTGCGGAGATCACTGTCGACCACTTCGTGGCCGGCCAGTATGTCGACGTCACCGGCACCTCGATCGGCAAGGGCTTCGCCGGCGCCATGAAGCGGCACAATTTCGGCGGCCTGCGTGCTTCGCACGGCGTGTCGATCTCGCACCGCTCGCACGGTTCGACCGGTCAGAACCAGGATCCCGGCAAGGTCTTCAAGGGTAAGAAGATGGCCGGCCACATGGGCGACGAGCGGGTGACGACGCAGAACCTGCAGGTCGTGAAGACCGATGCAGAGCGTGGCCTGATCATGGTCCGCGGTGCGGTGCCGGGCTCGAAGGGCGGCTGGGTTCTCCTGAAGGACGCAGTGAAGCGCAAGCTTCCGGACGGCGTGCCGTTCCCGGGTGCCGTGAAGGCGGCGAACGGCGGGGCTGCAGCCGAGACCGGCGGCGAAGCCGGCCAGGAGGCGTGAGGACAATGAAGCTCGACGTAATCGCGCTCGACGGCAAGACGGCCGGCTCGGTGGAGCTCTCGGACGAGATCTTCGGTCTCGAGCCGCGCGAGGACATCATTCAGCGCATGGTGCGCTGGCAGCTGGCGAAGCGCCAGGCCGGCACGCACAAGTCGAAGACGCGCGGCGAGATCCGCGCGACGACTGCGAAGATGTTCAAGCAGAAGGGCACGGGCCGCGCGCGGCACGGCGCCCGGACGGCTCCGCAGTTCCGCGGCGGCGGCAAGGCGTTCGGCCCGGTCGTGCGCAGCCACGCCCACGACCTTCCCAAGAAGGTTCGGGCGCTCGCGCTGAAGCATGCGCTCTCGGCGAAGGCGAAGGGCGAGGCGATCGTCGTGATCGACGACGCGGTCGCTGGCTCGCCGAAGACGAAGGCGCTGGGCGAGCAACTCGCCAAGCTCGGCTGGACGTCCGCCCTGGTGATCGGCGGCGCGGAGCTCGACGACAACTTCAAGCTCGCCGCGCAGAACATTCACAGCGTTGACTTTCTGCCCGTGCAGGGAATCAACGTGTACGACATTCTTCGGCGCGACACGCTCGTGTTGACGAAGGCGGCGGTCGAGGCGCTGGAGGAGCGGTTCAAATGAATCCGAAGCTTTACGACATCCTCGTCGCGCCGGTGATCACCGAGAAGTCGACTCTGGCCTCCGAGAACGGCCAGGTCGTGTTCCGGGTTGCGAAGGACGCGACGAAGCCCCAGATCAAGGCCGCCGTCGAGGCGCTCTTCTCCGTGAAGGTGAAGGCCGTCAACACGCTGGTCCGCAAGGGCAAAACGAAGCGCTTTCGCGGCGTGAAGGGCAAGCAATCCGACGTCAAGAACGCGATCGTGACCCTCGAGGAGGGGCACTCGATCGACGTGACGACGGGGCTGTGACGGGAACGGACCGATGGCACTGAAGCATTACAATCCGATCACGCCGGGGCAGCGCCAGCTCGTCATCGTCGACCGGAGCGGCCTCTACAAGGGCGATCCGGTCAAGTCGCTGACCGAGGGCCTGACCAAGAAGGGCGGCCGCAACAACCTGGGTCGTATCACGGCCCGGCGTCGCGGCGGCGGTCACAAGCGGCTCTATCGCGTCGTCGACTTCAAGCGCACGAAGTTCGACGTCTCCGCGACGGTCGAGCGGCTCGAGTACGACCCGAACAGGTCGGCCTTCATCGCGCTCCTCAACTACGAGGACGGCGAGCAGGCCTACATCCTTGCGCCGCAGCGCCTGCAGGTCGGCGACAAGGTCGTCTCCGGCAAGCAGACCGACGTGAAGCCCGGCAACGCGATGCCGCTGTCCGCGATCCCGATCGGCACGATCGTCCACAACGTGGAGATGAAGCCGGGCAAGGGCGGGCAGATCGCACGCTCGGCCGGAACCTACGTACAGCTCGTCGGGCGCGACCAGGGCTACGCGGTGCTTCGCCTGAACTCGGGCGAGCAGCGCATGGTTCACGGCAGCTGCATGGCGACGGTGGGCGCGGTCTCGAACCCGGACCACTCGAACACGAACATGGGCAAGGCGGGCCGCGCACGGTGGGCCGGCAAGCGTCCTTCGGTCCGTGGCGTCGTGATGAACCCGGTCGACCATCCGCACGGCGGCGGCGAAGGCCGCACCTCGGGCGGCCGCCACCCGGTAACCCCGTGGGGCAAGCCGACGAAGGGCAAGCGGACCCGCAAGAACAAGGCGACGCAGAAATACATCCTGCGCTCGCGTCACCAGAAGAAGAAGTAAGTCGAGGTTCCGATGACCCGCTCAGTCTGGAAAGGTCCGTTCGTCGACGGCTTCCTCCTCAAGAAGGCAGAAGCTGCACGGCAGTCCGGCCGGAACGACGTGATCCGGATCTGGAGCCGCCGCTCCACGATCCTGCCGCACTTCGTCGGCCTGACCTTCGGCGTGCACAACGGGCAGAAGCATATCCCGGTGCTCGTCACCGAGGACATGGTCGGCCACAAGTTCGGCGAGTTCGCGCCGACCCGCACCTATTACGGCCATGCGGCCGACAAGAAGGCCAAGAGGAGGTAAGGGATGGGCAAGCCCGTGACCCCGCGCAGGCTCGCCGACAACGAGGCGAAGGCTGTCGCGCGCATGCTTCGCATCAGCCCTCAGAAGCTGAACCTCGTGGCCGGCCTGATCCGCGGCAAGAAGGTGTCGTCCGCCCTGGCGGATCTCACCTTCTCGCGCAAGCGGATCGCCAAGGACGTCAAGAAGACGCTCGAATCGGCTATCGCGAATGCCGAGAACAACCACGACCTCGATGTCGACGACCTCGTCGTCGCCGAGGCCTTCGTGGGCAAGGCGCTCGTGATGAAGCGCTGGGAGCCGCGGGCGCGTGGACGCGTCGGCCGGATCCAGAAGCCGTTCTCGAACCTCACGATCGTCGTCCGTCAAGTCGAGGAGACCGCCTGATGGGCCAGAAAATCAATCCGATCGGCCTGCGGCTCGGGATCAACAAGACCTGGGACTCCCGCTGGTTCGCCGACGACAAGGAGTATGGCGAGCTGCTGCACGAGGATCTGCGGATCCGCAAGATGCTGCAGAAGTCGCTGAAGCAGGCCGCGGTGTCGAAGATCGTCATCGAGCGTCCGCACCGGAAGTGCCGGGTCACGATCCACTCGGCCCGCCCGGGAATCGTCATCGGCAAGAAGGGCGCGGACATCGAGAAGCTGCGCCGCCGCATCTCGCAGCTCACGAAGAGCGAGGTGCACCTGAACATCGTCGAGGTCCGCAAGCCGGAGACGGACGCGAACCTCGTGGCGGACTCGATCGCGCAGCAGCTCGAGCGGCGCGTGTCCTTCCGCCGCGCGATGAAGCGTGCCGTGCAGTCCGCCATGCGCCTCGGCGCCGGCGGCATCCGCATCAACTGCTCCGGCCGTCTCGGCGGTGCCGAGATCGCGCGCATGGAGTGGTACCGCGAGGGCCGCGTGCCGCTGCACACGTTGCGCGCCGACATCGACTACGGCGAGGCGACGGCCGTGACGGCCTACGGCACGTGCGGCGTGAAGGTTTGGATCTTCAAGGGCGAGATCCTCGAGCACGACCCGATGGCGTCCGAGCGGCGTGCGACTGAGGCCGCCGAGAGTGGCGGCGGTGGTCGCGGACGTCGCGAGCGCGAGCGCGCGGGTTGAGGCGTCGAGGCTGAAGGCAAGAGAGAGAACAGATGCTGCAACCAAAGCGCACGAAGTTCCGCAAGCAGCACAAGGGACGCATTCATGGCGTCGCCAAGGGCGGCACGGAGCTGAATTTCGGCGCCTTCGGCCTGAAGGCGCTGGAGCCAGAGCGCATCACGGCCCGCCAGATCGAGGCCGCGCGCCGTGCCATCACGCGTCACATGAAGCGTGCGGGCCGGGTGTGGATCCGGATCTTCCCGGACGTGCCGGTTTCGAAGAAGCCGACCGAGGTCCGCATGGGCAAGGGCAAGGGCTCGCCGGAATACTGGGCGGCCAAGGTCAAGCCGGGGCGGATCATGTTCGAGATCGACGGCGTGCCGAACGACGTTGCCCGCGAGGCGCTTCGTCTCGGCGCGGCCAAGCTGCCGGTGAAGACGCGCTTCGTGCAGCGTCTCGGCAGCGACAGCGCGGGAGCGTGACGATGAAGGCGAGCGACCTCAAGGGCAAGACGCCCGACCAGCTCAAGGACGAGCTGCTTCGACTGAAGAAGGAGCAGTTCAACCTGCGCTTCCAGCAGGCCACCGGGCAGCTCGAGAACAGCGCGCGCGTGCGCCAGGTGCGTCGCGACATCGCGCGGGTCTCGACCTTCCTGTCCGAGGCTGGCCGCGGCGCGGCGAAGGGCTAAAGGAACGAACGAGATGCCGAAACGAGTGATGCAGGGCGTCGTCGTCAGCGACACCAACGACAAGACCGTGGTCGTGCGCATCGAGCGACGCTACACCCACCCGCTTCTGAAGAAGACGGTGCGGACGAGCAAGAAGTATCACGCGCACGACGAAGACAACCGGTGCAAGGCGGGAGACATCGTCCGGATCGAAGAGACCCGGCCGCTGTCGAAGACCAAGCGCTGGGTCGTGCTGGCGGACTGAACGCAAAGAAGAATCGAACAGGATCCCGCGACCTGGCTGAGGCGCGGAGATCGGAGTTGAGAGGCCGGCCATGATCCAGATGCAAACCAACCTCGACGTCGCCGACAATTCCGGCGCCCGACGTGTGCAGTGCATCAAGGTGCTCGGCGGCTCCAAGCGCAAGACCGCTTCCGTCGGCGACATCATCGTCGTCAGCGTCAAGGAAGCGATCCCGCGGGGCCGCGTGAAGAAGGGTGACGTCATGAAGGCGGTGATCGTGCGCACCGCGAAGGATATCCGCCGCCCGGACGGCAGCGTGATCCGCTTCGACCGGAACGCGGCCGTGCTGATCGGAAACAACAAGGAGCCTGTGGGCACGCGTATCTTCGGACCGGTTCCGCGCGAGCTTCGCGCGAAGAACCACATGAAGATCGTGTCGCTGGCGCCGGAGGTTCTCTAAACATGGCAGCGAAGATCAGGAAGGGTGACCGCGTCGTTGTCACGACCGGTCGCGACAAGGGCCAGGAGGGCGCCGTCCTCAAGGTTCTTCCCAAGGACAACCGTGCCATCGTTCAGGGTGTGAACCTCGTGCGTCGGCACCAGCGCCAGTCTCCGAACCAGGAGGGCGGGATCGTTTCCAAGGAAGCGAGCATCGACCTGTCCAACCTGGCGCTTCTGGATCCGAAGGACGGCAAGCCGACCCGTGTCGGCTTCAAAACCCTCAACGACGGTCGCAAGGTACGCTTTGCCAAGCGCTCGGGAGAAGAGATCGATGGCTGAGGCAGCTTACGAGGCCCGGCTCAAGGGCGAGTACGCCAACCAGATCCGCCCGAAGCTCATCGAGAGCTTCGGCTACAAGAACCCCATGCAGGTTCCGCGGCTGGAGAAGGTCGTGCTCAATATGGGCGTCGGCGATTCCGTGGGCGATTCCAAGCGCGCCCAGGCTGCCGCGAACGAGCTTTCGATCATCGCCGGCCAGAAGGCGCTCGTGACCCGCGCGCGGACGTCGATCGCGACGTTCAAGCTGCGCGAGGGCATGCCGATCGGCGCGAAGGTGACGCTCCGCGGGAACAGGATGTTCGAGTTCCTCGACCGTCTGGTAAATATCGCGCTGCCGCGCGTTCGCGATTTCCGGGGCCTCAACCCCAAGAGCTTCGATGGCCGTGGCAACTACGCGATGGGCATCAAGGAGCACATCATCTTCCCCGAGATCGAGTACGACAAGGTCGACCGGATCATGGGGATGGACATCATCGTCTGCACAACGGCGCGGACGGACGACGAGGCGCGGGAACTGCTTCGCGGCCTCAACTTCCCGTTCCGCAAGTGAACCGGCAGCCATAAGGAGATCGACATGGCGAGGAAAGGCCAGATCGAGAAGAACAAGCGCCGGCAGCGGATGGCGAAGAACTACGCGCCGAAGCGCGCTGCGCTGAAGGCGCTCGCCAACGACGAGTCGCTTTCGAACGAGGAGCGCTTCCAGGCGCGCCTGAAGCTCTCGGAGCTGCCGCGGAACTCCGCGCCCAACCGCGTCCGCAACCGCTGCGACGTGACGGGCCGGCCGCGCGCGTACTACCGCAAGCTGAAGATGTCGCGTATCGCGCTTCGGGAACTGGGCTCGCGCGGCCTGATCCCGGGCCTGGTCAAGTCGAGCTGGTGAGGATTTTCAGACATGGCCATCAGCGATCCCATCGGTGACATGATCACGCGCATCCGCAATGCGCACATCCGCCGCAAGACGAGGGTGACGACGCCGGCTTCCAAGCTGCGCGGCCGCGTTCTCGACGTGCTCCAGTCCGAAGGCTTCATCCGTGGCTACTCCATGGTGGAGTACGAGGGCGGCAAGCTCGAATACGACATCGAGCTGAAGTACTTCGACGGCGAGCCCGTGATCCGGAAGATCGAGCGCGTCTCGAAGCCGGGCCGCCGGGTCTACGCTTCGGTTCGCACGCTCCCGGTCGTGAATAACGGCCTCGGCGTCTCCATCGTGTCGACGCCAAAGGGTGTGATGCCCGACTGGCAGGCGCGCGAGGAGAATGTCGGCGGCGAGGTTTTGTGCCGCGTCTTCTAAGGCGGCGACAGGAATTATTGGAGACGGTTCAATGTCGCGTATCGGAAAGAGGCCCGTGCCCGTGCCGGGCGGCGTCACCGCGACGGTCGAGGGCCAGCGCGTCAGCGCCAAGGGCCCGAAGGGCGAGCTCTCCGTCGTGCTGCACGACGACGTGAAGGTGGAGCAGACGGACGAGGGCATCTCGAT
Source organism: Lutibaculum baratangense AMV1 (assembly GCF_000496075.1). GTDB lineage: Bacteria > Pseudomonadota > Alphaproteobacteria > Rhizobiales > Tepidamorphaceae > Lutibaculum > Lutibaculum baratangense. The sequence continues at coordinate 7,419 of NZ_AWXZ01000014.1, forward strand.
CATGCCCCGCACCGAGACGAAGCGCGCTCGCTCCATGTGGGGCATGTCGCGCACGATGGTCTCGAACATCGTCGGCGGCGTGTCCGAGGGCTTCCAGAGGCGTCTGGAGATCCAGGGCGTCGGCTATCGCGCCCAGCTTCAGGGCAAGAACCTGCAGCTGGCGCTCGGCTTCTCGCACGAGGTGCTGTTCCCGATCCCGGAGGGCATCACCATCGAGGTGCCGCGCCCGACCGAGATACTGGTGTCCGGCATCGACAAGCAGCGTGTCGGTCAGGTTGCGGCCAACATTCGCGACTACCGTCCGCCGGAGCCCTACAAGGGCAAGGGCGTGCGCTATGGCGACGAGTTCGTCATGCGCAAGGAAGGCAAGAAGAAGTAACGGGTGCGGATATGACAAAAGGACTGACGCGTCAGGAAAAGCGCACCCTGCGGGTGCGCCGCGCGCTGAAGAAGGCGGCCAACGGTCGCCCGCGGCTCAGCGTCTTCCGCTCCTCGAAGCACATCTACGCCCAGGTCATCGACGACGGCGTCGGCCGGACGCTCGCGTCGGCCTCGACGATCGAGAAGGACCTGCGCGAGGAGCTGAAGACCGGTGCCGACGTGAGTGCGGCCGCCCGGGTCGGGAAGCTGCTCGCCGAGCGCGCGACGGAGGCGGGCGTCAAGGACGTCATCTTCGACCGTGGCGGCTACCTCTATCACGGCCGGGTCAAGGCCCTGGCCGACGCCGCCCGCGAAGGCGGTCTGAGCTTCTAACGCGCTCGCAGAGACACGAAAGGGACTATCGTGGCAGGACCCAGAGAAGACCGCGAGCGCGACAGCGAATTCGTTGACAAGCTCGTCCACATCAACCGCGTCGCGAAGGTCGTCAAGGGCGGCCGTCGCTTCGGCTTCGCAGCACTGGTCGTCGTCGGCGACCAGAAGGGCCGTGTCGGCTTCGGCCACGGCAAGGCGCGCGAGGTGCCGGAGGCGATCCGCAAGGCGACGGACGCGGCGAAGCGCTCGATGGTGCGCGTGCCCCTGCGCGAGGGCCGGACGCTGCACCACGACGTGCACGGCCGCCACGGCGCCGGCAAGGTGATCCTGCGTGCCGCTCCCGCCGGCACCGGCATCATCGCGGGCGGCCCGATGCGCGCCGTCTTCGAGACGCTCGGCGTCCAGGACATCGTGGCGAAGTCGCTCGGCTCGTCGAATCCGTACAACATGGTCCGGGCGACGTTCGACGCGCTGAAGAACGAGGACAGCCCGCGCTCGGTCGCGGCGCGTCGCGGCCTCAAGGTGTCGGCGCTCCAGGCCCGTCGCCGCGAGGGCCAGGCCGACGTCGCCGAAGCCTGATCGCCGCGGCAGGAGCAGGTTAGATGGCGAAGAACAACGAACAGACGATCACGGTCGAGCAGATCGGCAGCCCTATCCGGCGTCCGAAGGACCAGCGCGCGACGCTGGTCGGCCTCGGCCTCAACAAGATCCGCCGCCGCTCCACGCTGCCGGATACGCCGGAGGTTCGCGGCATGATCGCGAAGGTCGGCCATCTCGTGCGCGTGGTCGAGGGCAAGTGAACTAGAGCCCGCGAGGAGCTGAAGACATGAAACTCAACGAGATCGCGGATCTCCCGGGTGCGACCCACGCGCGCAAGCGCGTCGGGCGCGGCATCGGGTCGGGCCTCGGCAAGACCGCAGGCCGCGGCCACAAGGGCCAGAAGAGCCGCACCGGCGTCGCCGTGAAGGGCTTCGAGGGCGGCCAGATGCCGATCTACCGGCGGCTCCCGAAGCGTGGCTTCAAGAGCCTGAACCGGAAGGACTACTCGGTCCTCAACCTCGGTCGCATCCAGGAGGCCTTCGACGCGGGCAAGCTGTCCGCCGATGGCGAGGTGACGATGGAGCAGCTCGTCGCCGCCGGTCTCGCCCGGAAGTCGAGCGACGGCGTGCGCCTCCTGGCCGAGGGCGAGCTGAAGACCAAGGCGACGTTCAAGGTGCATGGCGCCTCGAAGAGCGCCGTCGAGGCCATCGAGAAGGCCGGCGGCAGCGTCGAGATCATCGGCGGCCGGAAAGCCGACCCCGAGGCGACGGCCGAGTAACGGCCGTCATATCCTTGCCCTACCACCGGTAGGGCATCTCGGGGGGCGTATCGGAGCAGCATATGGCGTCAGCAGCCGAACAACTGGCCGCGAACCTCAACTTCGGGGCCTTTGCCAAGGCCGAGGAACTGAAGAAGCGCATCTGGTTCACGCTGGGTGCGCTGCTTGTCTATCGGCTGGGCACGTACATTCCGCTCCCGGGCGTCAACCCGGCCGCGGTTGCCGAGATCTTCAATCGCAACGCCTCCGGCCTGCTCGGCATGTTCAACATGTTCTCGGGCGGCGCCGTCGGGCGCATGGCGATCTTCGCGCTCAACATCATGCCGTACATCTCGGCGTCGATCATCGTTCAGCTGCTGACGGCGGTTTCGCCGCAGATGGAGCAGCTGAAGAAGGAAGGCGAGGCCGGGCGGAAGAAGCTCAACCAGTACACGCGCTACGGAACGGTCTTCCTGGCCGCCGTGCAGGGCTTCGCGATCGCGCAGGGCCTGCAGAGCACCGGCAACATCGTTCTGGACCCCGGGCCGTTCTTCATCATCTCCACCGTCATCACGCTGACGGGCGGCACGATCTTCCTGATGTGGCTCGGCGAGCAGATCACCCAGCGCGGCGTCGGCAACGGCATCTCGCTGATCATCTTCGCGGGCATCGTGGCCGAGCTTCCGTCGGCGCTCGCCGGCATGCTCGAACTCGGCCGCCAGGGGTCGCTGTCGACGGCGATCATCCTCGGCGTCATCCTGCTGGCCATCGTCGTGATCGCCTTCATCGTGTTCATGGAGCGCGCGCAGCGGCGGCTTCTGATCCAGTATCCGAAGCGCCAGGTCGGCAACCGGATGTATCAGGGCGATTCGTCGCATCTGCCGCTGAAGCTGAACACTGCCGGCGTGATTCCGCCGATCTTCGCCTCGTCGCTGCTTCTGCTGCCGATCACGGCCGCGAACTTCATGAGCGGGACGGGGCCGGAGTGGCTGAACACGACGGTGGCGCTGCTCGGCCGCGGCCAGCCGCTGTTCATGGCGATCTACGCGGCGGGGATCATCTTCTTCGCCTTCTTCTACACCGCCGTCGTCTTCAATCCGTCGGACACGGCGGACAACCTGAAGAAGCATGGCGGCTTCATCCCGGGCATCCGCCCCGGCGAGCGGACCGCCCAGTACATCGACTACGTGCTGACGCGGATCACCGTCATCGGCGCGGCCTATCTGACGATCGTCTGCCTGCTGCCGGAGTTCCTGGTGGCGAACTGGAGCGTGCCCTTCTATTTCGGCGGCACGTCTCTGCTCATCGTGGTCTCGGTCACGATGGACACCGTGGCCCAGGTACAGGGGCACCTTCTGGCGCACCAGTACGAGGGCCTTGTGAAGAAAGCACGCCTGCGGGGGGGCAAGCGTAGATGAGATTGATATTCCTGGGACCGCCGGGGGCGGGGAAGGGCACCCAGGCCGCGCGGCTTGCAGATCACTACGGGATCGCCCAACTATCGACGGGCGACATGCTGCGGGCCGCGGTCGCCGCGGAGACCAATATCGGGCTCGCGGCCAAGGACATCATGGCCCGCGGGGAGCTGGTGCCGGACGAAGTGGTCGTCGAGATCATTTCCCAGCGGGTCGAGGAGCCGGACTGCGCGAACGGCTTCATCCTCGACGGCTTTCCCCGAACGGTCGCCCAGGCCGCGGCGCTCGACGAGTTGCTCGCTCAGAAGAGGCTCGACCTCGATGCGGTTCTCGAGCTTTCGGTCGATGACGGCGTGCTGATCCAGCGGATCGAGAAGCGCGCGAAGGAGACGGTCGGCGGCCCGCGGGACGACGACAACGCGGAAGCCCTGAAGAACAGGCTCGGGGTCTACAACAGGCAGACCGCGCCGCTTGTCGCCTATTACAGGGAGCGCGGTCTCCTGAAGACTGTGGACGGCATGGCGGGAATCGACGATGTCACCGCAGAGATACTTCGGGCCCTCGAGGCCCGGTAGACGAGAGTTTCACGATCGAGGTTGACGACGTCGTCACCGATGCGCTATCAGACCCGTCTCATTCGCGAGACGTAAGTTGACGGGTTCTGCTGGCGGTGAAGCGCTGCGGAGCCTTTTGTCGCGCTGCGCGGTCGGTCCCTTGATCTGACGAAGAGAATGAACGTAGGCCGCGATCAGGTGGCCGGGGAATTTGGAGCGAGAATCGTGGCTCGTATTGCAGGCGTCAACATCCCGACGAACAAGCGTGTGGAAATCGCGCTTTGCTACATTCACGGCATCGGCCGCACGCAGGCGAAGAAGATTTGCGAAGCTGCGCAGATCCCCGCCGAGCGTCGCGTGAACGAGCTGTCTGACGCCGAGGTCGGCCAGGTCCGCGAGATCATCGACCGGGACTTCATCGTGGAAGGCGACCTGCGTCGCGACACCGCGATGAACATCAAGCGGCTGATGGACCTTGGCTGCTACCGCGGCCTGCGTCACCGCCGCGGCCTCCCGGTTCGCGGTCAGCGCACCCACACGAACGCCCGCACCCGCAAGGGTCCGGCCAAGCCGATCGCCGGCAAGAAGAAGTAAGCGGCGCGGCCACCCGTGCAGTCGCGTAGCCCGCAGAGGACATAGGTTAGATGGCGAGAGATACCAATCGCGTTCGTCGGCGCGAGCGCAAGAACATTACCGCTGGCGTGGCTCACGTGAATGCCAGCTTCAACAACACGATGATCACGATCACCGACGCGCAGGGCAACGCCATCTCCTGGTCGTCGGCCGGCACGATGGGCTTCAAGGGCTCGCGCAAGTCGACGCCCTATGCCGCCCAGGTCGCGGCCGAGGATGCCGGCAAGAAGGCCGCCGAGCACGGCATGCGGACGCTCGAGGTCGAGGTGACCGGCCCAGGCTCGGGCCGCGAGTCGGCGCTGCGTGCGCTGCAGGCCGCGGGTTTCACCATCACGTCGATCCGCGACGTGACGCCGATCCCGCACAACGGCGTCCGTCCCCGCAAGAAGCGCCGCGTCTGACATTTTTTATTCCCCGCGGCGCCGGTTCGGCCGGCTGCCGCGACGGGCGCATGTTCGCTTCCCGCGAACGACGCGTTGCGCCGCTGACTGACGAGGTCCGATCGTGATTGAAAAGAACTGGCAAGAGCTGATCAAGCCGAACAAGCTGCAGGTCACGCCGAGCCGTGAGGGCAAGAAGCTGGCGACGGTCGTCGCCGAGCCGCTCGAGCGGGGCTTCGGCGTGACGCTCGGAAACGCGCTGCGGCGCGTGCTTCTGTCGTCGCTGCAGGGTGCCGCGGTGACGTCGGTGCAGATCGACGGCGTCCTGCACGAGTTCTCGTCGATCCCCGGCGTGCGCGAGGACGTGACGGACATCGTCCTCAACATCAAGGAAATCGCCCTGAAGATGGGCGGGGACGGCCCGAAGCGGATGACGCTGCGCAAGCAGGGGCCGGGTCAGGCGACCGCCGGCGACATCCAGGCGGTCGGCGACATCCAGGTTCTGAACCCCAACCTCGTTCTCTGCACGCTCGACGAGGGCGCGGAGATGCGCATGGAGTTCACGGCCGATGTCGGGAAGGGCTACGTCCCCGCAGACCGCAACCGTCCGGACGACGCGCCGATCGGCCTCATCCCGGTCGACAGTCTGTTCTCACCGGTGCGCCGCGTGTCCTATCGCGTCGAGAACACCCGCGAGGGTCAGATTCTCGACTACGACAAGCTGACGATGGAAGTCGAGACGGACGGCTCGGTCTCCGCCGAGGACGCCGTGGCCTACGCCGCGCGTATCCTTCAGGACCAGCTCGAGGTCTTCGTGAACTTCGAGGAGCCGAAGCCCGAGGTCGTCGAGGACATGGTCCCCGAACTGGCCTTCAACCCGGCCTTGCTGAAGAAGGTCGACGAGCTCGAGCTCTCGGTCCGTTCGGCGAACTGCCTGAAGAACGACAACATCGTCTATATCGGCGACCTCATCCAGAAGAGCGAGGCGGAGATGCTCCGCACCCCGAACTTCGGGCGGAAGTCGCTGAACGAGATCAAGGAAGTGCTGGCGCAGATGGGCCTGCACCTCGGCATGGAAGTGCAGAACTGGCCGCCTGACAACATCGACGAGCTGGCCAAGCGCTACGAAGACCACTACTGAGAACACCAATTCGTGCCGCTGCCCCGTTCATGAGGCGCGCGGCGACTGATCGACGAGGGAGACTATCATGCGCCACGGCAAGGCAGGGCGGAGGTTCAACCGCAGCTCGAGCCATCGCCAGGCGATGCTCGCCAACATGGCGGTGTCGCTGCTGAGGCACGAGCAGATCGTGACGACCCTGCCGAAGGCGAAGGAGCTTCGGCCGGTGGTCGAGAAGCTGATCACGCTCGGCAAGCGGGGCGATCTTCACGCGCGCCGTCAGGTGATCAGCCAGATCGGCGACAAGGCCGTCGCCGCCAAGCTGTTCGATGCCCTCGCTGATCGCTATCGGGACCGCAATGGCGGCTATACGCGCGTCCTGAAGGCGGGCTTCCGCCACGGCGACGCCGCACCGGTGGGCGTGATCGAACTCGTCGATCGTGATCCCGACGCCAAGGGCGCGGACGACCGTGCGCGCCTCGAGGCCGAGGAGCGGGAAGAGCTCGAGAACGCCTGATCGGCGATCTCCGTCCATCCGCTTTCCAGAGGGCAGCCTTCGGGCTGCCCTTTTCGTTTGGCGTTGTGGGCGACGGGACGTGAAATCGTCGATGAACGCCGAGCCTGGCGGCATCTTTGGTGCCAGAAGGTGTTCGGCGTGATGAGGAGCTTCTTGGCTGGTCTGCTCGAGCCGCCGTTGTCGCGATTGTGGGCATCGACGCCATGAGGCGGTTGCTGAAGCGCACCGCCCTGGCGGTCGCCGCGGGTGCCGCCGTGGCACTTCTCGCGCTGGCGCTCGGGGTTCTCGTTCCGCGGCCGGGCTCGGCCGTTCCCGCGTCGCGGGGGGAGGGCGCGCGGGTGCTGCTGCTCGCCAACCCGATCCACACCGACATCGTGCTGCCCGCGACGCCGGAGATACTCGGGCGGTTCGAGTTTCTGGCCGAGGACGGGCTGGCGCTCGACCACCCGGACCTTGCAAACCTCGTCTTCGGCTGGGGCGCGCGCGACTTCTACATCAACACGCCGATCTGGTCGGATCTGCGCCCGGGACCGGCGGCGAGGGCGCTGACGGTGGACCGGTCGGTCATGCACGTCTCCCTGGCCGGACCGATCGGAGAAGACGGGCCGGACCTGCGCTGCCTCGATCTCGGGGAAGCGGAGCTCGACCGATTGCTCGCGGCGATCGAGGCCCGCTTCAGCCGGGGCGCAGGTGGTCGTCCCCGCCTGATCGCGGGTGCCGGCTATACGCCCTACGATCGCTTCTACGAGGCTGAGGGCTGGTTCAACCTTCTCGTGGGCTGCAATACCTTCACGGCCGGCGCCCTCCGCGCCGCCGGAATCACCACCGGCCTCTGGACGCCTCTTCCAGCGACGCTCTTCCTGTCGCTGGACCTGCACGAACCCGCAACGTGCTGACGGGGCGGCAGAGGTCTGCCCTGTCCAACTCGCGAATCTGTTAAGGAGCGGCGTGCTTCAAGACGCTTCACCTGAGATCACGGACGCCGAGGCGGCCGCCAGCGGACGGCGGAAGCTCGACGTCCTGCGCCAGACCTTCGGCTTCGACAGCTTCCGCTCGGGCCAGGAGGAGATCGTCGATTCCGTCCTGGCGGGCCAGAACACGCTGGCGATCATGCCGACCGGTGCGGGCAAGTCGCTGTGCTACCAGCTTCCCGCGCTCGTTCTCGGCGGGCTGACGATCGTCGTGTCGCCACTGATAGCGCTGATGGAAGACCAGGTCGCGGCCCTGACCGTCGCCGGGCTGGCGGCAGGCGCCATACATTCCGGCAAGTCGCGCGACGAGAACGTCGCGGTGTGGCGGCGCGTGGCGGCGGGCGAGATCCGGCTGATCTACATGTCGCCGGAGCGGCTGTTGAGCGACCGGATGATCGCGGCCCTTCAGCGGCTGCCGGTCCGGCTCATCGCTGTCGACGAGGCGCACTGCGTCTCGCAATGGGGGCACTCGTTCCGGTCGGACTATCTCGGTCTTTCGATCCTGCGCGAGCGCTTCCCTGGCATCGGGATCCTCGCCCTCACGGCCACGGCAGACACGACGACGCGCGAGGAGATCCGCAACAAGCTCTTCGGCGCCGAGGCGAGGGTGTTCGTCTCGGGCTTCGACCGGCCGAACATCCAGCTGACGGTGGTCGAGAAGGACGACACGTCGCGGCAGATCGAGCGCTTCATCGACGAGCGGCCGGGCGTCAGCGGCATCGTCTACCGGCTTTCGCGCAAGAAGGTGGAGCAGACGGCCGAGCGCCTGGCGGCGAAGGGCGTTCGGGCCCTGCCGTATCATGCCGGCATGAGCCAGGAGGACAGGGCGAGGAACCAGGAGACCTTCCTGGCGGAAGCCGGCGTCGTGATGGTTGCGACGATCGCCTTCGGCATGGGGATCGACAAGTCGGACGTGCGCTACGTCCTTCACGGCGACCTGCCGTCGAGCCTCGAAGCCTACTACCAGGAGATCGGCAGGGCGGGGCGTGACGGCGCGGCGGCCGAGGCGCATCTGCTCTACGGGCTGGAGGACGTGCAGCTCAGACGCCGCTTCATCGACGAGCAGGAAACGGACGAGGCTCGAAAGGCCGTGGAGGCGCGGCGTCTCGACGCGCTCCTCGGTTTCTGCGAGGCATCGACCTGCCGACGGTCGGTGCTCCTGCGCTATTTCGGCGAGGAGCAGGAGCCGTGCGGCAATTGCGACGTGTGCCTCGACCCCCCGCAGCTCGTCGACGGCACCGAGCCGGCGCGGCTCGCTCTCGCCGCTGTTTCTGAGACGGGCGAGAGATTCGGCGCCGCGCACGTCGTGTCCGTCCTGATCGGTCGGCAGACAGACAAGATCCGCGAGCGCGGCCACGACACGCTCACGGTTTACGGCGCCGGCGCCGCCAGGCCGGCGAACGAGTGGCGCTCGATCCTGCGGCAGATGGTGACGGGGGGGCTGCTGCATCTCGACCACGGCGCCTTCGGCTCGGTGACGATGACGCGCGAGGGCCGCCTTCTGGCCGAAGGGCAGGGGCGGTTCGACATGCGGCCGGTGCGGAAGCCGGCGAAGAAGCCGCGGGGCGAGGCCGCTCAGCTTCCGCCTGAGGACGCGGAGCTGATGGGGCGGCTGAAGAAGCTGCGGCGCGAGCTTGCGGCCGAACGAGGCGTGCCCGCTTATGTTATCTTCTCGGATCGGACGCTCGCCGAACTGGCGCGCCACCGGCCGGGCTCGCTCACCGAGCTTGCGGAGATCCATGGCGTCGGGCGCGCGAAGCTCGAGCAGTTCGGCCAGCCGTTCCTTCAACTCCTGGCGGACTGACCGCCGCCGTTTCTCCACGATCGGTTGCTACCGGGATCCGCATGCTGAAGCCCACTGGACTGAGTCTCCTCGCCGCGATCGGCCTCATGGCTGCTGCCGTCCTCGCCGTCACGCAGGCGGGCCATGGCGAAGCCGAAACCGTGCTCGCGCAGCGCGCGGAGCCTCAGATCGCGGTGCCGCCGGCGCGGCCGGAGGCGCCGGCCGAGGCGCTGCCGAGCGAGCGCGTGGTTCCCGAGGGGCGCGAGGGCCTGACGCTCTCCTACGCCCCGGTGGTCAGGCGCGTGGTGCCGGCCGTCGTGAACATCTATGCCAACCGCGTCGTGCAGGGGCGGCAGGCGTCGCCCTTCTTCGACGACCCGTTCTTCCGGAGGTTCTTCGGCGATATTCCCGGCCGCAGTCCCGACCGGGTCCAGCAATCGCTCGGCTCCGGCGTCATCGTCGACGCCACGGGACTGATCGTCACGAACCACCATGTCATCAATGGCGCCACCGAGGTGAGGGTCGCCCTGCACGACCGGCGAGAGTTCGAGGCCGAGGTGGTGGTCGACGACGAGAAGACCGACCTGGCCGTCCTCAGGATCGACGCCGGCGAGGCGCTTCCCGCCCTCGAGTTCGACGATTCCGAGGCGCTCGAGGTCGGCGATCTCGTGCTTGCGATCGGAAACCCGTTCGGCGTGGGCCAGACCGTGACGAGCGGCATCATCTCCGCCACGTCGCGCACGAAGGTCGGCGTCGGCGACTACGGGTTCTTTCTTCAGACCGACGCGGCGATCAACCCGGGCAATTCCGGCGGCGCGCTCGTCGACATGCGGGGCAGGCTCGTCGGCATCAACACCGCCATCTTCTCGCGGTCCGGCGGGTCGCACGGCATCGGCTTCGCGATCCCCTCGAACATGGTCCGGCTCGTCGTCTCCTCGGCCGAGAACGGTGGGGCCGTCGAACGCCCGTGGTTCGGCGGATCGCTCCAGGCGGTGACGAGCGACATCGCGGAGAGCATCGGGCTCGACCGGCCGCGCGGCTGCATCGTGGGGAATGTCTATCCCGGCAGCCCCGCCGAGCGCGCGGGCCTGCGCACCGGAGACGTCGTCGTGGCGGTCGACGGTGGAGAGGTGAGCGACCCGTCCGCGTTCGGCTACCGGTTCGCCACGCGGGGCATCGGGGGAACCGCCGACCTGACGATCCTGCGCGACGGGCGCGAGGAGACGGTGGCGGTCGCGCTGATGCCGGCTCCGGAGGATCCCCCTCGGGACCTGCGCGAGATCGGCGGCTCCTCGCCCTTCGCCGGTGCGACCGTCGGCAACCTGTCGCCGAAGCTCGCCGAGGAGCTCGGGCTTGAGCCGACACGGCGCGGCGTCGTGGTCGTCGGCGCCTCCCGCGGAACGATCGCGAACCGGGTGGGGTTGCGGCCGCGCGACGTCATCCTGCAGGTGAACGGGCAGCGTGTCGACACGACGGCGACGCTCGAGCGGATGGCGGCCGGTCGGCCCGGACGCTGGGAGCTTTCGATCGAGCGGGACGGCCGGGTGATCTCCACCGTCCTCAGGGGCTGAGACGGCCGTGTCCGACCTCTTCGCCGCCGCCGGGATCGAGGGAGACGCCACGCGACCGCTCGCCGACCGGCTGCGGCCTCGCACGCTCGGCGATATCGTGGGGCAGGACCATCTTGTGGGGCCGGACGGCGTGCTGACGCGCATGCTCGCCTCGGGGAGCCTCGGGTCCCTGATCCTCTGGGGGCCGCCGGGCACCGGCAAGACGACCGCGGCGCGCCTGCTCGCTGGGGAGACGGAGCTCGAATTCGAGCAGCTCTCGGCGATCTTCTCCGGCGTGGCGGACCTGAAGAAGGCGTTCGAGCGGGCCCGCGACCGGCGCCGGATGGGGAAGGGCACGCTTCTCTTCGTCGACGAGATCCACCGCTTCAACCGCGCCCAGCAGGATTCCTTCCTGCCGGTCATGGAGGACGGCACCGTCGTCCTGGTCGGTGCGACGACGGAAAACCCGTCCTTCGAGCTCAACGCCGCGCTCCTCTCGCGCGCGCAGGTGCTGGTGTTCCGGCGCCTCGACGCGCCGGCGGTCGAGACGCTACTTCGGCGTGCCGAAGCGGCGAAGGACCGCGAGCTGCCGCTGACGCCGGAGGCGCGCGAGACGCTGGCCTCCATGGCGGATGGCGACGGCCGCGCGGCCCTCACGCTCGCCGAGGACCTCTTCCGTGCCGCCCGTGAAGGCGAGACATTCGACGTGGCGGGCCTCGTCGAGGTCGTGCAGCGCCGAGCGCCGATCTACGACAAGGGGCAGGACGGGCACTACAACCTGATCTCCGCGCTGCACAAGGCCGTCCGCGGCTCCGACCCCGACGCCGCCCTCTACTACCTCGCGCGCATGTTCGTGGCCGGCGAGGACCCGCTCTACATCGCCCGCCGGGTGGTGAGGATGGCGGTCGAGGACATCGGGCTCGCCGACCCGCAGGCCCTCCTGCAGGCGAATGCGGCGAAGGAAGCCTACGACTTTCTCGGCAGCCCCGAGGGCGAGCTCGCGATCGCGCAGGCCGTGGTCTACTGCGCGACGGCGCCGAAATCGAACGCCGCCTACGTCGCCTACAAGCGCGCCACGCGCGCCGCGAAGGAGCACGGCTCGCTCCTGCCGCCGAAGCACATCCTGAATGCGCCGACGAAGCTCATGCGGCAGGAGGGATACGGCGAAGGCTACGAGTACGATCACGACGCGCCCGACGCGTTCTCCGGACAGGACTATTTCCCCGACGAGATGGAGCGCGAGACCTTCTACGATCCGCCGGAGCGCGGCTTCGAGCGCGAGATCCGCAAGCGGCTCGACTACTGGGCGAAGCGGAGGGGCGAGCGCGGTTGATCCGCCGGCCGCCGCGCCCGAGCCTCAAAGGAACGTGTCGAGCGCAACGTCGATGACGAGGCCGATCAGCTTCTGCCGGAAGCGCTCGAGTTCGATCTGTGTGATGCCGAGACGTGTCAGCGCCGCGAGCTCCGCCAGGTCCTTCTGGGAGTTCACCAGGAAGGCGAACTCGTCCGGCTTGAGCTTGCCTTCCGCCAGTGCAGCCGCCCAGCGCCGAAGCTTCTCCTCGGATCTCCTCAGGAAGTCGTCGGCGTCCTCACGCGCCTCGTCGGCCCCCTTCTTCAGGAAGTCTCGGGCCAGGTCGGCAGCGCCGTCGAGAACCCTTCTTGCGAAGTCGTCGAACGCGCTCATGATCCTACTCCTGTCGGCACCGCACAGGCCGTGGCCTTCTGCTTGTTGGCTTCAAGGCAGATGATGTAGTCGAAGCCCTCGGCGATCTGCGAGCGGGCTTCGTCGCGGAAGAACGCGCCGACTCGTCCCTGCTCCCGCCAGCGGGCAACGAAGCCGCCATAGAGATTCCGATCCGGCGACCGCATTATGGCCCACTGACGCGCAGAGAGCGCGTTGCGCGGCAGCCCGGCAGAGAATTCGTACGCAGCGTCGATCCTCGTCGACAGCTCTTCGACCTCCCTCGCATGGCTCGCATACGGCTCGTGCGCCTTGGCGATCAGCGCAAGGCTCTCTGCCTTCAGGGTCGTGGCGTTCCTGTAGGCCTCGAGGCTGTAGTCGGGAGCGAGCGACGCGCATGCGGACAGAAGCGCGACGAGGACTGCCGCCAGCAAAGGCAGCAGAAGATGACCTCGAACGAAACCAGGCACCTTGTGCATGACGGTCCCCTCCGGTCAGAAGCAAGATGCTCAGCATGATACAATCAACGGTTGTGTTCAAGTGGCGGAGGTTCATGGGCGTTCGCTCTTGACGTCCTGATGCATACCGACGATGCCTCGCGACGGATAAGGGGCGCACATGCCAACGTCACTCTCGCACTTCCTGCTCGTCGCCGCCGGCGGGGCGATCGGCGCGTCGGGCCGCCACGCCGTCGGGCTCATGACCCTCCGGCTGTTCGGTCCGGGCTTTCCCTATGGGACGCTTCTCGTCAACATCCTCGGCTCGTTCGCGATGGGCGTTTTGATCGGGGCGCTCGCGCTCAAGGCCGACGCGTCGCAGGGCTTGCGCCTCTTCCTGGCGACCGGTCTTCTCGGTGGGTTCACGACCTTCTCGGCCTTCTCCCTCGACGCCCTCTCACTCTGGGAGCGTGGTGCCCACGGTGCCGCTCTGCTTTACGTCGGCCTGTCCGTCGCCCTTTCGCTCGCCGCGGTCGTCGCGGGCCTCAGCCTCGTCAGGAGTATCGTCGCATGAGCAACGTCGAGAGACGGCTTGTCGGCCGGGAGGAGGGCGGGATGCGGCTCGACCGCTGGTTCCGTCAGCTCTTCCCCCACGTGACGCAGGGCCAGATCCAGAAGCTCCTGCGAACGGGCCAGATCCGCGTCGACGGCGCGCGCGCCAAGGCCGCCGACCGGCTGGAGGAGGGGCAGGAGGTCCGCATCCCGCCGCTGCCGGCCGCCCCTCCCGAGGACGCGGACAAGCCGAAGAAGACGCTGAGCGCGGCGGACCGCGCCTTCCTCAAGCGCATCACGCTCTACGAGGACGATGATCTCCTGGTGCTGAACAAGCCGTCCGGTCTCGCCGTCCAGGGCGGCTCGAAGACGGTCCGGCATCTCGACGGGCTTCTCGAGGCGATGGAGGAGGATCCCGAGAAGCGGCCCCGGCTCGTTCACCGGCTCGACCGCGATACGTCGGGCGTGATGGTGATCGCGAAGCGCCGGTCGGTGGCAAGCTCGCTCGGCAAGCTCTTCCAGACGCGCACCGTCCGCAAGATCTACTGGGCGGTCGTCAACGGCGTGCCGAAGCCCCCGCAGGGCAAGATCGACTTCGCGCTCGTGAAGACGGGTGGCCCTGAAGGCGAACGCGTGCGCAAGGCGCGCCCGGGCGAGCAGAAGGAGGCCCAGACGGCCATCACCCGCTACGCCGTGGTGGATCGCGCGGCGCAGAAATACGCGCTCGTCTCGTTGAAGCCGACGACCGGGCGCCAGCACCAGCTCAGGGCGCACATGTCGATCATCGGCCATCCGATTCTCGGCGACAACAAGTACGAGGGGGATCGGGAGATCCCGGATGGCATCGCGAAGCGCCTCCACCTCCATGCCCGGCGCGTGACGTTTCCGCACCCGTCCGGTCGAGGAACGGTCGACGTGACGGCGCCTCTGCCGGAGCACATGGAGGCGACGTTGCAGGCGCTGGGCTTCCAGCCGCCCGGCGAGCGGGACGAGGCCCGGGGCGACGACTGATCCGGCTCGCGGACGGGCCTCGCAGGACCGGGCCGGTGCCCCTATCTACCGGGGCGGGTACCCGCCGCGACGCCGGCGGCGGCCGATGAAGGATATCCGAATGACCGACAAACCCGATCCGACGCGGCGCGCGCAGGAACTCGCGCGTGCGGAGCTTCCCCGGCGATTCTACGAGGCCGTGACGGTGGAGGCCGGGGAGGCGGGACACGTCATCCGCCTCGACAGCCGCAACGTGCGGACGCCTGCACGGCGGCTTCTGGCCTTGCCCACGTCTGAGCTGGCGGAGCTGGTGGCGGAGGAGTGGCGGGCTCAGGGCGAGCGGATCGACCCTTCGTCCATGCCGGTCAACCGCATCGTCAACTCCGCCCTCGACGGTGTGGCCGTGTCGGCCGATGCCGTGCGCGAGGATGTGGTGCGCTTCCTCGACAGCGATCTCCTTTGCTACCGCGCCGACTCGCCGGAGCGGCTCGTCGAGTGGCAGAACGCTGCTTGGGATCCGCCGCTGGCGTGGGCGCGGGAGAGCCTGGGGCTCGACCTGAGGCTGGCGGCGGGCATCGTGCATGTCGAGCAACCCCCGCAGACGCTCGAGCGCGGGGCCGGGATCGTCGCCCGCTACGAGACGCTCCCATTGGCGGGGCTGCACGTCATGACGTCCCTGACCGGCTCCATCGTCCTCGCCCTCGCCGTCGTCGAGGGGCACATGTCGCCCGACGATGCATGGGCTGCGGCCCACGTGGACGAGGACTGGCAGATCTCGCAGTGGGGCGAGGACGCCGAAGCCATGCGTCGCCGTCAGGCACGCTGGGCCGAGATGCGCGCAGCGGCTCTGGTCGCGCGGCACGGGCGCGGCGGCCGCTGAGATTGCGCCGGCCACGCCAGACGACCGGCGGAGAGCGGTCGGACTTGCCGCCTCCGACAGGCATGCTATGCAACGGGTGAAGGGCAGGCAGCGCCTCCGGAGATGACATGAAGGCCATCCTCGACACGCTCGAAGAACGTCGCGCGGTCGCCCGACTGGGGGGCGGCGAGACCCGCATCGAGGCGCAGCACGCGCGGGGCAAGCTGACCGCCCGGGAGCGCCTGTCGCTGCTGCTCGACGAGAACTCCTTCGAGGAGTTCGACATGTTCGTCGAGCACCGCTGCACCGATTTCGGGATGGACAAGCAGAAGATCCCGGGCGACGGGGTCGTGACCGGCTGGGGCACGATCAACGGTCGCACCGTCTTCGTCTTCGCGAAGGATTTCACCGTCTTCGGCGGCTCGCTGTCGGAGACCCACGCCCGGAAGATCGCGAAGATCCAGGACATGGCGGTGCGCAACCGCGTTCCGATCATCGGTCTGTTCGACGCGGGCGGCGCGCGCATCCAGGAGGGCGTGGCGGCGCTCGGCGGTTATGGCGAGGTGTTCCAGCGCAACGTGCTGGCATCCGGCGTCATCCCACAGATCTCGGTGATCATGGGACCGTGCGCCGGCGGCGACGTCTATTCGCCGGCGATGACGGACTTCATCTTCATGGTCCGCGACACGAGCTACATGTTCGTGACGGGCCCCGATGTCGTGAAGACCGTCACGAACGAGACGGTGACGGCCGAGCAGCTCGGCGGCGCGAGCGTCCATACGACGAAATCCTCGATCGCCGACGGCGCCTATGACGACGATGTCGAGGCGCTGATCCAGATGCGCCGGCTGATGGATTTCCTGCCGCTCTCCAATCTCGGCGGGGTGCCGGAGATTTCGAGCTTCGACGATCCCGAGCGGATCGACCACTCGCTCGACACCCTCATACCCGAGAACCCCAACAAGCCGTACGACATCAAGGAGCTCATCCTGAAGGTCGTCGACGAGGGCGACTTCTTCGAGATCCAGGCGTCCTTCGCGAAGAACATCGTCATCGGTTTCGCCCGGATGGCCGGGCGCACGATCGGCGTCGTGGCGAACCAGCCGATGGTGCTCGCCGGCGTTCTCGATTCCGACGCCAGCCGGAAGGCGGCACGGTTCGTGCGGTTCTGCGACTGCTTCAACATCCCGATCGTCACCTTCGTCGACGTGCCGGGCTTTCTGCCGGGGACGGCGCAGGAGCAGGGCGGCCTCATCAAGCACGGCGCGAAGCTCCTCTTCGCCTATGCGGAAGCCACCGTTCCGAAGGTCACGCTCATCACCCGCAAAGCCTACGGCGGAGCGTATGACGTGATGGCGTCGAAGCACCTCCGAGGCGACCTGAACTACGCCTGGCCGACGGCCGAGATCGCCGTGATGGGTCCGAAGGGCGCAGCCGAGATACTCTATCGGTCCGAGCTCGGGGATCCCGAGAAGATCGGACGGCGGATCAAGGACTACGAGGAGCGCTTCGCGAATCCGTTCGTCGCGGCCGAGCGCGGCTATATCGACGAGGTCATCCTGCCGCACTCCACGAGGCGGCGTATCACCCGCGGTCTCGACATGCTGCGCGGCAAGAAGCTCGAGAACCCCTGGAAGAAGCACGACAACATCCCGCTCTGAGGGGTGGTCGGCAAACGACATGACCAAGACGAATCCCCAGCATTGGGACGAAACGGAGCGGCTGAGGACCCTAGAGGGCTTCGGCATCCTGGATACGCCGGACGAGGACGATTTCGAGGGCATCGTGCGCATGGCCTCGATCGTCTGCCGGGCGCCGATCGCGGCGGTCAATCTCGTCGACGCGTCCCGCCACTGGACGAAGGCGGCATCCGGCCTAACGGCGCGCGAGATGCCACGCGAGGCTTCGCTCTGCGCCGCCGCCATGGAGGAGGGGGAGCTTGTCGTCGTCCCGGACCTTCATGATGCTGCCCAGCCTCGGATGAAGGCCCTGTCGAACGGGGCCGGCCGTCCGCGCTTCTATGCGGGGGCGCGCATCGAGACCGCCGGGGGGCTGCCGCTCGGCATGCTCTGCGTCCTCGATCATGCGCCGCGGCCCGAGGGCCTGTCGGACGAGCAGCGAGAGGTGCTGCGCGTGCTGGCGCGGCAGGCGATGACGCTGATCGAGCTGAGGCGTGCCAGGGCGAACTCGGAGGTTCTGGGACGCGAGCTGAGGCACCGCATCAAGAACATCTTCGCCGTGGTCGGCGGGCTCGTCAGCGCGTCCTCGCGCGGCTTTCCCGAGGCCGCCGATTTCGTCTCCTCGCTTCAGGGGCGGCTCAACGCGCTCGCCAAGGCGCAGGATTTCGTCCGGCCGAACGAAGATGGATCCGGATATCTGGGGCGGAGCGCGACGCTCCACAGCCTCGTTCGCACGGTGCTCGCTCCCTATGCCGACCGCGACCAGAGGCTGGCGATCGCCGGCGACGACGTGGAGGTGGGGCCCGGCGCCGCGACTCCGCTCTCGCTGATCGTGCACGAGCAGGCGACGAATGCGATGAAGTACGGGAGCCTCGCGGCCGAGGACGGGCACCTCGACATCCTCACGCGGCTCGAAGGCGGCACGCTCGTGCTGACCTGGACCGAACAGGGCGGGCCGCGCATCGAGGCGCCGCCACAGAGGCAGGGCTTCGGCTCCCGCCTTGCCGCCCGCTCCGCGGCGCAGCTCGACGGAGAGGTGCGCTACGACTGGGCGGAGGAAGGTTTGCGCCTGGAGCTCGAGATCCCGGTCCATCGCCTCGCGAACTGAAGCCGGCGACGTCCGTTTAACGCGAGACCTACAACGGACAGGAGGGTCGAGAGATGTATGCGGTCGTGACGCGGGTGAAGGTGATGCCGGGCACGATGGACGAGCTTGCAGCCACGTTCCGGGCGATGCATCCGTCGACCGTCGAGCACGAGACGGAATGGCGGTCCGCACGGCTGCTGGCCGACCGCGACAGGGATCTCGTGACGATCGTGGAGATCTGGCATTCCGCGGACGCCTATCGCCGCTACGCCTCCACGCCGTCCTTCCTCCACGCCATGTCGAAGCTCGAGCGCTGTTTCGACGGCGCGCCCGAGGTTTCGATCACCGAGGTCCTGGCGGACTTCGAGCACACGTCCGCGGCGGCGCAGGGCATCGCTTTCGGCCCCGGCTGACGCCTCACGCCTTCAATCGCTGCGCGTGCCAGGCGATGTGGTCCTCCATGAAGGTCGAGATGAAGAAGTAGGAGTGGTCGTAGCCCGGCCGCATGTTCAGCGTCAGGTCGATGCCGGCGTTCGTGCAGGCCGCCTCCAGCGCTTCCGGCTGCAACTGCTCGGTCAGGAACTGATCCTTATCTCCCTGATCGACAAGGATCTCCTCGACGCGGTGCCCGTCCTCAATGAGTGCCGCCGCATCGTGCTGCCGCCACAGCGCGCGATCTTCGCCGAGATAGGCGGGGAAAGCCTTCTGGCCCCAGGGCACGGAGATCGGATTGACGATCGGCGCGAAGGCCGAGACGGAGCGGTAGGTGTCGGGGTTCTTCAGCGCGATGGTCAACGCTCCGTGGCCGCCCATCGAATGGCCGAAGATCGACTGGCGCGTCATGTCGGCGAAGAAGTTCGGCTCGATCAGCTGCGGCAGCTCCCGCGTGACGTAGGAGTACATCCGGAAGTGCTTCGCCCACGGGTCCGCGGTCGCGTCGAGGTAGAAACCCGCGCCCTGGCCCATGTCGTACGCCTCGTCGTTGGCGATGCCGTTTCCCCGTGGCGAAGTGTCGGGGCAGACGATGAGCACGCCATGCTCGGCGGCGGCGCGCCGGTACTCCCCCTTGTCCATGACGTTCTGGTGCGTGCAGGTCAGTCCGGACAGGTAATAGAGGACCGGGCATGGCCCGTCCGCGGCCTGGGGAGGCGTGAAGACGGCGAAGGTCATGGGGCAGCGGCATTCGGCCGAATCGTGGCGGTACACGCCCTGGATGCCGCCATGCGAGGTGTTGATCGAGATCGTTTCCATGTCCTGCGGCTCCCTTTAGACCCGGTTCCAGTGGTGGCGATGCTACCGCGTCCGCCGCGGCGGGGACACCCGGCCCTCGACCGGAGGCGGCCGCTTCGGATGGCGAGCCGGTTGTCCGGGCCGCCGCGAGCCCGTAAAGAATCTGCATTGCCCGGGCTGTGCCGGGACTGGGGCAGGGAAAACGCATGTTCTCCAAGATCCTGATCGCCAATCGCGGGGAAATCGCCTGCAGGGTCATCCGGACGGCGCGCCGCATGGGCATCAAGACGGTGGCTGTGTACTCGGATGCGGACCGCGACGCGCTCCACGTCGAAATGGCCGACGAGGCCGTGCGTGTCGGTGCGCCCCCGGCCGCGGAATCCTACCTGCTGATCGACCGGATCGTCGAAGCCTGCAGGCAGACCGGCGCCGAAGCGGTCCATCCCGGTTACGGCTTTCTCTCGGAGAACGCCCGGTTTCCGCAGGCGCTGGCGGCGGAAGGGATCGTCTTCATCGGCCCCCCGGTGCGGGCCATCGAGGCGATGGGCGACAAGATCGAGTCGAAACGCGCGGCGAGAGCCGCGGGCGTGAGCACCGTGCCGGGCTCCGAGGGCGTGATCGAAAGCGCGGAGCAGGCGGTCACGGTGGCAGGCGAGATCGGCTACCCCGTGATGATCAAGGCCTCGGCCGGCGGCGGCGGCAAGGGCATGCGCATCGCCGAATCGGTTTCGGAGGTGAAGGAAGGATTCGAACGCGCCCGCTCGGAGGCCCGCTCCTCCTTCGGCGACGACCGCGTCTTCATCGAGAAGTTCATCGTGGATCCCCGGCACATCGAGATCCAGGTGCTCGGCGACCAGCACGGCAACATCGTCTATCTCGGCGAGCGCGAGTGCTCGGTGCAACGGCGCAACCAGAAGGTCGTGGAGGAGGCGCCTTCGCCACTGCTCGACCGCGAGACGCGCCGCCGGATGGGCGAGCAGGCCGTCGCCCTGGCCCGCGCCGTCGGTTACTTCTCCGCCGGGACGGTCGAGTTCGTCGCGGGGCAGGACAAGTCGTTCTATTTCCTCGAGATGAACACGCGTCTTCAGGTCGAGCATCCGGTGACCGAGCTCGTCACCGGCATCGATCTCGTCGAACAGATGATCCGGATCGCCGCAGGGGAGAATCTGCCCTTCGGGCAGGAGGACATCAGGCTCGATGGCTGGGCCGTGGAATCACGGGTCTATGCCGAGGATCCCGAGCGGAACTTCCTGCCCTCGATCGGTCGCCTGACGCGCTACCGGCCGCCGGAGGAGGGGCGCGACCCCGACGGGCGCACCGTACGCATCGATACGGGCGTCGGCGAGGGCGGCGAGATCTCGATGTACTACGACCCGATGATCGCGAAGCTCGTCACCCATGGCAGCGACCGGATCGCGGCGATCGACGCGATGGCGCAGGCGCTCGACGCGTTCCACATCGCGGGCATCAGGCACAACATGCCCTTCCTTTCGGCGCTCATGGCCCATCCCCGGTGGCGCGAGGGCCGGCTCTCCACGGCGTTCATCAAGGAGGAGTTTCCGGAGGGGTTCGTGCCTCGCGTTCCGGACGAGGACGAGCGGGTCAGGCTCGCCGCCGTCGCAGCCTGCATCGATCACCTGCACAACACGCGCCGGCAGACGATCACCGGACGCATGGCGGTGGAGGGGTATCGTTTCCCGGGACGGCGGATCGTGCGCTTCGCGGGAGGCGACGTGTCCGTCACGGTCAGCGGTCAGATGCCCCACTTCACGGTGGCTCTCCACGATCGCGACGAGACGCTTCTGAGCGTTCATTCGCACTGGGTGCCGGGGCATCCCGTGTGGACCGGGACGATCGAGGGAGAGGCGATCCACATCCAGGTGACGTCGACCTCGACGGGCTATGAACTGTCGCACGGGGGCGCCTCGGCTGAGGCCAAGGTGTTCACGGAGCGCGAGGCGGCGCTCGCGGCGCTGATGCCGGTCAAGGTGCCGCCCGACACGACCAAGATGCTGCTCTGCCCGATGCCGGGACTCGTCGTGTCGATCGCCGTCGGCGAGGGGCAGGAGGTGAAGGCCGGCGAGACGCTTGCGGTGGTGGAAGCGATGAAGATGGAGAACGTCCTGCGTGCCGAGCGCGACGGCGTGGTGGCGAAGGTCCACGCGGCCGAGGGGCGCACGCTGTCCGTCGACGACCTCATCCTGGAGTTCGAGTGAGGGGCGGGATGGCGAGCAAGCGGGTGAAGATCGCCGGCCGGGTCCAGGGCGTCAGCTACCGTGCCTGGACGGAGGAGCGTGCCGTGGGTCTCGGCCTGGACGGCTGGGTGCGCAACCGGAGCGGGGGCTGGGTCGAGGCACTGTTCGCCGGCGACCAGGATCTCGTCGAGCAGATCCTCGCCGAGTGCCTCGAAGGTCCTCGCGCGGCGCGCGTCGAGGCGGTCGAGGTCCTGGCCGAGAACGAGGCTTCGGAACCTGGCTTCAGGGTGCTTCCGACGGAATAGTCGAAACCGCGAAGACCTCTTCGAACGTCCGGCGCAGCGCCTGGTCGACTTCCGCCATCGACACCAGGAGCCCCAGATCGGAGAGGCTCGTCACTCCGTGCCCGGCGATCCCGCAGGGGATGATGCCCGCGAAGTCGGAAAGCTCCGGCTCGACGTTCAAAGCCACGCCGTGGAAGCTGACCCAGCGGCGCAGACGGACGCCGAGCGCGGCGATCTTGTCTTCGCTACCATCTCCCTTCTCGGGACGACGCACCCAGACGCCGACGCGATCGTCGCGCCGCTCTCCCTTCACGTTGAAGGTCGCGAGCGTGCGGATGAGCCATTCCTCGAGCTGCCGGACGAAGTGCCTCACGTCCTGGCCGTGGCGCTTCAGGTCGAGCATCACGTAGGCCACGCGCTGTCCGGGGCCGTGATAGGTCCACCGTCCGCCCCGGCCTGTGCGATAGACGGGCAGGTCGTGGCGGAGAAGCTCGCCGTCCTCGGCGCTCGTGCCGGCCGTGTAGAGGGGCGGGTGCTCGAGAAGCCACACGAGCTCCGCGGCATCGCCCGACGCGATCGCCGCCGCCCGGGACTCCATGACGGCGAGGGCGTCCTCGTAGGGAACAAGTCCATCGGAGACGCGCCATTCGACCGCCGACGTGCCTGCCATGAGGGCGGGCATTAACGCGCTGGTAACCATAAATCGTCAGCCTCGTGTCACTCACAGATATAGGCGCGGAGCTGCCCGAGCACCATGACGAGCCTCGACGACGTCACCATAGAGCTTTCCGTGCTGCTCGGCACGGCGACGATGCCCGTTCACCAGTTCCTGCGGATGGGGCGGGGCGCGGTCATCGCGCTCGAGACCCATGCCGAGGAGGATCTGAAGCTTCTGGCGAACGGCGTTCCCGTCGCGAGGGGCGAGGTGGTGCTCGAAGGCGACCAGATCGCGGTGACCATCACGGAGATGCTTGCCAAGCGCAAGTCGAGGTCTCTCGGGAAAGAAACGTGACATAGCCGCGAAGGCCCTTGTCCGACCTTCGCTCCTTTGCTACATGAGCCTCGCTCGCCGACGCCAACCGCGCCGGCTTCGAGCGGAAAATCGCGGTCGTGGCGGAATTGGTAGACGCGCAGCGTTGAGGTCGCTGTGGGGCAACCCGTGGAAGTTCGAGTCTTCTCGACCGCACCATTTTCCTGATGCAGGGGCCGCTGGCCCCTGTTTTCGTTTTGCGGACCTTCGTTCCCGAGCGCGGTGTGCCCCTGAGGCGATGCTGCCGCGTGCCCTTTTGCCCCCTTCGGCCTTCGGGTAGAAGGTCCCCAACGTGACGTGCCCGGGGCACGGCGGGAATCCGAGCAGGGAGTGCGTGCCTTGGACGTGCATGAGCACGAGACACAGGAGGACTCCGGCGCCCCGGCCGCCGCGCGGGACGAAGCGGGTTATTTCTCTTCCGCTTTCGTGGAGGCCGTCGGGGACGCGATCGAGAACCGCGATCGCAAGACGCTGCGGGACCTCTGCCAGGATCTCCACAACGCGGATCTCGCCGACCTGATCGAGCAGCTCGATCAGGAAAGGCGCACGCAGCTGATCCAGCTTCTCGGCCGCGACTTCGACTTCGCCGTCCTGACCGAGGTGGATGACACGGTTCGCGAGCAGATCCTCGAAGCCCTGCCTGTCGCCGCCGTGGCGGCGGGCCTGCGGGATCTCGATTCGGACGATGCGGTCTACATCCTGGAGGATCTCGCCGACCAGGAGCAGGAGGAGATCCTCGCCCGGATCCCCGAATTCGTCCGTGTCCGCCTGCGCCGGAGCCTCGACTACCCCGAGGAGACGGCCGGACGACGCATGCAGTCGGACGTCATCGCCGTGCCGCCCTTCTGGGATGTCGGCCGAACGATCGACTACATGCGCGAATCGGACGACCTGCCCGACGAGTTCTACGAGCTCATCGTCGTCGACCCGTCCTTCAGGCCCGTCGGAACCGTCCCGCTCAACCGCCTGCTGCGCACGAAGCGGCCGGTGCGGATCGACGAGATCATGGACACGCCGATCCGGACGATTCGCGGCGACCTCGACCAGGAGGAGGCGGCGCGCATCTTCGAGCGGTACAACCTCGTCTCGGCGGCGATCGTCGACGACTCGAACCGGCTCGTCGGCGTGATCCACCACGACGACATCATCGACGTCATCGAAGAGGAGGCCGAGGAAGACATCCGCGGGCTCGTCGGGCTGGGCGACGAGGAGATCTCGGACAACTTCCTGTACACGGCGCGCAGCCGCTTTCCCTGGCTCTTCATCAATCTCTGGACCGCCATGCTCGCGGCATCGGTGATAGGGCTGTTCGACGAGTCGCTGGAGAAGATGGTGGCGCTTGCGGTGCTGATGCCGATCGTCGCCTCGATGGGCGGCAATGCCGGGACCCAGACGATGACCGTCACCGTGCGCGCCCTGGCGACGCGGGAGCTCGGCGGGTTCAACAAGCGCCGCATCTTCTGGCGCGAGCTGCTCGTGGCGCTCCTCAACGGCGTGACCCTGGCGATCCTGATCGGCATCATCGCGGCCTTGTGGTTCTCGAATGCCGAGCTTGGCGGGGTGATCGGAGCGGCGCTCGTCTTCAACCTCCTCGTCGCCGGATCGGCCGGATTCGTCGTGCCGGTGCTGCTCGATCGGTTCGGTGCCGACCCGGCCGTCGCATCGAGCGTCTTCCTCACGACTGTTACAGACGTCGTTGGATTCTTTGCTTTTCTCGGACTGGCGACGTTGTTGCTTCTGTAGGGGCGAAGTGTCATCACCCCAGCCATGACCTCGCGAATCCGTACCGCAGTGGTGGGCCTCGGCTATTTCGGCCGCTTCCACGCCAAGCATCATGCCCAGAATCCGGACTGCGATCTCGTGGCCGTCTGCGACGCCGACGCCGGGACGGCGAAACGGCTTGCGGAGGAGCACGGCTGCGAGGCGCTGACCGATCACCTCGCGTTGAAGGGGCGGGTCGACGCCGTCAGCATCGCCGTGCCGACCACCCATCATGCGCGCGTCGCCCGCGACCTGATGGATGCCGGCATCCACGTGCTCATCGAGAAGCCGGTGACGGAGACGGTCGCCGAGGCGGAGGAGCTGCTGGAGCTGGCCGCAGCCCGGGGCCTCGTGCTGCAGGTCGGGCACATAGAGAGTTTTTCCTCTGTCTTCAAGGTGTTACGCGAGCGTGTGAGAGCGCCGCTTTACCTGGAGGCGACGAGGGTGGGGCCTTGGCGCGGTGGGCGCGCCACCGACGTTTCGGTCGTCCTGGACCTGATGATCCACGATCTCGACCTCGTGATGTCGCTCGTCGACGCGCCGGTCGAGCGGGTCGAGGGGCTGGGCGCCCCTGTGCTGAGTGGGTCGGAAGACATGGCGCGGGCGCGTCTCACATTCGCGAACGGCGCGATCGCCGACGTGACGGCCTCCAGGGTGGCAGAGGCGGTCGATCGCCGCCTTCGCGTCTTCGAGGACGGGGTCCTCCACGAGTGCGACTTCGCCGCGCACGTGCTGACGCGGAAATCCGTCGGCAGCGAAGCTGAGGATCCGATCGCCGTCGAGCGAACTGAAATCCCGCGAGAGGATTCACTGGGGAACGAGATCGCCGAGTTCGTCGCTTGTGTGCGCGACGGCACGGCGCCGACAGTGGGCGGGCGCCGGGGGGCGGAAGCGCTGCGTGTGGCGCAGCTGGTTATGGAAGATGCGCGCGCCCGGCTCGGCCGGATGTCGGCGCAGGGCCGCAACTCGGCGGCGTGATGCAAGGAGACTTCAGACTTGGCTAGCTCAGTGTCGGCGGCTTCTGCCGTCTCGCCGGCGGTGCGTCCGCAATCGGTCCCCCTCTACGATCTCTCGCGCCAGCGCGAGCGGATGGCGGCCGGCATCGAGGCGCGGGTTTCGGCCGTGCTCAAGCATGGGCAGTTCATCCTGGGCCCCGAGGTCGCGGAACTCGAGGGACGGCTCGCGGAATATTGCGGCGCCAGCCACGCGATCGGCGTCTCGAGCGGTCGCGACGCGCTCACCATGGCTCTCATGGCGATGGGAGTGGGCGAAGGCGACGCCGTCTTCGTGCCTGGCTTCACCTTCTCGGCATCCGCCGCCTCCATCGCGCCGCTGGGCGCGGTCCCGGTCTTCGTGGACGTCGACGAGCGGTCGTTCAACCTCGACCCCGCGGCGTTCGAGGCGGCCATCGCCGAGGTGAACGCCGCCGGCCGGCTGAGGCCCGCGGCCGTGATGCCGGTGGACCTCTACGGTCGGCCCGCCGACTATCCGGCGATCTCCGCCATCGCGGCCCGGCACGGGGTCGCCGTGCTGGCAGATGCCGCACAGAGCTTCGGCGGCGCGCTCGGCAATCAGCAGGTCGGTGCGATGGCGCCCATCACGGCGACGAGCTTCTATCCGACGAAGCCGCTCGGCGCATACGGCGACGGTGGCGCCATCTTCACCCAGGACGATTCCCTCGCCGAAGCCGTGCTGCAGATTCGGACGCACGGGCGGCAGGGCTCGGGCGACGAGGCCCTGCGCATCGGCATGACTGGGCGGCTCGACACGATCCAGGCCGCGGTGCTTCTGGAGAAGCTCGATTCGTTCGCCTGGGAGATCGCGCGGCGACGCGAAATCGCGGCAGCCTATGACGAGGGTCTCCGCGATCTCGTCGAGACGCCGCTCATGGATGGCGCCAGCAGCGCCTGGGCCCTCTACACGATCCGCGTGCCGGAGCGGGATCGGGTCCGCGACGCGCTTCAGGCGGCCGGCGTCGGCTCCGGCCTGTTCTACCGGGTGCCGCTGCACAGGCATCCCGCCTTCGTGAACTGGGTGCCCGAGGGGCTCTCGCTGCCGGTCTCCGAGAGGCTGGCGGACGAGGTGCTGAGCCTGCCGATCCATGCGGATCTCAACGAGGACGAGGTGGCCTACGTCATCGAGCAGGTGAGGGCGGCGGTCGCATGACGTCCGCCGGCGTCACCGCCCGACACCTAGAGGCCGCCGACAGGGCGGTCTGGGACGGGCTGTGGCAAGGCTATCTCGACTTCTACGAGGTGGAGCTCCCGCCGGGCGTCAGCGACCGCACCTGGGAGCGCCTCCTCCATCCACAGTTCGACATGCACGGGCTGCTCGCGCACGACGGCGAGGGCCGGGCGATCGGCCTGTGCAACTATCTCTTCCATCCCTCGACATGGTCGCTGCAGCCCTACTGCTATCTGGAAGACCTCTATGTCGCGGAGGGCGCGCGCGGCCGGGGTGGCGGCCGGGCGCTGATCGAGATGGTGTATGCTGCGGCCGACGCCCGAGGGTGTGAACGGGTGTACTGGGTGACCCACGACACCAACACCGCAGCCCGTAGCCTCTACGACAAGGTCGGCCGTCTCAGACCCTTCGTCCAGTACGCCCGATAGCCGCTCGCGGCTCTTGGCGGACGTCGCTCGCGCGCGAAAGTGACCGCAGGGTGGCGGCAATTTTTCTTCTCCGCGCCTACGCTTTCTTTACCACGAGGGCTGCTTCATCGCGGCCGGTCGAGAGTAGTGAGAAAGCCATATGCCCCGGTCGCACCGCGCGCGCCGCCTAACGCAAGCGATTGCCGCCACTGTCCTTTTTGCGGTACTGACATCCTGTGCCGGCTTCGAGCCGAGGGTGCTCACCCCGAAGGACTATCCCGTGCACGGGATCGATGTCGCCCGCTACCAGGGCGACATCGACTGGAAGGTCGCCGCCCGTTCCGGAGTGGCCTTCGCCTGGATCAAGGCGACCGAAGGGGGCGATCACCTCGACAAGAAGTTCTACGACAACTGGTATGGCGCCAAGGAAGCCGGCGTGCCGCGCGGCGCCTACCATTTCTACTATTTCTGCCGGACGCCGGAGGAGCAGGCCGCCTGGTTCATCGCGAACGTTCCTTACGATCCCGACGCGTTGCCGATGGTGCTCGACATGGAGTGGAACAACCACTCCAAGACCTGCACGCGAATCCCCAAGCCCGACGTCGTCCGCAAGGAGATGGTGACCTTCCTCGAGATCATGGAGGGCTACTACGGCAAGCGGCCCGTGATCTACACCGACTACAACTTCCACACGGACAACCTCGAGGGCGTCTTCAACGGTCACCATTTCTGGCTCCGGAGCATCCCCAGGCACCCGAGCGAGCGCTTTCCCGGGCGGCGCTGGACCTTCTGGCAGTACACCGCCCAGGGCAACGTCGACGGCATCAAGGGGCATGTCGACCGCAACACCTTCGTTGGATCCTGGGAGGACTGGAAGAAATTCCTGAAGGGCGACTTCTGACCCGGTTATTGGGGCGCTTCGCCTTCCGGGTTATGCTTAGGCCCGAGTTCGTCAGCCGTCAGGGGAGCCGTGCCGGTGCGCGATAGCGGAGCCACGCACGAAGTCGCGAACCAGTCGCCGGAGCTCGTCGACTTCGACCCTTACGCCGCCGACGAGGCGCTGCGGACGGCCGTTCAGGTCCACGGCGCATCGTGGGCGGAAGAGAGGCTCACCGCCCTCGGCCGGTGGGCGGGAAGCCGTCACGCCCGCAGGCTCTCCGAACGGGCGAACCGATATCCGCCCGTTCTCCACACGCATGACGCGCGGGGCCACCGGATCGACGAGGTGGAGTTCCATCCCGCCTATCACGAGCTCCTCGGCACCGCGATCTCGCACCGGCTCGCCGACCTGCCCTATGTCGAGCGCCGGCCCGGAGCACATGTGGCGCGCTGCGCCCTCAACCACCTCTTCCACAACGCCGACATCGGCGTCCTCTGTCCCGTCACCATGACGTTCGCCGCCGTGCCGGCCCTTCGTCGGGAGCAGGTGCTGGCCGCTGAATGGGAGCCCCGTCTGACGTCGGGGCGCTACGATCCGGGCTTCGTGCCGGCCGCCGGCAAGGCCGGCTCCACCTGCGGCATGGCGATGACGGAGAAGCAGGGTGGGTCGGACGTCCGCGCCAGCACGACGGTGGCCGAACCCCTCGGAGACGGGGCGTACAACCTGACGGGGCACAAGTGGTTCTGCTCGGCACCGATGTCCGACGCGTTCCTGACGCTCGCGCAGACCGGGGCGGGCCCGACCTGTTTTTTCGTCCCGCGCTTCACTCCCGACGGCGACCAGAATGCCGTGCTGATCCAGCGGTTGAAGGACAAGCTCGGCAACCGCTCGAACGCGTCGTCGGAGATCGAGTATCGCGGAACCTATGCGAGGATCGTCGGCGCCGAGGGCGACGGTGTCCGGACGATCCTCGAAATGGTGCACCATACGCGGCTCGACACGGCGGTCTCCGCTGCCGCGATCATGCGGCGGGCGACGCTTCTCGCCGTTCACCACGCGAGCCACCGCACAGCATTCCAGAAGAGGTTGGTCGATCATCCCGCGATGCGTCGCACGCTCGCCGATCTCGCGCTCGAATGCGAGGGAGCGACCGCGCTCGCGATGCGGGTCGCACATGCGTTCGATCGTGCCGCCGACGAAGAGCAGCAGGCCTTCGCCCGAGCGGCGGTCGCCATCGCGAAGTTCGCCCTCTGCAAGCGGTGTCCGATGCTCGTCGCGGAGGCGCTTGAGGTTCACGGTGGCAACGGCTACGTGGAGGCCGGCCCGATGGCCGCTCTCTATCGCGAGGCGCCGTTGAACGGCATCTGGGAGGGGACCGGCAACGTCATGGCGCTCGACGTCCTGCGGGCCTTCCGCCGCGATGAGCGCGCGCTCCATGCGGTCGTCTCGGAGCTGCGGCGCGCCGAGGGAGCGGATGCACGGGTCGATGCGCATGCCGGCAGGCTCGTCGACAGGCTGAGCGGTGGGCTGGAGGAGGCCGACGCCCGGCGCACGGCACTGGATGTCGCGACGGCGCTGCAGGCTTCGCTCCTCCTGCGTCACCGCCCGTCGGCGGTAGCCGAGGGGTTCGTGACGTCGAGGCTGTCGACGGGAACCGGCGCCGCATTCGGACTCCTGCCTCCGGACATCGACGAGGGCGAGATCCTGTCGCGGGCGCTGCCGCAGACCTGACGCGTTTTCGGGCCATGCTTCCACTGCTTGCGAACGAACGCCTCTTCCATCTCGGCCGTTGACCACTTCAAATGCGCGCGGAGGCCGCGCGGGCACCGACGCCCGTGTCCGGACGACTGCGGCAGAGGAGGCTCCACCTATGCAGACGATACACGCCAACGGTGCGG
The DNA here is from genome assembly GCF_000496075.1 of Lutibaculum baratangense AMV1. Taxonomy (GTDB): domain Bacteria; phylum Pseudomonadota; class Alphaproteobacteria; order Rhizobiales; family Tepidamorphaceae; genus Lutibaculum; species Lutibaculum baratangense. The sequence goes on from NZ_AWXZ01000014.1 coordinate 37,546, forward strand.
ACATTCCGGCGATCGGTCTCGGCACATGGCAACTGACCGGCGAGCAGTGCGCCGACATCGTGCGGCAGGCGATCGAACTCGGCTATCGCCACATCGACACCGCTGCGGCGTACGGCAACGAGGTGGAGGTGGGAGAGGGCGTCCGCCGCTCCGGCATCTCCCGAGACGAGGTCTTCGTGACGACCAAGGTGTGGCACGATAACCTGGCTCCCGATCTCCTGGTGGAATCGGTCGAGGGGAGCCTCGAGCGACTCGATCTGGGCCATATCGACCTCCTCCTCATTCATTGGCCCTCGCGGACCGTCCCGCTGGAAGAGACGCTTGCGGCGATGTCGCAGGTGCGGGAAACCGGATGCGCGAAGCACATCGGCGTCTCGAATTTCCCATCCGGCCTGCTGCGCCGGGCAGTCGGCCTGACGGACACGCCACTGGTCGCGAACCAGATCGAGTACCATCCATACATCGACCAGACGAAGCCGTTGGCGGCGGCGCGCGAAAGCGACGTGGCGACCATCGCCTACACACCGATCGGCCGCGGCAAGGTGTTCGAGGATCCGGTCATCCGGGAGATCGCCGAGAGGCACGGCAAGACGCCCTCGCAGGTCACGTTGCGATGGCTTGTCCAGCAGGACCGGGTGGGCGCCATCCCCCGAACCTCCAAGATCGAGCGGCTCCACGAGAACATCGACATCTTCGATTTCGACCTGAGCCGCGAAGAGATGGACCGCATCCACAGCCTGGCCCGGCCCGACGGGCGCATGGTCGACCCGGAGTGGGCACCGGACTGGGACTGAGCGGGACCGAAGGAGGGTGTTAACCACCTCGGGCGAAATCGTCGGGGGGCAGGGCGCGGCCCGCCGCGTGGTTCAGATCCTGTTACCTCGCCACCGTGGATTCTCCCGTTTCCGAAACGAGCTGGGGAGCGAGTGGTGGGACCGCGTGGCGTGCTCTTGACGATACTGGCAGCGGGTATATTGACTTCATCGGTCATTCAACTGGGGCAACGCTGGAGCCGGAGCGACGAGATCGTCCGAACCGAGCCGGTTCAGCACGCGAACGCCCCGCATCAGACCGGAGGGCCGGAGACCGTCCGCCGGTAGCTTCCGCGGCCACACTCTCGGTCTGCGGTCACGGCACCCAGGGAGCGGCTGCGTGTCTCACGCACTCAACAGGACGTTTGCCCTCGCGCTTGCCGCCGTGGTTCTGGCGGGGCCGGGCCGAGCGCAGGACGACGCGACGACCGGCGCGAACGCGGAACTGACGGACCGGCAGAAGGTCGAGCAGTGTATGAGAGCGGTGACGAACGCAGGCTCGGATCCGCGCGCTTGCGTCGGCGTCGTGGCCGACCCCTGTCTGGATGCCCTCGGCGAGGGCGACAAGTCCCAGGCTGCCGCGTGCATGGATCGGGAGACGGCGATCTGGGCCGAGAACCTCGAAAGCTCGGTGAAGGAACTGAGCCGCGTTCTAGGGCGGCAGGCGCCAGAGGCGTTGCAGGAGGTTCAGGAAGCATGGCTCGTCTATCGTGACCGCCGGTGCGGCTTCGGCTCGACGCTCTACAGCGACGAGGAGTTCGTGGGCATCTGGCGGGCGACATGCCTGCTGGAGGAGACGGGTCGACGCGCGGTGGAGGTCGGGACGATCCTGAAGGAAGCAAGGAGCAGGGGCGGCTGACGGCATGTTCTATGTCGTCTCCAAGATCGCGTGGCTTCTCCTTGCGCCGAGCAACGTGGTGTGCCTCCTGCTCGTTCTGGGCGCGGTCCTCCTGTTCACTCGCTTCTATCGCTGGGGCCGGGGCTTCGTCGCCGTCGGCGCTCTCCTCCTCCTGACGTTCGGGTTCACGCCGCTCGGCCACCTCCTCATCCTTCCCCTCGAGGAGCGGTTTCCGCCGCCGGCCTCGGATGCACCGGCTCCCGACGGGATCATCGTGCTCGGTGGCTCTTTCGACACCGGCGTGACCGCCGCCCGCGGCCAGGTGGCCCTCAACGAGGCCGGCGAGCGCCTGACCGCGTTCGCAGCCCTGGCGAGCCGCTATCCGGAGTCGCGACTGGTCTTCTCCGGCGGCTCGACAGCCATGCTTCTCGAGCATGCCAACGAGGCGGAGACGGCCCGCCTTCTCCTCGAGTCGATGGGGCTTGGAGAGGGGCGGCTCCTCCTCGAGGATCGCTCCCGGAACACCGCTCAGAACGCGCAATACTCCGCCGAGCTCGTTCAGGCCTCGACGGGAGAGCGCTGGCTTCTGGTGACATCGGCGTGGCACATGCCCCGTGCGGTGGGCGCTTTCAGGACCGCGGGGCTCGAAGTCGCAGCGTATCCTGTGGATTACCGCACGCGCGGTTGGGGGGACCTGGCGCGACCGTTCGAGGCGGTTTCGGAGGGGCTCAAGCGCATGGACATCGCGACGCGGGAGTGGATCGGCCTCGTCGCGTATCGGCTGACCGGGAAGACACCGTCTCTTCTTCCCGCAGTTGCGAAGTAGGCCCCTCGGGGAGCCCCTTGCGCCATTGTTTAAGGAAGTGTAACGCAATGCGCATCGCGCCGGCGGAATGCGCGATATCCTGAGTTTTCAACATCTCCGATGAGGCATTCTTGATGCACCGAGACGCTGAGCCGTCTTACCTGCGCGTCACGTTCTGGGCGCTGGCTTTCCTGGTCGGCACCCTCCTCGTGACCGCGTTGTTCGGCGGGTTCGAGCCCATCGCGATCGCAGCGCGATAGAGCCTGAAGGGAGTGTTTCTGAACGGCGCGGCCGGGGCGGCCGCGCCGTTTGTCGTTCAAGGGGCGGCGGTCGACGGCGGAGGGCACGAGCCGAACGCGGCTTGAGCCCTGTTCCGTGACAGGCTATGTGACGCGGCAATGATCAGGACAGGCCTGTACTCCGGCAGCTTCGACCCCATCACGCTCGGGCATCTCGACGTGATCAGGCGCGGCGCGCGCCTCGTCGACCGGCTCGTGGTGGCGATCGGTGTCCATCACGGCAAGGCGCCGCTCTTCTCCGCGGAGGAGCGCCAGTCGATGATCGAGCGGGAGGCGGGTGCCGTCGTGCGCGAGGCGGGATGCGACCTCGAGGTCGTGACCTTCGATGACCTCGTGATCGATGCGGCCCGCCGCGCGGGCGCGAACTTCATTCTTCGCGGGATTCGCGATGCGACGGATCTCGACTACGAGATGCGGATGTGCGGGATGAATGCCGCCGTGGCGCCGGACGTCCAGACCGTTTTCCTCCCCGCCTCCGCCGAAGTCCGCCATATCGCCGCGAGCCTTGCCCGGCAGGTTGCGGCGATGGGCGGCGATGTCGGCCATTTCGTGCCCCCACGTGTCGCCGAGGCGCTGGTCACACGCTCCCGCAGCGCTAGCTGACCCGCGGACCGGACAAACCAATAGGAGAGACCTGATGAAAGCGCTGCTGGCTTTGGGAATGCTCGCCGTCGCGACGATGCCGTATGACGCGCACGCGCAGGGGGCGAACGATCCGGAGAACACGCTGCTGATGCAGCTCGAGAGCGGCACGGTCACCATCCAGCTTCGCCCCGACCTCGCGCCCAACCACGCGGAGCGCCTGAAGGAGCTGACGCGCGACGGCTTCTACGACGGCGTCGTGTTCCATCGGGTGATCGACGGCTTCATGGCCCAGACCGGCGACCCGACCGGCACCGGCATGGGCGGTTCAGACCTGCCCGACCTCGAGGCCGAATTCTCCGACGCGCCGTTCGAGCGCGGCACGGTGGGCATGGCCCGGTCGCAGAGCCCGAACAGCGCGAACAGCCAGTTCTTCGTCATGTTCGACAGCGCCCAGCACCTGAACGGCCAGTACACCGTGGTCGGTGAGGTCATCGACGGCATGGAGCATATCGATGCGATCAAAAAGGGTGGAGGCGCCAACGGGATGGTGCAGGATCCTGACAAGATCGTTGAGATGACGGTCGAAGCCGAAGCGAACAACTGAAGACACAAGAAACCACAGGAGCCGGATATGGCCGACACCGACAACACGCTGGTGATGGAGACGACGAAGGGGCGGGTCGTGATCGAAATGCGACCCGATCTCGCACCGAACCACGTGGCCCGGATCCGCGAGCTCGTCTCGCAGGGCTTCTACGACGGCATCGTCTTCCACCGCGTCATCGATGGCTTCATGGCGCAGACCGGTTGCCCGCAGGGCACCGGGACCGGCGGCTCGGGCACGAAGCTGAAGGCCGAGTTCTCCAAGGAGCCGCATGTGCGCGGCACCTGCTCGATGGCGCGGGCGGCGAACCCGGATTCCGGCGACAGCCAGTTCTTCATCTGCTTCGACCGCGCCCCGTGGCTGGACGGCCAGTACACCGTCTGGGGCAAGGTGGTCGAGGGCATGGAGGCTGTCGATCAGCTGAAGCGCGGCGAGCCCGTCCAGAACCCCGACAAGATCGAGAAGATGACCGTTCAGGCGGCGACCTGACGGCGGACGGGCGATGCGCGTCGATCTCTTCGACTTCGAGCTTCCCGAGGAGCTCATCGCGCTCCGCCCTGCCGAGCCGCGAGGCGCCTCGAGGCTTCTCGTGGTGCGGCCGGGCGCCACGCCCGAGACGGAGGATCGCGCCTTCGCCGATCTGCCGAAGCTCCTCGTTTCGGGAGACGTGCTCGTCTTCAACGACACGCGCGTGATCCCCGCGAGGCTCTTCGGCAGGCGGACGGGCCGCGGCGAGACGGAGCCGCGCATCGAGGTGACGCTGCACAAGCGGGCCGGCGAAGACGGCTGGCACGCCTTCGCCCGGCCCGCGAGGAAGCTCGAGCTGGGCGACTGCGTCGACTTTGGCGACGGCAACGGCGCCTGCCTGCTCGGTGCCCTTGCCGCCACCGTCGAGGCCAAGGGCGAGGGCGGCGAGATCCTGCTGCGCTTCGAGCTCTCGGGCGCGGCGCTCGACGAGGTTATCGAGGCGGTGGGAGAGATCCCGCTGCCGCCCTACATCGCGTCGCGCCGGCCAGCCGACATGCGGGACCGGCAGGACTACCAGACGGTCTACGCGCGCGAGGCCGGCGCCGTCGCCGCGCCGACGGCGGGTCTCCACTTCACCCCCGAGGTGATGGGCGAGCTTTCCTCCCGCGGCATCGGCAGCGAGACGCTGACACTTCACGTCGGGGCCGGCACGTTCCTGCCGGTGAAGGCCGACGACACGGCCGATCACCGCATGCACGCCGAGACCGGCCGGATCGACGCGGAGGTCGCGGCGCGGCTCAACGACGCGCGTGCCCGCGGCGGCCGTATCGTTGCCGTCGGAACGACCGCTCTCCGGCTCCTGGAATCGGCGGCGACGCCCGAGGGGCTCATCGAGCCCTTTGCCGGCGACACCGACATCTTCATCACGCCCGGCTACCGCTTTCGTGGCGCGGACCTGCTCGTGACGAACTTCCACCTGCCGCGCTCGACGCTCTTCATGCTCGTTTCCGCCTTCAGCGGGCTGGAGACGATGCGCGGCGCCTACGCCCATGCCGTCGCGGCGCGGTACCGCTTCTACTCCTACGGCGATTCCTGCCTGCTATTCCCTTCGGAAGCCAGATGACCATCCAGTTCGGCTACGAGCTCCAGGCGCGCGACGGCAAGGCGCGGCGAGGTGTGGTGCACACGCCGCGCGGCGACATCCAGACGCCCGCGTTCATGCCTGTCGGCACGGCCGGCACCGTGAAGGGCCTCCTGCCGGAGCAGGTGAGGGCGACGGGTGCCGACATCATTCTCGGCAACACCTACCACCTGATGCTCAGGCCGGGCGCCGAGCGGGTGGCGAGGCTCGGCGGCCTGCACGCCTTCATGCGCTGGGACGGGCCGATCCTCACCGATTCCGGCGGCTTCCAGGTGATGTCGCTCGCGAGCCTGAGGAAGATCGACGAGCAGGGCGTCGTCTTCAAGTCGCATCTCGACGGCAGCGAACATGCGATGAGCCCGGAGCGGTCGGTCGAGATCCAGAGGCTCCTCGGCGCCGACATCACGATGCAGCTCGACGAGTGCATCCGCCTGCCGGCGCCTCACGCGGAGGCCGAGCGGGCGATGCAGTTGTCTCTGCGCTGGGCGGAGCGCTGCAAGGCGGCCTTCGACCCGGCCGGCGGGGGGCGCGCGCTGTTCGGCATCGTCCAGGGCGGCACGGAGCGGGATCTGCGCCTGCGTTCCGCCGAGGGCCTCGTCGGCATCGGCTTCGACGGCTACGCCGTCGGTGGCCTGGCGGTCGGGGAGCCGCAGGAGGTGATGATCCGTGTCCTGTCGGAGACGCTCGGCGCGCTGCCGGAGGACAGGCCGCGCTACCTCATGGGCGTCGGCACGCCGGAAGACATGCTGCTGTCGGTCGCCGAGGGGATCGACATGTTCGACTGCGTGATGCCGACGAGGGCAGGGCGGCACGGCCAGGCCTACACGCGGTTCGGCAGGCTGAACCTCAAGAACGCGAAGCACGCCGAGGACCTGCGTCCCCTCGACGAGGACAGCGACTGCCCTGCCATGCGCGACTACAGCCGCGCCTATCTGCACCACCTCGTCAGGTCGCAGGAGCTTCTCGGAGCCGTCCTCCTCAGCTGGGCCAACGTCCACTACTACCATTCGGTCATGCGCGACGCGCGACGCGCGATCGAGGAGGGCCTTTACGCGGACCACGTGGCGGCCACGAGGGAGGCCTGGGCCCGGGGCGACGAAAGCGCCGCCTGAAGGCCCGGTGGCGCCATCCGCGCTTGATTTCGGCGCCCCGCCCCCCTACCGTGCCGCCGACTCGTGGAGAGCCTGTAGCTCAGCTGGTAGAGCAACTGACTTTTAATCAGTAGGTCCAGGGTTCGAATCCCTGCGGGCTCACCAACCTCGGATGACCTCCCTCAAGGTGGGAGGCCGAGCGGTTGCTCAGCCGAGCAGCAGCGAGATGCCTGCCAGGCCGCCGACGGTGGCCGTCAGCAGGATCCCGCCGAACGAAAGCCAGCTCACCATGTGCGCGTTGACCGCCCGCCGGTATTCCCGGGGCGTGAGACCGTAACGTGCGTGCATGTTGACCCTCTCGGTTCGCAGATCGCCCCACCAGCCCTCCGAGACTCGGTCCATAGGGTTAACGAAAGGCTAATTCATGGCCACGACCGTTTCGCGTGCCGCGAAGCGCGAGCGCTCGGTCGACAGGCGGGACGGAGCTGGGGGGCGGGCCTCAGTCGAGAAGCCAGGCGAGGGAGCGCCGCAGATGTCTGCTGCCGTTCTCCCCGAACCAGTCGCCGTGCGCGAAGATGACGCGCTCGGGGTTCCACTCGATCATCCGGAGAGCCGCCGCGGCCGCTTCCTTTCGACGCCACAGCACGGCGGCGCGGAGATAGGCCGGCGCCCTCCCGTCCGGTGCGGTGGCCCCGACGAGCCGGGCGCCCAGCCGGGCGGGGAACGGGAGAAGAGCGGGGGGAACGTTGACGACGAGGTCCGTCAGCACGAGCGTGCGGGAGGGCCGGTGGAAGAACGCGATCTCGGCGAATCCTCCTGCTCCGCGCACGAGGACCTGGTCGAGGCACCCTGACCATTCGGCAGGGGGATGCTCCGCGAGGTCGCGGTCGATCCGCAGGGCGGACCGCCTGACGGGACGCCGGTCGCGCAAGCCTGGCGCGGCCCAGGTGTCGGCGGCGGGGTAATGCTCCTGCCACGCCTTCGCGTGCGTCCAGTGCGCGCTGTTCGGCAAGACGATGTGCCGCACGGGGCCCACGGCGCGGAGTTCCCCGGCGAGGCCCTCCACGTATCGTGTCGGAGAGTGGAGCAGGAGTTCGCCGTCCGGCAGGCGGATGACCGTCATCCGCACGGGAAGGGGAATCCCCATCGTCACATGCGGGCCACTGTCCACGATCCAGACGTCGTCCGTGACGGGCTTGAGCGTGTCGAGCGGTCGATAGACCTCCTGGAGACGCATATGCCGTCTCGTGCCTCGATGCCGCATCGGTACGGAAGGTTCGGTGCCGACCGCCGGTTCCCTGTTGTCAAAGCTCCTTCAGGCAGGCGGTGCGGCGAGCGCGCAGGTGGCAGCGGGGGAGACGATACGGGGAAGGAGGATCTGGGAATCCGAGCCGGCGGCGATGAGCGCCACGGCCTCCGCGACCGACCCGACGCCATAGAGCCGTTCGACTTCCGGCGAGTGGGTGACGATCCGGTGCTTCACCCGCGCCATCTCCCCCCTGGTGACGATCCGCGTCGCCGCGCCGAAGTGGATGACGGCGGCACGGAAGGCTGGAAGCGCGGTGCGGTCGGTGAGGGTCGCGAAGCAGGAGATCGCATCCCGCTCCAACCCGCTCTGCGCAAGCGCGCTGTTGAAGAGGGCCACCAGTTCCGAGGTGCCGACCTCCCGCCGCATCCCGAACCCTGCAGCCACGATCAACCTGTCCTCCGGCATGGGCGTCACCTCCGTCGTCCGTTGCGCGCGGCTCCGGATTGGAGAAGCCGGACCGTTCGGATTTGATCCGAAGATCGTTCTCCCGCCGGTCTCTGCGGCAGCCTGCCGCGCCACCGACGGCTCCTCACGAAAGTCGGAGAAACTCGCTTCAAAGGCCGCATTGCAGGCAAACGAAGGCTTTGCATGAGCTGTGTTCACTCCTCGGCCGTGTTCAATTGTTGCGTCCCCCTCCACGATGAAATTTAGAGAGTTTGCTGCGGATCGTCATGGAAACGTCGCGGTCACATTCTCGTTGCTCCTGATGCCGATCCTCGCGGCCATCGGGGTCGCACTGGATGTCGGTCGCGCTGGCTCCGCCCACAGCAAGCTGCAGAACGCGCTGGATGCTGCGGCGCTGGCAATGTCGGTCGACGCCCCCTGGCACAGCGGCCAGGGGCTGGAGCCCTACGCCAGGCAGATCCTCAAGGAGAACTTCGGTGCCGGACAGGGTGCCGAGATCACCTCCGTCAGCGTTGAACGCAGCAGCGAGGACCTCGTCCTCAAGGCCGAGGCTCATCTTCCCTCGACCTTCGCCGGGCTGATCGGAGTCGAGCGCATTCCTCTTTCGGCAACGACCAACACCGTCTGGGGCGGCAACCCGGTCGAGGTTGCGCTCGTGCTGGACAACACGGGCTCCATGGCTTCGAGTTCGAAGATGGCGACTCTGAAGGTCGCGGTCCACAACATGCTCGGCATTCTCGAGCAGGGGACGCTCGACCAGGAAGCCGTCGCCGTCGGCATCGTGCCGTTCGCCACGCAGGTCCGCATCGCCCGCACCTACGAGATTGCGCTCTGGCTGCGCAAGCTCGACGCATCGGCGTCCAAACCGTGGTGGTGGCCGAAGTCATGGCCCTGGACCGACTCCTGGGACGGCTGCGTTACCGACCGGGATCAGCCTTACGATGTCGACGACACGCTGCAGGCGAGCGAGACCACGAAGCACCCGGCGGCCAAATGCGCCGTGACGGGCCTTCAGGAACTCCTCCCCCTGACGGACGATTTCACCGCCCTTCGCGACAAGGTCGACGACATGCGCGCCGACGGCAACACGAACGTCACCATCGGGATCGCCTGGGGGATGGCGATGCTCAGCCATCATGCGCCCCTGGAGGAGGCCAGCGTGCCCGGCACGGTCCGCGGCATGAAGCAGGTGATGGTGGTGCTCACGGACGGCGAGAACGCGCAGAACCGCTTCACGAGCGACCGAACGTCGATCGACCGGCGGACCGAGCTCGCATGTCAGGCCGCGAAGGATGCGGGCATAGAGGTCTTCACGGTCCGGGTGGTGGAAGGCAACAGGAACCTCCTGCGCGACTGCGCCACGGATCCCGACCATTATTTCGACGTCGAGAACGTCGACGATCTCCTGCCCGTGTTCCAGACGATCAGCACCCGGATCTCGGAGCTGCGCATCGCCCGCTGATCCCCGCCGCGCGCGGTTTTGGTCCTTAACCCACCATCTCCTTGATCGCGCGCACGAGGCCCTCGCTCGTATAGGGCTTCCTGAGGACGGGCCGGTCCCTGTACTCGGCCACGATCGAGGTCTGCGGGTCGTAGCCGGTCGCCAGAACGAACGGCTTCGACCGCCGAGCGAGCGTGTCGGCGACGGCATAGGTCAACTCGCCGTCCAGGTTGACGTCGAGCAGGGCCACGTCGAACTCCGCGCTGGCAGCGAGCTCGGACGCCTGGGCCAATCGCGTTGCAGGTCCCACGACCAAACCGCCGGCGTCCTCGATGGCCATCTCGACTTCCATCAGGATCAGCGCCGAATCCTCGACGACGAGCACCCGGACGCCCTCGATGCTGGCTTCTTCGCTCTGCAGACCGGCTTCCGACATCGACGGCTCCAGCTCCCCCTTCTCGTTCGGCCGGATCACGTGAGAGGTTGGCACGACCATCCGACAATAGGCGCCACCCGGGCGGATATCATGCTCGACCGATCCGTCCAGGTCCATTGCGAGCGATCGCGCGATGAGCTTCTGACCGAATCCCCGTCGATTGACCTCCGAGGTCGGAGGGCCGCCGTGTTCGCTCCACTCCACCACGAGATCGCCGTTCACCTCGAAGGCCCAGGACACATGGACCCCGCCGGACTGACTACTCAGGCCGCCATACTTGACAGCGTTCGTGGCCAATTCGTGGACCGTGAGCGACAGGGCGAGTGCCGCTTTCGGCGTGAGCATGCACTCGGGGCCGTTCAGCAGGACATTGCTCCGCTCGGCGCGGCGATAGGCGGCAAGCTCCTCTTCCAGGAGGCGGCGCAGTTCGACGCTCTGCCAGCGGCTTTGGCTCAGGAGGCTGTGCGCGCGCGCCATGGCGGCAACCCGGCCGTCGATGGCCGACAGGAAGTCCGGCACCGTCCGGGCGTTTGCCGCCGACTGACGAATGATCGAGAGCACCACCGCGAGAATGTTCTTCGCCCGGTGGTCGATCTCGGCCGCGAGAAGCCGAAGCTGCTCCTCCGCCCGCTTGCGCTCAGTCACGTCGACCGCGACCCCGCTCAAGCCCTGCATCCGGCCCTCGTCGTCGAAGCGCGGCTCGAGAGTGAGGTCGAACACGCGCGCCCGGCCGGCCACGTGATGCACCACTTCGTCCCCCACGCTGCGGCGCGTGGCGACGGCCCGGCGGTAGAGCGACCGGTATCGCGCGGCATCGCCTCCGCCGATATCGGGAATAGCCGTGCCGATCAGGCTGTCGCGCGACAGCGGGGGCGGGGGATTGAAGCACCAGGTCAGGCGCAGGTCGCGATCGCACTCGAACACGAAGATCGGCGACCCCGACAGCGCGAGGCGGAAGCGGGATTCGCTTTCGCGGAGCTGGTGCGTCCTCTGCTCCACCACCTCCGCCATGCGGTTGAAGCTGCGGCCGAGCCGCTTGTGCTCGGGAGAGCTGCCGCGCATCTCGCCCGCCCGCGCGCCGAGATCGCCCTCCGCCATCGCCTCGGTCAGGCGGGTGAGGTGCAGGACCGGCAGGCGGATGGAGACGTTGCCGATCACGAGCGCGGCGACCCCCGCCGTCCCGAACACCAGCAGGACGGCGATCATGTTGCGCCAGAAGAGCCGCTCGGCGGCGCCGGTGATCGCATCCTCGGAGGTGGACACCACGGCGTAGAGGCCGGTTCCGCCGAGAACGGGTGCATAGGCATCGAACTGGCCGCCTGCGTCTTCGTCGCTGATCACGCTACCCGATCCGCCGGCGGCGATGGCGCCGCGGAGGGCCTCGCGGTCGACGGGGCGGCCGATGAGGGCGGGATCGGAGGGGACGCGGGCGACGCGCACGAGGTTCGCGTCGACCAGAAGCAACGCCTGGTTCTCCGGAGGCCGCCCTGCCGCCAGTTCCAGTCCGACCTTCAACACGTCGTAGGCAACGATCACCGCCCCCCTGACTTCATTCTCGGGGCCGATGATCGGGTATGCGAAGCTCAGTATCGGCTCCTGGGTCTGGCGGCCGAGAATGTAGCCGCTCGTCGTGAGCCGCCGCTCGCTCATGCTCCTCATCACGTAGTCGCGGTCGCTCAGATCGACGCTCTGCCCCCGGTTCAGCTGGTTGCAGAACACGCGCCCCGTCATGTCGACAGCCAGGAGCTGCGTCAGGGCGACGGAGTGGGCGGTGTAGGCGTCGATCGCGTCCTCGCAGCCCGTCGTGTCGAGGGCTTGCATCGGCGGCAGGCGGGAGAGGGTTGCCGCGAAAATTCGGACCCCGTCGACGAATGCGCCGAACTGCGCGGCGAGAAGCCGTGCCGATTGCTCCGCCGCGCTTCTCGATGCTTCCTCGCGAAGTCGGCGGCTCTCGATCTCGTCGGCAACCTGGAGACCGAAGATGGGCAGGGCGGCGATGAGGACGAGCAGGAGTATGCGGGCACCGAGGGATCCCCTTCCGCACCCGGGCCCGTCGATGAGCCTCCTCGTATCCCCCTGGTCGGGCGGAGGATCGCTATGTGTGGAAGGCGAGGCTATTTCCCAGTCCCCCTTCGGGCCGAATCGGAGCCGCTGCGCAACGTCTACCGCGCCGGTGCCCAATCCATCTACGTCTTATCGATCTCTCGCGACAAAGCGAGAGGGCGAGAATGCCCGTTATCCCCCTTGACGGGATGATGCCCGCGTGGTGATGCCACGCCATGAGCAGCACAAGCCCCATCGTGATCGCCCCGTCGATCCTCTCCGCCGACTTCGCGCGCCTCGGCGCCGAGGTCGAGGCCATCGTCGCAGCCGGCGCCGACTGGGTCCATGTCGACGTCATGGACGGTCATTTCGTCCCGAACATCACGATCGGGCCGCCGGTCGTGAAGGCGGTCCGCAAGGTCACCGACCGGCCTCTCGACGTGCATCTGATGATCGCCCCGGTCGACCCCTATCTCGAAGCGTTCGCGGAGGCGGGGGCCGACATCATAACGGTCCATCCCGAGGCCGGCCCGCATCTCGACCGGTCGCTCCGCACGATCCGGGCGCTCGGGAAGAGGGCGGGCGTGGCCCTCAATCCGGCAACCCCCCTGAGCTCGATCGAGCACGTCCTCGACGTCGTCGACCTCGTGCTCGTCATGACGGTCAATCCGGGCTTCGGCGGCCAGTCCTTCATCTCCTCGCAGGTGAAGAAGATCGCGGCGCTGAAGGAGATGATCGCGGACCGGCCGATCACCATCGAGGTCGACGGCGGCGTCGACCGCGAGACGGCGCGGGACGTCGCGGCCGCCGGCGCGACGGCGCTCGTCGCAGGCTCGGCCGTCTTCCGCGACGGTCCGGCGAACTACGCCGGGAACATCGACGCGATCCGCCGCAGCGCCGAGGCTGCCCGGTCATAGGCGAAGGGGGCGCCGCCGCCCGCAGCCCACCCTCTACGGCATCGGAAGCGGGCGTCCCTCGCGTGTCGTGACCGCGCAGTCGCGGCCGGAGAGGGTGATGAGCGCGCAGCGTGTTCCCGCGCTCTGGTCGTCGTCCAGGCTGCCCGCCATCAGCCAGAGCTGGCTCGTGTCGCGTTCATCCATCGCGATCAGCGGCGTGAGCCCCTTGAGCGCCTCGGGAACCCGGTTCTCAATCAGGCCCCAGACCTCGCGCGCCTCCTCGATCGAGCCCACGCCGTCGAGGTGCAGCGCGAAGGTCGCGCCGGCAGCTCCCTCACGAGCACGCACCGCCGCGGGAACGCCCGCCACTTCGCTGAGCATCACCGAAGGATCGGCGAGCTCGCGTGCCTGCGGCGCTTCTGCGGACGAGCCGCCCGCCGCCTCCGCGGGAATGGAACCCGTCACCGTGGCGGCGTCGCCCTCGCTCGCGAGGAGAGCGAGCCGGATGGCCAGTGCCTTCTTCTCCAGCGCGAGCAGCCGTGTCTCGTTGCGGAGACGGGCGATCTCCTCCGACGTGGCGTCCTCGGACGGCGCGGCGCCGACGTCGGCGATCTGCGCGCGGGGAGGGCGGGGCGACAGGATCTCGGCCATGCGCTCGCGGCCCGTCGGGTCCGTCGCGGCCACGATGGCGGATGCCGCAGCGGTTGTGGCCGCCACCAACCAGGCGAAGCCGGCCACCCAGCCATGCCGCCGCCTTGTCGGCCGCCTAACCATTTCCTCGGAGTCTCTTTGACCGCCCACCGTCACCACCGCTAAGAATCGCGCGCCGAACTTTGCACGATTCTTTTCTTCGCCAAGGTTAACAACCTATTCCGTCAGCGTCTCAGCCGACTGCCTCCCCCGGAGCGGGAACCATGACCGCGTCACCCACCGTTCTCATCCTCGCTGCCGGGGAGGGGACACGAATGAAGTCCCGACTGCCGAAGGTCCTGCACCCGATCGCGGGGCTATCGATGCTGGGGCACGTCGCCGCCACCGTGGAGGCGGCCGTCGCCGGTGCCGCCACCGGCCTCGTCATCGGCCCGCACATGGAAGGCGTCACCGCCGGTGCCGCACGGAGCTTCGTCCAGAAGGACCGCCTCGGCACGGCCCACGCGGTGCTGCAGGCCCGTCCCCTTCTCGAGGCGGCTGAAGGGCCGATCCTCGTCCTCTACGGCGATACGCCGTTGATCCGGCCGGAGACGCTGCGTCGACTCGTGTCCGCCGTCACCCAAGGGCCCGCGATCGCCGTTCTGGGGTTCCGGGCAGCCGATCCGACAGGGTACGGCCGCCTCCTGACGAGAGATGGACAGCTGACCGCGATCCGCGAGGAGCGTGACGCGACCGACGAGGAGCGCCGGATCGACCTCTGCAACTCCGGGGTGATGGCCTTCGCGCCCGGCAAGGCCCTCGGGCTGCTCGACCGCATTCGCAACGACAACGCGAAGGGCGAGTTCTACCTCACGGACGCGGTGGCGCTGGCGGTCGCCGACGGAGAGAGTGCCGCGATCATCGAATGCGGCGAGGACGAGGTGCTCGGGGTCAACACCCGCGCGCAACTGGCGGAGGCCGAGGCGGAGTTCCAGGCGAGGGCGCGGCGGGCCGCCATGGAGGAGGGGGCGACACTCGTCGCGCCCGACACCGTCTTCTTCTCCCACGACACGAAGCTCGGGCGGGATGTCGTGGTCGAGCCCAACGTCGTCTTCGCCCCTGGTGTCGTCGTGGAGGACGGAGCGACCATTCGCGCCTTCTCCCACTTGGAGGGAGCCCACGTCTCCTCCGGCGCGACGGTCGGACCCTACGCGCGGCTCAGGCCGGGGGCGAGGATCGGCGAGAGCGTGCACATCGGCAACTTCGTGGAGATCAAGGCCGCGACCATCGAGCGCGGGGCGAAGGTGAACCATCTGAGCTATGTCGGGGATGCCCGGGTCGGTGAGGGCGCCAATGTCGGTGCGGGCACGATCACCTGCAACTACGACGGCTTTTCCAAGCACGTCACCGATATCGGCGCGGGGGCGTTCATCGGGTCGAACAGCGCGCTCGTCGCGCCTGTCAAGATCGGAGATGGCGCCTATGTCGGCTCCGGCAGCGTGATCACCGAGGACGTCGCCACCGACGCGCTCGCCATCGGGCGGGGCAGGCAGGTGGCGAAGGCGGGCCGCGCCCGCGAGCTGCGCGAGGCGCTCGGAAAGAAGAAGGGCGGATAGCCTGCGCCCTCGATGCGGTCGTGCGACACTAGTGATGTTGCGCAGTCGGCAATCAATCGTGATTCGCCTTCCGCTTGCTTCGCCAGGCGCCGGCGGTAGAGCTTCCCCCCCGTACCTGGCGGTGCGGACCGAAATCCTGAAGGAGCATGGGGCATGTGCGGCATTGTAGGGATACTCGGCAAGAATGCCGCGGCGCCTGGACTCGTCGAAGCCCTGCGGCGGCTCGAGTATCGCGGATATGACTCTGCGGGCATCGCCACCGCGGAGAACGGCACCATCCGTCGCCTGAGAGCCGAAGGCAAGCTGCACAACCTGGCCGACAAGCTCGCCGGCGACATGCCGGAGGGCAAGACCGGCATCGGCCACACGCGCTGGGCCACGCATGGCGCTCCCACGGAGCGCAACGCCCATCCGCACATGGCCGGCCGGGTCGCGCTGGTGCATAACGGGATCATCGAGAACTTCGCGGAACTCAAGCGCGAGCTCTCGTCCGTGGGGGCGGTCTTCGAGACCGATACCGACACGGAGGTGGTGGCGCATCTCCTGGCGCGGGAGCTCGATGCCGGCAAGTCACCGAAGGACGCGATGCAGTCGGCGCTCGGGCGGCTCCACGGGGCGTTCTCGCTCGCTGTCCTGATCGCCGGCGAAGAGGATCTCCTGCTCGCGGCGAGGCGCGGCAGCCCCCTTGCGATCGGCCATGGGGACGGTGAGATGTTCCTGGGATCGGATGCGCTGGCACTCTCCCCCTTCACGAGCCGTGTGACGTATCTGGAGGACGGTGATTGGGCGGTGCTGACGCGGGCGGGCGCGCGGATATTCGACGCAACCGGCGAGGCGGTCGAGCGGCCCGTGAAGCAGGCGGCGATCAGCTATTCGATGATCGACCGCGGCAACTACCGGCATTTCATGTCGAAGGAGATCCACGAGCAGCCTGAGGTCGTGTCGCACACGCTCGCCCGGTACCTCGACATGTCGACCGGTCGCGTCACGCTCCCGGAAGGCTTCGTCGAGCAGCTGGGGCGCGTCCAGCGTCTCTCCATCGCCGCCTGCGGTACGGCCTACCTGGCCGGCCTCGTCGGCAAGTACTGGATGGAGAGATACGCGAGGCTTCCCGTCGACGTCGACATCGCCTCGGAGTTTCGCTACCGCGAGCCCATCCTGGGGCCCGGCGGGCTCTCGCTGTTCATCTCGCAGTCCGGGGAAACCGCCGATACGCTCTCGAGCCTGCGCTACTGCCGGGAGGCGGAGCAGACGGTCGCCTCGATCGTGAACGTCGAGGATTCCACCATCGCGCGGGAATCCGATCTCATCCTGCCGACCCTGGCGGGACCCGAGATCGGCGTCGCCTCGACGAAGGCCTTCACCTGCCAGCTGTCGGTTCTCGCCGCCATCACGATCGCCGCCGGCCGGGTGCGGGGCGTCCTCGGAGAGGAGGACGAAGCGAAGCTCGTGCGCGCGCTGATCGAAGTGCCGCGCCTGATGACGCAGACATTGCGGCTGGAGGAGCAGATCGAAGGGATCGCGAGGGAGCTCTCCCGGGCGAAGGATGCGCTTTATCTCGGCCGGGGCATGAACTACCCGATCGCGCTCGAGGGCGCGCTGAAGCTCAAGGAGATCTCCTACATCCACGCCGAGGGATACGCGGCGGGCGAGCTGAAGCACGGGCCGATCGCGCTCGTCGACGAGAATATGCCGATCGTGGTGATAGCGCCGTCCGACATGATGTTCGAGAAGACCGTCTCGAACATGCAGGAGGTTGCGGCGCGTGGCGGACGGATCGTGCTCCTGACCGATGCCGAAGGAGCGCACGCGACCGGGGAACAGCCTTTCGCACGAGTGATCCTGCCGCGGATGTATCAGTTCGTGCAGCCGCTCATCTATGCCCTGCCGATGCAGTTGCTCGCCTATCATGCCGCCGTTTCCATCGGCACGGATGTCGATCAGCCGCGGAACCTCGCCAAATCGGTCACCGTGGAGTGATATCTCCTCTCCGTGGCCCGGCGACATGATATAAAAGGCATGGTGCTGCGTGCTGCAGCGCGGCAGTGCGGGTAGGACATGAACGAGACGCAGGCGGACCCTTCAGGCGACCCCGAGCACGGCCACGGTCCGCGACGCCACCCGCTGATGGCGCGGCTGAGGAACTACCTGCTGACGGGCATCGTCATCGCCGCCCCGTTGTCGATCACCCTCTACATCACGTGGACGCTCGTCCGATGGGTCGACGACTGGGTGAAGCCGTGGATCCCCTGGCGGTACAATCCCGACAACTATCTGCCGTTTCCGGTCCCGGGCTTCGGCCTGATCGTCGCGATCGCCGCGCTCATCTTCCTCGGCGCGGCGACGGCGAACCTGTTCGGGCGGACGATCGTGGGCTGGGGCGAGTCCATGCTCGACCGCATGCCGCTCGTGCGCAGCATCTATCGCGGGCTGAAGCAGATCTTCGAGACTGCGCTTTCGCAGTCGAACAACACGTTCCAGAAGGTCGGGCTGATCGAGTATCCCCGGAAGGGCATCTGGTCGATCGTGTTCGTCTCCACGGATGCGCGGGGCGAGGTCGCGGCGAAGGCCGGGAAGGAGCCGGGCGAGCCGCTCTACAGCATCTTCCTGCCGACCACGCCTAATCCGACGTCCGGCTTTCTCCTGTTCGTGCCGAAGGAGGACGTGATCCTGCTCGACATGACGATAGAGGAGGGGGCGAAGGCCGTCATCTCGGCGGGCCTCGTCGTCCCCGAACACCAGGCCAAGGCGTTGCCGCCCCGGCCGCTCTGGCCACAGAAGCGGCAGCAAGAGCCCGACAAGACACCGGAAACGGTCTAAGCGGCCGTCGCCCGCTCAGCCTGCGCCGAGAAGCGCCATGGCGCTGTCGCGCCGGAAGAGCTGCAGCAGGATGCGCACCGCCTGGCCGCGAGCGGTCTCCAGGCTCGGGTCCTGATCGAGAAGAAGCCGCGCATCCTGGCGGGCCTCCTCCACCAGGTCGAGATGGCTTTCGAGGCGAGCCACGCGGAACTCCGGGGTCCCGCTCTGGCGCGTGCCGAGGACCTCGCCGCCGCCGCGCAGCTTGAGGTCCTCCTCCGCGATCCGGAACCCGTCGTCGGTTTCGCGCATCGTCTGCAGGCGCGACCTTGCGTTCTCGGAGAGCTGGGCGCCGTAGAGAAGCAGGCACGCCGAGGCGCTCGTGCCGCGGCCGACACGCCCGCGGAGCTGGTGGAGCTGCGCGAGGCCGAAGCGCTCCGCGTTCTCGATCACGATGACGCTCGCCTCCGGCACGTCAACGCCCACTTCGATCACCGTCGTCGCGACCAGGATGGCCGTCCGACCCTCGACGAAGGCCTGCATGGCCGCGTCCTTGTCGGCACCCGAAAGCTGACCGTGGACGAGGCCGACCTGGCCGGGAAACGCCTTGTCGAGCGAGGCGAAGCGCTCCCCCACTGACACGACGTCCACCGTCTCGGAGTCCTCCACGAGGGGGCAGACCCAATAGACGCGGTTGCCCTGCGAGATCGTGCGGCCCAGAGCCGCGATTACTTCCGGCAGCCGCTCCTGTGACACGAGGCGTGTCTCGATCGCCTGGCGGCCCGGCGGCTTCTCCGCGATCCGGGTCACGTCCATATCGCCGTAGTGCGTCAGAAGAAGCGTGCGCGGGATCGGCGTTGCGGTCATCACCAGCATGTCGACCGCTCGCCCCTTCGCGGCGAGCGACAGGCGCTGGTGGACGCCGAATCGATGCTGCTCGTCGATCACGGCGAGCCCGAGATCCCTGAACCCCACATGCTGCTCGAACAGGGCATGCGTGCCGACGAGGATGTCGAGATAGCCCTCGGCCGCCGCAACGAGGATCTGGTCGCGTGCCCGGCCCTTCTCGCGACCCGTCAGGAGGCCGATCCTGAGCCCCGATCCGGCCGCGAGCTTCCCGAGGGTGGCGTGATGCTGGCGCGCGAGGATCTCCGTCGGCGCCATGAGCGCGCACTGCGCGCCCGTTTCGATCACCCGCGCCATCGCCAGCAGGCCGATCACCGTCTTGCCGCTGCCGACGTCGCCCTGGAGCAGGCGAAGCATGCGCTCGGGCGCGGCGAGGTCGGCCTCCACCTCCGTGAGCGCGGCCTGCTGCGCCGCCGTGAGCTCGAACGGCAGTCCCGCCAGGATCGAGCGGACGATCCGCCCGTCGCCCTTGCGCGCCATGCCCGCGACCTTGCGAAGCCGGCTGCGGGTCAGCGACAGGGCCACCTGGCCGGCCAGGATCTCGTCATAGGCGAGACGCGCGAGAGCAGGGCTTTCCGGTTCGAGGTCCTCCGCCCGCTGTGGCAGGTGCAGGGCGGTGAGCGCCGCGGAGAAACTGCGCCAGTGATGCTGGCGCAGGACGTCCGAGCGCTGCCATTCGGGAAGGGCCGGAACACGGTCGACGGCAGCGCGCACCGACTTCGACACGCCGCGCAGGGTGAGCCCGGCCGTCAGCGGGTAGACCGGCTCGACCTCCGGTAGCCTCTCCGCCTCGTCCTCCGCGACGATATGATCGGGATGGACGATCTGAAGCATGCCGTCATACATCTCGACCTTGCCGCTGACCCACACGCTCTTGCCCAGCGGCAGGACACCTGCGACCCAGCGCGGCTGGGCGTTGAAGAAGACGATCGTCATGCTGCCGCTCTCGTCCGACACGACGACCCGGTAGGGCGCGCGCGATCGGCCGGGCGGCGGTGCCCGGTGCTCCTCGACCGTGACGAGCATCGTCGCGAGGTCGCCCGCCAGTGCGTCGCGCACCTTCGGCCGGTGGCGCCGGTCGATCAGGCCCGTCGGCAGGTGGAAGAGGAGATCGACCACCGCTGGCATGTCGCCGTCTCCCTCGGGCAGGAGCCGGCGAAAGAGAGCGGCGATCTTCGGCCCGACGCCGGGCAGGGAGGTGATGGGCGCGAAGAGGGGATTGAGGGCAGGGGGGCGCATGATCAGGCGACTATTCCGCGGTCGCGGCCGCGGATGCAACTCCGGAACTGCCTCCCGCGTCTGGCGGGCGGCGGTCGCCGGAGCTATATGCAGGCCCTGCGACATCTTTCAGCCGGAACGATCTCTCTCATGCCTTCGACGGACGACCTCGACCTCGTGCGCCGCCGCCTGCTCTACCGCTGCTGGCATCGCGGCACGCGCGAGATGGACCTCCTGCTCGGCCGCTATGCCGAAGTGTATATCGCCGGCATGGACGAGGCGCAGCTCGGCGACCTCGAGACCCTAATGGAGGTCGACGAGAAGGAGCTGTTCGCCTGGCTGACCGAGACGAAGCCCATGCCGGACGGCGCGGAAGGGGAGCTTGTTCGCAGCATCCGCCGCTTCCATGCCGAGCATCCGGTGGCGCAGGACTGACGACATGAACGCACCGACCCGGGTCAAGTCTTTCGACCCCCGCATGTTGCGAGGCACCGGCCACGTCACGCTGGCCCATGTCGCAGAGGGTTTCGACGCCGTCACGGTCGCCGACGCCGCGCGCGCCCTGGCCACGGGCGACAGCCCGCTCCCGCTCGTCTTCGTCGCCCGCGATGCGCAGCGTCTCGCCGCGTTTCGGCAGACGCTTCAGTTCTTCGCGCCGGGCCATCGCTTCCTGTCGCTGCCTGCCTGGGACTGCCTGCCCTACGACCGCGTCTCGCCGGCGCCGGAGATCCTGTCGGAGCGGCTGGCGACGCTGGCGAACCTCGCGACCGCCGACTTCCAGACGCCGACGATCGTCGGCACCACGGTCAACGCGCTCATCCAGCGGGTGCCGACCCGCGACTGGATCGGCCACCAGTCGCTCGTCGTGCGGCCCGGCAACATGCTCGACATGACGTCGCTCGCCGAATGGCTCGGCCGCAACGGCTTCGAGCGCAGCGGCACGGTTCGCGAGAGGGGCGAGTTTGCGGTGCGCGGCGGCATCGTCGACCTCTTCGCGCCGGGCCACGAGGCGCCGCTGCGGCTCGACTTCTTCGGCGACACGCTCGAATCGATCCGTCCCTTCGATCCCGAGACGCAGCGCTCCACGGGCCAGCTCAGGGAGCTGTCGCTCGTGCCGATGAGCGAGCTCACGCTCGACGAGGAGTCCGTCAAGCGCTTCCGCCAGAACTTCGTCGCCCGCTTCGGCGTCGCCCGCAGCGACGACGCGCTCTACACTGCCGTCAGCGAGCGGCGGCGCCACCAGGGCATGGAGCACTGGCTGCCCTTCTTCCACGAGAGGATGGCGACCGTCTTCGACTACCTGCCGGGCGCCCCCGTCATGCTCGACGCGCTGCTCGAGGAGGCGCGGGCCGAGCGCATGTCGCAGATCCGCGACTACCACCAGGCGCGCGTCCAGGCGCAGGAGAACACGAAGGGCGAGGCGCCCTACAAGCCGCTCGATCCGCACGAGCTCTATCTGTCGGACGACGACTGGAAGGCGTGCCTCTCCGAGCGGGCGCACGTCTCTCTCACCCCGTTCGACGTGCCGGAGACGGAAGCGACCGGCCCGGTCTTCGACATGGGCTCCAAGGAGGCGCGAAGCTTCGCTGCGGAGCGCACCGCCGCCGACGCGAGCCTGTTCCAGGCGGTCATCGACCACGACCGGGCCCTCAACAGGTCGGGGAAGCGGGTGATCGTCGCCTGCTGGAGCGAGGGCTCGCGCGACCGCATGGGCGACATGCTGCGCGACCACGGCCTGACGGCGATCGAGAACGTCGACAGCTGGGACGCGGCCCAGGCGCTCGGCAAGGGCATGACGGGCCTCGCGATCTTCGGCATCGAGCGAGGCTTCGAGGCCCCGAGCCTCGCCGTCATCGGCGAGCAGGACGTCCTCGGCGAGCGCTACCTCCGCGCCAAACGCAAGAGCCGGAAGGGCGCCGACTTCCTGACGGAGGTCACGAGCCTCTCGCCCGACGACTATGTCGTCCATGTCGACCACGGCATCGGGCGCTTCGTCGGCCTCAAGACGATCGAGGTCACGGGCGCGCCGCACGACTGCCTCGAGATCCACTATCACGGCGGCGACAAGTTGTTCCTGCCCGTCGAGAACATCGAGCTCCTCTCGCGCTACGGCTCCGAGGACACCGTCGTGCAGCTCGACCGGCTGGGCGGCGGTGGCTGGCAGGCCCGCAAGGCCAAGATGAAGGAGCGCATTCGCGAGATGGCGAATGCGCTGATCAAGGTGGCTGCCGCCCGCGCCATGCGGGACGCGCCGAGGCTCGATCCGCCGGAAGGCGCCTATGACGAGTTTTGCGCCCGTTTCCCCTACGAGGAGACGGACGACCAGCTGAACGCGATCGACGCCGTGCTCGAGGATTTCCACGCGGGCAAGCCGATGGACAGGCTGATCTGCGGCGACGTCGGCTTCGGCAAGACGGAGGTCGCGCTCCGCGCGGCGTTCGTCGCCGCCATGTCCGGCCGGCAGGTCGCGGTCGTGGTGCCGACGACGCTGCTCGCCCGCCAGCACTACAAGACCTTCTCCGAACGCTTCCGCGGCTTCCCGATCAACGTTGCGCAGGTTTCGCGGATGGTGAGCCAGAAGGAGGCGGCCGCGGCGAAGAGGGGGATCGAATCGGGCGAGGTCGACATCCTCGTCGGGACGCACGCCCTCCTGTCGAAGTCGATCAAGTTCCGCGATCTCGCCCTCCTGATCGTCGACGAGGAGCAGCATTTCGGCGTTGCCCACAAGGAGCGCCTGAAGGAGTTGCGGGCCGACGTGCACGTGCTGACGCTCACGGCGACGCCGATCCCGCGGACCCTCCAGCTCTCGCTGACGGGGATCCGCGAGCTCTCGATCATCGCCACGCCGCCGGTCGACCGGCTTGCGGTGCGCACCTTCGTCACGCCCTTCGACGGCGTCGTCCTGCGGGAGGCGCTGCTGCGCGAGCACTACCGGGGCGGCCAGACATACTTCGTGGCCCCGCGCCTGAGCGACCTGCCGGACATCGAGGAGTTCCTGAAGGAGCAGGTCCCGGAGGTGAAATACGCCATCGCCCATGGACAGCTGTCCTCGAGCCGCCTCGAGGAGGTGATGACCGCCTTCTACGACGGCCAGTTCGACGTGCTCGTCTCGACGGCGATCGTCGAATCGGGGCTCGACGTCCCCACGGCGAACACGCTGATCGTGCACCGTGCCGACATGTTCGGCCTCGCCCAGCTCTACCAGATGCGCGGCCGCGTCGGCCGGTCGAAGGCGCGGGCCTACGCCTACTTCGCGGTGCCGGGCGGCAAGAAGCTGACGAAGGGAGCGGAGAAGCGGCTCAAGGTGCTTCAGTCGCTCGACACGCTCGGCGCGGGCTTCATGCTGGCGAGCCACGACCTCGACATCAGGGGCGCCGGCAACCTGCTCGGCGAGGAGCAGTCGGGGCACATCAAGGAAGTCGGCTACGAGCTCTACCAGTCCATGCTGGAGGAGGCGGTCGCGTCCCTGCGCGAGGGTGGCGGGCCCGTGGAGGAAGACGGGCAGTGGTCGCCGCAGATCGAGCTCGGCACGCCGGTGCTCATCCCGGAGCACTATGTCACCGACCTCGAGGTGCGCCTCGGCCTCTACCGCCGGCTGTCGCAGATCGAGGACGCCTCGGAGGTCGATGCCTTCGGGTCCGAGATGGCCGACCGCTTCGGGAGGCCGCCGAGCGAGGTCGAGCACCTGCTCGACATCGTGCGCATCAAGATCCTGTGCCGCGAGGCCGGCGTCGAGCGCGTCGAGGCTGGGCCGAAGGGCATGCTGTTTGCCCTGCGCAACAACCGCTTCGCCAACCCCAACGGCCTCGTGGACTTCGTGTCCAAGGAGGGCAGGCTCGCGAAGGTGCGGCCCGACCACAAGATCGTCCTTCAGCGCAGCTGGGAGTCGCCGGAGGAGAGACTGAGGGGCGCGATGCAGGTCATGCGCACGCTGGCGGGCCTGGCGCAGAAGGCAGCCGCCTGAGACTGCTGCCTTCGTTGCGGAGGTCGAGCCGGCATCCGCCGAGCGGGCGGCCGCTCCCTATTCCGCTGGCGCCTCGACGCGCGCGCGATCGATCGCTTCCGCGAGCGTTTCGGGCGACTGCGCGCCTACGACGCCGAACCGGTCGGCGAGGATGAAGCAGGGCACTCCGGTCACGCCGAGCTGCTGGGCGAGCGCGATCTCCTTCTCGACGAGGTCGCGATCCGCATCGCCCGCGAGCAACTCCGCGATCAGGTCGCCGTCGATCCCGTTCGTTTCCGCGATCGCCGTCAGAACCTGCGGGTCCTCGATGTCCCCGCCTTCGGAGAAGTAGTGGCGGAAGAGGTCCTCAACGACGTCAGACTGGCGGCCGGTTGAGGCCGCCCAGCGGATCAGGCGGTGCGAGTCGATCGTGTTCGGCGTCCGCGCGATCCGGCCGAAGTCGACCTCGAGCCCTTCCGCATCGGCCGCGGCCTCGATCCGGCCGTAGATCTCCCGGGCCCGCTCCGGGCCGCCGAACTTGTTTTCGAGGTACTGCTGCCGATCGACGCCGCCGCGTGGAATGGTCGGGTCGAGCTGGAACGGTCGCCACCTCACCTCTGCCTCCACGTCCGGGCGCATGGCGAGCGCCTGCTCGAGCCGCCTCTTGCCGATGTAGCACCAGGGGCAGATCGTGTCGGACACGACGTCGATCGTCAGCCTGCCGCCGGCCCCGGTCGCTGTTTCCGTCATGGCTTCGTGTCCTCCTCTGCCGTTCGGTCCCACCACGTCTCGAGGGCGTAGCCGTAGAGGGGCGGCGTCTCGGGATGCGCGAACCGTTCTTGGTAGGCGACCCAATGGCTCGGTCGGTGAAACAGTGGCACGACATAGTGGCCGGAGACGAGCAGCCGGTCGAGGGCACGCACGGCCGTGACGAAGTCGTCCCTGTCGTGGGCTGCGAGCAGTGCGTCGATCGTCGCGTCGATGCCGGGGCTCGTGACGCCCATGTAGTTGCGCGTCCCCGGCTGGTCGGCGGCCGCGCTGCCCCAATAGAAGCGCTGTTCGTTGCCGGGGGAGAGCGAGCTGAACCAGAAGTGGTGGGTGACGTCGAAGTCGTAGCTCTGCTTGCGGCGCTGATACTGAGCCGAGTCCACGGAGCGAACCCGCGCCTCGATGCCGGCCCGGTCGAGCGCGCGTGAGAATGCCAGCGCGAGGCGTTCGTGCTCGCGGGTGGCGACGAGGATCTCGAACGACATGCGCTCCCCCGTCTCCGCATTGACCAGGCGCCCGTCGCGAAGCTCGAAGCCGCCCGCCTTTAGCAGACGTAGCGCCTCCCGAAGGGCTCGCCGATCGTCTGCGCCGCGCCGCTGGCCGCCAAGGTCACCTTCCAGGACACGCTGGGGAACCTCGTCGATCCACGGTGCGAGCAGTTCGCGTTCGTGGTCGGTCGCCGGACGCCCCTCGGCCGAAAGCTCGGATCCGTCGAAGAAGCTGTCGGTGCGCTCGTACAGGTCCCGGTAGTAGGCGCGGTTCACCCAAGCGCCGGGGAAGAGGAGGGAGAGCCCCTCCCGCACCCGAATGTCGCCGAAGGGCGCCCGGCGTGTGTTGAAGACGAAGGCCGACATGCCGCGGGGGGCTCCGTTGGGCAGTGCCTCCTTGACGATCTCGCCGCGCCTGGCCGCCGGAAAGTCGTAGGAGAGAGCCCAGCGCGACGGGTCCTCCTCTTCGCGGAAATCGATGATTCCCTTGCGAAAGGCTTCCAGAGCGGTTTCCTGGTCGCGGAAGTACTCGTAGCGGATCGTGTCGAAGTTGTACTGGCCGCTGGTCGCCGGAAGGTCGTTGCCCCACCAGTCCTTCTGCCGGGTCAGGGTGATGGAGCGGCCCCGGGCGACGTTCGAGACGACGTAGGGTCCCGTCCCGACGGGGGGCGACAGGCCGAGCTTGTCGAAGGTCTCCACGTTGTAGACGTGCGACGGCAGGACCGGCATGAGGCCCATGATCAGTGGCATCTCGCGCTCTGCCTCGGGAGAGAACGAGAAGCGGACGCTCCGCTCGCCGGTCGCCCGTGCGGAGTCGACTAGCGCATAGTAGCTGCGATGATTCGGTCGGCCCCGGTCGCGGAGCAGGCGCCATGAGGCGATCACGTCGTCGACGGTCACCGGCTCGCCGTCCGAGAACCTGGCGCGCGCATCGATGGTGAACTCGATCCATGACCGGTCTTCCGGCATCGTGACGCTCTCCGCGATCAGCGGATAGAGCGCGAACGGCTCTCCGAGGCTGCGGGCGAGGAGCGGCTGGAAGACGTAGCCGCTGAGGTTGCGAGCTTCCTGCCCCGTCACGGTGAAGGGGTTGAGCGTGTCGAAGGACCCCACGACGGATATGCCAATCCACCCGCCCTTCGGTGCGTCCGGATTGGCATATCCGAAATGGGTAAAGTCGGGCGGTTCCTTCACATCTCCGTGCATGGCGATGCCGTGGCTCGGCTGCGGTTCGGCGGACGCCGAGGCGAGCTCCGGTGCTGCGGTCACCGCGGCCGCGAGCAGGCCCGGCAGGAGGAGGCGGACGGCGCGGTGGTGTGTTCTGCGAATCATCGGGCCAGTCTTGCTGCGCCGGCTGGAAAAACTATGGCACAAGCGTTATTCCGGGCACCCGTAGGCGCAATCATCCTGTTGCCGCATTCGGCATGGAGGTAACGCGCGACAGTTAACGCGATTTGCCGCCGCCTCGATAGGGCGGTCCCCTCTCGCAAACTTCGAGGACGTACATGGTATTCGACATCGCCAAGATTCGCCTTCGGGCGCTCGTCTCGACGGGGCTGACGGCGGCTGCCCTCATGGCGGCGGCGAGCTTCGGCCCGGCACATGCGCAGAACCAGCAGCCGGCAGCAGGCGCCGAGAACCTCGGCAACTGGATCAAGATCTGCACGAAGGATCCCCAGGCCGACAACAAGAATGTCTGCCTGGTGACCCAGGAGGTCCGTACGGACGCTGGCGAGTTCCTGGCCTCCGTCTCCGTCCGCGAGGTCGAGGGCGAGGACGGCAAGACGCTCATGGTGGCGGTGCCGCCCGGCACGCTCCTGCAGCCCGGCATCCGCGTGCAGGTCGACGAGGGCGAGCAGCAGGCCGGGAAGTACGTGATCTGCCTGCCGAATGCCTGTTACGCCGAGTTGGAGATCGCGCAGGCCTTCGTGAACAAGATGAAGGCCGGCAAGAACCTCGTCGTCTCGGTGATCAACAACCAGGGCAAGGCGGTCGGCGTCGGCCTTACCCTCGTGGGCTTCACCAAGGGTTATGACGGCGCGCCCGTCGACACCGAGGTGCTCGCGCAGCAGCGCCAGAAGCTGCAGGAAGAGCTTCAGAAGCGGGCGGAAGAGGCCCGCAAGCGCCTCGCCGATCAGAACGGCCAGCAGCAGCAGGGCGACAACGCGGGGCAGAGCCAGTAGGCGCTCGCGAGCGCCTTTGCCGGACGGGGCGCGGCAGCCTCCGCGCCCCTTCCAGGCGTCATATCGTCCGGACGCGCTGTCAGTTCAGCGAGGTCGCGGAGCTTCTGTACTGGCCGTTCTCGTGCGAGTCGAAGGTCTCCGCGACCTGCGGGTGGCGCACAGGCTCCCCGGTCTCGTCGGGCAGGAGATTCTGCTCCGAGACGTAAGCGATGTACTCTGTCTCCGCGTTTTCGGCGAACAGATGGTAGTAGGGCTGATCCTTGTCGGGGCGAATATCCTCCGGGATCGAGAGCCACCATTCCTCCGTGTTGGAGAAGATGGGATCCACGTCGAAAATGACGCCGCGGAAGGGGTAGACGCGGTGTCTGACGACCTGGCCGATCGTGTATTTTGCGGTTCGTGCCTGCATTCTTCGATAGCGTCGCTTTCGGACGCGTCCTGACGTTCCGTTCGTTGAAATGATTGTGTCATGTTGCAGCGTGTCAAGCCATGCGGGATTTCTTCGACAGGATCTTCCGCATAGGCTGCACCGCAACGCTGGTGGGTGATGGCGAAGCCGCGGCCCGCCGTCCGACATTCCTCCAGCCTCGTCCAAACCCCTTCAGCCGGAGCCCCTCTTGCAGCAGGTCATAGCGCTTGCGGCGCCGTTCTTCGGCCTGATCCTGCTCGGCTTCGTCGCCGGGAAGCTCGTCCGGCACCCGCCGGAAGGGCTCGCCTGGCTCAACACCTTCATCGTCTACCTCGCGCTTCCCGCGCTGTTCTTCCAGCTGATCGCCCAGACGCCGTTCGAGCAGCTGAAGCAGTGGTCCTTCGTGATCACCACGACCACCACGACGAGCATCATGTTCGTGGTCTCGGCCCTCGTGGGCTATGCGTTCACGCGCAGTGGCCGGGCTGCGGCGATACAGGGTGCGGCTGGCGCTTACGCGAACGTGGGCTATATGGGGCCGGGCCTGACGCTGGCGACACTCGGGCCCGCGGCGACCGTGCCGACGGCGCTGATCTTCAGCTTCGACAGCGCGCTGATGTTCACGCTGGTGCCGCTCATGATGTCCCTGGCCTCCGGGAAGCCGATGTCCGAGTGGGCGCTGGCGCTGCAGATCGCGGGGCGGATCCTCCTGCACCCCTTCATCCTGGCGACGCTCGCCGGCGTGTTGGCCGCCTATCTCCAGTGGCGCCCTCCGGAGGCGATCGACACGATGCTGACCTATCTGCGCAACGCCGCGGCGCCCTGCGCGCTCTTCGCGATGGGCGTCAGCGTCGCGCTGCGCCCGATTCGACGAATTCCCGGCGAACTGCCGCTCCTGGTGCTCTTCAAGCTCGTCGTGCACCCGGTTCTCGCGCTCGTCCTCCTCAGTTTGGTGGGGAGCTTCGATCCGGTCTGGGTGAAGACCGCCATCATGATGGCGGCGCTCCCCCCGCCTCAACGTCTTCGTGCTTGCGCAGCAATACGATGTCTACGTGGAGCGGGCATCCAGCACGGTGCTCGTGGCGACCGCGCTTTCCGTGCTCACGCTGACGACCGTCATGTATCTCGCTGCGACGGATCGTCTCCCCGTCGATCTGTTTCCCTGACCTGCCCCCAAAGGGCTACGGCCGCCTCTCTCCCCCCAGCGGTCGCCTGCGGTCGTCGCGGTCGCGCATCATCGTCGGCAGCGAAAGGTGCGGCTTGATGCCTTCACGCATCACCGCGCGGCGCAGCGGGCCGAGGCCTCTGAGGGCAGCGAGGCCCATCGCGCGCGCCGCCTGCACGGGAACGAGGCCGGCGATCAGGGACCGGTTGAGGACTTCGACACCGCCGACGCGCACCCAGACATCCGCCCGCCTGTCCCGGTCGTAGTGCGACAGGACGGAGCTGGAACCCGGATCTTCGCGGCCACAGCGGGCGATCGAATCGAGTAGCGAAGCCACGTCCCGGAGGCCGAGATTGAGGCCCTGTGCCCCAATCGGAGGCATGACATGGGCCGCCTCGCCCACCAGCGCGATGCGATTGCCGGCGAAGCTGCGGGCGACCGCCCCTCCGAGCGGGAACATGCCGCGTGGGCCGTCGACGCGCATGCGGCCGAGTATGCGGTGCGCGACCCTCTCGGCCTCACGCGCGAAGGCCTCGTCGTCCAGCGCATTGATGGCCTCGGCGCGGTCCTTCGTCTCGACCCAGACGAGGCTTGATCGGCGGCCGGGCAGGGGCACGAGCGTAAAGGGCCCCGGGGGACGGTGAAACTCGGTCGACGTGAAGCCGTGATCGCGCTCGTGCTCGAGGTTCGCCGCGATCGCTGCCTGGTCCAGTGGCCATTCACGCGTCGTGATGCGAGCAGCGGCGCGACAGCGGGAGCGCTGCCCGTCAGCGCCGATGACGAGGCGGCCCTTCACGCGCATGCCGTCGTCGGCGACGACGGCGATCCCGTCGTCGCGCAGCGATAGCGACGCGACGGACGTGTTGTGCCTGGTGATCCGCGGGTGGACCTCGAAGAGGTCGCGCAGACGGTGCGTCAGGGCGGCGTTCGGGATGTTCCACCCGAAGGCCTCCTCGCCGATCTCGCTTGCCTTGAACTCCACGGTCTCCGCGCGCAGCAGCCTGCCCGTATCATCGACGATTCGCATCGTGCAAAGAGGCGCGGCGGCGCTGGAGCAGTGCGGCCACACATCCAGACGTTCCAGGAACGAGAGCGTCGAGACCATCAGCGCCGAGGTCCGCCTGTCTTCGAAGGCCGGCTCAGGCGCCATGAAATGCACCCGCCAACCCGTCTGCGCGGCAGCCAATGCCGCGGTCAGACCGGCGGGTCCGCCGCCGACCACGATGATGTCGGTGTCGAACGGGGTATCGTGGATTTCATCGTCCATGAGTCCTCCAGTCCGCCGAAGTCTACCATCTGTGCGTGCGGAGCGCGCGGCTCGCGAAACGCTTGTCGAGGAAGCGACTTGATGATCAAAGGTGGCGCTTCGATGACGCTTGTCTAGCCGCGGATGCGTACCGTCCGATCCGCGCGGACAGGGTCGTCGAGGCACGGCGGCGCAGCGTGATGCGACGGCCAGGCGATGAGGCGCGTGCGGCAGGAGCGGGCGAGCGATGAGCGAAGTCAACATCAAGACGCAGCGGAGCGCGGGTCTCGCCGTTCATGCTTTGACGGCCTCCGGCGTCTTCTGGGCCCTGCTGGCGCTCCTTGCGGCCGGGCAGGGAGACTTCGCGAGCATGTTCGCCTGGCTCGGTGTCGCGCTCGTCGTCGATGGCATCGACGGGCCGTTGGCGCGGCGGTTCGACGTCGGCGTACATCTACCCAACTGGGACGGCGTGGTCCTCGATCTCGTCGTGGATTACCTCACTTACGTCTTCATTCCGGCCTACGCGGCCTTCGTCGCCGGGCTTTTCCCGTACGGATTCGGCCTTCTGGGCGCGGGCATCATGTGCCTCTCCTCCGCGTTCTTCTTCGGCTACCGCAACCAGAAGACCGCCGACAACTACTTCCTCGGCTTCCCAACCATCTGGAACGTCGTGGTTTTCTACGCCTTCGTGTTCCAGTGGTCGCCCTGGGTCACGCTCGCCCTGACGGTGATCTTCGCCGTCCTTACCTTCACGAAGGTGACGTTCCTTCATCCCGTGCGGGTCGTCTTCCTGCGCCCGCTGACGCTCGCCGGCTGCGCGGCGTGGCTCGCGGCCGCCTGCGTCGCCGTCTGGCAGGACCTCGAGCCGGACGCCTGGGTGCTGTGGGTGCTCGGCGCCGTCGGCCTCTACATGCTCGGCATCAGTGCCCTGCGCACCGTGCGCGGCCGCTGACGGGCCACTTCCGCCGCGCCGACATCTGCCTGTAGGCTGTCGGCTAAGCGAAGGCGCCTGACAGGGAGGAAACGCCATGAGCGAGATCCGGGCGGCGCGGCGAGCGGACGAGAGCGCGGCGACCTCCTTCGAGGTCGACGAGTTGAAGGCCATCGAGCGGAAGCTCCTGTGGCTCTCCTCGTGGACGATCCATCACGCCAACCATCTCCGACCGAACGAGGACGGGCTGAAGGTCGGGGGGCACCAGGCCTCGTCCGCCTCCCTCGCCACCGTCATGACGGCGCTCTACTTCCGGATCCTGCGGCCCGAGGACCGGGTCGCGGTGAAGCCGCACGCGAGCCCCGTCTTCCACGCGATCCAATACCTCCTCGGCAACCAGACGGCCGAGAAGCTGAAGAGCTTCCGCGGCTACGGTGGCGCCCAGTCCTACCCCTCGCGGACGAAGGACGTCGACGACGTCGACTTCTCGACCGGATCCGTCGGCCTGGGCGTCGCGGTCACCGCCTTCGCGAGCCTCGTGCAGGACTACCTGAAGGCGCGCGACTGGATGAAGGGGCGGCCGGCGGGACGGATGGTTGCGCTCCTCGGCGACGCCGAGCTCGACGAGGGCAATATCTTCGAGTGTCTGCTCGAGGGCTGGAAGCACGACCTCAGGAACTGCTGGTGGATCATCGACTACAACCGCCAGAGCCTCGATTCGGTCGTTTCGGACGCCCTCTTCCAGAAGCACGCCGACGTCTTCCGGGCGCTCGGCTGGCACGTCGTGACCATCAAGTTCGGCAGGCGACTTCAGGAGGCCGGCCGGCAGCCGGGAGGAGAGGCCCTGCTGCGCTGGGTCGACGAGTGCCCGAACGCGCTCTATTCGGCGCTCGTCTTCCAGGGCGGCGCCTCCTGGCGCAACCAGCTAAAGGCCGACCTCGCCGGGGAGCGGGAGACGCTCGAACTCATCGAGGCCCATGACGACGAGGCGCTCGCCGAACTGATGTCGGACCTCGGCGGGCACTGCATGGAGAGCGTCGTCGAGGCGTTCGAGAGCGCTCCCAGCGACGGGCCGGTCTGCTTCATCGCCTACACCGTGAAGGGCCACGGGCTGCCGTTCAAGGGCCACAAAGACAACCATGCCGGCCTGATGACGAAGGAGCAGATGGAAACGCTGCGGCGTGCCCACGGCGTGGAGCAGGGGGCGGAATGGGAGCCTTTCGCCGGGCTGCCGGACGACCTGCCGGCGAGGATCGGGAAGATACCCTTCGCCGCGAAGGGCCGGCGGCGGCACGAAGCGCCGCAGGTCAGCGTTCCCCGCCTCCAGATGCCGCCGATCCGCGGTGCGATGTCGACACAGGAGGGTTTCGGCAAGATCCTCGATCTCGTCGCGCGCTCCGACAGCGAGCTCGCCGACCGGATCGTCACGACGTCGCCCGACGTCACCGTCTCCACGAATTTAGGCCCCTGGGTGAACAGGCGGGCGATCTTCTCCCGCACCGAGCGCGGCGACGTCTTCCAAGAGCGCAAGCTGATGTCCGCCCAGCGGTGGGACATGGGCCCCTCGGGCCAGCATATCGAGCTCGGCATCGCCGAGAACAACCTGTTCCTGACGCTGGCCGCGGCCGGCATGTCGCATTCGCTGTTCGGCGAGCGGCTGCTGCCGATCGGCACGCTCTACGACCCCTTCATCGCCCGCGGCCTCGATGCCCTGAACTACGCCTGTTACCAGGACGCCCGCTTCATCCTCGTCGGCACGCCCTCGGGCGTGACGCTGGCGCCCGAGGGCGGCGCCCACCAGTCGATCGGCACGCCGCTGATCGGCATGGCGCAGGACGGGCTCGCGGCATTCGAACCCGCCTACGTCGACGAACTCGGCGTCATCCTCGAGTGGGCCTTCGGCTACATCCAGCGCAGCGGTTCCGCCGCCAAGACCGACTGGCTGCATGAGAGGGAGGGGGGCTCGGTCTATCTCCGCCTGTCCACCCGCTCCGTCGACCAGCCGATCCGCGACTTCGACGAGGACACGCGGGAGGCGATCATCGCCGGCGGCTACTGGATGCGGAAGCCGGCGAGGGGGGCGAGGCTGGCGATCGCCTATGCCGGGGCGGTGGCCCCCGAGGCGGCCTCGGCGCTCGGGCAACTTCTCGAGCGCGAGCCGGGGGCGGGGCTCCTCGCCGTCACCTCGGCCGATCGCCTGAACGCCGGATGGACCGCGGCGCAGAAGGCCCGCCGGCGAGGAGCGCCCGCCACCGCGCATGTCGAGACGCTCCTGGAACCGCTCGCGCCCGACGCGCGCATCGTGACCGTGCTCGACGGCCATCCCGCGACGCTCGCCTGGCTCGGCGGTGTGCGGGGACACCGGGTGCAGGCGCTCGGCGTCGAGCATTTCGGCCAGACGGGGACGATCCAGGATCTCTACAGGCACTTCGACATCGACGACGAGGCGATCGGCACGGCCGCTCGCGCCCGCTGAGACGACAGCCCACAAGCGAGGAGAGACGCTGAACATGCCCTACGCAATCCGCGTGCACGAGACCGGCGGGCCCGAAGCCATGCGCTGGGAGGAGGTGGCGATGCCGACCGCCGGGCCCGGCGAGGCGGTCGTCCGGCACACCGCGGTCGGCCTGAACTTCATCGACGTCTACTTCCGGACCGGCCTCTACAAGGCGCCCGAGATGCCTTTCACACCGGGGGGCGAGGCGGCGGGCGTCGTCGAGGAGATCGGAGAGGGCGTGGAGGGCCTCAAGCCCGGCGACCGCGTCGCCTATGTCTCCCCGGTGGGGAGCTACGCGGAGTATCGCACGATCAAGGCGGACCGGCTGGTGAAGGTGCCGGACGGCATCTCCGACGAAACGGCGGCCGCGATGATGCTCAAGGGAATGACGGCGCAGTACCTCCTGCGCCGCACCTTCCGGGTCGAGGCCGGCCAGACGATCCTCTTCCACGCGGCGGCCGGCGGCGTGGGGCTCATCGCGTCGCAATGGGCGGCCAGTCTCGGCGCCACCGTCATCGGCACCGTCGGCTCGGCGGAGAAGGCCGAGCTCGCACGGGCGAACGGATGCCACCACACGATCAACTACCGCGAGGAGGACTTCGCCGCCCGCGTGAAGGAGATCACCGGAGGCGAGGGGGTCGACGTCGTCTACGATTCGGTGGGCAAGGACGCGTTTCCGGCCTCGCTCGACTGCCTGAAGCCGATGGGCATGTGGGTCCTGTTCGGCCAATCCTCGGGCCCCGTCCCCCCCGTCGACCTGGCGATCCTCGCCCAGAAGGGTGCGCTCTTCTGCACCCGTCCCACGCTCTTCGTCTACGTGGCGAAGCAGGAGGATCTGCAGGCGACCGCGGCGGATCTCTTCGACACGGTGGCGAGCGGCAAGGTGACGATCCCGATCAACCAGCGCCACCCCCTGAAGGACGTGGCGCAAGCGCATCGTGACCTCGAGGGCCGCAAGACCACCGGCACGACGATCCTCATCCCCTGACTTTCGCCAAAGATCGCCTAGATCTTGCAGCGTCCCGGACGAGGCGCGACACTGCACGTCTCGTCCGGGGGCCAAGGATCGAGGAACATCGACATGACCGACCGCCTCCGTGCTGCCCGACCGTCCAGCTTCCCGCCAGCGGCCAGTCGCTCCACATGGAGCTCCGCCCGCGTCGCCGCCGCGACGTTCGCCGTGCTGCTCGCAGGCCACGCTCCCGCGCTCGGCCAGGAAGCGACGGGCGCGGCCCCGGGCGACCAGCCGTCTCTCGATGTTGGCGCGGTCACGAAGTTCTCGGGCTTCCGGGACGGTGACGCACGCCGGCCGGATCCCGCGGGGCAGGTGATGGAGATCGTCGACCTCTACGACGAACTCCCCGCGGGCGCGGGAGACCTTCCGGGCCTGTCGGCCGCCGATGTGGGGCAGGTCTTCGCCGTCGAGGCGATGACCGGGACAGACCCCGCGATCTTCCTCGGGGCGACCTCCGTCTACGGCCTTTTCCGGAACGACGGAAACGACGGGTGGGCGGACGGCATGTGGGGACCCGACGGCGGGCCCAACACGATCTGGCGCTACGACCCGGGCGAAGGCGTGCGCAAGCTCGTCGACATATCCCTCGAGGACGGCGCGGCGAACGGCGGCGCCGGCATCGGCGACATTGCCTACGACGAGGCGCACGGGCGCCTGTTCGCGTCCGATCTCTGGAGCGGCATGATCCACGCCGTCGATCCCGAGGACGGCTCGATCATCGAGACCTACGACCACGGCGTGGACGGCCGGTCGTACTTCCTCGACGCGGCGAGCGGGGAATATCGCGGGCTCGACATCACGCCGCGCGACGAGCGGGCGGGGCCGCGCTTCGAGGACTGCCGAGGCGACACCGGACAGCCCGCGGCCTTCGCTGAAGAGCCCGCCTGCTGGGGTTTCGCGGACTTCCGCCGCCGGGTCTGGGGTCTCGCACTGGCGCCCGCGCAGGATGATGGTTCGACGCGTCTCTACTATGCCGTCTGGGGCGGGGCCGCGCTCGGCGCCAGGGACTGGAACGAAGGGGGAGAAGATTCGCGCACCTCCCTCTGGTCGATTCGGCTGGATCCTCAGGGTGGCTTCGATCTCACCGATGTCCGCCGCGAGCTCGTCCTCCCGCTGCCCGACGGTGACGAAGAAGCGCCCGGCGGCAGTCCCGTGGTCGATATCGCCTTCTCCGGCGAAAAGATGCTCCTCGCCGAACGCGGGCGAGCGGCCCCCGACCCCGAGGCCACGCCCCCACAACTGACCGACCCCCGCTCGGCGCGCGTCCTCGTGGCGGAACCGGGGCAGAACGGCGTGTGGGAAATCCAAGGGAGGCTTCCCGCGGGGGCGCCCGAGCGCGAGGCCGGCGAGCCGCCCTTCATCCACGCCAATGCGGCGGGCGGCGTCGGCGTCGCCGCGGGCGACGACGAACTCGTCTGGCTGACGGCCGACCCACTCTGCGCGCCGCGCGCGCTCTGCGAGGGGCTCGACACGGGTGACGATGTGGTCGCCGGGCTTCAGGGCACGCCATCCGACATGATCGCGCCGCTCGTGGTCTCGTCGGAGGCCGACGCGCAGGCCGAAGACGACGCGCTGGCGGCCTCCGACCTGATCCTGCTCGGCCGGGACCTCCCGGTCGGCGCGATAGGCTCCCTCGCCGTCTTCGCCGCGACGGAGCGGCTGGCGGGAACGGGCGCGCCGACGCGTCCCGTCGCCACCGCCGAGGCCGACCGGGGCACGCGCGACGAGCCGCGGCGCGTGGGGCCGGTCGGGCCCACGCCCGGCGCGCGCCCGGCGCCTGCCGAAGAGCGGGAGGCGCCTCCCGCCGAAATCGCCGAGCCAGAGCCGGAGGTCGAGGCCGAGCCGCAGGTGGCATCCCCCGAGCCGCTGGCTTCGGTCGACCTCGCGCTGGCCTCGACGGCGACCGGAACCTGCAAGCCGGGCGAGGAATGCGCCGTCGAGATCACGGTGGAGAATGGCGGGCCGGACCGGTTCGAGGGGCCGCTCGTTCTGACCCAGGCGCTCGGCGGAGGCGGGGTGAGCTTCATCGGCGGCGGCGAGGCCGGCTGGCGGTGCCGCGCCGGAGGCGGCGCGGTGCTCTGCCGCAACCCGGAGCTCGCCCTCGCCGCCGGCGGGGCGGAGACCATCCGGCTGTCGCTGCGTCTGCCGGCGGGCTTCTCGTCGCCGACCTACGAGGCCTGCACCTCCATCACCTGGCTCGCGCTCCAGGGGCGGGAACGCATCCGCACCGTGCAGGCCGAGCTCGAACAGCAGGGCTTCGATCCCGGTGGCGTCGACGGGGCCATGGGACCCAACACCGAGCGTGCGATCACGAGCGCGCGCGGCGAATTCGGGCTGCCGGCGGAGGGTGGCATCGACGACAGGTTTGTGACCGCGCTGTTCGGGCCCGGTGCCGCGAGGGCAGGTGACGAGGCTTCGGGCAACGACCGGGCCTGTGCGACGGTGCAAGTCGAGCTGCCGCCCCGACCGGCCCACGAGGAGCGTCTCTCCTCGTTCCATCGGCAGTTCGAATCGCGGCTGCACGACACCGCGACGAGCCGCCCCGCGGACGTTCACGACGTCCGCCGCTCCGGCGCCGAGAGCCAGCCACCGCGCGAGCTCTTCGGCCACGACGGGCGCACCTCGCGCGGCGCGGGCGACCGACCGGCAGATCCGCTCGCCCGGTTCCACCAGCGCTACGAGTCGCGGCTCCACGACGACCGGACATCGGATCTCCTGCCGCTGCACGATCGCCCGGTCTCGTATTTCCACGAGACATACTCGTCGGAGATGCACGACCCGGGCACGAGCCGGATGCGGGAGATGCACAGGATCGACGAATCGCGCTTCCAGGAGAGATCGCCGATCCTGCGCCACGACCGGCGGACCTCGGTCGAGTTCTACGATCAGGACGGGGCCCCGCGGTCCTTCGAGCCGGACCGCGATCCCGGGCCCGGCGGCCTCTTCCACGACGGGCGGTTCTCGCGCTTCGCGCCGCCGGGCCGTTGACGGTGGGCGGTGCCGGGAGGGGGCGCGCGGGCCCCGCGCTCGCGGCGGCGGTGGCGGCCGCGGCGCTCGGTGCGGCGGGCCTGCCGGCGGGGGCCGCGTCTCTCGAGCCGGTCTTCAACGAGGCCTTCATCGAGACGGTCCGTGGGGAGGCGGCGTTCGACGTCGGCGACGAGATGGCGACCTTCGGGGCGGTCTTCGGCGCGCTGCCCGAGGCGGTGAAGGTCTATCCGACGGAGAACTACTACTACTTCTCCTTCTACGCCGGCGGGGTCGAGTATGGCGGCAATCTGCGGCTCGACGCCGCCGACCGGGACGACGGGGTGCTGCACTTCGCCTACTACCGCAAGCCGCAGCCCTGGACGGACCGCGCCGGCGCGCACTACCGCCAGCTGACCGCGGCGGACGGCGTGAGGGTCGAGCGGGAGCGCGGGCTCGCCTACCGGGTGACGTACGGGGGGAAGTCGGTGGTTTTCCGGCTGAACGACCTGTCGGACGTGACGCCGCCGGACGACGCCGTGCGGGCGGGGGAGACGTTCCTCGGCCCCGTCTTCGACGAATCCGGGCTCGCCTTCTACCTCCTCTTCGACACGGGGCGGCGCGAGTTCATGTTCGTGCTCGACGAGCGGGAGAGGGTAGCTGACGAACTCGTGCGGGTGCGCGAGGAGCATCCCGCGCTGACGGTCGGGGAGCGCACGGGCTTCGCCTTCTACGAGGACCGCCACGCGAGGAGGAAGATCCTCGTCGGGGTGGAGGCGGGGAACGTCGCGCTGAACAATTACCACGACGGGCCGTTCGACCAGCTGCCGGACAATTTCGTCCGCGGCGAGGAATTGCGCGAAGCCATCCTCGCCAAGCATCCGGACCTTCAGGGCGAGATCGACCGCTTCGGCGGCTTCGTCGGCAGCGAGGGGCGCTTCCTCGTGAACCCCTACGTGCATTACGGGCGGCGCGGCGAGCTCGAGGCCTTCCTGCGCTGCGCCGACCCGGCGCTCGACGAGGAGGGGTTCTACCGCTGCGTCACGCCACCGGCGCGCGAATAAGCCGGCGCTGCGGTCACCCGGCATTGGCGGAGCGGACCGTTTCGCCTATGAGAAGGGCTGACTTGTTTCCGTGCAGGAATCCTGCGTGCAGCCCTCCGTAGATCCATCGAGCCCGTCGCCGCCGCCGCTGATCGAGACGGTCGCCCTGACGAAGCATTTCGGGTCCGTCACCGCCAATGACGGGATCGACATCGCGGTGCGCGCGGGCGAGATCCACGCGCTCCTGGGCGAGAACGGCGCGGGCAAGTCGACGCTCGTGAAGATGCTCTTCGGCGTCCTGCAGCCGACCTCCGGCGAGATCCGGTGGGAGGGGGAGCCGGTGATCCTCGATTCGCCGGCCGGCGCGCAGGCCCTCGGCATCGGGATGGTCTTCCAGCATTTCTCCCTCTTCGAGGCGCTGACGGTGGCGGAAAACGTCGCCTTCGCCCTGCCGGACACGATGCCGCTGCGGCAGATCGCGGCCGAGGTTCGCGAGATCTCGGAGAGCTACGGCCTGCCGCTCGACCCGCATGCGCCGATGCATCGCCTGTCCGTCGGCGAGCGGCAGCGCGTCGAGATCGTGCGGTGCCTCATGCGGCAGCCGAAGCTCATCATCCTCGACGAGCCGACATCGGTCCTCACGCCGCAGGAGACGGAGGGCCTGTTCGAGACGCTGGAGCGGCTGAAGCGCGAGGGTCGGGCGGTGCTCTACATCAGCCACCGCCTCTCCGAGGTGAAGCGGCTCTGCGACACCGCGACCGTGCTGCGCCAGGGGCGGAAGGTCGCGACCTGCGATCCCCGCCAGGAAACCCCCGGCAGCCTCGCCCGCATGATGATCGGCTCGGAGGTGCGCGAGGTGAAGCCGGCTCCCGCCCACGAGCTCGGCCCCGTCCGGCTGAGCGTCGACAGGCTGTCGTGGCGGAAGCCGGAGGTGCAGTCCGTGGCGCTGCGGGACGTCTCGCTCGAGGTGAGGGGCGGCGAGATCCTCGGCGTCGCGGGCGTCGCCGGCAACGGGCAGGAGGAGCTGTTCCAGGCCCTTGCCGGCTTCTTCACGTCGGCTCCGGA
The DNA here is from genome assembly GCF_000496075.1 of Lutibaculum baratangense AMV1. Lineage (GTDB taxonomy): Bacteria > Pseudomonadota > Alphaproteobacteria > Rhizobiales > Tepidamorphaceae > Lutibaculum > Lutibaculum baratangense. Next base: position 77,602 of record NZ_AWXZ01000014.1, read on the forward strand.
CGCCATCCGCATCGACGGCCGCGACGTCGGGAAACTGGACGTCAACACACGGCGCCGGCTCGGGGCCGCGTTCGTGCCGGAGCAGCGCATGGGCGAGGCGGCGGTCGGCGAGCTCCACCTGAGCGAGAACACCTTCCTGAGCCTCCACGCGAGCGAAGATCTCGCGCCCCGCGGATGGCTCGCGATGTCGCGTGCCCGCGCCATCACCCGCCGCGTGATCGAGCGGTTCGACGTGCGGGCCGGCTCCGCGGATCCGCTCGCCTCCACCCTCTCGGGAGGCAACCTCCAGAAGTACGTCGTCGGCCGCGAGCTTTCGAGGAGCCCCGGCGTGCTGGTCGTCAACCAGCCGACATGGGGCGTCGACGCGGGCGCGGCCACGATGATAAGGCAGGCGCTCATCGACCTGGCCGCGGCCGGCAGCGCCGTCGTCGTCATCTCGCAGGATCTCGACGAGATCTACGAGGTATCGGACCGTATCGCCGCGATCTCGCACGGGCGGCTCTCCGCGGCGCGCCCGGTGCGCGAGCTGACGGTCGAGACGCTGGGCCTGATGATGGCGGGCGCGGAAAGCGGGGAGGCGGCCCATGCGCCTTGAGGTGACGCGCCGCGCCGCACCCTCGAAGGCGATGGCGTTCCTGTCGCCCGTCATCGCGATCGCGCTGACCGTGTTCGCAGGCCTTCTGATCTTCGCCGCCGCCGGGCTCGACCCCCTGCGGGCAGTCCATCTCTACTTCGTGTCTCCCTTCACGAGCCTCTACTCGCTGCAGGAAGTGCTCGTGAAGGCGTCGCCGCTCGTCCTGATCGGCGTGGGGCTTTCGCTCTGCTTCCGCGCCAATGTCTGGAACATCGGCGCCGAGGGCCAGTACACGCTCGGTGCCGTGTGTGGCGGCGGCGTCGCGCTCGCGATCGGGGAGGGCAGCCCGTTCCTCGTCCTGCCGTGCGTGATCGCCGCCGGAATCCTCGGCGGGCTCGCATGGGCAGCGATACCCGCGCTCCTCAAGACGGTGTTCCGGGCGAACGAGATCCTGACGAGCCTGATGCTGACCTATGTCGCGCTCTACCTGCTCGACTACCTCGTGCGCGGCCCGTGGCGGGATCCGATGGGCTTCAACTTCCCGCAGTCGGCGCTCTTCGAGCCGGCCGCCACCCTGCCGGTGCTGACCTCCGACGGCCGCCTCCATCTCGGCGTCGCCTTCGCGGTTCTCGCTGTCGCCATCGCCGCCGTCGCCTTGCCCGCCACGCTACGCGGCTTCTCCATCCGTGTCGCGGGCAGCGCCCCGAAGGCGGCGCGCTTCGCGGGCTTCAGCCAGAGCGGCACGGTGCTCTTCGTCTTCCTGACGAGCGGCGCGCTGGCGGGCCTCGCCGGCGTCGCCGAGGTGACGGGAACGCTGCAGCAGCTCCTGCCGGAGATCTCACCGGGTTACGGGTTCACGGCGATCATCGTGGCGTTCCTCGGGCGGCTCAATCCCGTCGGCATCCTGTTCGCAGGCGTCGTCCTCTCCGCCTCCTATATCGGCGGCGAGGTGGCGCAGCTTCGGCTCGGCCTGCCGGTCGAGGTGGCGATGGTCTTCCAGGGTATCCTTCTCTTCTTCCTCCTGGCCTGCGACAGCCTCATCCATCACCGCATCGCATTCCGCCGTGCGGCGCCCCGGACGGAGGCGCGCCATGTGGGCTGAGGCGATCATCCTGACGGTGATCACGGCCGCGACGCCGCTCGCACTGGCGGCGCTCGGCGAGCTCGTGACCGAGCGCTCGGGCGTCCTCAATCTCGGCGTCGAGGGGATGATGGCGGTCGGCGCCGTGACCGCATTCGCCGTCGCGGTGACGACCGGCAGCGGCGCGGCGGGAATCCTCGCCGGCGCCATGGCCGGGGCCGCCCTCTCCCTGATCTTCGCCTTCCTGACCATCACGCTCGCGACGAACCAGGTGGCGACGGGGCTCGCCCTCACCCTGTTCGGCCTCGGCATCAGCGGCGTGATCGGCGACGGGTTCGTCGGCATCAGCCGGCCTCCGCTGCCGCAGCTCGAGATTCCGGGCCTGAGCGACCTGCCGCTGGTGGGGCGGATCCTGTTCCGGCAGGACGCGATGGTCTACCTGTCGATCGCGCTGACCGCTGGCGTCTGGTGGTTTCTCTCCCGTTCGCGCCAGGGGCTCAAGCTGAGGGCCGTCGGCGACAGTCACGCGAGTGCGCACGCCCTCGGGCTGAACGTGATGCTGACCCGCTACCTCGCCGTGATGTTCGGCGGCGCCTGCGCAGGGCTTGGCGGCGCGTATCTTTCGCTGGCCTACACGCCGATGTGGATCGACGACATGACAGCGGGGCGCGGCTGGATCGCGCTCGCCCTCGTCGTCTTCGCCACCTGGATGCCGTGGCGCCTGCTCGCCGGCGCCTATCTCTTCGGCGCGATCACGATCCTGCAGTTCCACGCACAGGGCGCGGGCATCGGGTTGCCGTCGCAGCTCATGTCGTCGCTGCCCTACCTGGCGACGATCGTGGCGCTGGTGCTGATATCCGGTCGCGGCAGGCTGGCGTTGCGGCACACGCCGCTCAGCCTCGGGAAGTCTTTCGTGCCCGAGCGGTGAGCAGCACGGCAGGACCGGCCCAAAGAAGACGAGAAGCGATGGAGGCACGCCCGTTGCGGCGGACAGGAAACGGCATGGTGTTCATGAGGGGAGTATTCGCATGAAGAGACTGATGATGGCCGCGGCGGTTCTCGCGCTGGGCCTTTCCGCCGCGAGCGCGCAGGACGAGCCGACGAAGGTGGGCTTCGTCTATGTCGGCCCAGTCGGCGATTTCGGCTGGTCCTACCAGCACGACCAGGGCCGGCTGGCCCTGGAGGAGGCCTTCGGGGACAAGGTCGAGACGACCTATGTCGAGAACGTGTCGGAGGGCCCGGACGCGGAACGCGTCATCCGCCAGCTCGCGGCGGACGGCAACGACCTCGTCTTCACGACCTCGTTCGGTTTCATGAACCCGACCGAGAAGGTCGCTCGCAGATTTCCGGACGTGAAGTTCGAGCATGCGACTGGCTACAAGCGCGCAGACAACCTCGCCACCTACGCCGCGCGCTTCTACGAAGGCCGCTACATCATCGGCAAGATCGCCGGCCGGATGACGGAGACGAACACGATCGGCTACATCGTGTCGTTCCCGATCCCGGAGGTCGTGCGCGGCATCAACGCCTTCATGCTCGGGGCGCAGTCCGTCAATCCGGACATCCAGGTCAAGATCATCTGGGTCAATTCCTGGTTCGATCCCGGCAAGGAGGCGGACGCGGCGAAGGCGCTGATCGACCAGGGCGCCGACATCCTCGTGCAGCACACGGATTCGCCGGCACCGATGCAGGTGGCCGAGCAGCGCGGGGTCTACGCCTTCGGCCAGGCCTCGGACATGAAGGAGTTCGGTCCGAACGCGCAGCTCACCTCGATCGTCGACGACTGGTCGCAGTACTACAAGGAGCGCGTACAGGCGGTGATGGACGGTACCTGGGAGTCGACGGACACCTGGGGCGGCCTCGATGCCGGCATGGTCGTCATGGCCGAGTACCGCAACATGCCGGACGACGTGAAGCAGATGGCGGAGGAGACGGAGGCCGCCATCCGCTCGGGCGAGCTGCATCCCTTCGCGGGACCGATCACGAACCAGGCCGGCGAGGTCGTCGTGGCGGAAGGCGAGGTGGTCTCCGACGAGGATCTTCTCTCGATGAACTGGTACGTCCAGGGCATCGACGACAAGCTGCCGCAGTGAAGTCCCGGTAACGGCACACAGGCGGGGCGCGACATGCGCCCCGTCTACGACTATTTCCCTAGAGGTCGCCGCTGGCGGCTCGAATGGCCGGCCTCTAATCTCTTTTCGGACGTGGCACCGGAGACGCCCTCCGGAGAACAGACCACGAGCAGAAGGGAGAAGCATGCCGATGTCGGAGCGCGTCGACGTTGCCGGCCTGCGCGTGGCCAAGGAGCTTTTCGACTTCGTGAACGAGGAGGTGCTGCCCGGCACCGGCGTGAGCACGGAGCGCTTCTGGAACGGCTTCGGCGACCTCGTTCGCGACCTCGCGCCCAGGAACCGGGCTCTCCTCGCGCGTCGTGACGAGCTTCAGGCCCGGATCGACGACTGGTGCCGGGAGCACCGCAGCCGGGGCATCGACCTCGACGCCTACGAGGCCTTCCTCCGCGAGATCGGCTATCTCGTCGACGAAGGAGAGGACTTCGCGGTCACGACCGCGAATGTGGATCCCGAGATCGCGGCCCAGGCGGGGCCGCAGCTCGTGGTGCCGGTGACGAATGCCCGCTATGCGCTGAACGCCGCGAACGCCCGCTGGGGCAGCCTCTACGACGCGCTCTACGGCACCGACGTCATTCCTGACGGGGCGGGGCTCGAGCGGGGCGGCGGCTACAATCCGAAGCGGGGCGAGGAGGTCGTCCGCCGCGCCAAGGCCTTCCTCGACGGGACCTTCCCGCTCGAGACCGGATCGCATGCCGACATCGCCGCCTACACGGTCGAGGACGGCCGGCTGATCGCCTCGACCGGCAGCGCCTCCTCGGGGCTTCGCCGGCCGGAGCAGTTCGCGGGCTATCGCGGCGAGCCTGGGGCGCCGTCGGCGGTGCTGCTCGTCAATCACGGGATCCACGTCGAGATCGTGATCGACCGCGCCCACCCGATCGGCAGGACGGACAAGGCGGGCGCCGCCGACCTTCTGGTGGAAGCCGCGCTGACGACCATCCAGGACTGCGAGGATTCCGTCGCGACCGTCGATGCCGAGGACAAGGTTCTCGCATACCGCAACTGGCTCGGTCTCATGAAGGGCGACCTGACGGCTCGCTTTCCGAAGGGTGGAGAGACGATCGAGCGGGCCCTCAGCCCGGACCGGGAGTACCAGGCGCCCGACGGCTCGACCTTCAGCCTGCCCGGCCGCAGCCTGATGCTCGTGCGCAATGTCGGGCCGCTGATGACGATCGGCGCGGTGCTCGACGGCGAGGGCAACGAGATTCCGGAAGAGCTTCTCGACGGAATGGTCACCTCCGCGATCGCGCTGCACGACGTCGGCGAGAACGGGCGACGCGGCAACAGCCGCGCCGGATCCGTCTATATCGTGAAGCCGAAGATGCACGGGCCCGAGGAGGTCGCCTACGAGGTCGAACTCTTCGGCCGCATCGAGGAGGCGCTGGGCCTGGCGCCGAACACCCTGAAGATCGGCATCATGGACGAGGAGCGCCGGACGACGGTCAACCTCAAGGCGTGCATTCGCGCCGCGAAGGACAGGGTCGTCTTCATCAACACGGGCTTCCTCGACCGGACGGGCGACGAGATCCACACCTCGATGGAGCTCGGGCCGATGATCCGCAAGGGCGACATGAAGGCCTCGACCTGGATCCAGGCCTACGAGAACTGGAACGTCGACATCGGCCTCGAGGCGGGGCTGCCGGGGCACGCCCAGATCGGCAAGGGCATGTGGGCGATGCCGGACAGGATGGCCGACATGCTGGAGCAGAAGATCGGGCATCCGAAGGCGGGCGCGAACACGGCCTGGGTGCCGTCTCCGACGGCGGCGACGCTGCACGCGCTCCACTATCACGAGGTCGACGTCCGGGCGCGCCAGGCGGAGCTGAAGAGCCGGGGGCGGGCGAGGCTGCACGACATCCTGTCGATCCCCGTCGCCGAGCGGCCGAACTGGACGCCGGAGGACATCCAGAAGGAGCTCGACAACAACGCGCAAGGGATCCTCGGCTATGTCGTGCGCTGGATCGACCAGGGCGTGGGCTGCTCGAAGGTGCCCGACATCAACGATATCGGCCTGATGGAGGACCGCGCGACGCTGAGGATCTCGAGCCAGCACATCGCCAACTGGCTGCACCACGGCGTGGTCTCAGAGGACCAGGTGATGGAGACGATGCGGCGCATGGCGAAGGTGGTGGACGGGCAGAACGCGGGCGACCCCGGCTACAGGCCGATGGCGGCGGACTATGACGGTTCGATCGCCTTCCGCGCGGCCTGCGATCTCGTCTTCGAGGGGCGCGTGCAGCCGAACGGCTACACCGAGCCGATCCTGCATGCCCGGCGCCGGGAGGCGAAGGCGCGGGCGTCCGGCTAGGTCGCGGGGCGGCCGGACATCTCCGCGAACACCCAGTCCCGGAAGGCCTGCAGCCGCGGGTCGCCGCGCCGCGTCTCGGGGTAGACGAGGTGGTAGGAGAACGACGTCGCGTCATGGCCGGAGGGCGGGAAAGGCCTGACGAGGCGGCCGGCCGCGAGATCCTCGCCGACCGACATGCCGCTGGCGAGCGCGACGCCATGCCCGGCGATCGCCGATTCGAGCGCGAGGCTCTCGATCGTGAAGCGGGGGCCGCGCTCGGCGTCGATGCCGTCGAGGCCGGCGGCCTTCAGCCACATCCGCCGGCTCGGCGCGGCGTCGTCGTCGAGCTTGCGCTGGACGTGCAGGAGCGTGTGCCCCGCGAGGTCGGCGGGCGCGCGCAGGCCCCGTTCCCCGGCGAGGAGCGCGGGGCCGCAGACCGGGAAGGCGACCTCCGCGACGATCCTCTCCGAGACCAGCCCGGGATAGTCGCCGCGCCCGTAGCGGAGCGCGACGTCGACATCGTCCGTCGAGAAGTCGACGAGGGTGTCGGTGGCGTCGAGGCGGATGTCGAAGCCCGGATCGGCGAGGCGAAAGTGGTCGAGCCGCGGCACGAGCCACTTCGCGCCGAGTGTGGGCGGCACGCTGACGGTGAGGTAGCGGAGGCGCTCGTCCGGGCGCATGGCGTCGGCGCCGGCCCGCAGCATCCGGAACGCTTCGGCCAATCGGGCGAGACCCCGCCGTCCGGCGGGCGTCAGGGCGACCTCGCGCGTCATCCGCCGGAAGAGCGGCTGCCCGAGCTCCGCCTCGAGCGCGCGCACGTGCTGGCTCACGGCGGCCGGCGACACGTTCAGCTCCTCCGCCGCCTTCTTGAAGCCGAGGTGCCGGGCGGCCGCCTCGAAGGCGCGCAGGCTGTTGAGGGGCGGCAGGCGTTTCATGCGCTTCAGCCGCCCCGCCGACCTTGATGGAGGTCGCGGAACGTCAGGCGCCGCGCGGGCCGACTTCGTCGCGCCTGCGCGCGTGCGCCCTCAGCTCGCGGTAGAAATCGTAGATCACCGCCAGGACGACGATCCCCGTGACGATGATGAGATCCGGCCGCGGCACCCAGATGACGACGATGCTCAGGAACCCGCAGACCAGGATCAGGGCGAAGGCGGCGAACAGGCGGTCGAGGATCATTCTGGGAACTCCATCGCGTTGGCCGGCTTCAGGCGACCGCGCGCCCTGCGGACTGGTTCAGATGCTCGACGAGCCAGCGGCCGGTCCTGAGCAGACGACCGTCGCGGCCCCGCGCGCCCACGAGTTGAACGCCGATCGGCATGCCGTGGCTCCCGCTGAGGAGCGGAATCGTCAGGGCGGGAACGCCGCAATAGGTCCACAGCGTGCTGAAGACGGGACTGCCGGTCGACTCGAGGCCGACCGGCGCCTCGCCGACGGCGGCCGGGGTGACGATCGCGTCGAACCGCTCGAAGACCTGCTCGAGACCGGCATAGAGGATCTTGATCCAGTCGCGCGCGAGCATGTGATCCACCGCGAGGACGCGGCGCCCTTCCTCGATCAGGCCCTGCATGGTCGGGCTGAGCTGCTCCCTGCCCCGGTCGTAGTAGGGCCCGTAGTGGCGGGCGATCTCCGCCATCTGGATCACCCGCTGCAGTTCGACCGCGCGCTGGAACGGGGAGGGGAGCTCGACTTCCTCGATGCAGTCTCCGAGTTCGGCGACGAGCTCTTCGAACCCCTGATGGACATCGGCCTCCGCCTGATCCCACACGGGTGTCCTGACGAAGGCCAGGACCGGACGGAGCGGCGGGCGAGACGTGGCCGTGGCGCGCAATTGAGGCGCGGCGACGAGCCGCATGGCCGTATCGTCCTCGTCGAAGCCGCACATCGCGTCGGTCAGAAGCGCCACGTCCTCGATCGTCCGGGAAAAGCCGCCGATCGTGTCCAGCGTGGGGGATTGCGTCAGCACGCCCGCGCGCGAGATGAGCCCGTAGCTGGGCTTGAATCCGACGACCCCGCAGTAGGAGGCCGGCCGGATGACCGAGCCGTGGGTCTGGGTGCCGACCGACAAGGGCGCCATGTGAGCGGCCACGGCGGCTGCGGAGCCCTGCGAGGAACCGCCGGGCGTTCTCGTCGCGTCGTGGGGATTCGTCGTTCGGTTCGGGGCGAAGACCGCGAGTTCGGTCGTCACCGTCTTGCCGAGGATGACCGCGCCCGACTGCCTCAGCCGGGAGACGAGATGGGCATCCTTCGCCGGGCGCCGCCCGGCGTCGAGCGGTGTGCCGTGCTCGCACGGCAGCCCCTCCACGTCGATGATGTCCTTGATGCCGACCGGCACCCCGTGAAGCGGCCCGATCGCAGCCCCGCTCGCGCGGTGCTTGTCGAGCATCGCCGCCTGCCTGAGCGCGAACTCCCGGTCGAGATGCTCCCAGGCGCCGATCTCGCCATCGCACTCGTCGATCCGGTCGAGATGCGCCTTCGTGGCCTCGACCGCCGTGACCGTGCCCTTTGCGATGAGTTCGGCGAGAGCCGTGGCCGACATCGCGGTGAGTTCTCTGTCGCGTGCGCGCAACGTCGCGTCTCCTTCGCTCTAGCGTCCGTAAACGAGGCTCGGAAGCCAGAATGCGATCTGCGGGAAGGTGTAGAGCAGGATCATGCAGATCAGGATCATGCCGAGATAGGGGAACACGCCCTTGAAGATCGCGACCAGCTGCACGTGAGGCGGCGATATGCCCTTCAGGTAGTAGGCCGCCATCGCCATGGGCGGCGTCAGGAACGACGTCTGCAGGTTGAGCGCGATCAGGATGCCGAAGAACAGCGGGTCGATGCCGAAATGGGGAAGCAGCGGCAGGAAGATCGGCACGAAGATGATGATGATCTCGCTCCACTCGAGCGGCCAGCCGAGCAGGAAGATGATGATCTGCGCCATGATCAGGAACGTGATCGGAGACAGGTCGAGACCGATCACGAACTCGCTGATGACATGCTCGCCGCCGAGGTAGGAGAAGACCGACGAGAAGGTCCAGGAACCGACGAAGAGCCAGCAGACCATGGCCGTGGTGCGCACCGTCAGGTAGACCGACTCCTTCAGCCGGTCCCACGTGAGCGCGCGGTAGGCGGCCGCCAGCACGAGGCCGCCGAGCGCGCCGATCGCGGCGGCCTCCGACGGCGTCGCCAGACCGAACAGGATCGCGCCGAGGACCGAGAGGATCAGGATTGCGAGAGGGAAGAACGAGGTCAGGAGCATGACGACGAGCTTGCCGAACGGGACCTCGCCCACCTCCTCCTTCGTGGGCTTCGGCGCGAGGTGCGGCTGCATCCAGGCCCGGGCCAGCACGTAGATGATGTAGAGGGAGGCGAGCAGGAACCCCGGCACCAGAGCGCCGGCGTAGAGCCGGACGATCGAGACCCCGGAGGTCGCCGCGTAGACGATCAGCATGATCGACGGCGGGATCAGGATGCCGAGGCAGCCACCGGCGCAGATGACGCCCGAGGCGAAGCTCGTGTCGTAGCGGGCGCGCAGCATGGCCGGGAAGGCGAGGAGGCCCATCAGCGTGACGACCGCGCCGACGATGCCGGTCGCCGTCGCGAACAGAGCGCAGGTGACGAGCGCGGCGATCGCCATCGAACCCGGCAGGTTCTTCGCCGCGATGTTGAGGGTCGAGAAGAGGCGCGAAACGATGTTCGCCCGCTCGACGATATAGCCCATGAACAGGAAGAGCGGCACGGCCGTGAGCACGTCGTTCGCCATGACCGAGTAGGTCTGGTTCACGAACAGATCGAAGATCCGGTTGTTCAGGAACGCCCCGAACCACGCCTGCGTCTGGTCGAACCAGTCGCCGCCGCTCTCGACGATCCGGTTGTAGGGCAGCCACATGCGCCGCTCGTCGTAATAGGCGTAGTAGCCGAACCCGACCGCCATGCCCATCAGCGTGAAGGCTACGGGGAAGCCCAGCATGATGAGGAAGATGAACACTCCCAGCATCGAGACCGCGATTACCGGATCAGACATTGCGGTCGCCCCTCTGCGAGATGATCTTGTTGTCGTCCTTTTCCGGCTGCCCGCCCCGGAGTTCGGCCGCGGCGGTGCTCGAGCCGCTGAGTGCTTCCTGACCTTCCGCGAGAAGGATCTTCTCCATCTCCTCCACGTCCTCGGACTGCCTCGGCCAGCTGCCGGTCCTGATGCAGACGATGCAGCGGCAGACCTGGGCGATTCCCTGGATGAAGAGCAGGATGCCGGCGGCGACGATCACCGACTTGAAGTGGAAAATCGGGATCCCGGCCGGACTGAAGACGCTCACTTCGTAGTAGCGCCAGGCACGTTCAGCGTAGCGCCAGCCCGCGAAGATCAGCGCCAGAACGCCGGGGAAGAAAAAGAGAAAGTAGAGGACCAGCTCCACCCTGGCCTGCGTCTGCGGCCGCCAGAGGCGGTAGACGAAGTCGCCGCGGACGTGGCCGTCGCGCGACAGCGTATATGCGCCCCCCATCATGAAGAGCGTGCCGTACATCATGTAGGTGATGTCGAACGCCCACGGCGTCGGACGCCCCATGACGTAGCGAACGAAGACTTCGTAACTGACCGCGAGCGTCATGAGCAGGATCAGCCAGGCGAATGCCTTGCCGATCCAGGCCGACAGCTTGTCGACGGATGCGATGAAGCCGAGCATGCCCGATCCCCTGAGGCGTGTGCGCACGATGACGGGGGCGGTGCCGACACCGCCCCCCGCGTTCTCAGCAGCTAGCCTGCGATCAGAGCTCGACCTTGCCCGGGAAATAGTGCTCGTAGGCCAGAGCGTAGTCGGGATCGTTCATGAGCTGGTAGTAGACCGTCCGCTCCACCCACTCGCGCTGGCTGTCCATCACCCGCTTGTTGAACTCGTCTCCCTCGAGGTCGGAGATAAGCTGATCCCAGGCCTCGAGCTGAGCCTCGAGAATCTCGGTCGGGGTGCGGATGACGTTCACGCCGTGCTCGTCCTGCAGGGCCTGGAGGTCGTTCGAGTACTGGTTGAGGGCCCAGGCCGAGTTCGCCGTGCTCGTGGCCTCCACCGCGTGGCGGATGATCGCCTGGAGATCCTCGTCGAGGCTCTCGTAGACGTCGCGGTTGAAGATGAACTCGAAGCACTCGCTCGCCTGATGGTAGGAGGAGAGCATGTAGTTCTTCGCCACGTCCTGGGCGCCGAAGCGCATGTCCGAGGTCGGGTTGTTGAACTCGAACGCGTCGATGACGCCGCGCTCCATCGCCGGCACGATCTCGCCGCCCGGAAGCTGGGTGACGCTCATGCCCATGGCCTGCATCAGGTCGGCGGCGAGGCCCACGGTACGGTATTTCAGGCCGTTGAGCTGGCTCGCGTTCTCGACGGGCTGCTTGAACCAGCCGAAAGGCTGCGCGGGCATCGGGAAGCCGAAGAAGGCGACGACGTTCAGCCCCAGCACGTCCTGGGTCAGCTCGCGGTAGAACTCCGCGCCGCCGCCGGCATGCATCCACGCCAGCATGTTCGCCGCGCTGCCGCCCCACACAGGGCCGGTGCCGAAGAACGAGGCCGCCTTGTGCTTGCCGTACCAGTAGACGGGCACGGAATGGGCCGCGTCGATGATGCCGTCGTGGCAGGCATCCATAACCTGGAAGGCGCCGACGATCGCGCCGGCCGGGGTGAGGTCGATCCGGATGCGGCCGCCGGACATCGCGTGCACGCGCTCGACGAACTGTTGTGCCATCTCATGGAAGGCATCCGAAGACGGCCAGGACGACTGCATGCGCAGCGTCACCGTTTCCTGGGCGCGCGCGACGTGCGGCATGGCCAGCGTGGCGGCGCCTGCGCCCGCGGCGATCGCACCGCCCGTCAAGAAGCGGCGGCGGGATACGGGTGAGTTGTCGGTCATGTGCTTCCTCCCGAAATGTTCTCGATCGACCTGATGGCTTCTTCGGCTCATCGAGGTCGGCGCTGGTCGCGCGGCGGCTAGTATACGTGCCACTTTTCGACCGCAGCAACGCCACTTTAGGCCAAGAAGAGGTTTTTTCTCTCCGCTCGGCCGGTTTCGCTGCCGGGAGGGAAGTCACGAGGTTCGGGCGCAAGGCTCGCGACCGCGCGTTGCTGCGGTCGCGAAGAAGAGTTCAAATCTGCGGCAAGAAGAGCCCGCAGGTCGAGGCGTCACCCCGTCCGGGCGAACCTGTTCAGCGGCGCCGCATCATCACCGCTGCGAGGCCCGCCCCGGCCGCCGCCAGCGCCAGACCGACCGCTGCGCCCGTGGTCCGGCGGTGTTCCGTCGCCCAGAGGGCCGGCGAGAAATCGCTCGCCTGGTCGTCGAAGCGGCCGTGGGCGGCGTAGGGCCCCTTCACCGGCTCGAAGAGATTGTCGGCGCGGACCTCGGCCCGCTCCTGCGTCTGCTGCCCGTCCCAGGTGCCGGCCAGCATCCGGTCGAGATAGCCGGCCATCACCTGCTGCCCCAGGATGGCCTGGTAGGTGGAGCCGCCGACCCAGACCTCCCGCCTGGGGTGGAGCGAGGCGAAGTGAATGGCCTCCGCGGCGACCTCCGGCTGGAAGACGGGCGGAACGGGCTGGGCACGCCCCGGCATCTTGTTGCGGGCCCAGTCGAACTGCGGCGTGTTGACGGCGGGCAGGTGCACCATGGTGACCGCGACGTTCGCGCCCTGGTGGATGAGCTCGCTCCGCAGCGAATCGGTGAAGCCGACGATGGCGTGCTTCGCGGCGCAATAGGCCGCCTGGAGGGGGATCGAGCGATAGGCGAGGGCGGATCCGACCTGGATGATCGTCCCCCACTTCTGGTAGCGCATCCGCTTGAGCGCAGACTGCGTGCCGTGGACGACGCCGAGATAAGTCACCTCCGTCACGCGGCGGAACTCCTCGGCCGTCGTGTCCTCGACCGGCGCCAGCACGGTGACCATCGCGGAGTTGACCCAGACGTCGATCGGGCCGAAGGCGCGCTCGGTCTCGACCGCCGCGCGCTCGACGGCTGCGGCGTCGGCGACGTCGCAGGGGAGGGCGATCGCGTTGCCTCCGAGCGCGCGGACCTCGTCGGCTGCGTCCTCCAGCCGCTCCGGGTCCCGGGCGATGAGCCCGACATTGGCGCCCTCGTGGGCGAACTCGCGCGCGACCGCACGGCCGACGCCCGCGGAGGCCCCGGTGATGACGACGGTTCTCGGCATGCTTCTCGTCCTTTCGTGTCGTGCCAGACGAAGGAACACGTGGCAGGCGCGAAGGTTCGCCTCCCCCTGCCGAGGGGCGTGGAAGCGCGTGGAACAGTTGAAGCGGCCACGACTTCCATCTGGGAACCCGCCGCACGGCGGCCGCCATCCACCACCGAGACGACCGCCATCGGCATGCTGCAGTGGATCAACTCCAACTCGGGCGCCCTCGACGTCATCGCCAATATCGGCATGCTGCTGATATGGCTCGTCTACCTGCCGCTGTTCCTCGCCAGCTACGGGCGGCAACGCAAGGCGAAGATCCTCGTGAACCGCGGCGTCGGCAGCTGATCGGGGCCGAGCGCAGCTTCGAGATCGTGCCCGGCGGTGTGGCCCGGCGCGTCCGACCCTCGAGCATCCTCTCGAGGCAGCTCGGCGGGCGCCGCGACCGCCGGCGACTGAACCGGCTCATCGAGCGCACCTACCTGCAATAGGCCGCAGAGCTTGCCTCTGGCTCGGGATCGGGGCTCAGGAGCCCTGCCGCGGCACCTCGTCCGGCGGTATCACCGGCGTGGTGCCCTGCTCCGGAGGATCGATCGTGAGGTCCCCGTCGCCGGTGCGCGGCGGCTCGATCACCTCGTCCTCGCAGCCGGCAAGCTCGGCGGCGCGCTCCTCGTCGACGCCGGGCGGGGGCTCGTAGCCGCCGGGATCGCAGGGAAAGACCTGCTCGGGAATGGTCGTTTCGGGCGCGGGCTGGGCGGGGGAGGTCTCGGGCGCAGTCGCCTGGGCGTGAGCGGCGGACACGAGCCCGACAAGCGGCAGCGCCAGCGCGAGGCGGACCGCGGATCTGCGAATGGCCATCGTTGAACTCCTTCGCAGCGAAACGTCGGCGCGCGTCGAACGGATCCGGCGCGACGGCAGGGGAACGAGCGACGGCCGCGCCGCCGTCAGGTGCCCACCCTGAGGGGGCTCACCAGGCCGCGCAGCGCGGCGACGACGCTGAGGGCGGTGATGCGGCCCGTGCGCGGGTTCGCGTCGGACGGCACGCTCTCGACGAGGCCGATGGAGGAAAGCAGGGCGCCGGCGGACCGCGATCGGTCCGCGATAAAGCCCCAGGCGAGACGGCCCGTGACGCCGGCTATCTGAACCGTCGCCAGCAGCCAGCCGCCCCGGATCAGGTCGTAGGAGAGGTCGGCGACCGCGAAAGCCACGACGAACGTCATCAGGCAGATCTGCGTCGCGGAGAAGAAGAAGCCGCACAGGCCCAGCCAGCGCAGGCCCGGATGCCGATCGGGGGATCAGTCGGGACGTGCGACCGCATCGTCGGCAAAGCTCATATTTATAACCTCCGCATAGTCGAGCGTCCTCGTCACCAGCCCCGCCGAAAGCAGGCCGTCCATCTGGCGCTCGAAACCGAGGGGAGGCAGAAGCGGGCTCGTGCTCCAGAGGACGAGGCTCTGGTACCGTGCGACGGACCTGGCGAGGCTCAAGTTTCTGCCCACGAGGAAGAAGGGATCGCGGGTGACCACCTCGGCGAAGCAGACGAGGTCGCTGCCGTGAACCTTGTCGTGGTCTACGATGACCCGCATCGGTCCGCCGAGAACGACATGCGCCGCCCCCGAGCGCAGCAACTGCCCCACGTCCTCACCCGGCGGCACCGCCCCGTAGTCGAGATCGAGCTCCTCCTGCGAGAAGGCTCCGATCTCGAAGGCAGCGTAGACGGGCATATAGAAGACCGCCCTGAAGGCTTCCCGGAACGCACACTTCACACTCGGCCCTCGCGGTCAGTTCATGTACACGCCGCCGTTCACGTGCACGGTCTGGCCCGTCACATAGCCTGCTCCAGGGAGGCAGAAGGACGCGATCACGTGGGCTACCTCTTCGACCGTGCCCTCCCGACCGAGCAGGATGTCCTCGCTGCCCTTCGACATCTGCGGCACGGCGCCGGCGGTGGCCGATCGCCGCCCCCCGATGGAGCCGGGGACGATGCAGTTGACCCTCACCCCATGCGGCGCGAACTCCACGGCGAGGGTACGGGTGAGGCCTCCGAGCGCGGCCTTGGCGGTGGCGACATGCGCCCGGCGGGCGGCGCCGATATGGGCGGTGACACCGCCGATGTTCACGATGGATCCGCCACCCCGGGCGACCATCGATCGCAGCGCCTCGCGGCTGCACAGGAAGGTGCCGTCGACGATCACGGCCATGGTCTGGCGCCACTCCGCCAGCGACATTTCCAGCAACGGCTTCTCGCCGCGGATGGCGGCGTTGTTGACGAGGATGTCGACGCCGCCCGCCTCGGCCTCGATCCGCCGGAACATCCCTTCGACCGCGGCTTCGTCGGTGATGTCGGCCATCACCACGAGCGCGCGCCGACCGATCGCTTCGACTTCGGCCGCAACGGCTTCGACCTCGTCTCGGGCCCGGTGGCCGTGCAGCACGACGTCCGCCCCCGCCCGCGCGAGCCTGAGAGCGGTGGCCCGGCCGATCCTGCGCGACGCTCCCGTCACGACGGCGACATTGCCAGAGAGATCGGTGTCCGACTCAGGCGCTTCCATCGATGCCGACTTTCTCATGATCTGTGTGCGTGAGCCGCCGCCGCGGAAACGATCGGTTCGTAAGGAGGGCGCGGCACGGCATGACGGCCGGCTAGACCCGCTCTTCCATCCACTTCGCACACTCGAACAGCTGCAGGTCGGCGCCTCGCGGCGTCACGATCTGCAGGCCGAGCGGCATGTCCTCGAGCCGCTCGGAGATCGGGATCGTGAGGGACGGCACGTGCAGCGCCGTCCACAGGATGCAGAATTCCGAGGGTCCGGTGGACGTGATGCCCCGGGGGGCTATCCCGGCGGCGCTCGGGCAGATCAGGCAGTCATGGGCGCCGAGAAAGGACCTGGCCGCCTTCCGTGCCTGCTCCAGCGCTTCGACCGCCTCGACATACTGGGCGGCCTCGATGCGGCACCCGTCCTTCAGCCGTCCCTCGCGCAGGAGGACGCTCAACTGGTCGAAATGCTCGCGCCGCTCGGCCGCCAGCGAACGCGCGAGCTCGTAGCTCGAGATGCATCTGTGGGCGGCGGCGGCCGCCGCCACCTCCGAGGGAGCGCCGAGCATGACCGCTCCTCGCGCTGGCTGGATTCGGACTACCGGAGGCGCGTCTTCAGCGGCGTGGCGGTGCTGCTGCTCGCCATCCTGCTCGTCGTCTTCTTCCAGACGCTCGGATACGCACTCGGTTTTCTGCTTTTCATGGTCGCGACGCTCCTGATCCTGCGGGTGCGTTCGCCGCTCGTGGTCGTCGGGGTGCCGCTCGCGACCGTCATCGTCGTCCATTTCATGTTCGTCGGATGGTTCGGCCTCCCGCTGCCGGCCGGCCTGCTGCGGGGCATCCTCTAGCCTCGTCTTCTCGACCTCGCCCCGGAGGAACGGACGACAATAACGGAAGCGCATAGGGCTCCATGGAACACGCCATTCAGGGACTGCTTCTCCTGCTTCCTGCGGCATGGGCCGTCCCGGCCGGCCTGATGGCAGGGATGTTCATCGGTGCGATACCCGGCCTCAGCGGCAGCGGCATGCTCGCGGTTCTGCTCCCGGTGCTGGTGACGCTGCCCCCGGAAATCGGACTGATCTTCTCGATCAGCCTCTATGCCGGCGGCGAGGTCGGCAATTCCTACCCTTCCATCATTCTGAACATGCCGGGGGACGCCTCGGGCGCGATCACCGCCACCGAAGGGCATCCGCTGATGCTGCGCGGGCAGGGCGGGCAGGCGCTCGGGATGGCGGTCACCGCCTCGATGTTCGGCGCCATGCTGGCGGGCGTCGCCACGCTGTCGGCGACGCCGATGCTCGCTCAGGTGGCGCTGAAGTTCTCCTCCGTCGAGATCTGCATCATCGTGCTCTTCGGCATCACGGCGATCGCCCAGATCTCCGGCGGCGGCCTCCTGAAGGGGCTGCTCTTCGGCTTCCTCGGCCTGTTGATCGCCACCACCGGAACCGACCCGATGTGGGGCTCGTTCCGCGGCACGTTCGACATCGTCTATCTCTATGACGGCATTCCGGTCATTCCGGTCCTGATCGGGCTTCTCGCCTTCTCCGAGGTTCTTCTCGCGATGGAGGCGGGCGTCGAGAACCCCAAGGTCGACCGCAGCATCAGGATCACGCTGGCCTCCCTCTGGGAAGGCTTCGTCACGACGATCAAGCTGCCCTTCGTCGTGCTGCGCTCCGCGATCACGGGCATTCTCGTCGGAGTCGTGCCGGGGGCGGGGACCACGATCGCGTCCTTCCTCTCCTACCAGCAGGCCATCTCGCTCGCGCCGCCGGAGGAGCGAAAGGAGTTCGGCAAAGGCTCGAAGCGGGGTCTCGTCGCGACCGACTGCGCCAACAATGCCTGCGTCGGCGGCACGCTCGTGCCGCTCCTGACGCTCGGAATCCCCGGCAGCTCCGCCGGCGCCGTGATGCTGGTCATCATGGCCTACCACAACCTGGAGGTCGGCCCGCGTCTCTTCGCCCGCCACGGCGACATCGCCTATGCCGTCCTGTGGTCGCAGTTCCTCGCGGCGACGCTGATGTTCGTGATCGGCTCGGTGATCGCCTGGTTCGCCTACCGGCTCGCCCTCATTCCGGTGAAGGTGCTGATCCCGGTCGTCGCCGTGTTCTGTCTGATCGGCTCCTTCGCGACGAACCAGTACGTGTTCGACATGGGGATCATGCTGCTCTTCGCGGTCATCGGCTACGTCGCGAAGAAGCAAGGCTACTCCGTCGTGGCGCTGCTGCTCGGCGTGATCCTCGGCTCAGTCTTCGAGGCGCATCTCAACCGGGGCCTGCGAATGGGCTTCGGCTCGCCCGAAATCTTCTTCACACGGCCGCTCGCCCTGTTCCTTTGGGCACTGCTTCTCGCGATGCTGTTCGGCCCGCTCATCTGGAACCAGGTGAAGAAGCGGCGGGCCGCCGCCGGCGGGAGGCATCCGGCACCGTGAGCGCCTCCTCCACACAACCAGAACCCCATGGAGACCCCAGAATGAACGTGAATGTCGAGCCGGTATCGCCGGTGATGGAGAGGCTGAGCGCCTACATCTTCGAGGCGCTGCGGGCCGAGCCGCCGGCCGAGGTCGTGGAGAAGGGCAAGCACCACCTGCTCGACACGGTGGCCGCCATGGTCTCGGGGGCGAGGCTGAAGCCCGGCCGCATCGCCATCTCCTACGTCGACTCCCTCGGCGGGGCGCCGCAGTGCACGGTGATCGGCTCCAAGACCCTCAACAATCCGGTCAACGCCGCCCTCGCGAACGGCATGCACGGCCATGCCGACGAAACCGACGACTCCCACCTCGGCGCCCGCTTCCATCCGGGCTGCGGCGTCGTCCCTGGCGCCCTGGCGGCGGCCGAGCTGAAGGGCCGCAGCGGCGCCGATCTCCTCAAGGCGGTCATCCTCGGCTACGACGTCGGCGTCCGCTTCAACTACTCGATGGGTCCGCGCAAGGTCTATTCCGGCGGTCACAGCACGCACAGCGTCGGCACGCTCTTCGGGGCGTCGGCCGCCGCCGCCGCTCTCATGCAGGAGACGCAGCTGCAGGTGCAGCACCAGCTCTCCTACACGGTGCAACAGGCGTCGGGCGTCCAGTGCTGGATCCGCGATGACCAGCACATCGAGAAGGCGTTCGACTTCGGCGGCATGACGGCGCGGAACGCCCTGTCGGCGGCGACGATGGTCGCCCACGGATGCACCGGCGTCGACGATGCGCTGTCGGGCTACCTCAACTTCTTCTCCGCTTTCGCAGACGACCCCCAGCCCGACGCGCTGATCGACGGGCTCGGCTCGCGCTGGGAGATCCTGGAGGCGAGCATCAAGAAGTGGTGCGTCGGCTCGCCCTGCCAGGCCGTGCTCGACGCGGTGACGATCCTGATGGAAACCGAGGGCCTCAGCGCCGACGATGTCGAGGCGATCACGCTCGAGATGCCGGACGATCGAGCCCACCTCGTCGACAACCGGCCGATGCCGAACGTCAACGTTCAGCAGCTCGTCTCCCTCGCCCTCGTCGACCGCGGGCTGACCTTCGAGGCCGCGCACGATTACGACCGGATGAACGACCCCGCGGTGCAGGAGATCCGCCGCCGCATCGACCTCGTCTACAGTCCGGAGCTGACCGAGGCGCGGCCGGCGCGGCAGGCCATCATGAGCGTCAGGACGAAGAGCGGCCGCGAGCTTCGCCATCACACGATCGCCGTGAAAGGTACGCCGGCCAACAGGATGACGCGCGACGAGGTCGTCGCCAAGGCGCGCGACCTGATGGAGCCACATGTCGGCCAGGAGACGAGCGACCGGCTCATCGACTCGCTCCTGAATATCGAGACGCTGAAGGATCTCTCCAGCTTGCGGCCGCTCCTGCAGGCGTAAGCGCAAGATGGCCGTCGACCTCTCTTTTGGTCGACGGCCTCGCCGGTCTCGGATATTGCGGGATCTCCCACCGATCCGCGGCTTCGAATCAGGGTCCTCCGATGGACAATTCAGGGATCCCCCGCGCCGACCTCGTCTACAACTGGATCAAGACCAGGATCCGGGAGGGCAGCCTGCGGCCCGGCACCAGGCTTCGCGAGGCGGAACTCGCGGAGGTCGTCGGCGTCAGCCGCACGCCCGTGCGCGAGGCCATCAACCGGCTGATCTCGGAAGGCCAGCTCGTCATGGGCCCGGGTCGCGGCTTCACCGTCGCGAAGCTCGACCGCCAGCAGGTCATCGAGCTCTACGCGCTCCGCGAGTTCCTGGAGGCAGCCTCCGCGCGCTTCGCCGCCCAGCACGCTTCGGAACCGGAGATCGAGTCCCTGCGCGAGCTCCTCGACGGCAGCCGGGTTCTCTTCGACGACCCGCCACAGCTCGCCATCCTCAACAAGCGCTTCCACCTGGCGATCAGCAGCGCCGGCCACAACCGCTATTCGGAGCAGGCACTGACGCGGCTTGCCGACTTCCTCGGCCTCGTGCCCGGCACGACCTTCCAGATGGAGGGCCGACCGGCGGCAGTGTACGAGGAGCATAAGGCCATTCTCGATGCGATCGCCGATCGCGATGCCGACCGCGCGGAGGCCGCGGCGCGCTATCACATCCACCACGCCGGAAAGGCGCGGCTCAAGCTCCTGTTCGACCAGATCTAGGTCACGGACTCACCGCGTTACCACAATCGACGAGCTCTCTTTCGAATCCGGTGATCGTTTCCCCGGCTTGGGCCGGAGCGAGGGGATGGCGGTGACGCGGCTGCGGGAGGCGGACGACAGTTCTAGCTCGGCCATGAACTTCGGCATCGGCTCGGGGTTCTTGTTGGCGATGGCGAGCCGGGCGGCGGCGGGACGTAGCCGGCCGGCGTCTTCAGGGGGGTGGGCATCTCCTTGAGGTTCTTCTCGGTCTCCGCCCATCGCCCATAGGCCGAAGCCCATCCACCTGGTGCTTACGGGAGTCCCTGGGAAGCTACGGGTGGATGGAGCGTCCGCTCATGCCACATCCCTCCGGGCCGGATTATTCTCCTGCGGCAGGCGCATACCGGGTTGATAAGCGCCGCGGGCAGAGCGAACGGTGCTGTCACGGACGATCGCAAGGGAAGCCGGACATGACCCGCCGCGCCACGGACGACGCCGGGGCACTCGCCTCCTTCCTCGCGAAGAAGGCCGAGATCGACGCGATGCTCGCAAGGCTCCAGGCGCTCAGCGACGACCATCGCCACGAGCCCGGAGGAGGTCGGCTGGGCCCATGTCGGCACGTTCGAGCAATACGCAAGCTTCTTGAAGGGGATCACCGGCAGCGCCTTCCGGGAGGGCGAGTACGCCGAGTGAGGGAGGCCTCCCGGGGTCCAGCCCGCGCGCTCGCGGGCTCATCCCCGTAGAAGGGCCAGCACCGTGCGGGTCCCCGACATGGAGACGACGATGACACGGCTTTCCGACACACAGGCTCTGATCCTCAGTGCTGCGGTTCAGCGGGACGACCGGATCGCCCTGCCGCTCCCCGCAAGCCGGCCGCCGCCATGTGCAGATGGATCATCTGCAGGTTCCACGGCGAGATAGCCACCCCGCGCGCCGTGGCCAGCGCATGGATGCGGAGTCAGTCGGTGATGCCGCCGGTCGGCGCCGCGTTCGGCTGGATCATGTCGACGCCGGCTTCGTCGATCAGTCGCTCGAACTCCATCAAACCGATATTCTGCTCGCCGCTATCCCGCGCCACCGGGCCGGGCCAGGCTTCGGCAAACACTGGTCATCGTGTCCAGAAGCGTCGTCGGGAGCGGCCGCGAGCACGTGGTGCACGGCGATCTCTGCCCGGCCGAGCGGCCTCTCGCACCTCATGCGTGCGATGGGGCGCCCAACGCCTCCTTCAGGATGATCTCGTATTGCTCCCGGCCGAGAGGCCGGGCGTTGGTCGCATGGGAATGGTCCTGCATCGCGGCGTCCGGGATCGTGGCGAGGATCGCCTCGTCGACGCCCATGCTGCGAAGGTCCGCGGGCAGGCCCAGGCGGGCGTTCAGCTGCGTCACGAAGTCGGCGAGGTCGGCGTCCGGTGCGAGGTCGAGCGTCCGGCGGATGGCGGCGTACTTCGTCTTCGCCGCAGGCTCGTTCATGCGCAGGACGGGCGGCAGCAGCACCGCGTTCAGCGTCCCGTGATGAAGCGAGGGCTCCTTCAGACCGCCGAGGGGATGCGAAAGGGCATGGACCGCTCCCAACCCCTTCTGGAAGGTCAGTCCTCCCTCGAGGGCAGCCATCATCATCTCGTGGCGGGCCTCGCGGTTGCTGCCGTCGCTGCAGGCCCTCTCGATATGACCGATCGCCCGCCGCAGTCCGTCGAGCGCGATCGCCTCTGCCGGCGGATTGATGCGCGGGCTGAGATAGGTCTCGAGGCAGTGCGTCACCGCGTCCATGCCGGTCGCGGCGGTCAGGCCGCGCGGCAGGCCCAGCGTCAGTTCGGGGTCGCAGATGGCGCGCTTCGGAATGAGATAAGGCGAGATGAAGCCGAGCTTCCGCCCTTCGCGAAGCGTGATGAGCGCGGCCCGGCCGACCTCGCTGCCCGTTCCCGCGGTGGTCGGCACGGCGATCAGCGGGGGCATGTCGGGCCCGATCCGGCCGACGCCGCCAGCATTGGCGGCATATTGCGACAGCGGCGCGGGATGCGCCGCAAGGAGCGCCACCGCCTTCGCCAGATCGATCGGCGAGCCGCCGCCGATCGCCACCAGGCCGTCGCATCGTTCTTCGCGATACGTCGCGAGCGCCAGCTCGACCGCTTCCTCGGTCGGGTTCGCCGGCGTTCCGGTGAACGTGGGAAGATCCCGCAGGCCCGTTGCCGCCGCCACCTGCGCAGCAATGCCCGCCGCCGCGACGCCGGCGTCGGTCACGACGAGAGGGCGGCGAAGCTTCAGTTCGCGCACATCGTCGGCGATGGCGGCGGTCGCGCCGAACTCGAAGCGGATGGTGGTCAGATACTGGATGATCGACATCTCGGCGGTGCCTTCAGGTCGGACAGGAGGCGGTCGCCTGACCGCACGGGTGCCGACCGGCAACCACCCGTCTCGTGCTCAGTCTGCGGTACCGGATGTCTACGAAAAATCGGCCGCTCATCCAACCGGAGAACGCGGAGCTCGACCGCCATGGCCTCGTGAGCCAGGCCCGCAGGAGGAACCGGGCGAAGGCTGGGGGCACCCCGCTCACCCAAGCCGTCCGTCCCAACGATCTCTGGTGCGCCGACTTCAAGGGCGAGTTCAAGCTCGGCAATGGCCGCTACTGTTACCCCCTGACGGTCACCGACCAGGCTTCGCGCTACCTGCTCCTCGCCGAAGCGCTCGAATCGGTCCGCGAGGCGCCGGTCATCGAAGCCTTCGCGCGGCTGTTCAGGGACCGTGGCTTGCCTCACGGGATCAGGAGCGACAACGGGGTTCCCTTCGCCAGCCCGAACGGGCTCTACAACCTCTCGCGGCTTTCCGTCTGGTGGCTGAGGCTGGGCATCACCATCGAGCGCATCGAGCCGGGCCATCCGCAACAGAACGGCCGGCACGAGCGCATGCATCTGACGCTGAAGAAGGAGGCGACCCGCCCACCGGGCGTCAACATCCTGCAGCAACAGGCTCGATCCGATGCGTTCCTGAGCGAATTCAACGAGGAGCGGCCGCACGAAGCGCTCGCCATGAAGACGCCGGCCGAGATCCATTCGCCCTCGTCACGCCCCTGCCAGGGCCTGCCGGAGCTGACCTATCCCTTGCACGACAAGGACATCATGGTCACCGCCTGCGGCCGCATCTGCATGATGAAGAAGAAAATCAACGTCTCGACCGTGCTCGCCGGCCAGAGGCTCGGAATCAAGGAAGTCGACGACGGCATCTGGCTCGTCAGCTTCATGCGCTACGATCTGAGATATATCGAAACTTGCCGCGAGTCCGATCGTGATCCGACTTATAACCCTTCTCCACTGACAGCTCCGCGCCCAAACCGGTCGTACATTCGAGCGAGCCTCGTTGCGAAAGCAGTCGCAGCTTTTCGACGGGGAAGCCGAGCGCGCCACTTTAGTAGTTGGTCGAACTCGAGCTTGAAAACGGCGTGCTCAGCCGGGGCACGCAGCTCGCCCACCCGTCGATGATCCTGACGGCGAGCTGCGTGTCGTAAAGCCCGCTCAGCGCTTCCGCGGTGAGCGTTTCCGCCGTGCGGCCGAAGGCGGTGAGCTCGCCGTGCTTGATGAGAGCGGCGAGGTGGGTGCAGGCGAAGGCATGCTCGGGATGG
>NZ_AWXZ01000015.1 GCF_000496075.1 Lutibaculum baratangense AMV1
CCTTTGCTGATCTTCAAGACACATCGGGCTGTAGCGTAACATCGGCGGTTTTCAGCGCCGCTTGGTGTCATGCGGTGATCGGCGGGAATGTCGGGCCATAGAGGGCAATCGGCGGGGATGGCGGAGGGAGAGGGACACTCCGCCGAACTCGTCCTTTCGCCTTGTTTTCCAAGGGATCGGGCACCGACAGGCCCGCGAGGACTACATTACTTTGTATAATGGCACCGCGCCGACAGTTCTGCAAGGCCGGGATGAGGGCTAGGTAAAAGGTCGGTTAACGAGCAGAACGTCCAATCGTCAGCCGTGCGCCAGGTGCGGGTCGGGCCAAGATCGAAGGTCCAGTGTTCTCCGTCCGCTGGCTCCTATGATTCGAAGGCGGCCATGCCCCGGTCAGTTACCAACTCGAGGTGCATCCGGCTCCATTTTCGGCTGCGAAGCTCTGTTGATGGAGACTTGAGGAGTTCCGGGGAGAAGCGCCAACACTGGCGTCAGCTTTGGACGTCTGAACGGCAGGACAAGCGTGGGGACAGTCTCGGGCAGCTGTTCGATCAGCTTCTGCACCTCTGCAATTTCATGATCGGAAGGCGGCATCCGGTTCTCTGGCAGGGTCTGAATCGCGTTGAGCCTCAGCAGCGCTTCCCAGTCCCTGAGCACAGCGGCTCGACCGTCCACGGTCGTTTCAAAGCCAAGGACCACTCGGTGAACAGTGGCGTCAGTGCCGGTGACCTCATCCTCGACCAGCGCGACGATGAAGGGCTTCTCCAGTTCGTCGGCTCTTCCCAGCAGAGCTTCCGCGCGGCCGAATTCTGCAAGGGCCCTGTCCGCGAGGGGATGTCCGACGCCGAGCAAGTTGATCATGCCACGCTCCATCGGAAGCGACCGGTCGAAGACAAGGCCGTCGTAGCGGGACCTCATGCCCACCTCAGATCGCCACCCCTCCGGCGTCGCGACCGCCAAGCCTGAATCGGAGCGTGTGACACGCCTGCCTTCGAACCGCATCGCATTCCGAAAGAAGGGCTCCAAGGCCGGCAGGTCCACCCTTGGCAGCTCCGCGCTTGCCGCCTGAAAGTCGTAGCGCGATACATTGCCGACAAGGCTGCGGACAGTATCGACTGCACCCTGCCCCCCGAAGGTGCGGGTTTCGGCATCGAACCAGTCCTTCAGGCCCTTCATGGGTCCAGCGATGGCTGCGGCGAACAGCTCGTCGAAGAACCCGTCCCCGGCCATGCCGATCACCAGCTGCGAGATATCCTCAGCCTCGTCCATCGAAGCGGACAGCGCGGCCTGGATTCGTGCAAGCTTCTCCTCGAGCAATGCCCAAATCCGCGCCTCCACCGTCTCCGGGTTTCGCAGCAAAAACACGCGCACAGCCCGCTTCTGCCCATACCGGTGAAGACGCCCTACGCGCTGATGCAGACGCATCGGGTTCCAAGGCAGGTCGACATGCACGAGCGCCGCACATCGCTCTTGTAGATCAATGCCCTCGCCCCCGGCCTCTGTGGAGATCAAGAAACGCGCACGTCCAGAATTGAAGTCGGCGGCGGCGGCCTCTCGCGCGACGGTGAGCGCGCGGGGGGAACCGTTCGAAACGATGTCCAAGCGTTCATCCCCGTTGATGAAGCCGACGCACCCTTTTCCAAAGCGCCGCTCCAACGTTTCGAACACGAGCGCCTGTGTTGCCTTGTACTCGGTGAAAAGCAGAAGCGGTTCGTCCGGTTCGAGACGCTCTTCGATGAGGTCAAGCAACCGCCTAATCTTGGACTCCTCCTCGATCTCAGCGGCCAGCGCGAGGATCTCGTCGAGCCGCTCGATCTCATCCTGCATCAGCGTCACGGTGACTTCCGAGGCGCGTTGCTCCTCCGCTTCAGCCCTTTCATCATCGGTCGTTCCATTCTCGACAGACAAGTCAGCCGAGGGCAGCGGTGCCTTCCGAGCAAGCATTTCCCGCCGACGTTCAAGCGCACGGCGTATCGCGGCGATTGAGCTCGCTGCGAGTTTCTGAAGCGTGATCAGCAGAAGCATGCGCGCCGATTGCTGGCGGCCCGTGAGGCTCAAGGCATAGGCCCGACCATCGAGGATGAATGAGGACATGGTTCGGTAGAATGCGGCCTCGGCGGGCGAGTAGGCATAGTCCACCGTCTCGGTCTCGACAGGCTTGAACAGCTTGCGTCCGTTGAGATCGGTCACCAGTGCCTTGTTGTTCCGGATCATTGCCTGTCCGAGCAGGGGTAGCTGTTCCTGCACGTCGCGTTCGGGGTCGAACAGGTCGGGCCGCACCAACTGCATCAAGGCCAGAAAGCCGTAGTCCTTGCCACGATGCGGCGTGCCGGTGAAGAGGATCAGCGATCCGATGCGACCGGCATCCTCTAGTTGGCGGAGGAGATCGTAGGTCAGCGTGGTGTCTGTTTCTCGCGATTGAAAGTGATGGGCTTCGTCAACCATCACCATGTCCCAAGGTTCAGCGGCGAGCAGGCGCTTGCGCGACTTTTCCTGTCGGAGCGTATGGAATGAGGCGACTACTTGGTCCGCCGTCTCCCAAAACGTCAGAGGCCCACGGTCTCGCTCGCCCGCGTACTCCTGCAGCCGGATGTCGAACATGGTTTTCAGCCGATTGCGCCATTGCGGCACAAGCCGGGCCGGTGTGAGCACGAGCACCCGGCGCACGCGCCCCGACGCCATCAACGGCTCAAGGATCAGGCCCGCCTCGATGGTCTTGCCGAGGCCGACATCGTCCGCCACGAGCCAGCGAGCCGGCCATGTTCGGGTGACCTCTCTGCAGACCCATAGCTGGTGCGGCAGCAGCGTCACGCGCGAGCGCGAGAACACGCCCCACTGATCGTTCGCCGACTGGATCGCCAGCGCCTGAGCACGGGTCAGTACCTGCAGGGGATCATCCAGTTCCCGTGCCGCCAGAGCGTCGGAGAGGGCCCGAACCAGCGTTAGCTCGACAGCCTCGACCTGGTGAATACCTGCTCCGAAGCGAACAACGACCGTTTCGCCGAGCTCCGCCACCACACGACCATTGCCATGGCGCTGATGGCGAACCGATTGATCTGGCGAGAAGGGCTCCATTCTCAGATCACCTCTTCGTCTTCTTTGTCCTCCACATCTCTGACGTGCTCACGGACCGTGCCTGACGGGGACGGCTCACCGCCAATCGTCTCGCGCACTGCCAAAATCTGGAGGGGAAGGTCGAGGTCACCGAGAAAGTCGGCCCGATCGCCAAGATAGGCGCGAATGGATTCGTGAACGAAGGGCGCGAGATCCATGTCGGCGCGCTCTCCCAAAGGCTCTCCGAGCCGCATCTCGAAGAGCCTCCGCAGCCGCGCAGTCGTCGCCCAAGCATAGGGGTGCATGGCCACCGCGTCATCGCCGGTCCAGAGACCGTGTCGTATCGCTTCCCGGATCATCCAGTTTGCACCGACACCGAGACTCTGGGTGAGAGGCGCTCCTTCGTAGCCATAGTGCTGCCAGAGCGGAGACGCGCTGACTTGCCAAGCATAGGAAAGCTTGAGCTTAGATTGCCGCGCTACGTCCGGCAAATGGAGAAATACGTCCACATAATCATCCAGCCATCGGGCTATGACATAGAGGTCTGAAAGCATACGGCGCCACGGGAAATATTCGATCCTGACGGCAAGTGGGTCGGCCAGTTCCCTCAGGCGCGCGACCCAGGGCGCGGCATCTTCGGACGGGCCGGCCTCGCTCATCTCGCGCCACCAGCCCTGCGCGCGGGCGTGGTTGACGAAAGTGGCATGCGCGGTTTCATGTCCGAAACCGATCGTACGGAATGCGCCGAGGGCAAAGAAGGTGAACCAGCCCTCGCGGTCCTCTGCCGCACCACGATTGCGGAGCGCGCCCGGGCTGAAGCCGGCCGGGAGGACCTTGGCATCGTAGTCGCGACGCTCGTCTTCGTACACGTCCCGCCACCAAGCGTGTGCCTGCTCGAGAAATTCTTTTGGATCGGTGAGCAGCGGCGGCGGATCCTCGCGGGGCTGATCCCAGCGAAGGCGATTTTCTTCGGGATAGAGGAGGCTGAGCAGCCTTGCCAGGTCGCCCTTTGACCATCCGACGACGAGGTCGCTCTGCTTAAGCTCCTGTGAGGTGGCCGGCAGCCAACCGGGTCTTTGGTCTCCCAGAGCAGTCGCGAGTTCGAGCCCTTGGCGGCCCTCGATGACGTAGCGAAGCAATGCGGATCTACGGGTCCGGTCATCCATCGACACAGCCCAGGAAGCGAATGCTCGCGCCGTACGCTGGTAGCCACTCTGCTGGCTCGCAAAATCATAGAGATCGTCGGCCGCGCCGGTGTAACCGGGCGCGGCCATCTCGGACTCCGGCGCGAATTCCAGGATCTTCCGTTCTTCGTCATCGAGATGCCGGCTCTCGCGCGAATGCAGCGCGACTGACCGCCAGCTGCCGTCAGCCATGCTGAAGGTCATATTTCTGAAGAGAGCGAGCAAGTCATGTCTCTCTTCGCTCTCTAGAGCGTCGACCCGAGAAGGGGTGAGAACCTTGCCCAACCGGGCTGCGATCTCGGGACCGACGCGCCGGTCGGAACCGATCTCGTAGCGAACGAGCTCGCAGATGCCGAAGGACCGGGGGCGATTGAAACCGAGGCTCGTCACTATATCGGCTACAGTCGGCGCCACGCTGTTTCTACGAATCTCCCCAAAGGCCGACCAATTACGCAACTCCGACAAAACATCTTCCTTGGAGAGGGTTCCGGTTAGTACGTATTGGGCGTCCCCGGCCGTAAGAAACTGTTCGAACGGTGTGGGAAGACGAGTCGGCAAAGCGGCGCGTTGGGCAGTCAGGCGCCCGAGCCCGCGCTCGGGCCCGTGCATGTGTTTTGCCAGATCGTCGGCTAAATCGGCAGTGAATACGTCGAACAGCCTCGCAAGGAACGTGTCGGCGCGGAGCGCTCGTTCAGACGGGCCACGAAAGATCGCCGCTGCGAAGCTAGTCCAATCGTCTCGCACAAGATCGAATAGAGCGAGCAGCCTCTCGCCCAACCACGTGCCGAGGTTTTCGAAGACTGCGACCTTCTCGTCTTCCGTGCCGGCGAGCCGTCCACGGCCGGGGTCAACCCGAAACCCCATTCGGTTCATCAACCATCCCGTCTTCAGTCGTTCTTCGAGAGGGGCCATAAGCCAAAGACGAGGCGTCTCCGGCTCGACCGATACTGGACCCTCACGGTCGACAGGCAGAAAGAGCGTCGTCTCCTCGCCCAGTTCAATCGCGATCGCGCGACGGGTGTCGGAGCCAGAGATTCTGACAATGTCGATACCGGAAGTGCCGGCCGACACCCGCTCGGCTATCCACGTTCCTTCGCCGTCAATTTCGAGACGACGTATCTTTCGACTCATGACAGGCAGCCAGGGCGCAGCCGTCCGAAAAGCGTCGAGGACTGTCTGCGCCGATATCTCGCCGCATCGCTCCGGGTCAAAGTCCAGATCAATCACTGTTGCCGGACGTCCGGCGCGTTTCTCTTTTTCCGAAATCTTGGGGCCTTCCGGCCATTCGGACGGCAACATGCCGCCATGCACGCGGCACGCGACCCATCGGCTGGCGATGCGAACTTCACTTGCGACGAGGTGCACGCTCTTAAAGCCGAGGCCGAAGCGACCAGTGACGTCCTCCGACTTTTCGGAGAAATTGAGCAGCAACATGTTAGATAGGTCATGGGCATATCCTTCCCGCTCCCCGACTTCCTTCGAAGGTCCCTGGTGGGTCAGAAGCCGCCCCCAATGCAGCGTTCGAATATGGTCTGCGTGGGGCTCAACGCGAAATCGGGCCTCTTCGGCTGGCGGGTGCTGTACGGCAGCATCGTCAGCGTTCTGAAAGAGTTCGAACAGGACGCGCCCTTCGTCATACCCGTAATCCTTGATCCGCTCGCGAACCATTCCGAGAAGCTCATCGCGCGCGGCGTCAGTCACACGCCATAGCTCGGCCTTTGCCTGTGGTCGCGCCTGCTCCCGGGCGTCTACAGCGGGAGCGGCGTCAATCGTGTCCCTATAGGCGTCCCGGGCCTGGCGCAGCCGTGTTCCCTTGAGTGGCTTCAGTTCACCGAGGATATGCGGCAGCTGATCCTCAAGTTCGGCAATTACACTCGCCAGTCTGGTCTGATCGACCCTGTCACAGTCCTCTGCAAGGGACTCCAGCACCTCGAATGCCTTTAGCTGCTCGCTCCGATGACCGATCATGATTTCGGCGACGGCGGTGCAGAGTTCTTTAACAGCCCTGGACGTCACGGCCTCTGCGCGTGGCGTTCCAATCCTCACAGACTTTCGTCGGATAGCTTGCTGCCGAACGAAATAGGTGAAGCCTCCGCTGTGCAGGTTCCCTAGCACTCCGAGAGGCTTGAGCTCGACAACTGGTAAGGGTCGCAGCTCACCAGACAACGTCTCCACCTTGATCGTCTTTGGCGGCTCGACCACCGGAAGGAGAATCAGGAAGTTGTCCTCGCGTCGCGCGTCCAGCGACAGATGCTGCTCTGAAGCCCGGAAGGCGACGGCAACCTCGTCGTCCAAGCGTTGCCAGACGCGACTGAGATCGGCTTGCCGGGCTTCGAGAACCGTTAGGGCTAGAGACTTGAAGGCTTCTGACCGACCAAGGAGACCGATCAGTAGAATCAGAAGGTCTTGCGGCACGTGCGGCTTGGCATATTCCACTACTTCCTTAAGCCCTTGGAGGACCTCTCCTCGAAAGGCTTCCGGGTTCGCCTGCTCCGGGCGGCCAGAAACCGACGGATCGCGCCGGTTCGCGTCTGCGTTCTCCCCCACCATTGGCGCTGGTAGCGCTTCAAGAAGCACGTCGTCGAGCAAACTCGAAGGCGCCACGCCCCCGCCACGCCCTGCTACATCTCGGCCCGGGCGCCAAGAACCCTCCCGTGTCGGGACGAGCGCCTGCCCAAGAGCTGTAGTGCGGGCGTCCACCGGCCACTTGGCCACCGCTCGAAAGCCCCATTCGTAGACCGCTCGGAGCTCTGCCCCGCTGCCTTGGGCGAGCTCCGCCAAGACGGTCAGTGCGCGGGCGGCTAACTCCGGTCGGTCCGGTGGAACGGCGCCGAATACGTGCGCTGCGCGGGTCGGATCGTCACTGTGCCGCAACATGGCGGCCAAGAGCGGCCAACCCGGCAATTGAAGATCGACGCCAGTTCTTGCGAGGCGCGCAAGACCCTGTGATGGCAACGCACTTACCGGCTCGAAGACGGCAATAGGGCGAACCTCGGCAATGCGCTCAAGGAGCCCTGCAGTCATTCGCGCGGCATCTCCAAGAATTTCCCCGTTTCGCAGTATATCTACTACCTGCGCGTCCCGCAGATCGGCCGCAATATCGGTGATCGGCAAAACGAACGATTCGTTGCTTTGTCCGAGCACGTCAGCTGCGGCCGTCATGACCTCCTCATGAAGATCGAGAACGGCGTCCGGCGACCATGGTCGGCCGCTGCTATCGCGCAGCCACGGCGTGCCGCGAACGGCGCTGATGTCGGGGCGGGTCGCTTTTTCAAGCGCCCGCATGATCTCAAGAGCGAAGCTCGACGGGTCAGGTTGACTGAGGCACACCGCGACCTGCGTATCTGGCGTCCAAGCCGAGAGTAGGGTCTCGGCTTGCTCCCGGGCCGTTGACTGTCGAAGGGGCGCGAGAAGGGGCACGATGTCCTGCAAAATGTGTGGAACGGGCCACTGTGGGTTGTCGCGCCAAATGGCATCCGCCTTGTGCCAGCCCCCGTTTCGGTCACGAAAGACCGCCAGCTGCTTTAGGTCGGCATCGGGAATTTGGGAGGCAAGGATCGCGGCCGCTGCCTCCTCGTCGAGCCCCATCTGCGCAAGCTCTTCTGCGTGACGGGTTAGAAGCGACCCCAGCCCGGCCTTGTCGAGTGTTTCGATCCCGAGATGTCTCACTGCCTGCGGGTCGAGTCTGTCGGTGATCGTTGCGGGGACCAGCAGCTCGCCTGATGAGCCCGCGATGAGCCGCCGGAGAAGCGAGTCAAGGGCCGGTGCCGTCTGCGCGAGCGCCACGAGATGCGCATGATTCCCCGCCACCTGCCGGTCGCCGGCTGCGAGCATGCGTAGGGCGTCCCGGGCGGCAGGACTCTCCGTGAAGATGTCCTTCAGAAGCGCGGCTCGCGCCTCTGGAGCCCCAAAAGCCCCGCCTGCGTCGACGATTTCCGCTGCGGCACCCTTCGTCAGCTCGGAGAGAGCAAGACTGCCGGAAGCATCCTCGAGAACCGTGGCAACCGCGTTCGGCACGACAAATGCGATGCAGTCGGGCAGCGCGTCCCGCACGAGTCGAAGCCGCTTGCGGGCAGGGGGGCTATCACGGAAGATCCGCCGACTTCTGCCCGCCTCATCCAGATCGCCAAGGCTCACGGGGCGAGTTCCCTGTCCGTCCAGAGCACGGAGCACGAGGAGTTGGCGCCACTGGGGGTGATCGAGCGCGGAGCGAAGATCGCCGAGGCTGCGGACCAGCGTTGCTGCGGCCGCACCGGCTGCCTCGGCCTGCTTCTCGTTGCGCAACATCGGCTGCAGGGCCTCGATCAGCGGCAGGCCCTCCTGCACGTTCAAAGGTTGTGCGGACGCGGTGCCCCCCAGCCACGCCTGAGGCAGGCAGACCCGCGCGCCATGCGCACCCGCAAGCGCGCGCAGGACAGACCGATCGGATGCGGAGGGCGGCAGCGCCACGATCCCGGGACAGTCGATCGCCGCAAGGACGCGTGAGATGCTCTCATGGGGCGCGAGCGTGCGGTCGGAGGAAAGGGCCTGCCGTAGACGCTCGAGCACCGATGAGGCTGCTGCCACGCGCAGGTCCTCGTCGGCGGCGGCGACCGTCAGGAATTGAGCGAGCCCCTCAGTGCGCGCTTGGGACACGAAGATAGACGACTCGACGCGGCCGATCAGGTCTTCGAGCTCGTCCGGCAGCCATCGGGGCGGTTCAGCCGACAGCACTGACTCCGGGCCACAGATGAGCTTGATACCTCGTGCGGCTGCCCAGTCCCCGAGGCCGGGCACTATACCTGCTAACGCGACCCGACCGCGCTCGTCCGGGGGTGGGAGCGGACGCAATGCAGCCGGGGCGGGCACGTATCGCCAGATGGCGACGGCACCGCCCCGTCCATCTTCGACCACCCGTGCCAAAGCGCCTTCACCTGCCATGGCGGTTCGGTGCCGGCGACCGAATTCACTGTCGGCAAGCGCGGCGACGATCGTCGCGAGGGCCTCGGAAGAAAGGATGCGCTCGGACAGGGCGTCGTGCAGCACGGCCGGGACCAGTTGCAGCACGACCTCGTTGCGGAGCGCGCGGTTCCAACCTGCTCGAACGCGCGACTGCTCCGAAATCTCGTCGGGATCATCGGTGAGGCCTGCAATCTCCTTGCGCCCGCTGTCTACGAAGAAGCAGCCGTGCAGCAAGAGCTTCACACGTCCAGCGGATTGTGTAGGCACTTGGGACAACGCTTCGGCGACGGGCAAAAGCACAGACCAATCGACTGAAAGCTCGTCCTCGCCTTCTCGATCCGCCAGTAGGATGACCGCGCCATGAGGGGAAGCTTTCTGCGGTTCTTCTTCGTCGGTGAGGCGGTTCCGGCTGCGTGGCCAGCCGGCCGAAAGCCTCAACTCGGAGCGGAAATCCGACGGCCCCATGCGTTCGCGTCCGACGCTGGTGATCCCGTGTCCGAGGCCGCCGCCGAAGCGGCGCTCCCCCGGCCCTAGCGCATACCCGGTCACTCTTGCGGCGTCGCCGCGATCCACACTGACCGAAGCCCCGGCGACCTCGACGTCGATCCGCTGGACACGGCGCAGTGACGCGAGCAGTTCGGCCAGCCTCCACCGGTCGGCGAGTGTGCGGAGGCTTTCGGCTGCGATATCGGACGCTTCGATCCCGCTGCTTTTCGGCTTGGGCCTTAGACCCGCGCGGCGCAGGGGAAACCAGAGGGCGAGGCACCCACCGTTGAATCCGTCCTCGGCGCTCGCCGAAATGATCAGTTCCGTATCACCGGAGCTGATCCCTCCCCAATCCAGACACGCATCTCCTGGTTGGCCCAACGTCTCGAAAGGATTCACAACGAAAGGCCGAAGCTCACCGCCGTAGCCATTCGGCACGACAACGAAGGCGTCGCAGATATGGAAGACGGACTTCTGGCCGAGGCCGAAGCGGCCTACAGCCTCTTGATCCGACGCCTTCACGCTGCCGCCGAACGTCTGCATTCCCTCAGCGGATTGCGCGTCGAATTGACCGTCGTTGACGAGCAGGAGGCCCGGCCCGCGCAGCAGCGGGTTGTCCGCACCCGGCCAACCTTCCAGGTATCGCAGCACCACGTGCGCGGACTTGGCATCGTCGGCATTTTGTAGGAGTTCGCGGAAGACGGTGAACCCGTCACCGTAGGGGTAGCGCTCTAAGTTGTGACGGAGATGCTCGACAATGTCCTTTGGATCGAACTTCATCAGTCGGTGTCGCCTCTTTTCATCTCAGTCAATGCACACAGTGCGTTAACCAGCATCATCCGCTCGATCATGTCGCACTTCGCCTCGCGGAGGCGGGGGCTACCGAACACCAGCGCCAGCCCCTTGGCGCGGGAGACGGCAACGTTGATGCGGTTGAGGGAGAACAGGAAGTCCATACCACGGGGCGTGTCCTCGGCTGACGACGCGGTCATCGAGACAAGGCAGACAGGCGCCTCTTGTCCCTGGAACTTGTCCACGGTGCCGACGCGAATCCCCTCGGGCAGCGCGTCGCGCAGGGCATTCACCTGCGCGTTAAAGGGGGCGACGACAATAATGTCAGACTGGCGCATGGGCCGGGTGGTGCCGTCCCTCGCCGTCCATTCGCCCATCAGGAGTTCGTGAGCGGCAGCCCGGATGGCCGTGACTTCTTCAGGCGCGATCTGGGCGTTACCCTCGTGCTGCACCGACACCCAGAACGCACCGGCGGCCGGCAGCGACGTGCCGAGCGCGGCCTGCCGCGCTGTGTCAGGATGGCTGGACAGCCGCCCCTCGTAGACCTGTTCCGAAATGAACCGGCACACCTCGGGATGCATCCGCCGCGAGACGGGGAGGAAGATGCCCCCGTCCGATGGAACTGTTGCATGATTCCCCAGCATCCACTCGAGGCAGGAGAGGTTTGCCGGTTCGGGATGGGCCCCTTGAACGACCTGCGGCAACTGCCGCGGATCGCCCACCAGCACTATGTTGCGAGCCGCCCGGCCCATGGCGGTCATGTTGGGCAGGCCAACCTGTCCTGCCTCGTCCACGAACAGCCAGTCGAAAGCCTGCACGTTCTCCTCGCGGGCGAAGAAGAAGGCAGTGCCTCCGACGACGTCTCCTCCTTCAGCCGCCTCGGTGTTGTTGGTAGTCCGCCGGACGGGGCAATCGTCTGGATACTCGTCATTGCCCCCGGACACCTTGTGGACCACGTCCAGCGCGAATGGATCCTCCGAGTCCTCGAGCGCGCTCAGGCAGCACATCAGCACGTTGCGGATGGCTTCGTGACTGTTGGAGGTCACTCCGACCCGAGCCCCCCGGCGCACGAGGGCGAGAATTGCGCGGGCCGTGATATAGGTCTTGCCGGTCCCGGGAGGCCCCTGGATCGGCAGGACCGTCTTATCCATGGCTGCCACCGCCGCGATCGTCCCGTGGACCGGATCCTGTCCGTTCAGGAGGTCGGGCTGCCGCCCAGTGCTCAGACGGGGAGGACGCCGCGACAGGAGGTCGTCGACGGCCGCGTACCGGCGCCCTCCGCACTGGTCGTTGATCACCTCTCGCAAAGCACCAGCGATCACGTCGGTGTTCAGTGGCCAGTCAGGATGCAAAGTCAGGCGGTCTGCCAGGAGGTCGCGCTTCGCCGATCCGACCTTGATGGTGATCTCGCGAGCGCTCCGGTCCAGCGACTCGATGTTGACAGTCGCAGGCGCTCCGTCCGGCACTGGCACGGTCGCGCTCTTGCCGCCCCGCAGCTTGGTCTCCTGCGGCGGGAAGCAGTAGCTGCGAATGAAGGAGCGTTTGACGGGTTCGACCGGGCCAGTGGCCTCGAGACCGGCGAGCGCGTCGAGGTCGTCGATCAGATCGTCCTCGTCCTTTCCAGCGCTGTCGAAGACCGCCCACTGCGCCGGCTTCGCCTCGCGCTTGTGGAACAAGCCGAGGTTGAACAGCATCTCCTGCCTGTCTTGCGGCAGTCCTGACGCAGCCAGGGCCGAACGCAGCGCCTGCGTGTCGGCATCCTCCTCGGCCTCCTTGTCGCCAGCGTCCGAGCCGGGTAGCGGCCACGGCGCAGGGGGACGGATGCCGACCAGCCAGTTCCTCAGTTGCTCCGTCGAGGTGCAGTCGACGCGGTTGTAGGCCTCGATTTCGTCGAGGATCTGCTGATCGCCTGTCTCGCGCCAGCGCTCGTAGGCTACGACCGAGCCGCCAGCGGTCTGCACCTCGCCCGCGCGCTCTAGGCCGTAGAAGGCCTCCATCGACTTGATCGAGTAGTTTTCCTCCGAACCGATCAGCCCGCCGCGCACGACGGCGAACAGGTCGACGAACCGGCGCTCGCGCAGGAGGCGATCGAGGAACGCCTCGCCGATCCCGTACTTCGTGGTCAGCCGGCGGAGCGAGGTGATCTCGTACGCGGCGTAGTGGTAGATCCGCGCCTCCGGATACTCCGTGAGATGCGCCCGGAAGAACTCCAGAAGCTCAGTCAGCGCACGCGCCTCGGCCGCGTGGTCATGAGCCCAGAACGAGCGGAAATTGCCGTCGAACCAGACGCCGTGAAGGTACTCGAGCCCGCCTTCGTAGTGCGGATCGCCTTCGATGTCGTAGAACAGGTCCCCGGGCTTCGGCTCAGGCAGCAGGTCGAAGCCCTTGCCCGGCTCAGCGGCGCGCAGTTCGAACGACGGGCTGCCCGTCTTTCGGGCGTGTTGCAGGCGAGCCTGTGTCGCGAGCCGAGAGCGCGTGGTTTCTGCCATGCCTCGGATCGGATGATCTAGATTCGCCAGGGCCTCCATCGTCTGGATACCCGCTGCTTCAAGCTTCTTGACTTGGCTGCGGCTGATGTTGGCAACGCCGAAGAGACTGTCCTCCGCCTTCCACACGCCGCCGCAGTGCTCGCCCCAACGGCACAAGCCGCAATCGGCGACGGGGATGGGCCGGGTGGGCGGCGGATCGGCCACAAAAGCCTCCAGCCGTGCCCGAGCCCCACGCGCGTAGTGCGCGTAATCGGCGATCCGCAGTGTGGCCCGCTCGCCTGTTCCGAGCTCGACGTGGGCAAATTCCGGCATCAGGCCCTGCATCTCAGCGAGCAGATCCGAATAGAGCACCAGTTGCAGAACGTGCTTCGGGTGCGGGCGTCGCTTCAGCTTTGTGTCGGCCACCTCGTAGCTGAATGATCCCAGGGCCGACGGACGCTCGACACGCTCGAGAAAATCCGACCAGCCGCCCCAGTTGCCGGACAGGAACGCTCCCTGAAACACCACCTCGACACCTTCAGCGAGTGCAGCGCGTGTGGCTTCGGCGTCTCGGGCAAGATCGCCATGCGGGATTTCGACAACGTCCTTCCGAGCTGCCTTAAGACTTGCAAGATGCGCCGCTTCGTGTGCATCGCCCATCCTCTGCAGGAGCTCGGCATCCTCGCTGTCTTCGGCAGGTTCGGGGGCCTCGCCCCTCAGACGCAGAAGCTCCAGCTGAATCGCGTGGGCGCAGCCCATGAACCGCATGAGGTCGGTGGCTGAGAAGAGGATGTTGTCACCGAACTCCCGCATGGTCCCCCGCAAGCATCAACAGATGCAACTTGAACAGATTCGCTCGATCTGCGGCTACTCGAGAGCGCCTCATGCGGCAATAATCGCAGATCTATTGCTATAGCATTGACGCTTCGCAAGACGCTCTCGTCAGCCCACGCTCTTAGCTACGCACGATCCGCAGACTCTGCGGCGAGATCAGCGAGGCGCGCTTCCCCTTTGCAACCATCCAGAGAGAGAAGCCTCGGTCGATCAAAGTTGCCGCCTCGTCCAGCGACTTCACGTAGATTGCGTGTTCGGCATGGTGCCTTTGGCGGCCCTTCGCAGGATCAGCCATCCTGTAACCCCTGCCCGTGAATTCCGGCTCCTCCTCCAGACCTTCACGCGGCGACACTCGTTCGATCCTGATCACTCGTCCACTCACGGCTCTTCCTCCTTCCGTCTTGTGCGCGTCCCAGTGTCGCCAGTCCCTACTGCATCTCGAGCAGAAGCGGCTCGAGAGGGAGCAGCAACCTTCATAGCCTGCCGGGATGACAGAATCTGACATGCTGCAAGGCGGGAATGTCCTTTTCCAAGGCTCAGGATCTTGTCCGCCTGGCCCAGCTGGCGGCCGCGAGGCGCTACGGCATCAGCCTGGAAGAGATCTGCGACGAGTTTGATGTGTCCCATCGAACGGCGCAGCGGATGACCAATGCGCTGGAGGACACCTTCGCCGCTGTTGCCGTGGAGGAAGGTGATGACCGCAAGC
This sequence comes from Lutibaculum baratangense AMV1, assembly GCF_000496075.1. Classification (GTDB taxonomy): domain Bacteria; phylum Pseudomonadota; class Alphaproteobacteria; order Rhizobiales; family Tepidamorphaceae; genus Lutibaculum; species Lutibaculum baratangense. The sequence continues at coordinate 14,463 of NZ_AWXZ01000015.1, forward strand.
GCCGCTGGCGACTGGTCGATGCTCGACTGGACCGGCTGCAACTGCGGCATGACACAGCCGTGGAGGCGCTGGAGATCGCCACTCGGGGCGCAACCGCCGACGGGCGCCTGCGTCACGTCCGGGCCTTGACCGATATACGAGACAGCATGCTTGCGCGGCTGCCGGAGCGAACCCGTGTGGAGGCAGATGCCGAAGCGGTCCTTTCCGCAATGTATCAGGTCACCCGGCCAGGCCCCCGGGTCGATGTCGTGCCGGATATCCTCGACGCGATTATCGAGGCGCTGCGCGGTCCCTTCCGTCTGCGCGTTCGCTACAGCCGGAATGAAGCCCAGCGCGTCCTCGAGCCACACGGCGTGCTGCTCGGCCACCGGACCTACCTGGCTGCCCGCGGTCCCGCCAAGGCCGCGGACATACGGAACTTCCGCATTGATCTGATCCGGGAGGCGGAAGTCCTGGACGAGAGCTTCGCCATCGAGGACGGCTTCGCAACCGCAGACTACGCCGCGCAGTCCTTCGGCGTCTGGCAGGACCCCGAGCAATATGGCGAGGTCGTGTGGCGGTTCGTCCCCGAGGCCGTAGAACGTGCCGCCGGGTTCCGTTTCCACCCACGGCAGGTGCTGGAGCCGCAGGATGACGGCAGCCTGATTGTCCGGTTTCATGCCGCGGGCTGGCTGGAGATGGCCTGGCACCTCTACCAGTGGGGGGACAAGGTCGAAGTGCTGCGCCCCGAAGCACTCCGGCAGATGGTCGAGGGCTACCGCCGGTCAGATTTCGACGCTATGCCGTGACTTGCGTCATATACTGAACAACCCGCGCGCCAAACAGCCTAGATTTTCGCAGGGGTGGAGATAATGCCTATCATCCGAACATCTTATCCACAGTTCATGCCTTTATAATAATTATTTCTTGCATAAAAATCCATCATTATCCTACTTTTTGCTCTCAAATCTCTTTTGTAAGCGCTTCATGAATGTTTACAGTCTTGTCCGCCCCGCCGGGCCGCTTGCTCCTCTGCCCCCCTCCGCTTCGCCGCCTCGCGAACTGGCGGTTCCGTCGGTCGCGAAGCATCATCGACCAGTTGGAGGGGCTGCGGCCGCCTCCTCTGATCCTGCTGCTTCAATGCACTCTTCGGTGACATCAGACGACCCCGACACGCCCTTTGGGAAACGCCCTCGAATGGGGCTCCCGTCTGACTGAGCGGGGGGAGGTTCGGCCTGAAGCTCCTCCTCACCATTGGCTCCTCGGCCCGTCGGAGCCGCGCCTTCCTTTCGTCTCTCGGAGCCATTGCGAACGGACGAGCTTGCTGACATCTCGACCACGCAAGGAGCAGCGGGCGCATTGACCTCCTAATAGAACACAGACAGACGTGCTTGATGCAGGCCCCGCCGTTCGGGATCCGCAGGATCAGCAGGCCTTTTGCGCAACCGGAACGCGCTCTTTGGAGTAACGAAATGTGTTCAGCACCTCAGACAGGCTCCGTTGTCCAATTGCGCGCGGCTACCTTGTCGAGCGACTTGAACTTCTGACCCCCTCGACGACCTCTGGAACTGACCCCCGGCATGGTTTCAGTTTCCAATGGCCTTGTCGTCCATCGTGCCGGCCTTCTGCAGCAGGCCGGAACGGCGCTTCTCCCTCAGACGGTAGCTGTCGCCCCTGATGGTGATGACGTGACTGTGGTGGAGCAGGCGGTCGAGGATGGCGGTCGCCACCACGGCATCGCCGAACACCGTGCCCCATTCGCCCACCGACCGGTTCGAGGTCAGCAGGACCGATCCGCGCTCGTAACGCCGGCTGACCATCTGGAAGAACAGGTGTGCGGCATTGGGCTCGAAGGGCAGGTATCCGTGAACACCTCGCGCGCGGGCGCATGGCGCGGCTTCGCAGGACGCGCCCTCTTCGGCGTGATGATGCGAGCGCCGGAGAGCAGGTACGGAACGTGAGCGGAATGACAGCCGGCGCGAATGATGGTTTTCACTTTGCCGACGTAGTTGTTTTCGAGCGTCGACTTCCCGAGCGTCTTCTTCCGGGCTCCCTTGGGCGCGTTCCGGTTCTCGTCGATATAGTCGCAGACGCGGTTCACGTCGTAGTCGGGCTGTTTCGAGATGTTCGCCGGCAGCCAGCTCACCTCGTTCATGAAGTGCTGCAGGTCGTCGAGCGTGTAGGCATCGACCGGCTTGTCACCGCAGATCTGGATGAAGACGACCTTGCGGTGCTTCAGGTACTTGAGCTCGTCGTAGTCCTCGCCGTGCGCATCCTCCAGCTTTTTGATGTACTTGTCGGCCGCCGCGCTGAAGAGCGGCCCCTTGAAGCTCGGCTCGGCCTGCTTGCGCAGCAGATCCGCGAGGAGCTCCGTCTGACTGGCGAGTTGCTCCGCGACTTTTGCCGATTGTGTCTTCGGCTCTCCCGTGTCGGGCTGCGGATCGACATAGGCACGGGCCAGGTCCTCGTCCCGCAGCATGGCGAGCATCGGGGCGGCGTGGTCGATCGCAGTGGAAGCATAGAGGCCGTGGCCGCGGGCTTGGTCGAAGCCGATGGCCGCGAGCACGTCGAAGGCATGATCGGCGGCGGGGGTCTTCAGGTCGTTCGGAAGCACGCTCTGGTCGAGCGTGTGCAGGCCGCGAAACATCGGGATCAGGGCTTCGATCCTGCTGGTGAAGAGGTCGCGGCGCTCTTCGTGATCGAGATGGGAAATGTCGTTCATCGTGGTCCTCGCAAACAGCGTCTGAGCGGCGCCGGCGAGGACGGTCGAGAGAATCCGTGCCTGCCGGGCGGGCATGACACCGATTGAAACCCGAAGGGACGAAAACGACGAGGACGGATCCAGTCTTCTCGGCACGCGGATCTGGAAGACCCAGCTGTCGCCGTGGCGCGTCAGGTAGCGGCTCCGCATCTTGTACATTCCCTTGTACAATGCGGGCGCGTCGGCGCTCTAAGTCCTTGGGATTTAAGGGAGGAAGAATCTGGCGGAGGGAGAGGGATTCGAACCCTCGATACGGTTTCCCGTATACACGCGTTCCAGGCGTGCGCCTTCAACCACTCGGCCACCCCTCCGCATAGGGTGCGGGGTATATGCGCGTCGCGCGGCCAACGCAAGGCGGTCTTGAGCGCTTTGCGGGCACTCGCTATCAGGGTGGACGTCGCCCGCTGCCGCTTTCAGGTGTTCCCGACCGATGCTCCGTTTCCTCGCCCGCCTGATCGGCCTCTTCCTCCTCGCCGGCGCGACGATCGCCGTGATCGTCGACGGGGCGACCTCGATCGGGGCCTCGAGGATCGCCATCGTGCCGTTCGGCGCGCTGTGGATCGGCGTCGCGCCGCAGTCGCTCGAGGCGATACGCCTCTTCCTCGTCAACGATCTCGCCGCCTGGCTGTGGGATCCCGTGTTCACCGGCTTCCTGAAGCTGCCGGCCTTCGCGGTGCTCGGCCTGTTCGGCTGGCTCTTCCTCGCCCTGGGCCGGCGCCGCCACGATCCCTACGAGGCCGACGAGGAGCGGTGACGGCCGGCCTCCCGCTCCCCATATTGGGGCGAGAGACGACAGGAGACCGATCCGATGTTCTTCAAACGCAAGCCGATGTCGCTGCCCGGCGCCGAGGAGGCGCTGCCCGGCCGCCCCGACGAGATCCCGACGGCGGCCCGCCACCACGTCAACGGGGAAGCCCTCAAGGGACCGTACCCGGAAGGCCACGAGGTCGCGACCTGCGGCCTCGGCTGCTTCTGGGGCGCCGAGCGCGCCTTCTGGACGCTGCCGGGCGTCCACGTGACGGCCGTCGGCTATGCCGGGGGCTCGACGCCGAACCCGACCTATCACGAGGTCTGCACCGGCATGACGGGCCACAACGAGGTGGTGCGGGTGGTCTTCGACCCCGCCCGTATTTCCTTTCAGGACCTCGTGCGGGTGTTCTTCGAGAGCCACGATCCGACGCAGGGCATGCGGCAGGGCAACGACGTCGGCACGCAATACCGCTCCGGCATCTACGTCGCCTCCCAGGCCCAGCGGGAGACGGCGGAGCGGGTCCGCGCGGCCTATGGCGAGGCGCTGAAGGCGCGCGGCCTTCCGCCGATCACGACCGAGATCGTCGAGGCCGGGCCGTTCTACTTCGCCGAGGACTACCACCAGCAGTACCTCGCGAAGAATCCCGGGGGCTATTGCGGACTCGGCGGAACGGGCGTGTCCTGCCCCGTCGGCACGGGCGTGGCGGCGGAGTAGGCGTCGCACTGTGACGCGGCGTCGACGGCGGGGGCGGCGCCGTGCCGCCTCAGCCGCTCCGGCGCAGCGGGTTGGGCGGTGGCGCCGGGTGGACGCCGAAAACGGGCGCGCCTCTGGCGTCGAGCACCATCCGGCACTCGCGGGGAAGGTCCGTGAGCGTGAGCGGCGGCTTCGGCTTCGCCGGCGTGTCGGAGGGCGTCCACGGCTCGTCCGACAGCCACCAGGCGAGCTCCTCGCCGCAGCCGTCGCCGGCGGGTGGCGCGCCCTGCGGCGTGCAGCCGGCGCTGCCGCCGGGACAGTCGATGCGCACGTGGAAATGGTAGTGGTGGCCCCACCAGGGCCGCACTTTCCTGAGCCAGGCGCGGTCGTTGCCGGCGGTGCGGCAGAGCTCCTGCTTGATGCCGGGATGGACGAAGATGCGGTCGACCTCCGGCTGCCGCGCCGCGAGGCGGATCAGCCGGGCGTGCGCGTCGGACCATCTCGCGGGGTCGACCTGCCGCGTGCCGTCCTTCAGCATCGAGACGGCGCTGATTGTTTCGCGCTCCTCGGGGATGAGCGTGCGGTTCGGCATCGGGGTCAGCCAGATGTCGGCGTCGAGCCCGATCTGATGGCTCGCGTGGCCGGAGGTCATCGGCCCGCCGCGCGGCTGCGCGAGATCGCCGACGAGGAGGCCCGGCCAGCCCTCGCTCTGCGCGCCGACCGCGATGCGCTCGAGAAGCCCGACGAGCTTGGGGTGCCCCCAGTTCCGGTTGCGCGACAGGCGCATGACCTGCCAGGCCGGCCCGTTGATCGGCAGCGCCACGCCGCCGGCGAGGCAGCCCTTCGCGTAGGACCCGATCGCCCGCGCGGCGAGGGGGGCGGGCTCCGCCATCGCGCCGAACAGCTCCTTGGCCGGCGTCTGCGCCGCCGCGGTCCTGCCCGCGAAGGCCGAGACCGATAGCGCGAGACTGGTGACCGCGAGGATCGTGAGAAGGCGTCGCATGATGTGGCTCCCGCTTCGCTTGCCTCGCATGATGGCGTCAAAAGGCGATTCTCCGCAAACTTCGCCCGCGCCGCGGTTCACCGTCATGTCATCCGCGGCCCCTTTACTTCATGCCCAAGAAGAAGGCTCCGATACAGAGGGGTCCAGTCCGACATCTGTGCGGAGTGCCGGGCCTGGAGGGGCAGATGCGTATTCTTCTGATCGTGGTCGCGACGATCCTCGCGATGGCCGCGACGACGCCGGCATTCGCCGGCGTGGTGGCGCAGATCGACATATCCCAGCACCGAATGAAGGTGCTGGTGAACGGGCGGGTGCAGCACAGCTGGCCCGTCTCGACGGCGCGCAAGGGCTACCACACGCCGACCGGGACGTACCGGCCGATCCGCATGCACAGGATGTGGCACAGCTGGAAATACGACATGTCGCCGATGCCGCACTCGGTCTTCTTCCATCGCGGCTGGGCGATCCACGGCACCTACGCGACGAAGCAGCTCGGCCGGCCCGCGAGCCACGGCTGCATCCGCCTCGCGCCCGGCAACGCCGCCGCGTTCTATGAGCTCGTGCGCCGGCACGGGTCAGGCAACACGAAGATCGTCATTCGGCGCTAGAACGGGTCAGCCTGTCCCGATTGCCCGCCGCAGGCGGACGGCGGTCGGGCTCGCCCAATCGGAGAGGAAACGCATGCGGGCAACCCCCTTCCTCATGTTCGAAGGCCAGGCAGAGGAGGCCATGCGCACCTATGTCGGCCTGTTTCCCGACGGGGAGATCGAGGCGATTGAACGCTATGGGCCTGAGGGGCCGGGGCCGGAAGGCTCGGTGCGGCTGGCGCGCTTCCGCGTCGCGGGGCTGAGCGTGATGTGCATCGACAGCTACGTCGGACACTCCTTCGGCTTCACGCCGAGCGTCTCGCTCTTCGTCGACTGCGACGACGAGAAGGCCTTCGGGCGGCTGGTGCAGGCGCTCGGCGAGGGGGGCAGCATGCTGATGCCGCCGGACGACTACGGGTTCAGCCGAAGGTTCGCCTGGCTCAACGACCGGTTCGGCGTCTCCTGGCAGATCAACCTGCCGTAGAACGGGCGCGTAGAACAGGCGGCCGGCACGGCGAACGCCCTGCAGCCCATGCGGCCCCCCGGGGCCCCGCGGCCCCGTTCCTTGACACCGTGCCCTCGCGCGCGTATCACCCGCCGATCATAGTCAGACGCGATTGCCGTCTTCGGCCGCTGCGCACACGAGGCGCGAGGGGTCGCCACCCGTCAGCGAGGGTTCGCCCACGGGTGTCGTCGGCGTTTGCGCGAACGGATCTTGAACGCATGGCCTCGAGCCTCGACATCGCCGATTGCGTCAACGACACCTGCCCGTGGTCCGGCGACCCGGTGCGGGCGGATGCGCTGACGCTCTATCGCGGCCGCGTCGTCGGCTTCTGCAATCCAGGCTGCCGGGACAAGTTCGAGACGGCGATCGCGCATTTCGACGCCGCGCTCGCGCGCCCCCGCCCGGCCCAAGCGGAGTAGTTCCATGTTCGAGAGCCTGCAGGACCGCCTTTCCGGCATTCTCGACAGCCTGACGCGGCGCGGCGCGCTGACGGAGGCCGACGTCTCGGCCGCTTTGCGCGAGGTGCGCCGGGCGCTGCTCGAGGCCGACGTGGCGCTCGAGGTCGTCAAGGACTTCACCGACAAGGTGAAGGAGCGCGCCGTCGGCGTCGAGGTTGTGAAGTCGGTCACGCCCGGCCAGATGGTCGTGAAGATCGTCAACGACGTGCTCGTCGAGACGCTCGGCTCGGAAGGCGTCACGATCGACCTGAACGCGCCTTCGCCGGTGCCGATCATGATGGTCGGCCTGCAGGGCTCGGGCAAGACGACCTCGACGGCGAAGATCGCCAAGCGACTGACCGACCGCCAGAAGCGCAAGGTGCTGATGGCTTCGCTCGACACCAGGCGCCCGGCCGCGATGGAGCAGCTGAAGTTCCTCGGCGAGCAGGGCGGCATCGACACGCTGCCGATCGTCGCGGGCCAGTCGGCGGTGCAGATCGCGAACCGGGCGATGCAGGCCGCCCGCCTCGGTGGCTACGACGTCGTGCTCCTCGACACCGCCGGGCGGCAGTCGGTCGACGAGGCGCTGATGGCCGAGATGGCCGAGGTCTACAGGGCCGCGCAGCCGCACGAGACCTTGCTGGTGGCCGACGCGCTGACCGGCCAGGACGCGGTGAACACCGCGCGCGCCTTCTCCGAGCGGCTCGATCTCACCGGTATCGTGCTGACCCGCCTCGACGGCGACGGCCGCGGCGGCGCCGCGCTCTCCATGCGGGCGATCACCGGCAAGCCGATCAAGCTCGTCGGCGTCGGCGAGCGCATGGACCAGGTGGAGGAGTTCCACCCCGAGCGCATCGCGAACCGCATCCTCGGCATGGGCGACATCGTCAGCCTCGTCGAGCGCGCCTCGGAGACGATCGACGCCGAGAAGGCGAACAAGATCGCCGAGAAGATGCGGAAAGGTCAGTTCGACCTCGACGATCTCTCCGAGCAGCTCCAGCAGATGCAGAGGATCGGCGGCATGTCGGGCGTCCTCGGCATGCTGCCCGGTATCGGCAAGATGAAGAAGCAGCTCGAAGGCGCCAATCTCGACGACGGCGTCATCAAGCGCCAGCAGGCGATCATCTCCTCGATGACGAAGGAGGAGCGCCGCAAGCCCGACATCCTGAAGGCCAGCCGCAAGAAGCGGGTCGCCGCCGGCTCCGGCACCAAGGTCGAAGAGGTCAACAAGCTCCTCAAGATGCATCGCCAGATGGCCGACGTCATGAAGATGATGGGCGGCAAGAAGGGCAAGGGCGCGATGGCCAAGCTCTTCGGCGGCATGGGCGGGGGCATGGGCGGGATGCCGCAGCCGAGCCCCGAGATGATGCGCGAGATGCAGAAGATGGGCGGCGGCGCCGGTGGCGGCGGCATGCCTGACTTCTCGAAGATGCCGGGCATGGGTGGTGGCGGACTGCCGCCCGGCTTCCCCGGCGCGGGGGGCGGCGGCCTTCCGGGCCTGCCCGGGATGCCGAAGGGCCCGCAGAAGAAGAAATGACGCCGGCGGCGCGAGCCGCCCGGCCGACGGACGACCGATCGAACGACTTGACCGAGACTTCAAAGAGGAACTGAGTTACATGGCACTGAAGATCAGGCTCTCCCGCGGCGGCGCGAAGAAGCGCCCCTTCTACCGCATCGTCGTGGCCGACGCGCGCAGCCCCCGCGACGGCCGCTTCATCGACCGGCTCGGCACCTACAACCCGCTCCTGCCGAGCGACCATCCCGAGCGCATCGTGCTCGACACCGAGAAGGCGAAGGCCTGGATCGCCAAGGGCGCGCAGCCGACCGACCGCGTGCTGCGCTTCCTCGACGCGCAGGGCGTCGCCCAGCGCCCCGAGCGCAACAACCCGGAGAAGGCGAAGCCCGGTCGCAAGGCGCAGGAGCGCGAGGAGGCCCGCCGCATCGCCGCCGAGGAGGCCGCCGCCAAGGACGCCCCTGCCGAGGAAGCGCAGGCCGAGTGATCGGCCGGGCGCGCTGACGATCCGGGGCCTCATGCGGTCATGGCTGACGACGGGAAGAGGGTCTGTGTCGCACGGATCGGCGCGCCGCACGGCGTGCGCGGTGCCGTGCGGCTCTTCGCCTTCACGGCCGACCCGGCCGACGTCGCCGCCTACGGCCCGCTCGAGACGGAGGACGGCCGGCGCCGCCTGACCATCCGGAGCCTGAAGCCCGGCAAGGACGTGCTGATCGCGGAGTTCACGGGGGTCGCCGACCGCGAGGCGGCGGACGCCCTGAAGAACGTCCGGCTCTATGTCGACCGCACGAGCCTGCCCGAGCCCGAGGCGGAGGACGAGTGGTACCACGCCGACCTGATCGGCCTGTCCGTGAGCAACGGTGCGGGTGAGACGGTGGGCGAGGTGATCGCCGTGCAGGATTTCGGCGGGGGCGACCTCCTCGAGATCCGCTGGGACGGGCGCCGGCAGACGGTCTACCTGCCGTTCACGCGCGACGCCGTGCCGGTGGTCGACGTGAAAGGCGGCTTCCTGATCGTCGATCCGCCCGCGGGGCTCCTCGACGAAGGCGGCACCGAGGACCGGGAGGAGGCGCCATGAGCTGGCACGCGAGCGTCCTCACGATCTATCCCGCGATGTTCCCGGGGCCGCTCGGTCACGCGCTCGCGGGCCGGGCGCTCGAGCGGGGCGACTGGCGGCTCGACGTGTCGGACATCAGGTCCTTCGCGCTCGACCGGCACCGCTCCGTCGACGACACGCCGGCCGGCGGCGGTCCCGGAATGGTGATGCGGCCCGACGTTCTGGCCGCCGCGATCGACGCGGCGGCGGCGGCCGGGCCGGATCGGCCGAGGCTCCTGATGAGTCCGCGCGGCCGCCCGCTCACCCAGGAACGGGTGCGCGAGCTCGCGGCGGGGGAGGGCGCGGTCCTTCTCTGCGGCCGGTTCGAGGGCGTCGACGAGCGCCTGATCGAGGCGCGGGGCCTCGAGGAGGTATCGATCGGCGACTACGTGCTGTCTGGCGGCGAGATCGCGGCCATGACGGTGCTAGATGCCGCTGTTCGGCTCCTGCCCGGCGTGATGGGCGCGGCCGATAGCCATGTCGAGGAGAGCTTCGAGGACGGTCTCCTCGAATATCCGCAATACACCCGGCCGCAGGTCTGGGAGGGGCGCGAGATCCCTGCCGTCCTGGTGTCGGGAGACCATGGGCGCGTCGCCGAGTGGCGGCGCGCGGAACGGGAGCGGGCGACGCGCGAGCGACGCCCGGATCTGTGGGCCGGGAGGCGTCTTTCGTCGCCTTCACGGCTCGACAAGTGTGACGGTTTGAAGTAGACGCAAAGGCAACGCGAGCGCGGCAGCGCGCACGAAGCGCACGCACGTGCCATTTTCCGAAGGACTGGTCCGATGAATATTCTGCAAGAGATCGAGCAGGAGCACGCGGCCGCGCTCGAAGCGGCTCGCGCGGTTCCCGACTTCCGCCCCGGCGACACGGTTCGCGTGAACGTCCGTGTGACCGAGGGCACACGCACCCGCGTGCAGGCCTATGAGGGCGTGTGCATCGCGCGCTCCGGCGGCGGCATCAACGAGAGCTTCACGGTTCGCAAGATCTCCTACGGCGAGGGCGTCGAGCGCGTCTTCCCCGTCCACTCGCCCTCGATCGAGTCGATCGAGGTCCGCCGCCGCGGCAAGGTCCGTCGCGCGAAGCTCTATTACCTGCGCGATCGCCGCGGCAAGTCGGCCCGCATCCCCGAGCGCACCGACACGCGGGTCGAGAAGCGCGCCGAGAAGCGCGTGGTCGAGATCAAGGGCGCGATCTTCACGAAGCCCAAGGGCGAGGCCGACGACCTGACGCGCATCAGCGGCGTCGACGCGGATCTCGCCGGCAAGCTGAACAAGCTCGGCGTCACGCAGTACGAGCAGATCGTGAACTTCTCCGACGAGGACATCGCCCGTCTCGAGGACGCCCTGAAGAACGAGGGCACCTTCGCCAACGACGACTGGGCTGGCCAAGCGCGCAACCTTCTCGCCGAGAAGACGGCGGCCGAGGTTCCGGCCGAGGGCGAGGAAGACAAGGCCTGATCGGGGCCACACCCTCTTCGCGATGATTTTCGAAACGGGCGGCCATGGCCGCCCGTTTTGCGTCCAAGGGCCGGAGAAGAGCCCGACCCTTCCCTCTCGCGGGGGGGGGTGACGACGGGAAACGGGAGACGCCAGATGCTCTTGAACGAGGCCGGCAGCACGGCCGCTCGTGGTCTGCCGGCCCGCCGGGTCCTGTTCGTTGCCGGCTTCGTTCTGATCGCCCTCAACCTTCGGCCGACGCTCACGGCGGTGGCGCCGCTTTTGAACGCCATCCGCGAGCATTTCGGGATGGATGCGAGCACGGCGGGCCTGCTCACCATGCTGCCGGTCGCCTGCCTCGGCGTCTTCGGTGCCGTCGCCGCACGGCTCGCGCGCCGATTCGGCACCGAGAGCGTCGTCCTCGCCTTCGTCCTGATGATCGCGTGCGGCAGCCTCCTTCGCGGGACGGGCTCGCAGGCCGCCCTCTTTCTCGGCACGGCGTTCGGCGGCGCCGGCATCGGCGTGGTGGGTGTCCTGCTGCCGGCGCTCGTGAAGCGCGATTTCGGCGCCCAGGCCGGCGGCATGATGGGCGTCTTCACGATGGTGCTCGTCGCAGGGGCCGCTGCGGGGGCGGGCGCCTCGATCCCGCTCGCCGAGGCGCTCGGCGGCTGGCAGCCCGCGTTGATGGCATGGGCGGCCCCGGCGCTCCTGGCCGCGCTCGTTTGGGTGCCACAGGTCGTGGCGCACCGTTTCACGCCGCGCGACGACGCGCCGCCCCCCAATCTGTGGCGCGATCCGCTGGCCTGGCGGGTCACCTTCTTCATGGGCCTGCAGTCCTCGCTCGCCTACATGGCGATGGGCTGGCTGCCGGTGATCCTGGAGGATTTCGGCATGACGGCGGAGAGGGCGGGCTTCGTCTCCGCCGTCTCGATCGCCTGCCAGATGGTGACGGCGCTCACCCTGCCGCCGATCGCGGCGCGCGCGCGGGACCAGCGTCTGGTGCTCGCCTTCGCCGTCCTGATCGGCACGGCCGGGACGGCGGGCATCTTCTTCGGGCCTGGCTTCCTGATCTGGCCGTCGGCCGTGCTGGTCGGCCTCTCGCTCGGCGGCTGTTTCGGCGTCGCGCTGACGCTGATCGTGCTGCGCACGCGCGACGGGCGCACCGCGGCGCAGCTTTCGGCCATGTCTCAGAGCGTCGGCTATCTCCTCGCCTCTCTCGGGCCGCTCGCGCTCGGCATGCTGCACGATGCGAGCGGCGGCTGGTCGGTGCCGGGCGTCTTCTTCATCGCCGTCAGCATCGCCGCGCTGATCGTCGGACTTGGCGCCGCGAGGCCGCGCTACGTGGGAGAATGAGCGCGGCGGATCCGTGCCTGGCGCGGTATTCCTCCGGGCGAGCCGGTCCTGTCCCCGCTGCTCAAGCTGGTCGTCACGAGAGGGGCGCCCTATCTTCATCAGGAAGTAAAATGTCGTGATGAAGGAAAGACTTGGGCAACTGGATCAAGAACGCGGTCGATTCGGCGCTCCGGATCATCCCGAGACATCGCCCCGTCGATGTCCCGGCGATGCGGCGCATTATTGCCCTCCTGGCGAGGGAAGACGACGTCGAATTGGCCGACGGAGAGATTGACAGGGCGATCATCTCGGCTTGCCTTGCGGAAAGGCGGCCGCTGCGCTGGTAGAGTTTGACGTGTGCGCCTCACGCGCCTGACTTGTTGCAGCGGGCGCGCATCGCGACTATTTTCCCGGACATGACAGTAAGGATGAAGCCCTCGTCGCTGCGCACCGCGCCGTTCCGGCACCGGGACGGCGACCGCCCGCTCGGCCGGATCCTGCCGGGCCCGCTCGACGATCACGCGCTGCTGCCGTGGCGCTTCCATCCGGCGATGCGAGCCGCCGACGGCACGCTTCGAGGCGTCTGATCCTCCAGGCTCCCCCTTTGGGGGCGGCCGCGCCTGACCGCGCCGAGACCCGAATACCCTCCTCAGACGCCATTTTCGAACGGACATCATCATGAGCGCCCCACGCACCCTCTACGACAAGATCTGGGACGACCACGTCGTCGACCAGCAGCCGGACGGCACCTGCCTGCTCTATATCGACCGCCACCTCGTGCACGAGGTGACGAGCCCGCAGGCCTTCGAGGGCCTACGCCTGGCCGGCCGCAAGGTCCGTGCGCCGGAGAAGACGCTGGCGGTCGTCGACCACAACGTGCCGACGACCGACCGCTCGATCCCCAACCCGGACCCCGAGAGCGCGACCCAGATCGAGGCGCTGGCGCGGAACGCCCGCGACTTCGGCATCGAGTACTACAGCGAGCACGACGTCCGGCAGGGCATCGTCCACGTGATCGGGCCCGAGCAGGGCTTCACGTTGCCCGGCACGACGATCGTCTGCGGCGACAGCCACACCTCGACGCACGGCGCCTTCGGCGCGCTCGCGCACGGCATCGGCACCTCCGAGGTCGAGCACGTGCTCGCCACCCAGACGCTGATCCAGCGCAAGGCGAAGAACATGCGCGTGACGGTCGACGGCAAGCTGCCGGAGGGCGTCACGGCGAAGGACGTGATCCTCGCCATCATCGGCCAGATCGGCACCGCCGGCGGCACCGGCCACGTGATCGAGTATGCCGGGGAGGTCTTCCGCGACATGTCGATGGAAGGCCGGATGACGGTCTGCAACATGTCGATCGAGGGCGGCGCGCGCGCCGGCATGGTGGCGCCGGACGAGAAGACCTACGCCTACATCAAGGACCGCCCGCGCGCCCCCAAGGGCATGGCCTGGGACATGGCCCGCGCCTACTGGGACACGCTGCGCTCCGACGAGGGCGCGCATTTCGACACCGAGATCCGCCTCGACGGCGGCGCGCTGCCGCCGATCGTCACCTGGGGAACGAGCCCCGAAGACGTGATCTCGGTGACGGGCGTCGTGCCCGATCCCGACGAGATCCGGGACGAGAACAGGCGCCTCGCGAAGAAGCGGGCGCTCGAGTACATGGGCCTCACGCCCGGCACGAAGATCACCGACATCCGCCCCGAGCGCGTCTTCATCGGGTCCTGCACGAACTCGCGCATCGAAGACCTCAGGGCCGCCTCGAAGATCGTCGAGGGCCGCAAGGTCCACGAGGCGATCGAGGCGTGGGTCGTGCCCGGCTCCGGCCTCGTGAAGGCCCAGGCCGAGGCCGAGGGGCTGGACAGGATCTTCAAGGAGGCGGGCTTCCTGTGGCGCGAGCCCGGCTGCTCGATGTGCCTCGCGATGAATGCCGACAAGCTCAAGCCCGGCGAGCGCTGCGCCTCGACCTCGAACCGCAACTTCGAGGGGCGGCAGGGCTTCAAGGGCCGCACGCACCTCGTCTCGCCGCAGATGGCGGCCGCCGCCGCGATCGCCGGCCACTTCGTCGACGTGCGCGAGTGGCGCTAGAGGCTCGGCCGGACCAAGAGACGTCACGGGCGGCCGGGGCATCCCCGGCCGCCGTCGTTTCGGGATGAGCTTGCATCGATGTCACACCCTCTCCCGTAAGCTCCCAGCTCTCCTCTTCGTGACGAAAGCGCCTCCTGAGGGCCCCATTTCCGCCGCTCCCGCCCGGCAGGGAGTGGATGAAAGCGCAAAAAGCCGGGAGCATGAACATGCGTGCCATCATCCTGCCCGCCGCTCTTCTCGCGGGACTCACGGCAGCCCACGCCCAGACGGCGCACCCTCTCGCCGAGGGAGGCCGCTACCAGCTCATGGACGTCAACGAGAAGATCGTCCGTCTCGACACGGAGACTGGCGCGTTCGACCTCTGCGACCTGCAGCAGGGCGGCTGGAACTGCCGCATCGCGGAGGAGGAGCGGGTCGACATGAAGCGCGAGATCGATTTCCTGAAGGACCGCGTGGAACGGCTCGAGGCGGAGCTCGCCGATCGCCGGGCGGCCGAGGCCGCGGCGGCGACGGAAGACAGGCGCGGCTTCGCCCAGCGCATCTACGACTACGTTCCAGGCATGAACCGCTGACGGGGCGAGCGGGCGGCCGACCTGCCGCCCGGCCCGATCAGCGGCCGAGCCGTCTTTTCAGTTCGTCGATCCGCTCCGAGGCTTCGGCCTTCGTCAGATCCTCGCTGAAGGCGTCGGGATCGTCGGCCTCCTCGCTCAGCGTCTTCAGGTAGGAGGCCTGTGCGCCGGTCATGGGCTCGCCGCCGGAGACCCAGTCCTCCGGGTCCTTCTCCGTGTTCGTCTGTGGCGCCGGGTCCGCCTTCGGGTTGTGCCCATGCGTCTCGTGCCGGTCGTCCGTCTCGGATCGGCCCATCGATCTCTCCTCGCGTTCTGTAAATGTTCCTCGCCCGATGAACGGCCTCGAGGCATGGCGGGTTCCGCGTGGCCGACCTTGCCGCGCGCCTCACGGGATCCTACCCTTCGGCCGGCGGGAAACGCCGACGGAGGCGAGATGACGACACTTCCCCTGACCGGCGGCTGTCTGTGCGGCGCGGTGCGCTACGAGGTGACGGCGGAGCCACAGAGCTCCGCGACCTGCCACTGCCGCATGTGCCAGCGCCAGTCCGGCTCGGCCTTCATGGGCTTCTTCACCGTGCCGCGCTCGGGCCTGCGCATGACGGGCGAGGTCAGGGAGCACGCCTCGAGCGGCTTCGCGACGCGCGGCTTCTGCCCCGTATGCGGATCGAGCCTCACCATGGCCTATGCGCACGAACCGGACGCCGTCGGCCTCACGATGGGCACGCTCGACGATCCTTCCTCCGTGCCGCCGGCCCTTCACTGGGGCGTGGAATCCTGGGTCGTCTGGCTCAGGATCACGGACGATCTGCCGCGCCAGCGCACGGACGAGGACCCGGAGTTCCTCGAGGCGAAGAGACGCGCCGAGGAGCGCGACGCCAGGTGAACGCCCGGCGCCACGACCCCGACCGCGAACGGAAGGCCGCGCTCAGGCGGCTCGACGAGCTCGGCTCCGGCGGAGAGCTCCTGGGCTCGAGCCAGCTCGCCCACCACGCCGAGCGCGCGCGCCGGCACATGACGGCGGCGGAGGCCGATCAGGACGACAGGATCGAGGTGTGGGGGCGGCGCATCGGCCGCGCCCTGTCGGTCGTGCTGCTGGCAGGCCTCGTGATCTACCTCGCCGCCACCTATCTCTAGAGGCACGATGAGACGCTTCGCCACGATGATCCTCGCGAGCCTGCTGCTCGCCTGTCCGGCGGCCGCCCAGGAGGTCGCGCCCGAATTCACCGAGCTGATGAACGAGGCCGACGAGGCGCGCATCGCCCGTTTCGACGAGGCGCTGGGGCAGGCGCTGATCCAGGCGGTGAAGGCGGGCGCCTTCGAGGACATCGAGACGCTGCAGCAGGCGATCGGGGGCGAGGCCCAGCCGACCTCCGCCGAGGGCCTGATCGGCGACTGGCGCTGCCGCACGATCAAGATCGGCGGCAACCTGCCGCTCGTCGCCTACGGCTTCTTCGACTGCCGCATCGAGCGCGTCACCGGCGGGTTGAGCCTGCAGAAGCTGTCCGGCTCGCAGCGCACCTCCGGGCGTCTCGTCTCGCTCGACGGCTCGCGCTGGGGCTATGTCGGCGCGGACCACTATGCGCGGGAGGACCCGATCGCCTACGACGCCAACTCGGAGCGGAACACGGTCGGCATCCTCTCCCGGGTCGGGCGCGACCGCCTGTGGCTCGGCATGCCCGAGCCGCAGTTCGAGAGCGACTTCGACGTGCTCGAGCTCGTGCGGGCGCGCTGAGATGGCGGAGATCCACCAGGGGCGCGACTTTCCCCGCGGCCGCATGCCGACGACGGAAGAGTTCCACGCGATGGCCCTGGAGGCCTGGGAACGAATTCCGCAGGACTTCCGCGACATGTGCGGCAACGTCGTGATCCGCGTCGTGGACTTCCCCGACGACGACGTGATGCGCGAGATGGAGCTCGACAGTTCCTACGACATACTGGGCCTCTTCGAGGGCGTCGGCCTCGCGCATGCGGGCGAATTGCCGACGGGCACGATGCCGAACATAGTCACGCTCTACCGCAAGCCGATCGTCGCCTACTGGCAGGACTACGAGGAGACGCTCGAGGACCTCGTCGCCCACGTGCTGATCCACGAGATCGGCCACCATTTCGGCCTCTCCGACGACGACATGTACGGCCTCGAGGACGAGGCGGCGCGGGAGGAGGGGGCGTGACCGGGCAGCGCTCGTGAAGCGTTCCGCCCCGCGCCGTTTTCTGCTAGGCAGCAGGCGACGTTCAACCGCTGCCGCCCGAGGGGACATGAACAGGGATTGGGGACGCGTTCCGGGACTGCCGCGCCTGGCGGCCGTCGGCCTCTTGGCCCTGTGCCTCGGCCTCACGGCTTGCGGCAGGAAGGGCGATCTCGAGCCGCCGCCGCAGGCGAACCCCGAGGACGTCCGCGTCTACGAGGAGCGGCCGGTGCCGCCGCCGGACGGCCAGCGGCCGTCGCGGCCCTTCGTCCTCGACGGGCTCCTCCTCTAGCGGCCCGACATTCCGCCCGGCCCGCCGGGCGACGAGAACGGTGAACGACTGACGCCGAAGGCTCGATTGATGCACCATTTCGACTATCGCGACGGCCACATGCACGCGGAGGACGTCGCCATCGCGGAGATCGCGAAGGCGGTGGGCACGCCGTTCTACTGCTACTCGACCGCGACGCTGCGGCGTCACTACCGGGTCTTCGCCGAGGCCTTCGCCGCCACGCCGACGCTCCTGTGCTACGCGATGAAGGCGAACTCGAACCAGGCGGTGCTGAGGACGCTCGCCGAGCTCGGCGCCGGCATGGACGTCGTCTCGGAGGGAGAGCTCCGGCGCGCCCGGGCCGCCGGCGTGCCGGGCGAGCGCATCGTCTTCTCGGGCGTCGGCAAGACCGCCGCCGAGATGGCCTACGCGCTCGAGCAGGAGATCCTCTGCTTCAACGTCGAGTCCGAGCCCGAGCTCGAGCGCCTCTCGGCGGTCGCCGTCTCGATGGGCCGCACGGCGCCGGTCTCTCTGCGCGTGAACCCCGACGTCGACGCGCGCACCCACGCGAAGATCTCGACCGGGAAGGCCGAGAACAAGTTCGGCATCGCGTGGGACCGCGTGCGCGAGGTCTACGCGCGGGCGGCGCAGCTGCCGGGCATCTCGGCCGTCGGCATCGACATGCACATCGGCAGCCAGATCACCGAGCTCGAGCCCTACGACCAGGCCTTCCGCCGGCTGGCGGAGCTGATCGGCACCCTGCGGTCGGACGGGCTCCGCATCGAGCATGTCGACCTCGGCGGCGGCCTCGGCATCCCCTACCGCCAGGGCTTGGCCGCGCCGCCGGTGCCGTCCGACTATGCGGCCGTCGCGAGGCGCCACCTCGAGGGGCTCGGTTGCCGGCTCGTGATCGAGCCCGGCCGCCTGATCGCCGGCAATGCCGGCATACTCGTCACCTCGGTCCTCTACGTGAAGGAGGGCGGCTCGAAGACCTTCCTGATCGTCGATGCCGCGATGAACGACCTCGTGCGGCCGACGCTCTACGAGGCGTATCACGAGATCCTGCCCGTCGACGAGCACGAGCCGGCGCGGACGTCGCGCAAGGTCGACGTCGTCGGGCCGGTGTGCGAGACGGGCGACTATCTGGCGCTCGACCGGGCACTGCCCGAGGCCCGTCCGGGGGAGCTCCTGGCGGTGATGTCGGCCGGCGCGTACGGGGCCGTGCAGGCGACGACCTACAACTCGCGTCTCCTCGTGCCCGAGGTCCTCGTCAACGGGGCGGAATTCCATGTTGTCAGGCCGCGGCCGAGCTACGAGGAGCTGATCGGGCTCGACCGCCTGCCGCCCTGGCTCACGAAGGCCTGAATACGGCCACCTTTCGCCGCCACCGTGAACTTCGCTAGACTTTCCCTGATTGTTCCTCTGCGCGCCTCGTCCGCGCGGAACGCTTCCGGGGCCGCGAAGGAAAGCCTTGATGACCACCGACCCCGCCCACGGCCCGCTCGACCGCCGCATCGGCCGGGCGATCGGCCGCGCCCGCGTGGCCATGATGTTCGAGCGTGCCTGGCGTGATCTCCTCTGGCCGGGCGTCGTCGTCGCGCTGTTCCTGATCGTCTCGTGGTTCGGGCTCTGGCTCGCCTTGCCCCGCTGGGCGGGCTACGTTGGTCTCTCCCTGTTCCCCCTCGCGCTGATCGTCACGCTCCTGCCGCTCCGGCGCCTGCGCTGGCCCGGCGAGACGGAGGCGCGGCACCGGGTCGAGACCCGCTCGAAGCTCGCCCACCGGCCGCTCGACGCGCTGAACGACCGTCCGACGGGCGCCTCGAGCCCCGACGCGGACCGCCTGTGGCGGGCGCACCAGGCCCGCATGTCGGCGCAGCTCGGCCGCCTCTCGGCCGGCTCGCCCGAGCCGCGGCGCGCCGAGCTTGATCCGTTCGCGCTGCGGGCGGCGGTGCTGCTCCTTCTCGTCGTCTCCTTCTTCTGGGCCGGGCCAGACTGGCGCAACCGCCTCGTCTCGGCCGCCGATCCCGGCGCTCCCGTGGTGACCGAGCCCGCTCTCGCCGCGCGCCTCGACGCCTGGATCTCGCCGCCGAATTACACCAGGCGACCGCCGATCATGCTGACGGGTGACGCGCCGGGCCGGGCGCGCGAGCTCGCCGTGCCGGAGGGGTCGGTGCTGACGGTGCGCTCGAGCGGACAGGACCTCGCGGTCATCCGCGACGGCGAGCCGGTCGATCCGGGCGAGGCCGACGTCGCGTCCGCCGGCCTCAAGACCTCGCTCGACGCCTCCGCCGAGTTCGTCGTGACGATGGAGGGGGCCGAGGCGGCGCGCTGGCCGATAACCGTCATCCCCGACGAGCCGCCGAGCGTCGCCTTCGCCCGCGATCCCGGGCAGGCGCCGAGCGGGGCGCTGCAACTCGCCTACACGATGGCGGACGATTACGGCGTCGTCTCCGGCCGCGCCGAGATCGTGCCGCAGGACGAGAGCTTCGCGAGCGAGAACGCGCTCGTCCCGGCGCCCGACATGCCGCTCGTCCTGCCGCGGTCCCAGGGGCGGGAAGGCAGCGCCCAGACCATGCGGGACCTGACGTCGCACCCGTGGGCGGGGGCGGAGGTCGATCTCACGCTCGCCGCGACGGATGCCGCCGGGCAGGAGGGGCGGAGCGAGACGAAAGAGGTGACGCTGCCGCAGCGTCCGTTCCGCGACCCGCTGGCGCGCGCGATCGTCGAGCAGCGTCGCAACCTCGCGCTCGACCGCACCGCCCGGCGCGACGTCGCCTATGCGATCGACGCACTGACCCTCGAGCCCGAGCGGCATATCTCCGACACCCGCGTCTATCTCGGCCTGCGCTCCGCCTACTGGCGGCTCGAGGACCCGCGCGCCAACGACGAGACGCTGCTCTCCGTCGTCGACCAGCTCTGGGAGGTGGCGCTGCGCCAGGAGGACGGCGACCTGTCCCTCGCCTCCGAGGCGCTGCGGCGGGCCCAGGAGCGTCTCGCCCAGGCGCTGGAGAACGACGCCTCCGACGCCGAGATCGAGCAGCTCATGAACGAGCTGCGCCAGGCGCTGAACGAGTTCATGCGCGAGCTCGCGATGCAGGCGCAGAACATGCCGCCCATGCCGATGGATCCGAACGCGCAGATGCTGAGCCAGCAGGATCTGAACCGCATGCTCGACCAGATGGAGGAAATGGCGAAGCAGGGCTCGCGCGAGATGGCGCAGCAGATGCTGAACCAGCTCCAGAACATGCTGAACAACCTGCAGGCCGGCCGCATGATGCAGAGCCCGCAGCAGCAGCAGATGGGCGAGATGATGAACCAGCTGGGCGAGATGATCCAGCGCCAGCAGCGGCTCATGGACGACACGTTCGACGCGCAGCGACGCGGCGAGAACCAGGAGGGCGGCCAGGAGGGCCGCATGGGCGAGCTGAGCGAGGCGCAGCGGGCCCTGCAGGAGCAGCTGCGCCAGATGATGGAGCAGCTCGGCCAGATGGGCCAGCAGGGGGAGGGCCAGGAAGGGCAGGAAGGCCAGCAGCAGGGGCAGGGGCAGCCCGGCCAGTCGCTCGGCGAGGCGGGCGAGGCGATGGGGCAGGCTGCCGACGAGCTCGGCCAGGGCCAGTCCGGCCCGGCCCTGTCGCAGCAGGGCCGGGCGCTCGAGAGCCTGCGCCGCGGTGCCCAGTCGATGCAGGACCAGATGCAGCAGGGCCAGGGCGGCCCCGGCATGGCCGGAGAGCCGACGGGTCAGGGGCGCGGGCGCGCCGATCCGCTCGGCCGGCCGCTGCGCACGGAGGGTCCCGATTTCGGCGAAGGCGTCGAGGTGCCGGAGGAGATGGACGCCGCGCGGGCCCGGCAGATCCTCGAGGAGTTGCGGCGGCGGCTGTCCGAGCCGATGCGCCCGATGATCGAGCGCGACTATCTGGAGCGCCTGCTCGAGCGCTTCTGAGGGGCGCCGCCGCTCGCGGCCCGCCGTTCGACGGGCATCGCGCTCCGATGTGAGGGACGGCGCGCGCCCGCTGCCGCGCGGGGGACTTTCTTCGTTCCGCCGAAGCTGCCAAAATCGCGACCGAGGACAAGGACTTGGGCCCGCGAAGGCCCGAGCGGGGAGGAGAGACCGATGTCGCTTCGCATGCCGGACGCGAACCCGCGCGTCATCGCGCGCCGCGACGAGATCGTCGCGGGGCTCGCCCGCATCGTCGGCGAGCGCTGGGTCATCAGCGCTGAGGACGAGCTGCGCCCCTACGAGACGGACGGTCTGACGGCCTATCGCCAGGTGCCGCTCGCCGTCGTGCTGCCGGCGACGACGGAGGAGGTGAGCCGCGTCCTCACCTTCCTGCACGAGGAGGGGGTGAAGGTGATCGGCCGCGGCGCCGGCACCTCGCTCTGCGGCGGCTCGCTGCCGGAGGCGGACGCGGTGGTGGTGGGCGTCTCGCGCATGTCGAAGGTGCTCGACATCGACCTCGACACGCGCACCGTCCGCGTCGAGACCGGCATAACAAATCTGGCGGTCACGGGCGCCGTCGATCACCTCGGCTTCTTCTACGCGCCCGACCCCTCGAGCCAGCTCGCCTGCACGATCGCGGGCAATCTCGCGATGAATTCCGGCGGCGCGCACTGCCTGAAATACGGGGTCACGACGAACAACGTGCTCGGCATGACCTGCGTCCTGATGGATGGAACGGTGATCGAGCTCGGCGGCCAGGGGCTCGACATGGCGGGCTACGACCTCCTCGGCCTGATGATCGGCTCCGAGGGGCAGTTCGCCATCACGACCGAGGCGACGCTCAGGATCCTGCCGAAGGCGGAAGGCGCGAGGCCCGTTCTCCTGGGCTTCCCCACGAGCAGCGACGCGGGAGCGTGCGTGGCGAAGATCATCGCCTCGGGCCTCGTGCCGGTGGCGATCGAGTTCATGGACGAGCCGGCGATCAGGATCTGCGAGGACTTCGCGCAGGCCGGCTACCCGCTCGACGTCGGCGCGATGCTGATCGTCGAGGTCGAGGGCGCCCCGGGCGAGATCGACGAGCAGATCGCGAAGATCACGAGGGTCGCGAAGGACGCGGGCGTCGTCCATGTGCGCGAGGCGAAGACGCCCGCCGAGGCGGCGGCGATCTGGAAGGGCCGCAAGTCGGCCTTCGGCGCGATGGGCCGCATCTCCGATTATGTCTGCATGGACGGCACCATCCCGACGACGAGGCTACCGGAGGTGCTCGTGCGCATCTCCGAGATCTGCGAGAGCCACGGGCTCGGCGTCGCCAACATCTTCCATGCCGGCGACGGCAATTTGCACCCGCTCATCCTCTACGACATCAACGATCCCGACCAGCTGCACCGGGCGGAAGTCGCGGGCGCGGAGGTGCTGAAGCTCTGCGTCGAGGTCGGCGGCTGCCTCACCGGCGAGCATGGCGTGGGCGTCGAGAAGCGCGACCTGATGCGCGAGCAGTTCACGGAGGAGGATCTGAGGCAGCAGGTCGCCATCAAGGACCTGTTCGATCCGCAATGGCTCCTGAACCCCGCGAAGGTCTTCCCGCTCGACGTCAGGGACGCGGCGTGAGCGATCCGCGCGCCGAGAGCCATCGGCCGGGCGACGCGGCGGAGGTCGCGGCGATCGTGCGCGAGGCGGCGGCGGGCGCGCAGCCGCTCGAGATCGTCGGCGGCGGCACGAAGCGCGGCTACGGCCGCCCGGCGCAGACGCAGGCGTCCCTTTCGACGGAGCTTCTGACGGGCATCACGCTCTACGAGCCGAGCGAGATGGTGATCTCCGCCCGCGCCGGCACGCCGGTGGCCGAGGTCGAGGCGGCGCTCGAGGCGGAGAACCAGAGGCTCGTCTTCGAGCCGCCGCGCCTCGACAGCCTCTACGGCAGCGCCGGCGAACCGACCGTCGGCGCGCTCGCCGCGATGAACCTCTCCGGCCCCGCCCGCGTGCATTCGGGGGCGGCGCGGGATTCCCTCATCGGCGTCGCCTTCGTGAACGGGAAGGGCGAACTCATCCGCTCGGGCGGCCGGGTGATGAAGAACGTGACCGGCTACGACCTCGCGAAGCTGCAGGCCGGTGCGCTGGGCACCCTCGGGGTCCTGACCGAGGTGACGTTCAAGGTCCTGCCGAAGACGGAGACGGAGCTGACGCTCCAGTTCGAGGAGCTGGACGACGCCCGCGCGGTCGCCTGCCTCTCCGCCGCCCTGCGCAGCCCCTACGAGGCGACGGGGGCGGCTCACCTGCCGGCGGAGGGCGACCGCGCGGCCCGCACGATCGTCCGCATCGAAGGCTTCCCGGGCCAGATGAAGCATCGCGGCACGATGCTGGCGCAGGCGCTGAAGGCATTCGGACGACCGGCCGAGCTGCGCGACGAGAAGAGCCGGAGCCTGTGGCGCGACGTGCGCGAGGTGGCACCGTTCCTGTCGGGGGCGGAGACCGCGCTGTGGCGCGCTTCGCTGCCTTCGACCGCTGCGGCCGCCTTCGTCGGCTCTCTGCCCGAGGGCCTCGTCCGCCGCCATGTCTACGACTGGGGTGGCGCGCTCGTCTGGCTCGAGACGGATCCGGCGGGGGACGCGGGCGCGGCGGCCATTCGCGGCGCACTGCCGGGGCAGGGCGCTCACGCGACGCTCCAGCGCGGACCGGCGGAGCTGCGCGCGCGGATCGACACGTTCCAGCCGCTGCCCGAGACGCTGATGCGGCTCAACCGCGGCCTGAAGGCGGCCTTCGACCCCGCCGGCATCCTCAATCCCGGCCGCATGCACGCCGGCCTCTGACGAGACGACAAGACCGAAGATGCAGACGAATTTCACCCCGGAGCAGCTTCAGGACCCGCAGATGGCGGCGTCGGAGAAGATCCTGCGCACCTGCGTCCATTGCGGCTTCTGCACCGCGACCTGCCCGACCTATCTCGAGCTCGGCGACGAGCTCGACAGCCCCCGCGGCCGCATCTACCTGATGAAGGAGATGTTCGAGAACGACCGGCCGGCGAGCCCGGAGATCGTGCGCCACATCGACCGCTGCCTGTCGTGCCTCTCCTGCATGACGACGTGCCCGTCGGGCGTCCATTACATGCACCTCGTCGACCACGGCCGCGCCCATATCGAGCGCACCTACAGGAGGCCGTGGCACGACCGTTACCTGCGCGAGGCGCTGGCGCGGATCCTGCCCTATCCCGGCCGCTTCCGGGCGGCGATCGCCGCGGGCCTTCTGGGCCGGCTGTCGCTGCCGGTTCTGAAGCGGGCGAGGCCGCTGCGCCGGCTCGCCGCGATGGTCGAGATGGCGCCGTCCTCGCTGCCGCCGCGCCGCAGCGAGAGGCGGCCGGCGATCTTCGAGGCGCAGGGCAGGAAGCGCGGCCGCGTCGCCGTGCTCACGGGCTGCGCACAGCCGGTGCTCGCCCCTCACATCAACGAGGCGGCGATCCGCATCATGAATCGCGCCGGCATCGAGGTCATCCTGCCGAAGGGGGAGGGCTGCTGCGGGGCGCTCGTCCACCACATGGGCCGGGAGGACGAGGCGGTCGCCTTCGCGAAGAACGACATCGACGTCTGGACCCGCGAGATCGAGGGCGAGGGGCTCGACGCGATCGTCATCACCGCCTCGGGCTGCGGGACGACGATCAAGGATTACGGGTTCATGATGCGGGAGGATCCCGCCTATGCGGAGAAGGCGGAGCGGGTCTCGGCGCTCGCACGGGACGTGAGCGAATATCTCGCCGGCCTCGATCTCCCGGCGGCGCAGGCGTCGGCCGACCTCGCCGTCGCCTACCACTCGGCCTGCTCGATGCAGCACGGCCAGCAGATCCGCGAGGAGCCGAAGATGCTTCTGCGCCAGGCTGGCTTCGAGGTGCGCGACGTGCCGGAGGGGCATATATGCTGCGGCTCGGCCGGCACGTACAATCTCCTCCAGCCGGAGCTCGCGGGCCGCTTACGCGACCGGAAGGTCAGGAACATCGAAAAGGTCGCGCCCGACGTGATCGCCACCGGCAATATCGGCTGCATGGCGCAGATCGGCGGCGGCACGAGGATTCCCATCGTGCACACGGTCGAGCTTCTCGACTGGGCGCAGGGCGGTCCCGTGCCGGCGGCGCTGGACGGGCGGCTGCCGCCCGTCCGCCACGCCCCGGCCGCGGCCGCAGAGTGAGCCGCGACGGAAGGGGCCGGCCAGGCCGCTGTCCCTTGCGCGGCAGGATTGCAAGACCCAGCTGTGGTTGACCCACCCCTCGTCGGATGCTCTGCATGGCCGTCCGCCCGCCAAAGTCCCTCGCCAAGGTCGTCAACCCCGACACCGGCATGTCGCTCGTCGAGGCGGAGATCCAGGCGGAGACCGCCTCCTCGCTCGGCCATCACGGGCGCAAGGTCGAGGCGGCGCTGAATCGCCTCGAAGTGGCGGGAGAAGAGGAGCGGCCGGAGGCCCTGACGCTCGCGGCGCGCGAGGTCTGGGCCTTCTTCATCCAGCGCGAGCTCTGCGGCATGCGCGACCACCGGCTCGTGGTCCGCGAGATGGGCATCCCGGACGCCGTGCTGCGGCGGCTCGGCGCGTGACGAGCGTCAGCCGACCGACCAGTCGCGCTCCTGGTGCGCGCCCTCCCAGAACATCCACTCGAGCTGGGTCGCGCGCTTGAAGGCGAGGTGCATCTTCGCCACCGTCTCCTCCGTTTGCCGGCTCGCCACCTCGTCCGTCGTCGCGATCACGGCGCGCACCGCCTCGTGGAACTCCTCGCCCGCATAGGTGTCGATCCAGGCCTGGTAGGGATTGTCCTTCGCGGCGCGGGCGTGGATGTCCTTGCCGATTTCGGCATAGATCCAGAAGCAGGGCAGGAGCGCCGCGAGCGCGACCGGGTAGGGCTCGGCCCAGCACGTCGCGAGCAGGAAGCTCGTGTAATGGTGGCAGGCCGGGGACAGCGGCGTCGCCTGAAACTCTTCCTGGCCGAGGCCGAATTTCTGGAAGAACTCCTCGTGAAGCTCGCGCTCGACGATGATCGCGACCTTCGCGGCCTCGGAGAACTGGACGATCGCGTCAGCCGTGTCGGCCTTCGCGGCAGCGACGGCGAGGCCGCGGCCGAACGCCTCGAGATAGTGCGCGTCCTGCACCATGTAGTGCTTGAAGGCTCCGAGCTTCAGCGTCCCCGCCGCCAGCTCCTCGTTGAAGCCCATGGTCCGGATCGTCTCGTAGAGGCCGGCATTCGCCGCCCACGCCGCCTCGCTGAACCTGGTCATCCCATCCCTTCCTCCGAATCCCCGACAATCGTGGCCCGGAAACGAGAACAGCCGCCCCTGGGGGCGGCTGTCAAACCGGCTTTCGCGGCGTTTCGTCGCGGTCAGACGTGGCCGTTGGTCCGGAGCACGTCGTTCACCTCGCGCAGCTGCGCGAGATGCTGCTCGGCCTTCACCCTGGCCTCGCCCTCCGGCGCGTCCTGCACGTCTTCCTCGGCGTCGCGGATCTGCCGGTCGATCTCCGCCTGGTCGATCTCGGAGACCGGGATCGCCTGCTCGGCGAGGATGATCAGCTTGTTCGGCCGGACCTCCGCGAAGCCGCCGCGCACGAAGATCTCGTGCTTCGCCTGGCCGTTCTCGCGCACGACGAGGACGCCGGGCCTCAACGTCGAGACGAGCGGCATGTGGTTCGCGAGCACGCCGAAGTCGCCCTCGGTGCCGGGCACGTCGACCTGCTCGACCTCCTCCGAGAGGAGGAGCCGCTCCGGCGCGACGAGTTCGAAGTGGAAGTTATCGGCCATCTTCTCTCAAGCCTTCGCTCAGGCCGCCTCGGCC
Source organism: Lutibaculum baratangense AMV1 (assembly GCF_000496075.1). Taxonomy (GTDB): domain Bacteria; phylum Pseudomonadota; class Alphaproteobacteria; order Rhizobiales; family Tepidamorphaceae; genus Lutibaculum; species Lutibaculum baratangense. The sequence goes on from NZ_AWXZ01000015.1 coordinate 41,402, forward strand.
ATGCGCTGGCCCTTCTCGATCGCCTCCTCGATGGTGCCGACCATGTAGAAGGCGGCCTCGGGGAGGTGGTCGTAGTCGCCGTTCACGAGGCCCTTGAAGCCCTTGATCGTGTCGGCGAGGTCGACGAGCTTGCCGGGCGAGCCGGTGAAGACCTCGGCGACGAAGAAGGGCTGCGACAGGAAGCGCTCGATCTTGCGCGCGCGGGCGACGGTGAGCTTGTCCTCTTCCGAGAGCTCGTCCATGCCCAGGATCGCGATGATGTCCTGCAGCGCCTTGTAGCGCTGCAGCGTCTCCTGCACGCGGCGGGCGACGTCGTAGTGCTCCTCGCCGACGATGTCGGCGGAGAGCATGCGCGAGGTGGAGTCGAGCGGGTCGACGGCCGGGTAGATGCCCTTCTCCGCGATCGAGCGCGAGAGCACCGTCGTCGCGTCGAGATGCGCGAAGGAGGTCGCGGGCGCCGGGTCCGTCAGGTCGTCCGCCGGCACGTAGATCGCCTGAACCGAGGTGATCGAGCCCTTGGTGGTGGTGGTGATGCGCTCCTGCAGGGCGCCCATGTCGGTCGCGAGCGTCGGCTGGTAGCCGACCGCCGACGGGATGCGGCCGAGAAGCGCCGACACCTCGGAGCCCGCCTGCGTGAAGCGGAAGATGTTGTCGACGAAGAACAGGACGTCCTGGCCCTGGTCGCGGAAGTGCTCGGCGACCGTCAGGCCCGAGAGCGCGACGCGGGCGCGGGCGCCGGGCGGCTCGTTCATCTGGCCATAGACGAGCGCGGCCTTCGAGCCCTCGCCGCCGCCGTGCTTGTTCACGCCGGAGTCGATCATCTCGTGGTAGAGATCGTTGCCCTCGCGGGTCCGCTCGCCGACGCCGGCGAAGACGGAGTAGCCGCCATGCGCCTTCGCGACGTTGTTGATGAGCTCCATGATCAGCACGGTCTTGCCGACGCCGGCGCCGCCGAACAGGCCGATCTTGCCGCCCTTCGCGTAGGGAGCGAGGAGGTCCACGACCTTGATGCCGGTGACGAGGATCTCCGACTCCGTCGACTGCTCGGTGTAGGAGGGGGCCGGCTGATGGATCGCGCGGCGGGCGGTGGTCTTGAGCGGCTCGCCCTCGTCCACGACCTCGCCGATCACGTTCATGATGCGGCCGAGCGTCTCTTCACCGACCGGCACCATGATGGGCGAGCCGGTGTCGCGCACCTCCTGGCCACGCACGAGGCCCTCGGTCGCGTCCATCGCGATCGTGCGGACGGTGTTCTCGCCCAGATGCTGCGCCACCTCGAGGACGAGGCGGTTGCCGTGGTTGTCGGTCTCCAGAGCGTTCTGGATCTCCGGCAGGTGGTCGTCGAACGTCACGTCGACGACGGCGCCCGTCACCTGGGCGATGCGGCCGACCGTGCGGCTTTCGGTGCTGAGGGAGGTGGCTGCCATCTTCGTCTACCCTGTCATGGTATCCGGTCGAGAGGCCCTTTAGAGGGCTTCGGCGCCGGAGATGATTTCCGTAAGCTCGGTCGTGATCTGCGCCTGACGCGTGCGGTTGTACTGGAGCGTCAGCTTGCCGATCAGCTCGCCGGCATTGCGCGTCGCGGAGTCCATTGCGCTCATCCGCGCACCTTGCTCGGATGCGCCGTTCTCGAGCAGCGCGCGGAAGACCTGGACCGCCACGTTGCGCGGGAGGAGATCGTCGAGGATCTCCGTCTCGTCCGGCTCGTATTCGTAGAGCGCGCTCGCGCCGGTCTCCTCGCCGCCCGTCTCCGTCTCGGCGATCTCCGCCGGAACGAGACGCTGCGCCGTCGGGATCTGGCTGATCACCGAGCGGAAGCGGGAGTAGAACATCGTCGCGACGTCGAACTCGCCGTCGTTGAACATGGCGAGGACGCGGTCGCCGACCTGCTTCGCATGGTCGAAGCCGATCGTCTTGGCGTCGCGGAACGAGATCACGTCGATGATCTTGTCGCGGTGCTGGCGGCGAAGCTGGTCGGCCCCCTTGCGGCCGACGCAGAGGATCTTCACCTGCTTGCCCTCGCCGATCAGGCGGTCGATGTGCTGGCGGGCGAGCCTGACGATCGACGAGTTGAACGCGCCGCACAGGCCGCGATCCGCCGTCATGACGACGAGCAGGTGCACGTCGTCCTTGCCGGTGCCGGCTAGGAGCGGCGACGTCCCCGGCTGGCCCTTCGTGGAGGAGGCGAGGCCCGCGAGCACCTCGTCCATGCGCTCGGCATAGGGGCGGGCCGCAGCCGCCGCCGACTCGGCGCGGCGCAGCTTCGCCGCGGCCACCATCTGCATGGCCTTGGTGATCTTCTGCGTCGCCTTCACCGAGGCGATGCGGTTCCTGAGGTCCTTAAGGCTGGCCATCTATGCCGTCTTTCCCCTTCGCTCGCCGTCTCGGCTTCAGGCCTGGAACGACTTGGAGAAGGCGTCGACGGCCTGCTTCAGCCGCTCGCTCGACTCGTCGCTCAGGGCCTTCTCGGTCCGGATGGTGTCGAGAAGGTCGGCGTGCTTGTCGCGCACGAAGCGCAGAAGCTCGGCCTCGTAGCGGTTGACGGCGGAGACCGGGATCGGGTCGAGATAGCCGTTCACGCCGGCATAGAGCACCACGACCTGCTCTTCCATCTTCAGCGGCGAGAACTGCGGCTGCTTCAGAAGCTCCGTCAGGCGCGCACCACGATTGAGGAGGCGCTGGGTGGTGGCATCGAGATCCGAGCCGAACTGCGCGAACGCCGCCATCTCGCGGTACTGCGCCAGCTCGCCCTTGATCTTGCCTGCGACCTGCTTCATCGCCTTCGTCTGCGCCGCCGAGCCCACGCGGCTCACCGACAGGCCGACATTCAGCGCCGGGCGCACGCCCTGGTAGAACAGGTCCGTCTCGAGGAAGATCTGCCCGTCGGTGATCGAGATCACGTTCGTCGGGATGTAGGCCGACACGTCGTTCGCCTGCGTCTCGATGATCGGCAGGGCCGTCAGCGAGCCGGCGCCGCGCTCGTCGCTCATCTTCGCCGAGCGCTCGAGCAGGCGGGAGTGCAGGTAGAAGACGTCGCCCGGATAGGCCTCGCGGCCGGGCGGACGGCGCAGGAGCAGCGACATCTGGCGGTAGGCGACGGCCTGCTTCGACAGGTCGTCATAGGCGATCACGGCGTGCATGCCGTTGTCGCGGAAGAACTCGCCCATCGTGCAGCCGGTGAACGGCGCGAGATACTGCATCGGCGCCGGGTCGGACGCGGTCGCCGCGACGATGATCGAGTACTCGAGCGCGCCGCGCTCCTCGAGCGTCTTCACGAACTGCGCGACGGTGGAGCGCTTCTGGCCGATCGCGACATAGACGCAGTAGAGCTTCTGGCTCTCGTCGTCCGAAGCGTTGAGCGGCTTCTGGTTCAGGAACGTGTCGAGCACGATCGCGGTCTTGCCGGTCTGGCGGTCGCCGATGATCAGCTCGCGCTGGCCGCGGCCGACCGGGATCAGCGCGTCGATCGCCTTGAGGCCGGTGGCCATCGGCTCGTGCACCGACTTCCGGGGAATGATGCCCGGTGCCTTCACGTCGACCGGCTTGCGCTCGGCGGAGTCGATGGGGCCCTTGCCGTCGATCGGGTTGCCGAGCGCGTCGACCACCCGGCCGAGAAGGCCCTTGCCCGTCGGCACGGCGACGATGTCGCCCGTGCGCTTGACGGTGTCGCCTTCCTTGATCTCGCGGTCGGAGCCGAAGATCACGACGCCGACATTGTCGGTCTCGAGGTTCAGGGCCATGCCCTGAATGCCGTTCGGAAACTCGACCATCTCGCCGGCCTGGACGTTGTCCAGGCCGTAGACGCGCGCGATGCCGTCACCGACGGAGAGCACCTGTCCGATTTCGGAGACTTCGGCTTCTTGACCGAAATTCTTGATCTGATCCTTGAGGATCGCGGAGATTTCTGCGGCCCGAATGTCCATCAGCCGACCTCTTTCATCGCGAGACGTAGCCCGTTCAGTTTCGTTTTGAGGGATGTGTCGATCATGCGGCTGCCAACGCGCACGACCATGCCCCCGATGAGGGAGGCGTCAACCTTGCGGGAGAGATTCACGCTGCGCCCGACCGCCTCCTTCAGGGCGGCGGCGAGCGACGTGGCCTGCTCCTCGGTGAGCTCCTGCGCGGTCACGACCTCCGCCGAGACCTCGCCCCGGTGCCGGGAGACGATCGCGCGGAACGCGCGCACCATCTCGGGCAGGGCGAAGAGGCGGCGGTTGCGCGCGGCGAGGTTCACGAAGTTGGCCGTGATCCCGCCGATGCCGGCCTTCTGAAGCACCGCGCCGAAGGCCCGCCGCTGGTCCTCGGCCGAGTAGACCGGGCTGCGCACGAGGCGCATGAGATCGTCGCTCTCGCCCAGCATGCGGCCGATCTCGTTCATGTCCGACGCCACCTGATCGATGGCGCCTTCCTCGGCGGCCAGATCAAACAGCGCCGTGGCGTAACGACCGGCCACGCCGGATACGAGAGTTTCTTCTCCGTTCACCCGTCCTGCTCTCTGATGCCTCTCGGGCGCAACCCATCGAACGGCGTAGGTAAGATGCGCGCGTCCCGAGAACGGAATGTCTTGATTGACCGGGGGGTCCGCTAGCGTCGGACGCCCCCCTGAAACCGCCGGAGCACCTAGCACACTCCCCTAGGCGGTGCAACACGAGGTGATCCGCAGCGGTGGGACTTGTCGAAGCCTGGCGCATCGGGTTGAAGAGCACCGGCGGAATGAACTGAGAGACCGTTGGTGATGGCTTTGAACGTCCATCCCCGCGGTGCAAGATCGAGTCGTCTTGTTCAGGCGAGGGTATATGGCACGCACGCTCTATCTTCACATCGGGCACGGCAAGACCGGCTCCAGTTATATTCAGGCCTCCCTCGCGAAGAGTCGCCGCTCTCTGGAGGAGGCGGGCATCTGGTATCCCTCTCCACCGGACGCCGATAAGGCCGCTTCCGGCGGCATCTCTTCGGGGAACGGCCGCATGCTCGTGGGCAACGAGATTCCTGCCGACAGAGCACCTGCCGACTGCGAGGCGATCCTCTTCAGCAGCGAACGCCTGTTCAAGCACCTGCTGGACGCCGACAATCGGCAGGCTGTGCGCGATTGGGCGACGGCAGCCGGCGCCGGGTCGATCGAGGTGCTGCTCTTCATCCGGGACCCGATCGAGCAACTCGCCTCGTCGTACCAGCAGGCGGTCAAGCGACACGGCACGACAATCTCGCTCGACGAGTTCTCCGCGAAGCAGCAGATGCCGAAGGACGTGCGCGATTTGCTCGCGGGTCTGCGCGCGATGTCGAATGTCCGTGTGACGGTACGCAACTACTCTCGCGTGCGAGGCTCGCTTCTGCCGGTCACGGCGGCCTGGCTCGGCATCGACCGGAGCCTCCTCGAACTGCCGCCCCGAGAGCAGGTCAACCGGTCGTTGACCGCAGGAGAGCTCGCGCTCCAGAGGGTTCTCAACGGGCGGGTGGGGCCGTCCAGCAAGATCCTGTCCGACCCGCTCTGCGAGCTGACGCCGGATATCGCCGCCGACGACATGCGCCCCTCGATGGCGGCGCAGGAAAGCTTCTGGCGGCGACTTGAGCCATTCATCAACGAGGTCAACGCCCAGCTCGAGGCCGAGCATCATTACCGGGCCGATCTGGGTCCCGCCAGGGAAAGGCCAGGGGCGCCGGACTATCTGTTCACCGACGCGCAGATCGAGGTGATCGGTCGGTCGTTCGGCGACACCATAGAGAAGCTGCGAAGCATGCTCCAGCGCCAGCGCGCGCTCACCCATCTGGCGATCGGTGACAAGCAGGCGAATGCGGGCCATCCGGATCGAGCCTCCGAGAGCTTCCGGAAAGCACTGCAGTTCGATTCCGGCAACGTGGATGCCACCATAAGCCTGGCGATGGCCCTCCTCCAGCTCAACGGAGCCGTCGCGCAACCGGCCCGTCTCGCGGCCAAGGCGGAGGCGCTCGCGCCGAACCATCCGCGCCTGGCCCGCCTGAAGGCGAAGCTGTCGCAGGCGAGGCGCGCCGGTTCGCCGGCCCGCGACCGGAAGCTCAATGCGGCGGCGGCCGGCCCCAACCTCGTTGAAGAAAGCTGACCAGAGCAACATCCACTGTCGCCCCGGATAGTGTCCGCGGGCGCGGGTCCTCTACATCCGAGAAGGTTGTCTTCGCGAGTCCGAGGCCGGGCGATTGAACGTGCCTCCAGACCGTGTGAAGTTGCCGGCGCACGAAGCGCAGTTCGAGCGTTGGGAGGCGAGCCGGGGGCCATGCCACGAACCCTCTATCTCCATGTCGGGCACTCCAAGACCGGCTCGAGCTACATCCAGGCGTCTCTGGCGAGGAGTGTTCGTTCGCTCGAGTGTGCCGGGATCTGGTATCCTCCTCCTCCCGATCTGCAACTCGCAGCTTCCGGAGGCATCACCTCCGGCAATGGCCGCATGCTCATGAGGCATGAAGTCGCGCCGGACGAGGTCCCGGCGGGGTGCCACGCGATTCTGTTCAGCGGCGAGCATCTGTTCGAGCACCTCCTCGCTCCTGCCGGACGGAGGGAGGTCGCGGACTGGGCCACGGCGGCTGGCGCAGATGCGATCGAGGTGCTCCTCTTCATTCGGGACCCCATCGAACAGGTGGCATCGGACTACCAGCAGGCCGTCAAACGGCACGGCTCCACCATGTCCATCGACGACTATGCCTCCCGGTACGACAAGCCGGTTCGCGTGCGCGACACGCTTGTTGCTCTGCGGGAGATAGCAAATATCCGCGCCATCGTCCGCAACTACAGCCGGGTGCGTGGCTCGCTCCTGCGGGAGACGGCGGAGTGGCTGGGTGTTTCGGAGACTCTTCTCGAGCCGCCGGCGGCGCGCCAGGTCAACCGCTCGCTAACGGCCGGAGAACTTACTCTCCAGAGGGCCCTCAACGCCTGGCTCGGCGCGTCAAGTCCGCTCCTGTCCGACCCGCTGTGCGAGAAACTGCCCGACATTACCGCGGACGAGATCCGTCCCTCGATCGCCGCACAGGAGGCCTTCTGGCAGAGGCTCGGTCCCTGCATTGCCGAGGTGAACGCCCTGGTGGAGCCGGAGCACCGCTACCGGCACGACGTGGCGCCGGGGCGGGAGAGGTCGGCCGCCCCCGACTACCTCTTCTCCGAGGCGCAACTCGAGCTGATCGGCCGCTCCTTCGGCGCCATGATCAAGAAGCTGAGAGCGGCCCTGAAGCAGCAGCAGGCACTTACCCAATTCGCCGTCGGTGACAAGCATATGCTCCACGGCCAGCCGGAGGTCGCGGCACAGGCCTACCGCAAGGCGCTCGAGTTCGAGCCCCGCCACGCCGGCGCGATGGTCGGTCTCGCACAGGCCCTGCTGCATGTCGATCCGTCCTCGGACGAGCCCTTGCGTCTCGTGTCGGAAGCGGAGGCCATCGCCCCCAAGCACCCCCGCCTCGTCCGGCTGAAGGCCCGACTGGCAGAGAGGGCGGTCCGGTCGGCTACAGAAAGCTGACGGGGTCGATATCCACAGACACCCGGACGTTGCCCGCAGGTTTCGGCGACGCGGAGAGCCAGGCGCGGATGAAGGCCGCCATGTCGAGGCCGCGCGGCGCCTTGACGAGGAAGCGAAGCCGGTGCCGTCCCCGGATGACCGCGAGCGGCGCGTCTGCCGGACCCAGAACCCGGACGTCACCCGACGGCACCGCCAGCGCCATCGCCTTGGCATGCGCCACCGCCTGTTCCCGTGCGTTCGCCGAAACGACGAGGGCGGCCAGGCGGCCGAAGGGCGGCAGGCCCTGGCGGGCGCGTGCCTCTAGCTCGCGCTCGTAGAAGCCATCCTTGTCGCCCGAGACGATCGCCGCCATGACGGGATGGCTCGGCTCGAAGGTCTGCACGAAGGCGCGGCCCTCGTGCAGGCCACGGCCGGCGCGCCCCGTCACCTGCTGGAGGAGCTGGAACGTCCTTTCGGCGGCCCGAGGGTCGGCCGAGGCGAGGCCGAGATCGGCGTCGACGACGCCGACCACCGACAGATGCGGGAAGTTGTGGCCCTTGGCGACGAGCTGCGTGCCGATGACGATGTCGGCCTCGCCCCGCTCGACGACCGCGAACCGCTCGCGCAGGTCGGCGAGGCTCGCCACCACGTCGCTCGACAATATGAGGACGCGCCTGTCGGGGAAGAGCGACATCGCCTCCTCGGCGACGCGCTCGACGCCGGGCCCGCAGGGCACGAGGCTGTGCTCTGCGGCGCAGTTGGGGCACTTGTCCGGCCGCCCGGTCTCGAAGCCGCAATGGTGGCAGGCGAGCGTGCCGCGGAAGCGGTGCTCGACGAGCCAGGCCGAGCAGTTCGGGCACTCGAAGCGGTAGCCGCATTTGCGACAGAGCGTCAGCGGCGCGTAGCCGCGCCTGTTGAGGAAGAGGAGTGCCTGCCGCCCGTGCCCCGTCTCCTCGGCGATCGCCTTCACGAGCGCCGGCGCGAGCCAGCGGCCGCGCTCGGGGCCCTCGGTCCGCATGTCGATCGCCGTGATGTCCGGCATCGGCATCGCGAAGCGCTCGTGGAGCGTGATGTGGCGATAGCGGCCCTTCTGGGCGTTCGCACGGCTCTCGACGGACGGCGTGGCCGAGGAGAGGACGACCGGGATCTCCGACAGCATGCCGCGCACGACCGCCATGTCGCGGGCATTGTAGATCACCCCGTCCTCCTGCTTGTAGGCGGGGTCGTGCTCCTCGTCGACGACGATCAGGCCGAGCTCCCGGAACGGCAGGAAGAGCGCGGAGCGCGCGCCCGCGACGGCGCGGACCTCGCCGCTCGCGACGCCGCGCCAGGTGCGCTCCCGGGCCTTCGGCGTCGCGTCGGAGTGCCACTCGGCGGGGCGGGCGCCGAAGCGCGCCTCGAACCGCTCCAGGAACTGTCCCGTCAACGAGATCTCAGGCACGAGCACGAGCACCTGCCGGCCGGCCTTCAGGGCCGCGGCCACCGCCTCGAAATAGACCTCGGTCTTGCCCGAGCCTGTCACGCCTTCGAGGAGCGTCACCTCGAAGCCGCCCTCGGCCGCCGGCCCCGACAGGGCCTCCGCCGCCTCTTCCTGGCTCTCGGTCAGTGCCTTGTGCGGCCGGTCCGGGTCGGGCGGGGGGACGAGCGGTTCGGGCGGCAGCTCCACCTGCCGCAGCGTGCCGGCCTCGACGAGCCCATCGACGACGGAGGTCGACACCCTTGCCGCCTCGGCCAGCGCTGCCTTCGTCCGCGCCTCGCCGTGGCCCAAGACATCCAGCACGCGCCGCCGCGCCTCCGTCAGGCGGTCGGGGGGCGGACCCGCGAGCCTCAGCGCCAGGACCGGCTTCTCGGGCAGGAGGGCGCCCGGCACCCGCAGCACCATGCGCAGGACCTGGCCCGGCGGCGTCACCGTGTAGTCGGCGACCCAGGAGACGAAGCGCCTCATCGTCGCGTCGAGGTGGCCGTCGAGCTTGCGCTCGACCGCCTTGAGCTTCTTGCCGTCAATCGGCTCCGGCACACCCTCCCAGACCACGCCGAGCATGAGGCGGGGCCCGAACGGCACCACCACGACGTCGCCGACCCGGAGCGACAAGCCGTCGGGAACGGCATAGGTGTAGGTCCGCTCGAGCGCGACCGTCACCAGCACGTTCACGGTGCGGGGCAGGGGGGGCTTGTCGGCGGGACTGTCAAGCACGGCCGGATACGATAAAGAGGGCACCGGATTCGTATACCACCTCGTTCCGCACGGGACAGAAGGGAGCACGCCTCATGAAGTTCTTCGTAGATACCGCCGACGTCGAGGAGATCCGCTCGCTCGCCGAGATCGGCCTGATCGACGGCGTCACCACGAACCCCTCGCTCGTCGCCAAGGCCGGCCGCAACTTCCTCGAGGTCGTCGAGGAGATCTGCGACATCACCGACGGCCCGGTCTCCGCGGAGGTGACCGCGCTCGAGGCGGACAGGATGATCGAGGAGGGACGCAAGCTCGCGGAGATCGCCGACAACGTCGTCGTGAAGGTGCCGCTCACGCTCGAGGGCTTGCGGGCCTGCGCCGCGCTTCGCGAGGACGACATCGACGTCAACGTCACGCTCTGTTTCTCCGCCAACCAGGCGCTCCTCGCCGCGAAGGCGGGTGCGAGCTACATCTCGCCCTTCATCGGACGCCTCGACGATATCGGCCTCGACGGAATGGAACTGATCGCCGAGATCCGCCAGATCTACGACAATTACGGGTTCGAGACCGAGCTTCTCGCCGCCTCGATCCGCACCGTCAACCACGTGAAGCAGTGCGCGCTTCTCGGCGCCGACGTGGCGACCGTCCCGCCGGCGACGATCCGCGCCCTCGTGAAGCACCCGCTGACGGACAAGGGGATCGAGTCGTTCCTCGCCGACTGGAAGAAGACGGGGCAGACGATCCTGTGAGGTAACGAGGGGAGAGGTCCGCTGCAGCTCGATCCGCGGGCTGGGGGCAGGAGCATTCGGGTGCGCCGCTCAGGCTCTCCAGGGATTGATCAGCTGAAGGCCCAGTCCCTCGAATCCGCCTGTGTCGCGTGTGGCTATGGTAGCGCCATGCTCCATGGCGACCGCGGCGATGAAGCCATCCGGCATCGAGATCGGCCGTCCGAGGTCGCGCCGGACCGCATATATCTGCGCGTAGCACTTCGCCGCTCCCTCCGAGATAGGGAGGACTCGGTCCGACAACACCTCGTCGAAGATCGCCCGAACCCGCTGCTCCAGGAGTTGGCGACGTTGTCCTTTGGGAAGGGTCGCCACACCAGCGAGAATCTCGGCCTGGACGATCGTGGCGGTATAGAGCGATCGTCGAGGCTGGCTGTCAGCCCACGCCGCGACAACTTGCTCCGGCACCGGCCGCATGAGCTCCGAGAGGACGTTGGTGTCGAGGATTACCACTCGCTGAAATCTGGCGGATCGCGCTGCGGCAGCGGTTCGGGCTCCGGCAGGTCGACGCCGCCGCCGATCTCCGCCATGCGGCGCCGGATCGCTGTGGCTAGGCCGACCTCCTCGTCTTCGGAAGCCAACGCCTCCTGCAGGATCGCCCGGAGCTCGGCCTCCATCGAGCGCCCGTGACGGTCGGCCCGGCGACGCAGCGAGGCCTTCAAGCGGGGCTCGATCCGCCTGATCGTCAGCGTGGTCGTATTGTGCGTGTCGCGCGACTTATGCATGGCTGGAGTGTATGTATGCCGTGTCTGGCCGGCAATGCGTCACCGGAAGCCGGCTTCTTCATCCTGACTCTGAGCGCGGTCCCGGCTTCGGGTGTGCTTGGGGTCGAGGTCCGGGCGGCGTGCTCTCGACCAGTCGATATGGTCGCTCATGTCTTCGGCCTCGTTGAACCTTGGCTCGAACTCGCTTGCCTTCATGATCCTTGCCTCCACCGGCGGCGCCATAGCGCATTAAACCATGCGTTCACGGCAATCGCCGAGCATGGTTCTCGTGGCCAAATGAATAACCCCGCATGACCGACACCGACGCCCCGCCCGCCCTCTTCCACGCCGCGCCCGATCTCGAGGCGGCGGTGCGGGAATGGCTCGCGCATCTGGCCGGCGAGCGGCGGCTGGCGGCGAACACGCTCGAGGCCTATGCGCGTGATCTCCGGCAGTTCCTCGCCTTCCTGCAGGGGCACCTGGGCGAGCCGCCGCGCCTCGACGACTTCGCGGGGCTGACGCCGATGGACGTGCGCGCCTTCATGGCGTCGCGCCGCAACCGCGGGGTCGGTGCCCGGACGCTGGGCCGCAGCCTCGCCGCCCTGCGCGGCTTCGCGGCGCATCTCGAACGGACGGGACGTCCGGCTAGCCCCGCCTTCGGCGTCGTGCGCGGCGCGAAGAAGAAGCGGACCCTCCCGAAACCGCTGACGCCGGAGAACGCGGCGCGGCTGACGCAGTGCGCCGACCTCCTCGCCGATGCCGAGCCGTGGATGGCCGCCCGCGACGTGGCCGTCTTCTCGCTGCTCTACGGCTGCGGCCTGCGTATCTCCGAGGCGCTCGGCCTCCTGCGCAAGGAGGCGCCTTTGCCCGGCGGGGACGACGTGCTGCGCATCCTCGGCAAGGGCGGCAAGACCCGCCTCGTGCCCGTGCTGCCGGCGATCTCGGAGGCGGTGGGCGACTATCTCGAGCGCTGCCCCTACCGGCTCGCGGCCGGCGATCCTCTCTTCGTCGGCGCGAAGGGCGGGCCGCTCAACCCGCGCATCGTCCAGCGCCGCATGGCGGAACTGCGCGGCGCCTTGGGACTGCACGACAGCGCGACGCCACACGCCCTCCGCCACTCCTTCGCGACGCACCTGCTCGCCGCCGGCGGCGACCTCCGCGCGATACAGGAGCTCCTCGGTCATGCGAGCCTGTCGACGACGCAGCTCTACACCGAGGTCGACGAGGCGCGGCTGATGGAGGCGTATCTCGCGGCGCATCCGCGCGCCTGAGCCCCCGCGTTCACAAGCCGGTGAGGCCCCGTGACGCAGCGGCATACCGTGCTAGCATTTCACCGATCGCCTGGATTGCTCCGGGCGCATCCAGAGGAGCCAGACATGATCCGCACCATCCTCGCCGCGACGGCGCTCGTGGCCTTCGCCGGTGCCGCCTCGGCCGACTGCTACAGCGGCCACACGGCCCAGAAGGAGACGAAGCCAATGACGACGGCGCAGATCCAGTCTCCGGACGCGCAGACCCCGAAGCAGAACTGACCGGGCGGGCTGGGGCCGGTCCGCGCCGGCCTCAGCCCTTCCCCTTCTGCCCCCGCTCCAGGAGGAACACCGCCTGCTCGCCCAGAGTGTTGCGCAGGGGCAGGGGGAGGTTGGCCGGCAGCCGGTTGCCGCTGCCGTCTAGCGTGACCGACCGCACGACCGTCGCGCCGATCTCGTCGACGAGCGCGACGAAGTCGCGAATCGTGCAGAAATGGATGTTCGGGGTCTCGTACCAGGTGCAGGGCAGGTGCGAGCTGACGGGCATGCGTCCCCTGAAGAGGATCTGCCACCTGAGGCGCCAGTAGGCGAAGTTCGGGAAGGACACGACCGCCCGCCGCCCGATGCGCAAGAGATGCTCCAGCACGCCCCGCGGATCGTAGGTCGCCTGCAGCGTCTGGCTCAGCACGACATAGTCGAAGGCGTTCGCCGGATAGTCGACGAGGTCGTGGTCGGCGTCGCCCTGCACGACGGCGAGACCCTTCGCGACGCATTCGTTCACGCCCGCCTGGCTGAGCTCGATGCCCCGGCCGTCGACGCCGCGCGTCGTTTCGAGCAGGAGAAGGAGCTGGCCGTCGCCGCAGCCGATGTCGAGCACGCGCGCGCCCGGCTCGATCATCTCGGCCACGAGCTGCAGGTCTATGCGGTCGGGAAACTCCGGCGTCGGGTGGCGCGGGCTGGCGTGAACGAGATCGGTCATCACGCCCCGCTGCGCACGCGCCAGGCGCCGTCCAGGAATCCGGAGATCGCGTCGAACATCACGGGCTCGTTCAAGAGGAACGCGTCGTGGCCCTTGTCGCTCTCGACCTCGACGAAGCTCACCCTGGCGCCGGAGGCGTTCAGCGCGTGCACGATCTTGCGGTTCTCCTCCGTGGGGAACAGCCAGTCGCTCGTGAAGGAGACGACGCAGAAGCGCGACTTCGTGCCCATGAAGACGTTGGCGAGCTTGCCGTCGGCCTCGGCCGCGAGGTCGAAATAGTCCATCGCCCGCGTCAAATAGAGGTAGGAGTTCGCGTCGAACCGGTCGACGAAGCTCATGCCCTGGTGGCGCAGATAGCTCTCGATCTGAAAGTCGGCGTCGAATCCGAAGGTGAACTGTTCGCGGTCCTGCAGGTTGCGGCCGAACTTGCGGTGGAGCGCAGGGTCCGAGAGATAGGTGATGTGCGCCGCCATGCGGGCGACGGCGAGGCCCTTGGTTGGCCGGCAACCCTTCGTGAGATAACGGCCGCCGCACCATTCCGGATCGGCCATCACGGCCTGTCGGCCGACCTCGTGGAAGGCGATGTTCTGCGAGGAATGGCGTGCGGCGGTGGCGATGGGCACGGCGGCAAAGACCCGCTCGGGATAGCTCGCCGCCCACTGGAGCACCTGCATGCCGCCCATCGAGCCGCCGATCACGGCGAAGAGCGTGTCGATGCCCAGATGATCGACCAGGCGTGCCTGCGCCGAGACCATGTCGCGGATCGTCACCAGCGGGAAGTCGAGACCCCACGGTTCCCCCGTCTCGGGATTGATCGAGGCGGGGCCCGTCGAGCCCATGCAGCCCCCGAGGACGTTCGCGCAGATCACGAAGAACCGGTCGGTGTCGACCGGCTTGCCCGGCCCGACGAGGATCTGCCACCAGCCGGGCTTGCCCGTCACGGGGTGGACGTTCGCGACATGCTGGTCGCCGGTCAGCGCGTGGCAGACGAGAATGGCGTTCGACTTCGCGGCGTTCAACTCGCCATAGGTCTGGTAGGCGATCGAGAGCCCGCCCAGCCGTGCCCCCGCCTCGAACTCGAGGCAGTCCTCGGGCGCGAGCTTCAGGACGGCGCTGTCCGGCGCCTCGAGCTGGCGCGCGGCCGCGGTGAGGGAGGTGACGACTTCGTTCATCTTCCGAGCCGGATGGCCGCGAACCGTGCGGCCGCCCCTTGGACGAAGGTTCTGCAAGGGTGCAAAGTAGCTAAGGACGCAGCCGCGCGAGGTCAACGTTTCTTTTGATTTCGGCCTCCCGCTTCCGTATGACTGCCGGGCTTCGCCATCCCGCTCACCCTCCCGCTAGAAGGCTTCAGCCGGTGCCGACCAATACCGCCCTCGCCGATCCCCAGAACGCAGAGGAGCTCGCGGCTCTGCGCGACCAGATCGACGAGATCGACGCGGAGATGCACCGGCTTCTCATGCGCCGCGGCGAGGTGATCGACAGGCTGGTCGCGGCGAAGCGCACGCAGGCGTCGGGCGTCGCCTTCCGGCCCGGCCGCGAGGTCGATATGCTGCGCCGACTGGCCAGTCGCCATTCGGGCACGCTGCCCCTCTCGACCGTCGAGCATGTCTGGCGCGAGATCATCGGCACCTTCACCCAGGCGCAGGCGAGCTTCAAGGTGCACACCCCCAACGCCACGCGGCCCGGCACGCGCGACACGCTGCGCTTCCATTTCGGATTCTCGGCCGAGCTCGTCGATCACGGCTCGGTCGGCGAGGCGATCGCGGCGGCGGCCGCGAGCGGAACGGACCTCGTCGTCGTGCCGCTCGACGGCGACGGCGCGGAACCCTGGTGGCGCCCGCTCGCGGAGCCCGGTGCGCCGATCAAGGTCGTGACGGCGCTGCCGCTCCTCGTGCCCGCCGGCGAGCTCGGTGTGGCGCCCGCGCTCGTTCTGGGCTCGAGCGGCATCGAGATCGACGACGCGCCCTTCGGCGTCTACGCCGTGGCGGCGCCGACCGACGCGGCAGGCATCCATCCGTTGTGCCGGGCGGGCGACCGCAGCCTCGTCGCCTATGAGGACGCCGGGGCTCTGCGGGATTCCGCGACCGGTTCGGCGCTCCACGACCTCCTGACGAACGCCGCTCCCGTCGGCCGGCTCTACGCCCTGCCGAAGCTCTAGCACTCTCCGGTCAGCACCGGCCCGGCCGTTCTGCGCATCTCCACCCGGAGCGGCCGCCCCAAGACGACAGACAGACACGATATGAGCGAAATCCTCGACAGACCGCAGCCGAAGCCGGGCGTGCTCGACATCGCCGCCTACAAGCCGGGCGAGGGCAAGGCCAATCCCGGCGGAAGGGTCTACAAGCTGTCCTCGAACGAGACGCCGCTGGGCCCCAGTCCGCGTGCGATCGAGGCCTTCAGGGCGTGCGCGGGCGAGCTGCACTACTATCCCGACGGCGGCGCCACCGCGCTGCGCCAGGCCGTCGCCCGCCGCTTCGGCCTCAACGCCGACCGCATCGTGTGCAGCGCGGGATCAGACGAGCTGATCTCGCTCCTCTGCCATGCCTATATCGAACCGGGCGACGAGGTCGTCTACTCGCAGTACGGCTTCCTCATGTACAAGATCGCGACGCTCGCCTCCGGCGGCGTGCCGGTCGTCGCGCCGGAGACCGGCCTCAAGGCCGACGTCGACGCCATCCTTGCGAGGGTCACGCCGCGCACGCGGCTCGTCTTCCTCGCGAACCCGAACAACCCCACGGGCAGCTATCTCACGCAGGAGGAGGTCAAGCGCCTGCATGCGGGGCTGCCGAAGAACGTCATCCTCGTCCTCGACGCGGCCTATGCCGAATATGTGCGCCGGAACGACTACGAGGCCGGCTACGAGCTCGTCGCGACGAACGAGAACGTCGTGATGATGCGCACCTTCTCGAAGATCCACGGGCTCGCCGCGCTGCGGCTCGGCTGGGCCTATTGCCCCGCCGGCATCGCCGACGTGCTGAACCGGGTGCGCGGGCCGTTCAACGTCTCCGCCCCGGCGATCGCGGCGGGCGTCGCCTCGCTCGCCGATCCCGCGCACACCGACGGTGCCGTCGAGCACAACGAGTGCTGGCTGCCGTGGCTCGCGACAGAGCTCCGCGAACTCGGCCTCGAGGTCGAGCCCAGCGTCGCGAACTTCGTTCTCGTCCGATTCCCCGAGAGCGCGGGCGTGACCGCGCCGGAGGCCGACGCGGCGCTGCAGGCCGGCGGCGTCTTCGTGCGCCGCATGGAGGCCTATGGCCTGCCGGACGCGTTGCGCATCACGATCGGCCAGGAGGAGGCGAACCGGCTCGTCGTGGAGATCCTCGCGCGTCTCCTGGACGGACGTCGTGCCTGAGCCGCTCTTCGACCGCGTCGCGCTGATCGGCATCGGCCTGATCGGCTCGTCCATCGCCCATGCCGTCCGGCGCGGCGGGCTCGCCCGCCACATCGCCGTGCAGACGCGGCGGGAGGAGACGCTGGCGGAAGCGCACGGGCTCGGGCTGGGCGACAGCTACACGACCGATCCCGCCGAGGCCGTCGCCGGAGCCGACCTCGTGATCCTCTGCGTGCCGGTGGGTGCGTGCGAGGGCATCGCGCAGGCGATCGCGCCGGCGCTGAAACCGGGGGCGGTCGTCTCCGACGTCGGCTCGGTGAAGACATCGGTGGTGCGCCAGATGCAGCCGCACCTGCCGGAGAGCGTGCACTTCGTGCCGGGCCACCCTGTCGCCGGCACGGAGCATTCGGGCCCCGCCGCGGGGTTCGCTGAGCTGTTCGACAATCGCTGGTGCATCCTCACGCCACCGGCCGGCACCGATCCCGACGCCGTGGGGCGGCTGTCGGCCTTCTGGACGGCGTGCGGCGCGAATGTCGAGATCATGGCGCCCGAGCATCACGACATGGTGCTCGCGATCACCAGCCACGTGCCGCATCTCATCGCCTACAACATCGTCGGAACGGCCGCCCATCTCGAGGAGGTCACGAGCTCCGAGGTGATGAAGTTCTCCGCCGGCGGCTTCCGCGACTTCACCCGCATCGCGGCCTCCGATCCCACGATGTGGCGGGACGTCTTCCTGCACAACAAGGAGGCGGTGCTGGAGATGCTCGGCCGCTTCACCGAGGACCTGACGGCGCTGCAGCGCGCCATCCGCTTCGGCGACGGCGACACGCTCTTCGACCTCTTCACGAAGACGCGGGCCATCCGCCGCGGCATCATCGAGGCCGGGCAGGAGACCGCCGCCCCGGACTTCGGGCGCAGCCCGCACGCCAGGGCGCAGGAGCCGGGCGAGTAGCGCCTCTCGTCGATCTGCCCGGCGTGGCTCCATCGCCGGGCATCGAGATTGCCCTTCGCTCGCTGCCGCCGGAGTTGCGACGCCGGCGGTGGACGGAACTGCCCGTCCGTGGGGCGAGGCTGCTCAGTTGCCGGCTCTGCACGACGTCGTGCCGCCGGCCCAATCGAGCATGAGCTCCGCCGAATAGGAGGCGCCACCGTCGAGGCCGAGAGTCACAGCGCCTAGAACCTCCTCGCCGCCCGACATCGCGACGAATTCGCCGCTCTGGGCTGAGGTCGAGGAGCCTCCTCCGCCACGCTTCGCGACGGAGAAGTCGTAAGTGCCGGACAGCGGCTTCGCGCTCTGCAGGACCGCCTGCAGGGTCGTGCCGTGCCCATCCGCAATCGGGCGTATCTCGCAGGTGACCTCGCTCTCGCCGCGTACTGACGGCGCCTGGCTCTCCCGCGCGGTCGTCGCGAACGAAGCAGCGAGCAACGCGGGAACGACAGCGAGCGCCAGGGTGGGGTACCTGAACATCGAATCCTCCTTGGTTGTCCGGGAGCGGGGACGGAGCGCCGCGCTCGGCGCCCCGTCGACTTCCGTCAGCGGCTGCTCTGGATCGTCAGCGACATGTTCCCGCGACCGACCTGGCGGGTCTCGGCCTGGTTGCCGTTGCCGACCTGCTGCATGCTCGAAGCGTTGTCACGGCCGACCTGATCGATCGTGGCCTGATGGCCGGTGCCGATCTGGGTGGTGCCCGCGATGTTGCCGCGACCGGTCTGGTAGGTCGCAGAGTCGTTGCGACGGCCGGACTGGCCGGTGACGGCGAAGTTGCGATCGCCGTACTGGTCGATCAGAGAGCGGTTGCGGAAGCGCTCCTGCTGCGTGTGGGCGTAGTTGCGGTCGCCGTTCTGGATCGTGCGGGCCTCGTTCCTGCGACCCGACTGGCGGGTGTAGATTTCGTTGCGGGTGCCGACCTGTCCGGCGGCCTGGCCGTTGTACCAGCCGCGCTGGTGGACGCTGCTCTCGTTTCCGCCGGCATTGGCGTCGGCGATGCCGGTGACGGACAGCATGGCGAGGGCGCTCGCGGCGAGGATGATGCGCTTCATCGGGTCGTTCCTTTCCCTGGTTCCAGCTTCCGGCGGGAGGACAACTGCTCTCGCCGTGTTGGGTGCAGGTTTAGCGACGGCGCCTTGAACTCGTGGTGAAGCGGCCGTTCATCGGCTCTTCAGGTCGCGGCCCGGCCACCGAACCTGCCGCCAGAGCGGGGACGATCATGGTCTTCGTGCCACAGACGCGGGACCGTCGCCTGTGGCATGGTGGTCCCGATCGGAGCAGCGGAGACATGTCGCGCCAGATGATGAAGCGAAGGAATTCCCGCGGTCTCGGCGTGCCGCTCGCTCTCGTGCTCGCCCTCGCGCCATGCACCGCGGCAGCGGCGGATCTTCAAGGCGCGCCTCCCGTCGCGGACATCGCATGGATGGAGGTCGAGTTCTCGGTCGGGGCGACTTATTTCGACCTGCCCGGCCGCTCGCTCGGCCGGGTCGGCGGTGGCGGCGGCCTCGCCGACATGTCGGGCGATCTCGGCGGCTGGGGGCCTTCCTTCGAGTTCAGCCTGCGCCGTGCGGTGCCGGCGGCCCGGTGGCCAATCTTCCTCGAAGCCAGGGGCTTCCTCGCCGGCGTGTCGGTCGAAGACACGGTCAGCATGCGCCCGACCGGCACGCGCTTCGTCGGCGCGACCGGTCCGACCACCGGCGGCGCCTTCGTCGACCTCGCCGCGAGCTCCGCGCCGGCCGCCTCGCTCGCGGCGGCCTCCATCCGCGGTGTCGGCGCCTCGGGCGACGCCGGCAGCATCGACTCGACCGTCAGCACGGTGGAAGATTTCAGCGCCAACGTCTCCACGACGCTGCTCGACGGCGGGGTGCTGAACTCGCTCGTCCTCGTCGACGGCCGCGCCACTCCCGTCGCGACGGCGATCGGGGCCTCCTTCACCGATCGAGGCTTAGCCTTGGCTGCCGTCGGGGACCTGTCCCGAGTCCAGGTCGTCAGCGAGTACGAGAGCGACGTGACGTATCTCGGCGGCGAGTTGCGCGTCGGCCTAGACCGCCAGCCGGTCGGCGCGGCCTCCGTCTCGCCCTTCGCCGGTATCGCATGGCGCGGCTACCGCCACGAAGCCCTGACCTCGACGAGCCTCGGCTTCGTGCCTCCGCCGGCCGCGGACGGCGCGCCGGCACTGCCGGCCCAGTCGGCGACGATCGAACTCGACGAGCGCGTGAGGGGCCGCTACTACGGCGGCAGCCTCGGCGCCGAGATGGCGGCGCCGCTCACCGACCGCCTCTCCCTCGAGGCCGGAATCGCGGGCTCCGTCTTCTACCTCCATGCCGACTACCGGGGCGGCCAGCGCGGCATTCTCGACACCGGCCTGCCTGCAGGCTCATTCGCGGTCAGCGGGCCGCGTCTCGCCGAGGACGAGGGGCGGGCAGCCTTCGCCGTCGCCCTCGAGTTGGGGCTCGCATATCGAATCGGCCCGGGAAAGCTCAGTCTCGGCGGTTCGATCGAGTATCTAAGCGACGTGCCTTCGGTCGCGGCCGATGGCGGGGCTTCCGCCCTCGCCAGCGCACCGGGCGGCAGTGCGGGATCGGCCGGCAGCCTCGTCACCGGCACCCCCGAGCGGCGCCTCGCCTTCGACGACATGACGAATTTCGGCCTGAAGGTCGGATACGCCGCGAGCTTTTGATGCGGCCGCGACGGCCCGGCCAACGTAGCATGGTCGTGCGGGCGTCGAATGGCACGGGTGTCGCGACATGCCGGTCGAGCCTTTGGGACGATGCGAGAGCGTCGCTTCGGTCATCCATGCCGTCGATCCCGATGCCTTCGGTGTGCGGGCCTTCCTCTTCATGGAAGAGGAAGGCGGCGAGGCGTTTGTCCGGGAGATCCTGCTCGGTGGGGCCGGCATGTCCACAGGCGCCGTCGAGTACCTCTGGACCCCGTAGCCGGCCAGGCCGCCGCTGCTTCAGAACAACCGTGGCAGGTCGGCGACCGGGAAGTTGCCTATATAGGCCTTGCCGTTGCGCAGCCGCAGCTCGCCCCGCACCGCGGGCTCCCCCTCGATCTCCGTCCTCTCGCCGATGAAGCGCAGTGCCGTGGCGACGAACGGGGCGACGCCGCCGAAGGCGTTCGTGGCGCCGGGGCTCGTGACGTCGGGGCCGGCGAGGGCCAGGGACAGCAGGCCGTTCAGGCGCCCGTCCGCCTCGGGCTGCAGGTTGCCCTGGGCGATGAAGCGGGTGTCCTGTTGCCGCGCGACGAGCGACTGGATGTCGAACCGGCCGCCCGCCTCCTGCCAGCGGGGCAGGAATTCGCGCGGACGTGCCACGAGCTCCGGCGTCAGCGCCACCGCGCTGCCGACCAGGTTGACGTCGACCGGCTCCACCCGGGTCGCCCCGGGATAGGTGATCATCAGGTCCTTCGCCGAGACCGCGAGATCCATACCCTGGTCGTCGCCCGACGGGCCGGCCGCACCTTCACGCTGGTGAAACTCGAGACGGCGCGCCTCGAGTGCGAAATCCTCGGCCGCCTGCCGCCCCTCCGGCGCGACCGCCAGGTTGTCGGCGGCGACGTCGATCGCCCTCAGACGCCCGAGCGGCATGTGGAGCGACGCCTGCATCAGGTCCCAGCTCGCGACGAGCGGCCGGCTGCCGCCGAGGAGATCCGGCCCGCTCGCGACCTGCAGCGGGCCGTCCAGCTCCACGATGACGTGCTCCGGGCGCCAGACCTGCAGCACCGCCCGCAGCTCCTGTCCGGTCGCCACCACTTCCGGCTGCACCGACAGGGTGAAGCTCGGGCTCTCGCAGACGAATTCGAAGCGGAACGGGAAGCCGCCGGTGCTGCGCTCGCTGCAGGAATGGACGCGGCCCTGCGTCGCCTCGACCGCCAGCCAGGACTCGAGGGCCGCCTCCGCCCGGCGGCTCGCCACCGACCAGAAGTAGCTCCACGCGCCGATGGCGGCGAGGATCAGGAGGACGAGGACGACGAGCGCCATCGGCGGCCGGCCGAGCCCTCTCTTCCTGTCGTCGGTCATGCTCATGGATCTGTCCGGGCTCTCTGGAGTTCGCGCCGATGCGGTGCTAGGTGACCGCAACATAGACGGTTTTCATGGCGTGACGAGGGCTTGACGTGGAAGCTCCCGACGACGGGCAGATGTGGGTGTTCGGCTACGGTTCGCTGATGTGGCGGCCGGGCTTCGTGCATGTCGAGGAGGCGCCGGCGCGCCTGAACGGCCTGCACAGGTCGCTCTGCG
This sequence comes from Lutibaculum baratangense AMV1, assembly GCF_000496075.1. Taxonomy (GTDB): domain Bacteria; phylum Pseudomonadota; class Alphaproteobacteria; order Rhizobiales; family Tepidamorphaceae; genus Lutibaculum; species Lutibaculum baratangense. Next base: position 63,312 of record NZ_AWXZ01000015.1, read on the forward strand.
TGCTTTCGCATGTCCATCGCGGGACCCCCGAGGCGCCCGGTCTCGTGCTCGGCCTCGACCGCGGCGGCTCGTGCCGCGGCCTCGCGTTCCGCGTGCCGCGCGAGGAGGAGGAGAACACGCTCGCCTATCTCAGGGCGCGGGAGCAGCCGACGATGGTGTACAAGGAGGTCCGGCGGAAGGTGCTTCTGCTCGACGGGAGCCGTCGAGCCGTGCGCGCCCTCTGCTACGTCGTCGACCGCGCCCACGGCCAGTATGCGGGGGTCCTGCCGATGGAGACCCAGATCGAGCTCGTGCGCCGCAGCCGGGGGCAGTCGGGGCCGAACGCCGAATACGTGCTCAGCACCATCGCGCATCTGCGGCAGATGGAGATCCACGATCCCTCGCTCGAGAGGCTGAGCATGGGGCTCGGCGCCGGCAGCTGAGCAGCGGCGCTCAGGCCGCCGCGACGTGACCCGTCTCGCCCTCGATCGCCGACCTGATGTCGTTGGCGACCGCCTTCGCGTCCTCCGGCGTCTCCGTCAGGAGATGAACATGCGCCTCGCTCGCGCCGGCGGCCCGGGCGGCCGCGATCGCCTGCGCGGCACCCGCGCCGGCGGCGCCGGCCCAGACGACCTCCGCCTCCCCGTCTCCGCGCACGCTGACGAGGAGCAGGGCGCAGTGCCGGAAATCGGGCGCGAGCTCGATCGGCAGGATCTTGTGAAGGTAGCGTTTCCCGCTCGCGCCGCTCCAGTAGCGGAACTGGCCCGCCAGGGGCGTTCCCGCGAGTGCAAGCGGCAGATCGCAACTATCAGCTCGCTTCATGAGAACAAAACTAGAACTTATTGCCTGTCAAGTCAACGATCCTACGACTCCCAGGTTCCCGCTTTCCTAACTCGACGGAAACGCGTGCGGAGAACGCGGGGGCGAAACCCCTCTCCCGCTCGCTCATTGTCCCGTCACACCCGTGCAGCCGACAGGCGCCAGGCTCTGCTCGCCCACCTTGCTCCGCGGGGGCGTCTGGGCGAAGGTCCGGCACGGACAATGGCGAAGAAGACGTCCGCCCCGCGGGGCGGGACCGAGGGACGGGAAGCACGATGCTCAAGCGAGACGACGACCGGCGCAAGAACCTGATCGCCCTGACGCTGAAGGCGCTGGACGAGCGGGGCCCGGAGGAAGGCGTCGCCGATTTCGCGCAGTCCCTCTTCGAGCAGGGCACGCTCGAGGATCTCGCCGTCTACCGTCCCGCGGAGCTTGCGAGGCTCGCGGAGGAGGCCTGGCGTTTCGCCGCCGCCCGCCAGCCCCACACCGCGAAGGTGAGGGTCATCAATCCAGAGCCGCTGGATCCCGACAAGGCCTCCGTGCTCGAGACGGTGTCGATCATCGAGGTGGTGAACGACAACATGGCCTTCCTCGTGGACTCGGCTATGGCCGAGCTGCAGGAACGCGGCTACGAGGTCCGCCTCGTTCTCCACCCGATCGTCTTCGTCTCGCGCTCCTCCGACGGCGAGCGCCGCCGCTTCCATGGGAGCACGGCGCCCGACGGCGAAGACGGTGTGATCCGCGAGAGCGTCATCCACATCCATGTCGGCCGGATCGACAGTGACGCCGCCCGCCGCGAGACCGCCGCCGCGCTTCAGCTCATCTACGAGCGGGTGCGCGCCGTCGTGGAGGACTGGCGCCCGATGCGCGACCGCCTCGCCACGGTGATCCGCGACCTCGAGGAGACGCCGCCGCCGCTGAACCCGAGCGACCTCGACGAGGCGAAGGCCTTCCTGCGCTGGATCGGCGACAACAACTTCACCTTCGTCGGGATGCGCGAGTACGAGTTCGTGGGCAGCCAGGCCGAGGGCCAGCTGCGGCGGGTCGACAGGGGCCAGTCCTCCGGTCTCGGCATGCTGCGCGACCCCGAGGTCATGGTGCTGCGACGGGGGCGCGAGTTCGTCGCGACCACCCCCGAGCTCCGGGAATTTCTGCAGCGGCCGGTGCCGCTCATCGTCACGAAGGCGAACGTGAAGTCGGTCGTCCACCGCCGCGCCCATCTCGACTATGTCGGCGTGAAGACCTTCGACGAGCGGGGACAGCTGACGGGGGAGCTCAGGATCGTCGGCCTGTTCACCTCCACCGCCTACAACCGGACGGTGAGGGACATCCCGTATCTGCGCCGCAAGGCGGAGTACGTCTTCGCGAAAGCGGGTTTCGATCCGGACAGCCACAGCGGCAAGCGGCTGCAGAACATCCTCGAGACGTTCCCGCGCGACGAGCTCTTCCAGATCGACGAGGAGACGCTGCTTGAATGGGCGCTGACGATCCTGCAGCTCAACGAGCGCCCGCGGGTCCGCGTCCTGGCGCGCGCCGACAAGTTCGATCGCTTCGTCTCGGCGATCGTCTACATGCCCCGCGACAGGTTCACGACGGACCTGCGCATGCGGGTGGGGCAGGTGCTGGCGGAGGTCTATGACGGCCGCGTGTCCGCCTTCTATCCCTTCTTCCCGGAAGGGCCTCTCGTGCGGGTCCATTTCATCATCGGCCGCTACGAGGGCGACACGCCGACGCCGGATATCGGCGAGCTCGAGCACAGGATCGGCGAGCTCGCGCGCAACTGGGCCGACAACCTGAAGGAGGCGCTCGCCCAGGCGCATCCGCCGGCCGTGGCCGCCGAGCTCTACCAGCGCTTCAAGAACGCCTTCTCGGCCGGCTACCGCGACGCCTACTCCGCCGACGCGGCGGTGCGCGACATCTGGATCGTCGGCCGGATCGGCCGCGCGCGCCCGCTCGCGATCGATTTCCAGCGGCCGACGCCGGGCCGCCCGGAGCGCGTGGCGCTGAAGCTCTTCCGCATCGAGGAGCCGGTGCCGCTCTCCGAGCGTGTGCCGATCCTGGAGAATATGGGCTTCCGGGTCATCAACGAGCGCTCCTTCCGCATCGACTGCCCGGCCGACGATGCGCTGGAGCATTTCTGGCTGCACGACATGGTCATCGAGCGGGCGGACGGGCAGCCCGTCGATCTCGATGCGCTCGACGCTCCCCTCGAGGCGGCCTTCCTGGCGGTGGCCGGCGGTGCGGCCGAAAGCGACGGCTATAACAGCCTGGTCGTCCTCGCGGGCCTAGAATGGCGCGAGATCGCCGTGCTGCGCGCTCTGAGCCGCTATCTCCGGCAGGCCCGGATCCCCTATTCGCAGGACTATATGTGGGCGACGCTGCAGCGGCATCCCGACGTCGCCCGCCTGCTCGTCTCGCTCTTCCACGTCCGTTTCCGGCCCGGCGGGGAGAGCGACGAGGAGCGCCAGGCCCGCTCGTCGGAGATCCTGGCCGAGATCGAGGCGAAGCTCGACGAGGTCTCGAGCCTCGACGAGGACCGTATCCTGCGCCGCTTCGCGAACCTCCTCACGGCGATCCTGCGGACGAATTTCTACCAGACCGACATCCACGACCGGCCGCGCCCGACGATCGCGCTGAAGCTCAGGAGCCGGGAGATCGAGGAGCTGCCGGATCCCAAGCCCTTCGCGGAGATCTTCGTCTACAGCCCGCGCGTCGAGGGCGTGCACCTGCGGGGCGGCAAGATCGCTCGCGGCGGCCTCAGGTGGTCGGACCGGCAGCAGGATTTCCGCACCGAGGTGCTGGGCCTCGCCAAGGCGCAGAACGTGAAGAACGCGGTCATCGTGCCTGTCGGTGCGAAGGGCGGCTTCGTGCCGAAGCAGATGCCCGCCGGCGCCAGCCGCGACGAGGTGCTGCAGGAGGGCGTCGCCTGCTACAAGCTCTTCGTCTCGAGCCTCCTCGACGTAACGGATGACATAGACGGCACCGATCTCGTCGTACCGCCGGATGTCGTCCGCCGCGACGACGACGACCCCTACCTCGTCGTCGCCGCCGACAAGGGCACGGCGACCTTCTCCGACATCGCGAACGAGATCTCGACCTCGCGGGACTTCTGGCTGAGCGACGCCTTCGCCAGCGGCGGCTCGGCCGGCTACGACCACAAGAAGATGGGCATCACGGCGCGCGGCGGCTGGGAGGCCGTGAAGCGCCACTTCCGCGAGATGGACATCGACATCCAGACGACGCCCTTCACCGTGATCGGCTGCGGCGACATGTCGGGCGACGTCTTCGGCAACGGCATGCTCCTGTCGCGGCAGATCAAGCTGATCGCGGCGTTCGACCACCGCGACATCTTCTTCGATCCGGATCCCGACCCGGCCACGAGCTTCGAGGAGCGCAAGCGGCTCTTCGAGCTGCAGCGCTCGAGCTGGCAGGACTACGACAAGTCGCTGATCTCGAAGGGCGGCGGCGTCTTCTCCCGCCAGGCGAAGTCGATCCCGCTGTCGCCGGAGATGCAGGCGATCACCGGCATCGGCAGGGCGTCCGCCGCGCCGACCGAGATCATCAAGGCGATCCTGAAGGCCGAGGCCGACCTGCTCTGGTTCGGCGGCATCGGCACCTATGTCCGCTCCTCGGGCGAAACGGACGAGCAGGTGGGCGACCGCGCGAACGATCCCGTGCGCATCGCCGGCGCCGAGCTCCGCGCGAAGGTCGTGGGGGAGGGCGCCAATCTCGGTGTGACGCAGCTCGGCCGCATCGAGTTCGCCCGGCGCGGCGGCCGCATCAACACCGACGCGATCGACAATTCCGGCGGCGTGAACTCCTCCGACCTCGAGGTGAACATCAAGATCGCCCTGCAGCCGCTCGTGAGCTCCGGCGAGCTGCCGCTGCCGCAGCGCAACCGCCTGCTCGCGGAGATGACGGAGGAGGTGGCGCGGCTCGTCCTCAGGAACAACTACCTACAGACGCTCGCGCTCTCGCTGGCCGAGCACCGGGGCCTCGAGGAGCTCGGCTACGAGCAGCGCCTGATGCGCTCCCTCGAGGACAAGGGTCTCCTGGACCGCAAGGTCGAGCAGCTGCCGACGGATTCCGAGGTCGAGGCGCGCGAGGCGCGTGGCGAGGCGCTGGCACGGCCCGAGATCGCGGTGCTCCTCGCCTACGCGAAGATCGACCTTTTCGACCAGCTTCTCGAGAGCTCCGTGCCGGACGATCCGTATCTGTCGCGAGAGCTCGAGCGCTACTTCCCGCAGGAGCTCCAGCAGCGCTACCCGCAGGCGATCCAGGGGCACAAGCTCCGCCGCGAGATCATCTCGACGATGCTCGCGAACTCGATGATCAACCGCGGCGGCCCGACGATGGTGGTGCGGATCGCCGCCGAGACGGGGGCCGAGGTGCCGGAGATCGCGGCCGCCTTCGCCGCCGGCCGCAACGCATTCTCGCTGACCCAGCTCAACGAGACGGTCGACGCGCTCGACGGGCGGATCGGCGGCGACCTGCAGCTCGCCATGTACCGCGAGCTGCAGGATCTCCTGCTCGGCGCCACCGCCTGGTTCATCCGCAACGCCGACCTCTCGCACGGCCTCGTCGAGGTCATCGAGCACTACCGCTCCTGCGTCGACGAGGTCGCGGCGTCGCTCGAGGAGGCCGTGCCGGCGAGCCAGGTCGAGGAGATGGCGGTGCGCCGCACGCGCCTCTACGAGGGTGGTGTGCCGGACGAGCTGTCGCGGACGTTCTGCCACCTGCCATGGCTGTCGCGGGCGCCCGACGTCATCCTCGTGTCCGACCGCACGGGCAAGGAGCTGGCCGACGTCGCGCGGACGTTCTTCGCACTCGAGGCCTGGTTCCACCTGCCCGAGATGATCCGCTCCGCCCGCGAGCTGAAGACCGTGGACTACTATGACGGCCTCGCCCTCAACCGCACGATCGACCTGATCGGCGACGCGCAACGCCAGTTGACGGCGGAGCTTCTCGCGAACGGCCTGACGGGACAGGAAGCGCTCGAGGCCTGGGCCGAGCGCAAGGGCGAGGATGTCGTCCGCACGAGGCGTCAGCTCTCCGAGATCGCGCGCGGCACGATGAGCCTGTCGCGGCTGACCGTCGGGGCGAGCCTCCTGCGCGACCTCATCGGTGGCTGAGGCCGCGGCCGGAGGGGCGGGCCGGCCCGCCCGCCTCTCCTGGATGCTCTTCGACTGGGCCGGCCAGCCCTTCTACACCGTCGTCACGACCTTCATCTTCGCACCGTATTTCGCGGCCCAGGTCGCCCCCGACCCGGCCACGGGGCAGAGCTGGTGGGGCCTCGCCTCGGCCGTCGCGGGCCTCGCGGTCGCCCTGTCGAGCCCGGTGCTCGGCGCGATCGCCGACGAGACGGGCCGGCGCAAGGCGTGGCTCGCCGCCTTCTCCGTGCTCTTCGTCGTCGGCGCGACGGGCCTGTGGTTCGCGGCACCCGGTGGGCTCGCGCCCGTCGTCATGGTGCTCGCGGCCTATGTCGTGGCGACGATCGGCATCGAGTTCGCCACCGTCTTCAACAACGCCATGCTGCCCGACGTCGCGCCCCGGCAGATGATCGGCCGCCTCTCGGGCTCCGCCTGGGGCCTCGGCTATGCCGGAGGCCTCGTGGCGCTCGTCCTGGTGCTCGGCCTGATGACGCCGATGCCCGGCAGCGACCTGACGATGCTGGGGGTGCAGCCGCTCGTGTCGCACCTCGCACCGGCCGCCGGCGAGCGCCTGACGGGGCCGCTTTCGGCCCTCTGGTACGTCGTCTTCGTCGTTCCGCTCTTCCTCTTCTGCCCCGACGTGCCGAGCCGGTCTCGCCTCGCGCCGGCCGTCCGCTCCGGCTTGCGGGAACTGCGCCGCACGCTCGCCCGCCTGCCGTCCCACCGGCAGGTGCTCAAGTTCTTCGTCGCGCGCATGCTCTACCAGGACGGGCTCAACGCGCTCGTCCTGTTCGGCGGCATCTACGCGACGGGAACGTTCGGCTGGACGACGGCGGAGGTCGGCGTGTTCGGCATCCTGCTCGCGGCCTGCGGCGGGATCGGCGCGTGGGCCGGCGGCCGCGCCGACGACCGCTTCGGGCCGAAGAGGGTGGTGGCCGTCTCCGTCGCCGGGCTCGCGATCGTGTCGGTGGGGCTTCTATCGGTCGATGCCGAGACCGTGCTGTTCGTGATTCCGGCCGGCGGTGGCGGGGAGGGGCTCTTCGCCTCGACGCCGGAGCGGCTCTATCTCCTTCTCGGCATCTTCGTGGGGCTGTTCTTCGGCCCGGCGCAGGCGGCGAGCCGCACGATCCTCGTCCGCCTGGCGCCGCGCGAGAGCATGACAGAGTTCTTCGGCCTCTACGCGCTGACCGGCAAGCTCACCGCCTTCCTCGGCCCACTCGCGGTGGGGCTCCTCACGGCTGCCTCCGGCAGCCAGCGGGTCGGCATCTCGGTCGTCGTCGTGTTTCTCGTCGCCGGCCTCGCGGTCCTCGCGACGGTGAGGGTGCCGCGGTCGATCGACTAGAGCCCGGCTGTCACGGGCGGCCGCTGCCCATCCGCAGGATGCGCATCACGATCCAGATCGGGATCACGATGATCGCGCCGATCACGAGGTACTGCCCGAGCTCGCCCAGCGCGTCGAAGCCCATGTACCAGACGGTCTCCGCGAGGTCGCGCGCCAGGTACCAGACGTCGAAGGGATGGATGCCGAGGAACGACAGCACGATCCCCACGACGAGCGAGAGGACGAGCAGGCGCAGCATCACCCAGAGCGGCGGGCCGCCGAAGAAGCGGTAAATCGGGCCCATGGGCCAAGCATCTCCCTGATCTGTCGCGACGAAGCTGGCTCATGACATGGGTGTTTCATGCGCCCCTGTCGAGCCCTTCGGGATTCCTCACGAGGGATCCACCAGCGCCTCCAGCGCCTCGATCCGGTCGGCCTCGCGCGGCGGCTTGTCCCATCTGAGGCGCGCCACGCGGGGAAACCGCATCGCGAGGCCCGACTTGTGGCGGCCCGAGCGGGCAAGCCCCTCGAACGCGACCTCCAGCACGAGCCCCTGGTCGAGCTCGTGCACGACCTCGCGCACCGGGCCGAAGCGGTTCACCGTGTTCTGGCGCACGAAGCGGTCGATGCGCCTCAACTCCTCGTCGGTGAAGCCGAAATAGGCCTTGCCCACCGGCACCAGCTCGTCGGCCCCACCCTCGCCCTGCCGCCACACGCCGAACGTGTAGTCGGAATAGAAGGACGAGCGCTTGCCGTGGCCGCGCTGCGCGTACATCAGGACGGCGTCGACCGTGTGCGGGTCGCGCTTCCACTTGTACCAGTGGCCCTTCGGGCGCCCCGCGAGATAGGGGCTGTCGAGCCGCTTGATCATCACGCCCTCGACGGCCGCCGCGTCCTCGCCGGCGCCGTGCCCCGCAGGGTCGGCGCGCGCTGCGGCCAGGGCCTCCCAGCCGTCGAATGTCACGATCGGCGAGAGGTCGACGCGGTCGCCACCGAGCCGACCCACCAGCGCCTCGAGCCGTGTCCGCCGCTCGGCGAAGGGTAGGGGGCGCAGGTCCTCCCCGTCCTCCGAGAGAAGGTCGTATGCGCGCAGATGCGCGGGATAGTCCTTCAGCATCCTCGCGGTCACATTCTTCCGGTTCAGGCGCTGCTGCAGCTCGTTGAAGGACTGGACGAGCCCCTCGCGCATGACGAGAAGCTCGCCGTCGATCGCGCCCTCGAAGTCGAGCGCCTCGACGAGGTCGGGGAAGGCGCCGGAGATGTCGTCGCCCGTCCGGCTGTAGAGCCGCTTCGCGAGAGCCCCATGCGCGTCGCGCCCGCACACGGCCTGGATGCGGATGCCGTCCCACTTCCATTCGGCGGAGAAGTCGCCCGCCTCCATCTTCTGAAAGTCGCCGTCCTCGATCGCATGACTGAGCATGGCCGGACGGAACGGCACGGGGTCCGACACGTCGGGCCGCTCGCCGCGCCCTTCGGCCCAGGCGAAGAGCTCTTCGTATGGCGCCTCGAGCCCGTGCCAGATCTCCTCGACGTCCGCCGGCTCCAGATCGCCGAGCTCCGCCACCGCGGTCTTCGCGAGCCTGGCCGACACGCCGACGCGCAAGGATCCCGTGATGAGCTTCAGGAGCGCCCAGCGGCCGGTCTCGTCGAGCCGGTCGAGCCAGTTCGACAGGAGGCTCGGGATCTCGCTCCTGCCGGCGACGTGCAGAGCCTCGACGATCTCCGGCAGCGTCGGGGCGGTGCCGTGCTCGCCCGCCCGCGCGGCGAGGGCCGGCCAGAGCAGCGCCACTGTTTCGGAGAGGTCGCCAACATAGTCGTAGGACATGCGGAAGAGGATCGGGTCCGTGCGCTCCTCGACGAGCGCGCGGATGAGCGCGGGCTTGGCGTATCGGAACCCCATGTCGCCCGTGAGCGCCGCCAGTGCGTAGCCGCGCGCGGGATCCGGCACCTCGCGGAAATACTCCGCCATCAGCGCGAGCTTGCCGTTCCGGCGCGGCTCGTAGCTCAGCCTGTCGAGAAGGTGGGCGAAGCGGTTCATCCGCTCGTCTTCCGCCTCACTCGTTCACGATCGAGGCCACGAGCCACTGGTCGTCGTCGCGGATCAGGAGGTAATGGCAGGCAAACGACATCGCCTCCTCGCCGCCCTCGCGCTCGTGCGTCCAGTGAAGGGTCGCGTGCGCTGTGTCGCCCGAGATCGCCTGGTGGAGGATCTCGTAGCGGGTGTGCACCACCTCCTCGCGCTCGAGCACGCCGAACAGCGCCTCGATGTTCTCCAAGAGCTCCTCCTCGTCGGCGAAGACGTTGCCCTTGCCGAACTGCCAGATCGTGCAGGGGTAAGCGAAGCAGTCGGCCAGCGCCTGCGGCTCGTAGTCGTCATAGGCGGTGGCGTAGTCGTCGAAGAGGTCGGACAGCGAGGGAACCTCCGCTTCGTGCTCCGCGCCTGGATCGCTCGTGCTCATGGCCTTCCTCCTATTCGATCTCGCTCTCGTCGTAACCGACGATGCGTAACGGTCTGGCGCGCACGCCGTTCGTCTCCGCCCAGTGAACGAGGGCGTCCTCCTGGCCGTGCGTCACCCAGAGCTCGGAGCACCCGGTCTCGACGACGGTGCGGCAGAGATCGTCCCAGTCCGCATGGTCCGATATCACGAGCGGCAGCTCCACGCCGCGCTGCCTGGCCCGGGCGCGCACGCGCATCCAGCCAGACGCGAAGGCGGTGATCGGGTCGGCGAAGCGGCGCGACCAGCGGTCCTGCAGCGCCGAAGGCGGGCACATCACGATTTCGCCCGGCAGCTTGTCGCCCCCCTTCTTCTCCTGTCCCGTCGCCGGTTCGAGCGGCCCGAGGTCGACGCCGTGGCGCTCGTAGAGCGCGCACAGGGATTCGAGCGCCCCATGCAGGTAGATCGTCCGGTCGTGGCCCGCCTGCCGCAGGAGCGCGATCACGCGCTGCGCCTTTCCGAGCGCGTAGGCACCGACGAGGTGGGTGCGGTCGGGGAAGAGCTTCAGGGAATCGAGCAGCCCCTGCACCTCGCGGCTGGCCGGCGGGTGCCGGAAGACGGGAAGCCCGAACGTCGCCTCGGTGATCAGCACGTCGCAGGGCACGAACTCGAAGCCGCGGCAGGTCGGGTCGGCCTCGCGCTTGTAGTCGCCGGTCGCGACGATCCGCATGCCGTTCGCCTCGACAGAGATCTGGGCGGAGCCCAGGCAGTGCCCGGCGGGGTGGAACGTCACCGTCACGTCGCCGATCCGGATCGGCTCGCCGAGCCTCGCCTCCTGCTGCTCGTCGCCTGAGCCCAAGCCCAGCCGTGCCCGCATGATGTCGAGCGTCTCCCGCGTCGCCAGCACATGCGCGTGTCCGGCGCGCGCGTGATCGGAATGTCCATGCGTGATCAGCGCCCGGTCGACCGGCTTCAGCGGATCGATGAAGAAGCCGCCCATCGGGCAGCACAGGCCTTCGGAGGTCGGGCAGAGAAGATCTTCGGGGCGCAAGGACGGCTCGCGGGGTCTGTCGTCGGGAGTCCTAATCTAGGTCGGGAGCCCGGGAACTTGTATGGCTGGCCCCGGAGGACAGCCCGTCAGCTCTGTCCCGCGGCAACGGCTGCATCAATCCCAGCTTCCACTCGAGGCGACGCAATTCGAACGGGAGAGACGCACCCGCCACGGTCTGCGCGCCTGCCGGCCATCAGTCCAAAGCACCTCCCGGATCAGCCGGCCCGTCGTCGCGGGTGGCAGACGGCGGGTCGACGCGATCCCGGAAGGCCGCGATGCACGGCCTCAAGCTCGAGGCCAGGCGGCGCGCAGCTTCGATTGAAGGACCCGCCAATGTGGGGTCGAAATTGTCGTAATCGTGCGTCGCTCTGTGCCTGAAGCGCCGAGATTCATCCACGTCGCGCGCAACATCAGGCTCGAGAATGGCCGGACGAACGCGACCAGGCGTGGACACGGCCCGAGAAACGCGCCTGACGAGGTCCGCATGGGTATGCCCACCGACCGGAGCCTCTTCACCCAGGATCTGCAAGATCCGCCTCAAGGCACCTTCAAGCGACGTATGCGCGGATTGCATCGCGTGGAGGAGCGCCATCCGCGCGCGGTAACCCGAGATGCCCCCGTCGTCGAACCCGCCCTCGTCGGCCAGCCGCGCAGCATTGCCGAAATGTCGGCACGCGGAGTCGAGATCGTCCTCGACCTCGATCCATCGAGCATCCGTCATGAGAGGATGAGGCCCCTGCTCACGACCCGTTCCGCGAATGCGGCCGTGGTGGTTCGCGCGTCGTGGATGTCCAGCGGCACCTGATGCCGCGCGCAGACGTCTTCCGCAAACAACCACGCGTCCGTCGTCTGGCCCGCAGGGAAGTCGATCAAGACGTCGAGATCGCTATCGAAGCGAAGCGTCCCTTCGGCATAGGAACCGAAGATGACGTATCTCCCCCCATGCTCACTGGCGTATCTGCGAAGCTCGCGAACGGCGGCGTCGGCGGCCAGCTTTCGCCGCGTGGCTTCATTGCGTTTCCGTTCGGCCAAGGTCGTAACCCGGGGCGAGGGTGCATCGCTGCCGGCCATCGAAGTCCTCCACGCGGGGCCATGACACGCCCAGCACCTGACTCGAAGGTGACCTGCGACGGTCACGCAATCGAGGCTTCGAATGTAGCCGAAACACGTCCAGACTTCAGCCATCAAGGTCCGGAGACGCAGTGGTGGTGGCATTTGCCACCGAGCGCCTGGCCGTTCTTGGCGTGCCCGGTTCGAGCGCGCTCCCGCCGCGGCACCCGACGCAATGGCGCGATCCCTCCACAGGCACTACCTTTTCCTCCAATGGATGATCTCGTGACCGATCCGGAGGCCGGCCTCCTCCCCGAGCCTTTCGCGTCGTGGTTCGCGGAGAAAGGCTGGACGCCGCGCGCGCACCAGCTCGACCTTCTGGCCAGGGCGCGCGCCGGGCGCTCCTCGCTCCTCATCGCCCCGACCGGCGCCGGCAAGACGCTCGCGGGCTTCCTGCCGAGCCTCGTCGAGCTCTCCGGGATGCCGCGCGACCGGAAGGGCTCGAAGCTCCACACGCTCTACGTCTCGCCGCTGAAGGCGCTCGCCGTCGACGTCGCCCGCAACGTCGAGATGCCGCTCGCGCAGATGGGGCTCGGCGTCCGCGTCGAGACGCGGACGGGGGACACGCCGCAGGTCAAGCGAACGAGGCAGCGCACCGATCCGCCCGAGATCCTGATGACGACGCCCGAGCAGATCGCGCTCCTGATCGCGTCGAAGGAGGCGCCGAAGCTCTTCCAGAACCTGAAGGTCGTCATCCTCGACGAGCTCCACGCCCTCGTCACCTCGAAGCGCGGCGACCTCCTCGCCCTCGGTCTCGCGCGCCTGAGGTCCTATGCGCCGGGGCTCCGCGTCGTCGGCCTGTCGGCGACCGTCGCGGATCCGGATGCGCTCGCCCGCTGGCCGATGCCGCAGGGCACGCCGGAGGACAAGGCCGACCTGATCACCGTGAAGGGCGGGGTCGCGCCCGACGTGAGGATCCTCGAACCGGAGGCGCGCGTGCCCTGGGCCGGTCATTCCGGCCGCCATGCCTTCGCTTCGGTCTACGAGGCGATCCGGCAGACCGGCACGAGCCTCGTCTTCGTCAACACCCGCAGCCAGGCGGAGATGGTCTTCCAGGCACTGTGGCACATGAACGACGACGGCCTGCCGATCGCCCTCCATCACGGCTCGCTCGACGTGCAGCAGCGCCGCAAGGTCGAGGCCGCGATGGCGGCGGGCGTGCTTCGCGCGGTGGTCTGCACCTCGACCCTCGACCTCGGCATCGACTGGGGCGACGTCGACCTCGTGATCCATCTCGGTGCGCCGAAGGGGGCGAGCCGGCTCGCCCAGCGCATTGGCCGCTCAAACCATCGCTTCGACGAGCCGTCCCGCGCGCTCCTCGTGTCCGCCAACCGGTTCGAGGTGATGGAGTGCCAGGCGGCGATCGAGGCGCTGCGGGACGGCGCGCAGGACACACCGCCGCCGCGGCGCGGCGGGCTCGACGTCCTCGCCCAGCACGTCCTCGGCACGGCCTGCGCGGAAGCCTTCGACGCCGAAGCGCTCTACGACGAGATCGTCACGGCCGAGCCCTATGCCGATCTCGATCATTTCACCTTCGAGAAGGTCGTCGACTTCGTCGCCACCGGCGGCTACGCGCTCAGGGCCTACGAGCGCTACGCGAAGATCCGCAGGCGGCCCGATGGAAAGTGGCGGCTCTCCCATCCCTCGATCGCGCAAGCCTACCGGCTGAATGTCGGCACGATCGTCGAGGCGCCGATGCTGAAGGTGAGGCTCGTCCGGGCGGGCCGCTCGAAGGCGCTCGCCGGAGGCCGGGTGCTGGGCGAGATCGAGGAATGGTTCATCGAGCAGCTCTCGGTCGGCGACACCTTCGTCTTCGCGGGCCAGGTGCTGCGCTTCGAGGGCCTGCGGGAAGCCGAGGCCTATGTCTCGCGCTCACGCACCGAGGACCCGAAGATCCCCTCCTACCAGGGCGGCAAGTTCCCGCTCTCGACCTATCTCGCCGACCGCGTGCGCCACATGCTGCACGACGAGGCGCAGTGGCGGGGCTTGCCGGGCGAGGTCGGCGAGTGGCTCGGGATCCAGAAGGCGCGCTCGGTGGTCCCCGAAGCGGGCGAGCTTCTGGTCGAGACCTTTGCCCGCGCGACGCGCTTCTACATGGTCGCCTATCCCTTCGAGGGGCGGCTCGCGCACCAGACGCTCGGCATGCTCCTGACCCGCCGGCTCGAGCGCGCCCGCGCGCGGCCCCTCGGCTTCGTCGCCAGCGAATACGCGCTCGCGATCTGGGGCCTCGCCGACATGGGCGCGATGGTAAGGAAGGGCCGCCTGTCGATCGCGGACCTCTTCGACGAGGACATGCTCGGCGACGACCTCGAGGCGTGGCTCGACGAGTCGATGCTCCTGAAGCGCACCTTCCGCAACTGCGCGGTCATCTCCGGCATGATCGAGCGACGCTCGCCCGGCAAGGAGAAGTCGGGCCGACAGGTCACCGTCTCCTCCGATCTCGTCTACGATGTGCTGCGCGAGCACGAGCCGGATCACATCCTCCTCCAGGCGACGCGGGAGGATGCGGCGACCGGTCTCCTCGACATCCGTCGCCTCGGTGACATGCTGAAGCGGATCCGGGGCCGAATCAGGCATATGGATCTCGACCGCGTCTCGCCTCTCGCCGTGCCCGTCATGCTCGAGATCGGGCGCGAGCGGGTCGGCGGCGACGCCGAGGAGGGGCTGCTCGCGGACGCGGCCGAGGATCTGATCGAGGAGGCGATGGGTGCGGGCTACGGCGGTTCCGGAGCGCGTGGAGGCGGAGGCTGAGACGGTGAGGACCGTCGGGCTCTGCGGCCACGAGGTCGCGCTCGATCCGGCCGGCGCCCTGTGGTGGGCGGCCGAGCGCACGCTCGTCGTCTCCGACCTCCATCTCGAGAAGGGCTCCTCGCTCGCCCGCCGCGGTCAGCTCCTGCCGCCCTACGACACGGCGGCGACGCTTCGGCGCCTCGCGGCACTGGTGGAGACCTATCTGCCCGCCCGCGTCGTCTGCCTCGGCGATTCCTTCCACGACCGTCGCGCCGCCGAGCGGCTCGCGCCCGCGGCGCGCGACACGGTTCGTGCTCTCCAGCGCGGCCGGGACTGGATCTGGATCGCCGGCAATCACGACCGCGACGCGCCCGCCGGGCTCGGCGGCGAGGCCATGGCGGAGCTGAACCTGAACGGCCTCGCCTTCCGGCACGAGCCTCGCGCCGGCGACTGCCGGGGCGAGGTGGCGGGTCATCTCCACCCGGCCGCCAAGCTTCGCCTGCGCGGCCGCGGCCTCCGGCGGCGCTGCTTCGTGACGGACGGCGCGCGCCTCGTCATGCCGTCCTTCGGCGCCTACACGGGGGGCTTGAACGTGCTCGACGCCGCATGGAGCCCGCTCTTCCCGCCGCGCGGCTTCGCGGCGTGGTTGCTCGGCGGCCGAGGGGTCTACGGCTTTCCCGCGCGCCTGCTCCTGCCGGACGCGGCGTGAGGATCAGTCGCGCCGGAACACGACGCCCGCGAACCAGCCCGCGAACACGGCGAGTATGACGGCCGCGATGCCGTAGAGCAGCGGCTGGTCGAGGGCGAGGTCGAACACCGCCGCCTCGAATCCGGTCTTCATGACCCAGAAGCCCAGTTGCTCCTCGCCCACGAGCGCGCCGTCGGCGAAGATGTAGACGTTCGCCCGATACCCGCCCGTGTCGATGTTGGCGGGTAGCGGGATGCGCGTCATGAAGACCGTCGGCTCCACCATCGCGACCGCGCGGGCCTTCTCGATATAGAGGTTCTGCGCCGCCTTCCGGCGCACGAGCGCCTCGCGGAAGGCTGCCGGGTCCGCCGGCCGCGTGGCCTCCTCGGGCTCGAGATCGAGATTGGCGAGCCCGATCTGGAGGCGCTTCAGCGTGCCGGTCTGCGGCAGCCGGCTGATCGGGTGGCTCGACAGTGCGGCGTAGTAGGATGGCACGTTCATGAACGTCGCCGACTCGGTGTTCATCCAGATCCCGGCGACCCGGTCCTTGCGGCGGGTGACGAGATTCTCGGTGGGGCCCCGCACCGTCACGACGACCGTGTAGCCATGCGCCCGGCCGACCGTGTTCGCGTCGCGCTGGATGACGCCGAACAGCGTGAGCTCGGTGCCCACGAAGTTCGACTGGATGTTGACGACGGTGTCGGAGAGGCCCGCGACGACCCTCTCGGCCCGCGCGGGCACCGCAGCCGCCGCCAGCATCAGGAGAAGGAGGGCCAGCCGCCGCAGCATCACCCGCCCACCACGCCCGACACGTTGTAGAGGTCGTCGGGCGTCACCACGAGGTCGATCATCAGTCGCACGCAGACCGAGAGGACGAGCAGGCCGAGCAGTGCCCGCAGCTGCTCGCCGCGCAGCTTCTGCCCGGCATAGGCGCCGAACTGGGCGCCGATCACGCCCCCGGCCATCAGGAGGAGCGCGAGGACGACGTCGACCGTCCCCGTCACGGTCGCGTGCAGGACGGTCGTCAGCGCCGTGACGAAGACGATCTGGAAGAGGGAGGTGCCGATGACGACGTTCGTCGGCACGCGCAGCAGGTAGATCAGCGCCGGGACCATGATGAAGCCGCCGCCCACGCCCATGATCGCGACGAGAAGGCCGATGAACACGCCGAGCAGCACGACGGGAATGGCGCTGATGTAGAGCCGCGACTGCTTGAAGCGCACCTTGAGCGGCAGGCCGTGGATCCAGCGGTGCTGCCCGGGGCGACGGGCCGGCACCGGCCGCCCCCGCCGCCTGAGCCACATCGCGCGCGCGCTCTCGAGCATCATCAGCCCGCCGATCAGGCCGAGGAAGATGACGTAGAGGAGCGAGACGGCGAGATCGAGCTGGCCGAGCGCCTGCAGGAGCCGGAACAGCCAGGCGCCGATGAACGAGCCGACGGCGCCCCCGGCGACGAGGACGAGGCCGAGCCGGACGTCGAGGGACCGCCTGCGCCAATGGGCGAGCGCTCCGGAGACGGAGGTCGCGACGGTCTGGTTGGCCTGGGTCGCCACCGCGACCGCGGGCGGGATGCCGGAGAAGATCAGCAGCGGCGTCAGGAGGAACCCGCCGCCCACGCCGAACATGCCGGACAGGAACCCCACGGCGGCGCCCATGCCCAGAATCATGAACATGTTCACCGCGAGTTCGGCGACGGGGAGGTAGATCTGCATGGCTCGGCCTACCGGCCTGTCTGGCGGAACGACGACGGGACGCAACTATCGTGGATAGCGCGATACCGTCGCCGTCGCCAGCCTAAGGGAGCGATCTTACCTCAAAGTTTCAGCTCGTTCGCTCCTGAAGGCGGGCGACGAGCCGGCTGTCGATCTCGCCGGTCGCCTCCATGCCGTTGGCGGTCTGGAAGGCACGCACCGCCTCCCGGGTGCGCGGTCCGATCCTGCCGTCCACGGTGCCGATGTCGTAGCCGAGCTCGGCGAGCTTCGCCTGGGCCATGCGGATCAAGGTCGCGCCGTCGAGCGCGGTCCGTTCGCTCGGCTCCGCCTCGCCCCAGCCGCCGGCGGGGGTCGGCACCTCGTTCGCGCTCGCGAGGAGCGGCTTCGGCTTGAACTCGGAGACGGCCCTGTCGAGTTCCGCCACCGTCTCGGGCTCGAGCCTCTTCGCGACGTCGCGCTGACGGTCGGCGGCCTCGCCGTCGCCGCCGGCGCTGGCGATGCCGAACCACTTGTAGGATTCGGCCAGGTCCTGCGTCACCCCCATGCCGCGGGCGTAGAGGATCGCGAGGTTGTACTGGCTGTCGGACAGGCCGTACTCCGCCGCCTGACGGAACCAGATGGCGGCCCGCTCGTAGTCGGGCGTGCCCTTGATGCCGTCGGCATAGAGGACGGCGAGGTTGTGCATCGCCTTGCTGTTGCCCTGCTCGGCGGCCCGCTGATACCACATGCGCGCGAGGTCGGGGTCCTGTTCGACACCCTCGCCCTTCTCGTGGAGGCTGCCGAGGCGGTACTGCGCGGGCGCGAGACCCTGCGCGGCGGCGAGGCGATACCACTTCGCGGCCTCGGAGGCGTCGCGCGCGACGCCGATCCCGTCGGTGTAGCGAACGCCGATCTCGTACTGCGCGGCCGCGTCGCCCTGGGCCGCGGCGAGACGCAGGGCCGTGGGACCGACGGCTGGGTCGGGCAGCTCGATTTCCATCTGCTTCGAGGCCGCCGGGGCCGCCATGTCCGCCTCCGGGCCCGGCCGCATGGAAGCCTGCTCCTCCGGCGCTGCGATCGAGCCCGTCTCGATCGGATCGACAGCCGCTACTCCGGGCAGCTCCGCGCCGCGCTCCACCGTCTCGGCGCCGATGCCCTCCGGCGCCTGTTCCGACGGGTCCGTGCGCTCGGCGGCGCGAGTGGCGAAGCTCGAAGCGTCCTCGGTTCCCGCAACCTGCGCCTCGACGTCCGCGCCTTCCGCGGCCGGGGGCAGCGTGGCGAGGGCCGGGCGGTCGTCCGTCGTCGCGCCCAGATCCAGGTCGCCGCCCCGAAGGAAGCCGACCACCTGCACCGCGCCGACGGCGATGACGATGATGGCCGTCGCGATCATCAGCGGCCGCTTGTATTTCTTCAGGAGATCGAGCGGCCGGGCGCCCCGCGCCTCGTCCTCGTCGGCATCCGGGACGAGCCGGGCTCCGCGCGTTTCCACGGTCGAAGTCTGGGCAGCGCGCCGGGCTGCGGCGATGAAGTCGTTGGGCTTGGCGGCAGGATCCGTGTGCCGGGGCTCCGCCGACGGCGACGGTGCGGCAGCCGTGGTCGCCTGAGGCGCAGCTTCCGATGCGCCGTCCTCGCTTGCCGCCACGGGGCGTCCGCTGCCCGGGGCCAGCGGGGTGTTGTCGTCGATCTCGTTCTTGAAGCTGCGGGTGACGGAGGCGATCCGTCCGACGATCTCGTCGTCGGTCGCAGCGTCTGCTGCCTGGTCCGGCTCGTAGAGCGAGGACGCCGCGCCCTGCGAAGCAGGCCGCGCCTCGGGCTCCGAAGGCGGGGCGAGGACGGAACCTCGAGCGAGGTCGGCTTCCTCGACCTCGGCCTCGAGGCGCGTCAGCCGCTCGACGATCTTCTGCAGCGTGTCGTGGACGGCCGTGAGGGTGCTGCGGGTGCGCTCCTCCGAGGCATCCCCATGCTGGCGCAGCGACACGAGTTCCTCGCGCAGCGCCTCCGAGATCGACCCCTCCGCACTTCGTGCCTCGAGCGTCTCGAGGGCGCGCCGCACGGCCTCCTCGGCTGCGTCGCGCGCGGCGGCGACGGCCGTCTCGCGGTCCTCCTCGATCCGGTCGAACAGTTCGTTGATCGCGTTCTCGACGCCGGAGATGTCGGCGGGTCGGTCGCTCGCTTCACCGAGGGCCTTCGTCAGGCCCGCGACTTCGGTCTCCAGGCGGCCGAGGGCGCTGAGATCGATCGCGCCCGAGTTCGCCTCGATGCGGTCGGCCAGCTCGTTGAGCCGCCGCTCCATCTCGTCGAGCCGGTTCGGCGCCTGGTTCGAGAGGCGCTCACTGAGGGAACGGACCTCCTCGCGGAGCGTGGCGTATCCCTCCTGATTTCCGTCGAGGCGATCCTGAAGGCCGCGAATCTCCTCGCGGATCGCGTTGAGCCCGGCCACCGCGGCCTCCCGCCCCTCGGCGCTGTCGCCGCCGGCTCCGATCTGGAGAAGATCGGCGATCTTCGAGATCTCGCCCTTCAGGGAGGAGAGCTCGCCCTTCGTGCCGCCGTCGACCTGGCCGGCCAGAGCCCTGATCTCCTCGCGGAGCTCGCCGATCTCGCGCTTCGTGGCGGTGTCGAGCCGGACCGCGAGATCCTCGATGCGCGACTCGAGGTCGGGGTCGCGCCGGCCCATCTCCTCGATCTGTCCAGAGAGCTTCGTGAACTGCCCCTCGAGCTGAGTCAGATCGGCGCGCGAGGACCGTTCGACCGCACGGCCGATCTCCTGCATCTCCTCCCGGAGTGCCGTCATCTCGCCGCGGGTCGCGGTGCCGAGACGGTCGGCGAGGTCGCCGAGGCGCTGCTCCATCGCAGGGTCGGGCTGCCCGGCCTCGCCGAGGCGCTCGCTGAGGGCGGCGAACTCGCTCTGAAGCTTCTGGACCTCGGCTCGTGCGCCGCGCTCGATGCTGCGGCCCATCTCCTGGATCTCGTTGCGCAGCGCAGCGACCTCGCTTCGGGTCGCCGTGTCGAGGCGCAGCGCGAGATCGTCGAGCCGCGCGTCGAGATCGGGGGTCTTCTCTCCCGCCTCGTCGATCCGCTCGGACAGTTGGCGGAACTCGGCGCGCAGCTTCTCGAACTCGGTCTTGACGAGGCTTTCGACCAGCCGGTCGGCCTCTCCCATCTCGGAACGCAGCGCGCTCAGCTGCTCCTGCGTCGCCCGCTCCAGCCGCGCCGCGAAATCCTCCATCCACTGCTCGATGCCGGGGGATGAAACCTGCAGCTCCTCGATGCGCTTGCCGATTCGCGCGAGGTCGGCCTCCAGCCGCTCGGCATCCTTGCTGCGCGCCTGATTGAGATCGCGGGCGACCTCCCGCATCTCCGCGCGCACGGTGTCGAACTCGGCCTGGGTTTCCCTGCCGCGGCTGCGCAGATCCTCGCGCAGCTGATCGGTGACGCGCGCCGCGACCGTCTCGGAGGCGGTGTCGAGGCGTTCGCCGAAGCGCGAGAACTCGCTGCGCATCTCGGCGGCAAGGCCCTGGTGGCGGTCCAGCCGGCCGGACAGGGCGCGGATCTTCGCCTCGAGATCCTGCATTCGGTTGCCGCGCGGCTCGGTGTCGCCGGAGCCCTGCCGGTCGAGCACCTTCTGGCGGGCTGCGATCTCGTCGATGGCCCGGCGCAGGCCGTCGATCGACTTCTTGCCGGCGGCGCTCTCGCCTTCGCGAAGCTGTGATCTGTTCGGTGCGGTTTCGGGCCGAGAGGCGTTCACGGCCTGCGCCATCGTCTCCAGCTGCTGCTCGAGCTCGCCGACCGTGGCGCGTGCGGCTTCGGCGCTGCCGGTGTCTCCGGGGATGCGCCCGCCGAGCTTGTCGAGGCGCCGCGCGATAGCGCGAAGTGCCTCGGGAGCTTGCATTTGCTCGCTTCCGGCACGTTCCGGACCGCTGTCCTGCGTCGGCGCCGCCCCCGCTTCCGGCTCCCGCATCACCGCATCGAGCCATTCGCCGAGGCTCATGCCCGCTCGCCGAGCCGCCCGCCGGGCTTCCGCAAGCGGGTCGCTTTCGGGGTCCATTCCGTAAGAGCTCGCAAGTGCCATTTCTTGCCCGATCTGCTGGCGTGGCGTATTGCGGTGCAGTGCATCCGCATCGTCGTTCAATCTGAGCGATGTTTCTCCCGGTAAGGTAAACAGCTGGTTAAGTCTTGCTGAGATCTGCTCCGAATCGGCACGCGCGCTCGGCGCGGCCATGCGACGAACTAACCGATTGACGCTTACGCAAACGTAAGGCTAAGGCAGCTTCAAGACTGGCTATGAGTGAGAAGAGTGATTCCATGGAAGGTGACTTCCGCAGATACGAGCCCGACGAGAAGGACGAGCTTCTCGTCGAGGGCGAGGCCGGAGGGCAGAAGAAGACCGTCTTCACGATCGGGGACCTCGCGCGCGAGTTCGACATCACGCTGCGTGCCCTGCGGTTCTACGAGGACAAGGGGCTTCTGAACCCGCGGCGCCAGGGCCTGCAGCGGCTGTACAGCCGCCGTGACCGGGCCCGGCTGAAGCTCATACTGATGGGCAAGCGGGTCGGCTTCTCCCTGACGGAGATCAAGGAGATGCTCGACCTCTACGACCTCAAGGACGGGCAGGTCACGCAACTGCGCGTCGCCCTCGACAAGTTCGGAGCGCAGATCTCCCTGCTCGAAGAGCAGCGCAGCGAGATCGACCAGGCCCTCAGCGAGCTGCGTCGCACGCACAAGGTCGTCGAGGGCATGCTCAAGGAGCGCGCCAAGGCCGATCACTGATCGTCCGGCGCCGGACGGGCAAGCGATGGTCGGGGCGGCGGCACGGCCTCCCCGACCTCTCCTTCGAGGCGGAGAGGAGTGGCATGGCTGAGGCCTTCATCTACGATCATGTCCGCACCCCTCGTGGACGCGGCAAGAAGGACGGGGCGCTGCACGAGGTGACGGCGCTCGAGCTCGGCACGCAGGTGCTGCGGGCGCTGCGCGACCGCAACGGCCTCGACACCTCGCTCGTCGACGACGTCGTCTATGGCTGCGTCGACCCTGTGGGCGAGGCGGGCGGCGACATCGCGCGCGGCTGTGTCCTCAACGCCGACTATGCCGAGACGGTGGCGGGCGTGCAGATCAATCGCTTCTGCGCCTCAGGCCTCGACGCCGTGAACTTCGCCGCGGCCGAGATCATGTCCGGCCAGCACGAGATGACGGTCGGCGGCGGCGTGGAATCGATGAGCCGCGTCGGCCTCGGCGCCTCGGGCGGCGCCTGGCCGATGGACCCCAGGCTCGCGGTCAAGGCCTACTTCATGCCGCAGGGCATCTCGGCCGACCTCATCGCGACGAAATACGGCTTCTCCCGGGACGACGTCGACCAGTACGCCGTGGAGAGCCAGAAGCGCGCCGCCGCCGCGTGGCAGGACGGCCGGTTCGCGAACTCCGTGGTGCCCGTCAAGGACATCAACGGGCTGACGATCCTCGACCGCGACGAGCACATGCGGCCCGACACGACCATGCAGTCGCTCGGAAGCCTGAAGCCGTCCTTCGCGCAGATGGGCGACATGGCGGGCTTCGACGCCGTGGCCCTCCAGCGCTATCCGGAGGTCGAGGAGGTGCGCCACGTCCACCATGCCGGCAACTCGTCGGGCATCGTCGACGGCGCGGCGGCCGTGCTGATGGGCTCGAAGGAGGCGGGCGCCGCCGCTGGGCTCGCCCCCCGGGCGAGAATCCGCGCCTACGCCAATATCGGCTCCGAGCCGGGCATCATGCTGACGGGGCCGATGGCGGTCACCGAGAAGGCGCTGAAGAAGGCCGGCATGTCGCTCGACGACATCGACCTCATCGAGGTCAACGAGGCCTTCGCCGCCGTGGTGCTGCGCTTCCTGCAGCATTTCGACGCCGACCCGGAGAAGGTGAACGTCAATGGCGGCGCGATCGCGATGGGCCATCCGCTCGGCGCGACCGGCACGATGCTCCTCGGCACCGTCCTCGACGAACTCGAGCGGCGCGATCTCTCCACAGCCCTCGTCACGCTCTGCATCGGCGCCGGCATGGGCACGGCGACGATCATCGAGCGGGTCTGAGGCGGTGCTACCGGGTGACGGCGAGGAGCCTCTGGCGCGCCACGCCCGCGGTGGGCAGGGGCGTGACGACGGGAAGCGTGAGCTCGGGCAGCGCCTCGAAGGCGGGCCGCGCCAGGTAGTAGCCCTGGAAGAGCGTGATGCCCGCCTCGCGCAGCGTCGAAAGCTCCTCGTGCGTCTCGATGCCCTCGGCGATCACGGTGAGCTCGAGAGCCTCGGCGGTGGCGAGCACGCCCGACACGATCGCGCGGCGGGCCCGGCTCTCCGCGATGCCGCGGATCAGCTCCATGTCGAGCTTGATGATGTCGGGCTGATACTGCGCGAGGAGGTTCAGGCCGGAATAGCCGGAGCCGAAATCGTCGATCGCCGTCAGGAAGCCCTGGCGCCGGTACTCCTCGATGATCCGGTTCACATGCGCGGCGTCGACGCGCTCGTTCTCGGTGAACTCGAAGACCAGCCGGTCGCGGGCGAAGCCGACCTTCGCGGCGGCCACGAGCGACGCTCTGATGCAGGCGGCCGGCTCGTAGACGGCGTTGGGCATGAAGTTGATGGAGAGCTTCGCCTCGTCCGTGCCGAACAGCCGGCCGGCCAGCTCGATCGCCTTGACGCGGGCCGCCTGGTCGAACCGGTAGCGCGTCTCGGCGGTCACCTGGTCGAGGATCGACATCGCCGACTGCCCCTCCGGCCCGCGCACCAGCGCCTCGTAGGCCCATGGCCGCCCGCGCTCGATGTCGACGATCGGCTGGAAGGCCATCGAGAAGGCGAATGGCAGTTCCGCGCCGTCGCGGCATGCCTGGCAGGACACGGACTTGGACATCGGGGTAACTCGCGCGTTTCTGGCGGAACTGAACCGGCCCGACCGTAAGAGGCATTTGCTTTCGAGAGCATTACCGCCGGAGACTGCAGTTCTAAGAAGGGAGAGCGGCAATGGCCGAGAAGCACTTCCGCATCGAGATCGACGCCGATGGAATCGCGCTCGTCATCTGGGACACGGCCGGGCGCTCGATGAACGTCATCGACCTCGCTGTGATGGACGAGCTCGAGACGATCATCGACCGGGTGTCGGGCGAGGAGAGCATCAAGGGTGCGGTGATCGCCTCGGGCAAGGACGCGTTCTCAGGCGGCGCCGACCTGAAGATGCTGGGCGGCATGCTCGAGGCCTTCCACACGGAGCGCGAGCGCGACCAGACGGCCGCCACGCAACGCCTCTTCGACGAGAGCCGAAGGCTGTCGCAGATCTATCGCCGGCTCGAGACGTCGGGCAAGCCCTGGGTCTGCGCCATCAACGGCACCGCGATGGGCGGCGCGGTCGAGCTCGCGCTCGCCTGCCATCACCGCGTGGCGGCAGAGAACCCGAAGGCGAAGTTCGGCCTGCCGGAGGTGAAGGTCGGCCTCTTCCCCGGCGCCGGCGGCACGCAGCGCGTCGCGCGCATGATGCCGGCCGCGGACGCCCTGCAGTACCTGCTCCAGGGGCGCGACCTCGACTTCGCGACGGCGCGGAAGATGGGGCTCGTCGACGAGATCGTGCCGGCCGAGCGCCTCGTCGAGGCGGCGAAGGCTTGGATCCTCGGGGGCGGCAGCGCGGTGAAGCCGTGGGACGAGGAGAAGTTCCGCCTGCCGGGCGGCCCCGTCTACTCCGCCACGGGCTTCCAGGTCTTCCCGGCCGCGAACGCCATCTACCGGCGGGAGACGCAGAACAACTATCCCGGCGCCCGCGCGATCATGTCCGCCGTCTACGAGGGGCTGCAGCTTCCCATGGACGCGGCGCTGCGCGTCGAGTCGCGGTACTTCGCCCACGTCCTGCAGACGAAGGAGGCGGCGGCGATGATCCGCTCGCTCTTCGTCTCGATGCAGGAGCTGAACAAGCTCGCCCGCCGTCCGGCCGACGTACCGGCGTCGAAGGCACGCAAGGTCGGCGTTCTGGGCGCGGGCTTCATGGGTGCGGCCGTCGCCTATGTCAGCGCGAAGGCCGGCATCGAAGTGGTCCTGATCGATCGCGACGTGGAGAGCGCCGAGCGGGGCAAGGCCTATGCCGACACGCTCGTCTCCAAGGACGTCTCGCGCGGCAAGGCGACGCATGAGGCGAAGGAGGAGCTCCTCGCCCGCATCGACGCGACCGCCGATTACCAGCGCCTCGAGGGTTGCGACCTCGTGATCGAGGCCGTCTTCGAGGACCGCGACGTCAAGGCGGACGTGATCCAGCGTGCGGAGGCCGTCGTTCCGGAGACCGCGGTGATCGGATCGAACACGTCGACCTTTCCCATCAGCTCCCTCGCGAAGGCGAGCGTCCGGCCGGAGCGCTTCATCGGCATCCACTTCTTCTCGCCGGTCGAGAAGATGATGCTCGTCGAGGTGATCATGGGCGAGGCGACGGGGCCGGAGGCGCTCGCCGTCGCGCTCGACTACTGCCGCGCGATCCGCAAGACGCCGATCGTCGTGAACGACAGCCGGGGCTTCTACACCTCCCGCGTCGTCGGCACCTATATCCGCGAGGGCCACCTGATGCTGGCGGAAGGCGTGCCGGCCGCGATGATCGAGAATGTCGGGCGCATGGCCGGGATGCCGGTCGGCCCGCTCGCGCTCAACGACGAGGTGGCGGTCGACCTCGCCTGGAAGATCCTGCAGGCGACGAAGAAGGACCTCGGCGAGAGCGCGGTCGAGCCACGCCAGGAGCACCTGCTCGAGGAGATGGTCGTCAAACGCGGCCGGCTCGGCCGCAAGAACGGGCAGGGCTTCTACGACTATCCCGACGCGGGCAAGAAGCGCCTCTGGCCGGGGCTTCAGGACCTGCAGGAGATACGTCTCGACCCGGACACGGTCGACGTGGGCGAGTTGAAGCGGCGCTTCCTCGTCATGCAGGCCCTGGAGACGGCGCGCTGCTTCGAGGAGGGCGTGCTGACGGACGTGCGCGAGGCCGATGTGGGCTCGATCCTCGGCTTCGGCTTCGCGCCCTTCACCGGGGGGACTCTGAGCTATGTCGACGGCATGGGCACGAAGGCCTTCGTCGACCTCTGCCGCGCGCTCGAGGCGCGGCACGGACCTCGCTTCGCGCCGAACGACCTCCTGATCGCGATGGCGGAGAACGGCGAGACATTCTACGGCCGCTTCCCCCCGACCGACGTGGCGCCGCAGCGCGCGGCCTGAGGGCGCGCAGAACCGGGTCCGGCGCCGGCGCGTTGCCCGTAGGCGGGGCTACCATGGCGGCGGCTCCGACCATATGTTTGCCGTACGTCACGGTGCGGAAGGAGCCTGTCATGAGATCACTGGTCGCTTTGTCCGCGTTCCTGGCGCTGCTCGTCGCCCCGGCCGTCCTCGCCCAGGAGGCGCAGCCGGACACCGAGGGCGGGCGGTACATGCTGCGCGAGGTCGACGGAGGCTATCTCCGCGTCGACAGGGACACGGGCGACACCTCGATCTGCCGCGGATCGGGAGCCGGGTGGACCTGCACGCTCGTCGCCGACGACCGCAGGGCCTACGAGGACGAGCTCGAGCGGCTCGCCGCGGAGAACGCCGAACTCGCCGACCGTGTGGCGAGCCTGCGCGACGAGGTCGCGAGGCTGCGTGGCGGAGACGCGACGACCGGCGGCGAGGCAGGGGAGGGGAAACGTCCCCGCCCGTCCAGCGTCGCAACGACGAACTCGTCCTCCAGCTGCCGAGCGAGGAGGATCTCGACCGGCTGTCGGAGACGTTCGAGGTCGTCATGCGCCGGTTTGTCGAGATGCTGCGCTCGCTGAAGAGCGATCTTGAGCAGCCGCAGGACCAGCCGGGCGGCAACTGAGCGCCGCGGGCAGGCCGACGGACCGCGCGCCCCTCACCACGCGCCCTCCATGCGCCCGGCGCGGATGCGGGCCTCGAGCCTCTCCCTGACCTCTTCCGGGAAGCGGTTCGCCCGTCTCGTGGCGAGATCCATCGTCA
This sequence comes from Lutibaculum baratangense AMV1, assembly GCF_000496075.1. Classification (GTDB taxonomy): domain Bacteria; phylum Pseudomonadota; class Alphaproteobacteria; order Rhizobiales; family Tepidamorphaceae; genus Lutibaculum; species Lutibaculum baratangense. The sequence goes on from NZ_AWXZ01000015.1 coordinate 90,257, forward strand.
GCGCCGTCGTTTCGACCGTCGCGACCACCTGGCCGGTTTCGATGGCGACCAGTCGGTGCGCGAAGCTGACGGTGGATCGCGACACCACCTCGAGCCGCGAGTGGACGTCGACGAGCCCGTCCGGCCCGCCGCCCTCTCCCCGCGTCAGCTTCATCTCGACCGCCACGCGACCGGCCGCCTGCTCGGCGAGCCAGGCGGGCGTGACGCCGATGCCGGTCCAGAACTGCGTGGCTGCGTCGCTCACACGGCCGATGATCGCGCTGTCATAGGGGCGCCCGTGGCGGTCGCACTCGCCGGCGCGGAGGCGCCCGCGATAGGTCGCGAACCCGCCGTCGAACGCATCGCCGCCGTTCGTCTGCGCCGGCTCCGCACCCAGGCTGCGCGGAAGGGCCGCCTCCGGCACTCCCGCGGCAGCGGTCCTGGCGACCGCCTCGGGAAGCGATTCGTAGCTGTCGAGCGCGGTCGCCGCGATCCCGCCGTCGGCGGTGTTGCGAAGCACGTGCACGAGGCGCGGCGAACCGTCCTCGGCGGCGTGGCTGTGGCCGACGACCGACTGGTCGACCCGAAGCTCGCGGTGGTAACGCACATGTCGGACACGCGGAAGCGGCCGTGCGGCAGCTTCCACTCCGGCGAAGGCGAAGAGGTGGGCCGCCGCATCCTCGAAATGGCGGAAGTAGAACTGGACGTTCAGGTGGTCGTTTTCGTCGCATTCCCACGTGTTGACGTAGGCGCGCAGCGTCTCGGCCGGTCTCATGGCTCTCCTTCATCACGGACGGAGGTCGGGTGGAGAAAATGGCCCGGGCGACGTCGAAAAGGCAAACGATCGCGCCGCTTGTTTGACGCATTGCCCTTGCGTTCGGCGCGGGCCTGTCGCAAGTCCGGCTGTGGCGGATCAGCGGCAGGTCCACTGGGGCGGACACGAAGGACGGGAACGCGGGGACATGCTCGAGCAGAGGCTCCACACGCTGACGCGGCGCACGCCCGGTCCGGGCTTCCACGACATCTCCTCGGAGGTCGACGCCTGGTTGAGCGGAGAGGGGGCGCTCTCGGGCCTGCTCACCGTCTTCATCCGCCACACCTCGGCATCGCTGACGATCCAGGAGAGCGCCAGCCCTCCCGTGCGCCGCGACCTTGCCGAGGTGCTCGACAGGCTGGCGCCGCGCGATCGGCGGTATCATCATTCCATCGAGGGGCCCGACGACATGCCGGCCCACATCCGGTCGATGCTGACCGACGTCTCGCTGTCGATCCCCGTCCTCGACGGCCGGATGTGCCTCGGCACGTGGCAGGGCCTCTACCTCGTGGAGCATCGGGACCGGCCGCACGACCGGCAGGTCGTGCTGCATTTCCTCGGGAGCCTCGCTCGGTGATAAGAGGTGGAGGACGAACCGGTTTGCATGGGCTCGGCCGCCCGTGGAGCCTGTGGCGGCCAGGGGAGTAGGCGTGGCAGAGGCAGATCACTACAGGATCCTGATCGCAGACGATCATCCGCTGTTTCGCGATGCCTTGCGCAACGCGCTCACGGTCCTGTGGCCGGGTGTCGAGATCGCGGAGGCGGGCTCCCTCGACGAGCTGGCGGCCCGGATCGAGGCGTGGCGGGAGGTCGACCTCGTGCTCCTCGACCTGGCGATGCCGGGGGTGCGTGGATTCTCGGGCCTCCTCTTCCTGCGGGCGCAGTTCCCGGAGGTGCCGGTGATCGTGGTCTCGGCGCACGACGAACCGAATGTCGTCAGGCGCAGCCTCGAGTTCGGCGCGCTCGGCTTCATCCCGAAATCGGCCGGCATGGGTACGATCCGGCAGGCCGTCGAGACGGTGATGCAGGGGCGCACATGGACGCCGCCCGACTTCGCGGGAGCGGAGGCGCCGCCGCCGACGAGCTCACTGTCGGCGCGGCTCGCGACGCTGACGCCGCAGCAGGTGCGGGTCCTGATGATGCTGTCCGACGGGCTCCTCAACAAGCAGATCGCCCACCAGCTCAACGTCTCCGAGGCGACCGTCAAGGCGCACGTCTCCGCGATCCTGCAGAAGCTCGGCGTCGACAGCCGCACGCAGGCCGTCATCGCCGCCAGCCGCATCGAGACGAGCGGCTGGATCGACGAGGCGGCGGGGTAGATCCCGGCCGCCTTCCTATGCCGTCAGTGCGCCATGAGCAGCGGCAGCGGGCACTTTCGCAGGAGGTCGCGCGTGACGCCGCCGACCACGGCCTCTCTCAGGCGCGAATGGCCGTAGGCTCCCGTGACGATGAGCTGCGCGCCGATCGCCTGTGCTTCCCTCACCAGCGTGTCGGCCACGTCGTCCTTGCGCTCGAGGAAGCGGAACTCGACCGGCACGCCGTGATGGCCGAGGTGACGCACCATGTCGTCCGCCGCGGCCTTCAGCTCCGCGTCGCGCTCGCCGTGTCTGGCGACGCTGGCGAGCACGACCGTCTTCGCCTGACGCAGGATCGGCATCGCCTCGGCGACGGCGCGGCCGCACTCGCGCGTGTTGCTCCAGCCGACGAGGACGGTGTCGATGGCGCCGATCGTGCTCGCTCCCGGCGGGACGACGCAGACACTGCGGCCGCCCTCGAAGAGCGCGGCCTCGGCCGTGTCCGCCGCGCTGTCGTCGCCGGAATCGTACGGGCGTGACAGGACGAACACGTCGGCCGCTCGGGCCGCCTCGGCCGCCACGCGGGCAAGCTCGCGCCGGGGAACGTCGTAGCGGCGCAGCATGGCCGGCGCCTTCAGGTGCGACAGCTCCGACTTCAGCCGGGCTTCGGCGGCATCGCCGAACTCGTGGGCGATCGTCTCCGACTCCCGGCGGATGCCCGGGGCGGCGACTCCGCCGTCGATCAGCGTCGCGTAGTCGGGCACGACGTTGAGGAAGGCCCCGGTCACGTGGGCTTCGAAGAGTCCGGCCAGGCCGTCAGCCTGGGCGAGCCTCGTCTTGTCGGCGTCGCCGCCGTTCAGTTGCACCACGATGTCGCGGATCATTGTCGTTTTCTCCCTCATTCGTCGCGCCGCGATGCTCGTGCGGCGCACTCGGTTCGTTTCGTCGGCGAAAGCGGAGCCGACGGGAAAACAGGCGGCTGTGCCCGCGAATCTTCGCCCGTCGGCGTCTCGATCCGATCCGAGCACACGAAACCTGGGGGAGACTTGATCGCTGTCAACGCACGCCGGAAAAACTCGCGGAGGCTCGCGGCGGTCGACCGGGCAGGCTCGCCGGTCTCCGGTCCGAGGGCTATTCGGCCGCCTCCGCCCGCCGCACATGCTGCGCGAGGAGCGAGCGCAGCGCCGCCGCCTTCAGCGGCTTGAAGAGGATCGCGACGTTCTCCTTCTGCGCTGCGGCACGCAACTCCTCGGAGCGGTCGGCGGTCACGAGCACGGCCGGGAGCTCTTGTCCGAACAGCCCCCGCAGCCTCGCGATGGCCTGAAGCCCCGTCCCGTCATCGAGGTGGTAGTCGGCGAGAACGACGTCGGGCGCGGCCTTGCCCTCCATCGCCGCCAGCGCACCTTCCGCGGAGGTCGCGCACACCGCTTGAGAGCCCCAGCCGGCCAGCAGCGTCGCCATGCCGTCGAGGATCCTCTTCTCGTTGTCGATGCAGAGGGCGGTTAGGGAACCCAAGGGACCGGCCGGCGCCGGCGCGGCGCCGGACACGGCCGGAGCCTCCGCCAGGGCGGCGGCGCGCGAGATCTCGACGTGGAACACCGAGCCCTGTCCCGGCGTCGACCGCAGTCCCACGGGATGGTCGAGCACCCGGCCGATCCGCTCGACGATCGACAGGCCGAGCCCCAGGCCGCGGGCGCGCCTCGCCCCGTCCTCGAGCCGCTGGAACTCGTCGAAGATGATCGCCTGCTTGTCGAGCGGAATGCCCGAACCCGTGTCGTGGATCTCGACCCGCACCGTGTCGCCGGCCCGGCGGCATCCCACGAGGACGGTGCCGCGCTCGGTGTATTTGAGGGCGTTCGAGATCAGGTTGCGCAGCAGCCGGCGCAGGAGCCGCCGGTCCGACCGCACGGCGAGCGAGGTGCCGACCACCCTGAGCTCGAGCCCCCGCTCCCTGGCGAGCGGCTCGAACTCGATCTTGAGCTGCTGCAGGAGCTCGCCCAGGTCGAAGCTCGTGAGCTCCGGGCGCAGCGCGCCGGTGTCGAGGCGCGAGATGTCCAGGATCGCGCTCAGGATCTCCTCGACGGCGTCGAGCGAGGCGTCCACATTCTGGGCGAGCGAGCGCTCGTCCTTGGCGAGGGTGCGCTCCGTGAGGGAGGAGGCGTAGAGCCGGGCCGCGTTGAGCGGCTGCAGGATGTCGTGGCTCGCGGCGGCGAGGAAGCGGGTCTTGCCGAGATTGGCGGCCTCGGCCGCGGCCCGGGCGACCTCGAGCTCGCGGTTGAGCCGCATCAGCTCCTCCGTGCGCTCCCGCACCCGCCGCTCCAGCGTCTCGTTCGACCGCTCGAGCGCCTTCGCCGTCCGCACCCGGTCGGTGATGTCGGTGTAGGTCGCCACCCAGCCGCCGTCCGGAATAGAGGTGCCGTGCACCTCCAGCACGCGGCCCGACGGCAGGAGATGCTCGTGATAGGCGTGGTCCTGGCCGCAGAGCCGCTCGACGCGCGCATCCACGAGATCCTCGACGTCCCCCTCGCCGAAGTCGCCCCGCTCGGCCCGGAAGCGGGCGATGTCGCGCAGCGGTATGCCGACCCGGCCGAGCTCCGGCGGCAGGTCGAGGAGCTCCCTGAACCGCCTGTTCCAGCAGCTCAGGCGAAGCTCGGAATCGAGCACGATGATGCCCTGGTCGACATGGTCGATGGCCGACTGGAGGAGGTCGCGGTTGTGGACGATCGCCGCGGACGCCTCGTCGAGCAGCCGCAGGGCCTGCCGGCTCGTCATGCCGTGGCGGCCGAGCAGCAGCGCCAGCACGAGGCGGGAGGACGGCGCTCCGATCGCGCTCGCCAGAAGATGCTCGGAGTAGCGCAGCAGCCGGAGGTCGACCTCGCGGCCCGGATCGAGCGTCACGCCGTTCTCGTCGGCGAAGCTCTGCAGGGCGCGCTCGGTGCGCTCCCGGCCGAGATAGCGGGAGATGAGCGCCGTCAGCTCGCCGACCGTCGCCTCGCTTCGCCAGAAGCCGGGGCCGGGCAGGGGCTTCATCTGGCTGTCGACGAAGACGCTCGCCTGCGAGCGCTCGATCGCGCGCGGCTCGCGCGTGAGCGACAGGACCACGTAGGTCGCGACGTTAACGGCGAGGCTCACGAGCGTGCCGTGGGTCAGCGGGGTCAGGTCGAGGAAGACGAGATCGTGGGGACGCAGGGCCGCGATGCCGAAGGGCCCTTGCGTCACGAAGTCCATCGACAGGAGGCCCGAAGCCGCGAAGGTCGGGAGGAGAAGCGTGTAGGCCCAGACCGCGAAGCCCGCCAGTGTCCCCCAGATGGCGCCGCGTGCCGTGGCGCGTCTCCAGAACAGCCCGCCGAAGAAGGCCGGCGCGAGCTGGGCGATGGCGGCGAAAGACATGAGGCCGATCGAGGCGAGCGCCGCCGAATTGCCGGCCGTGCGGTAGTAGGCGTAGGCGAGGAGGAGGACCGCGAAGATCGCGATCCGCCGGATCGTCAGGAGCGTGCGCCCCATGTCCTCGCGCACGGTGCCGCGCTCGTCGTCGCGGCGCAGCAGGAACGGCATCACGAGGTCGTTGCAGACCATGATCGAGACCGCGACGCTCGCCACGATGACCATGGCGGTGGCCGCGGACAGGCCGCCGATGAAGGCGATAAGGCTGACGAGGTTCGCGCCCGCGCTCATCGGCAGCGAGAGGACGTACATGTCGGGCGATGCGCCGACCCGGCCGAGGGTCTGAAGCCCCGCGGCGGCGATCGGGATGACGAACAGGTTGATGAGCACGAGATAGGCCGGGAACGCCCAGCGCGCCCAGGCGAGGTCGCGCTCGGAGTGGTTCTCGACGACCATCACGTGGAACTGCCGGGGCAGGAGCACGATCGCGCCGAAGCTGAGGAGCGTGATCGTGAGCCACGATTCGAGGTTCACCGCCATGAAGCCCGGCTCGGTCGCCCGGGCCTGCGCCATGGCGGACCACAGTTCGCCCGGGCCGCCATAGATGCCGAAGGTGACGAAGAGCCCGACGGCCAGGAAGGCGCCGAGCTTGACGATGGATTCGGTCGCGATCGCGAGCATCAGTCCGTGCTGGTGCTCCGTCGCGTCGATGTGGCGCGTGCCGAACAGGATCGAGAACACGGCGAGCGCGACCGCGATGAGGAGCGCGCTGTCCGACAGGATCGGCGCGTCGGGCACGGCGCCGATCTGGTAGATGTAGCCGGCCATCGTCGTGACCGACGCCGAGATCGCCTTCAGCTGCAGCGCGATATAGGGCACCGCGGCGACCACCGCGATGATGGTCACGATGGCCGCCACGGCCTGGCTCTTGCCGTACCTGGCGGCCACGAAGTCGGCGACCGACGTGATGTTCTGGGCCTTGGCCAGCCGGACGATGCGCCGGAGAAGCGGCAGGCCGATGAGCAGCATCACCGCCGGCCCGACATAGACGGGCAGGAAGTCGAGCCCGCTCGTCACTGCGAGGCCGACGGAGCCGAAGAACGTCCACGACGTGCAGTAGACGGACAGGGAGAGCGCATAGATGAGCGGCCGCGCCCGCCGCCAGCGCGCGGATCGCGCCACGCGGTCGCCGTAGCTCGCCACGGCGAACAGAAGTGCGATGTAGAAGACCGCCGTCGAGACGACGACCCAGCCGTCCATGCTTCCTCCCGCGCCGGTCCTGTCGCCGGCCTTTGACGCACGAAACTACATCATGAAGCCCTGCCACGGCCACACCACCAGCCCCGCTCCCGCTGCTGCTGCGGCCGGGCCGGAAACGCGCTAGCCTCGACGCGGCGCGCTAGACCGCGCGAGGAGAAGGAGAGGGCACATGAGCATCATCGCCGAGTTCCGGAAGTTCGCCGTCAAGGGCAACATGGTCGACATGGCGGCCGGCATCATCATCGGCGCCGCCTTCGGGGCGATCGTGTCGTCGCTCGTCGACGACATCATCATGCCGCCGATCGGGCTGCTCCTCGGCGGCGTCGACTTCTCGCAGCTCTTCGTCGTGCTGAACGGCGAGGGCAACTTCAACACGATCGCCGAGGCGAGGGCGGCCGGCGCGGTGACCTGGAACATCGGGCTGTTCATCAACGCCGTGATCAAGTTCCTGATCGTCGCGTGGGCGGTCTTCCTCCTCGTGCGGACGATGAACCGGCTCTTCGTGAAGCAGCAGGTCGAGCCGGCCGCCGCTCCGGAGCCCCCGCGCGAGGTCGTCCTCCTCGAGGAGATCCGCGACCTCCTCGCCAAGCGCTAGCGGCTGCCGGGTGCGGCCCGGCCGGCTCCAGCACTGGCGACTGTGGCGATTGGGCGCGCCCGCTTGCGGGCAGCTTGCAGGCGCTGCTCCCGGAAATGACTGGAAACCACGCGTATGGGAGGCTAGCAGTTGATTCTCCGGCTTGGCAGAGCCTTCGCAGCGACCACAGCAGAGAAGTGACCGGCATGTCTGATCCCGTGGGGCAGAGCTCAAGGCTCGCCCAGGAACTTCAGGAACAGACACTTTCGGAATCGCGCCTCGCGGCGGTTCTCGACACGGCGGTGTTTCCGATCATCGTCATGGACGAGCAGGCGCGGATGCTGATCTTCAACAAGGCGTGCGAGCGCACCTTCGGCTATTCCGCCGAGGAGGCGATCGGCCGCAACGTGAAGATGATCATGCCGCCGGAGGAGGCGAACCGCCACGACCAGTACCTGCTGAACTACTACGCGACCGGGGAAAAGAAGATCATCGGCATCGGCCGTCGCGTCCGGGGCGCCCATCGCGACGGCACCGTCATTCCCGTCGAGCTCGCCGTCGGCGAGGCGATGACGCCGGACGGCCGGCAGTTCATCGGCATCATGCGCGACCTCAGGGCGGAGGTCGAAGCGGACGAGCGGGCGAACGCGCTCCAGACCGAGCTCATCAGGTTTGCCCGGATCAACGCGATGGACGAGATGGGAGCGGCGCTCGCCCACGAGCTCAACCAGCCGCTGACCGCCGTGATGCTCTACCTGCAGGCCGTGAACCGCGCTGCGAAGAAGCAGGTGGAGAAGGGATCCCTCGCGCCTGAGATCACGGAGATCCTGGGCAAGGCGGTCAACGAGGCTGACCGCGCCGGCAAGATCATCCAGCGGATGCGGCGCTTCATCGAGAAGCGGGAGACGGAGAGGCAGAAGGTACTCCTGCCCGACCTCGTCGACGAGACGATCGAGTTCGCGATCGTCGGGGCGCGCGGCCACGACGTCGAGATCGTGCGCCGCCACGAGGACGGGCTCGTGCCTGTCGAGATAGACCAGGTCCAGATCCAGCAGGTTCTGGTCAATCTCATGCGCAATGCGCTAGAGGCGGTGAGGGTGGCGGTGGTGAAGCGGATCCTCGTCGAGACCTTCCGCGACGAACAGTGGGAGAAGGTGAGCGTGACCGACAGTGGGGCTGGCGTTCCTCCCGAGCTCGTGCCGGACCTGTTCCGTGCCTTCTCCAGCCGGACGAAGGGCGGCGTGGGACTCGGGCTTGCGATCTCGCGCACCATCGCCCAGAGCCACGGCGGCGACCTGACCGTCGATCCCGGAGGTGGCGGACGCGGGGCGACCTTCACGCTCGCCCTGCCGATCGAACGGCCTCTTGCCCCTCGGCACCCGACAGGACGGACCGGAGAATGAGCGAGCCTCAGAAAGTCTATATCGTCGACGACGACCCCTCGGTGCGCGATGCGCTCGAGCTCGTCTTCAGGCTCGAGGGCTACGAGTCCCGCGGCTTCGGCAGTGGGAGCGACTTTCTCCGCATCGCGAAGTCGGACCCGCCGCACTGCGTCCTGCTCGATGTCCACATGCCGGGGAAGTCCGGCCTCGACGTCCTGTCGGAGCTCAATGCGCAGGACTATCCCGCCCCGATCTTCATCATCTCCGGTCAGGGCGACATCCCGATGGCCGTCGGGGCGGTGAAACAGGGGGCGTTCGACTTCATCGAGAAACCGTTCGACGCCGACACCGTTGTGGAACGTGTCGCCGAGGCGATCGTCAGATATGCGGAACGCAGCGGAGATGCCGATCCCGCCTCGATGATATCGGCCGAGGCGGCCGAACTGCTGACGCCGCGCGAGCGCGAGGTCTTGGTCGAGATCACCGGGGGAGCTTCCAACAAGGAGGCAGGGCGCACGCTCGGCATAAGCCCCCGGACGATCGAGGTGCACCGGGCGCGCATCATGGAGAAGCTCGGCGCGAAGAACGCGGCCGACCTGGTACGGATCGCGCTTGGCAACAAGCGCTGAGAGTTGATGCCGATCAAGGCGGCGAGCCCCCGCAAGGAGGATGTTGCACGCTTGAGTTCCATGCGGGAGACGAAGCGTGCCGCGCTTCTACATCGTCGAAGACGACTCGGCCGTCGGTGATTCGCTGGCCGTCTTTCTGTCCAGCCACGGCCACGATGCCGTCCGGTACGGCGATGCGGAGAGCTTCTTCCGCGAGGTCGTGCCCGTCGCCGGCGACACGCTGATCGTCGACATCGGCCTGCCGGGCATGAGCGGCAGCCAGCTCATCCGCTGGGTCAGCAAGCTGCGCGACGAGCCCTCGATCATCGTGATCTCCGGGAAATCTGAGCTGAACCTGCGCAGCGAGCTCGAAGGGCTCCCGGTGAAGCGGCTGATCCGCAAGCCGTTCGATGCGTCCGCGGTGGAGGCGCTTCTCTGAGGGACGACCCCTCGGCCGAGCCCTCCGTTCCCGCGCGTGGCCGCCCGCCATCGGCGGTGGCGCACGCACCTAAGTGTATCTCCGTACGAAGTGCACCGAATTCCGGCGCTTCCGGCCCCTTGGTAGCTATGTCTCGTGCTCGACAGCGAGCGCAGGAACGAGAGACACGGGGCGCCAGTATAATGCACACCGCCACCCAGCACGCCTTGCGCGAGATCAACCTGCCCCAGCGGCATCGGGGCGCCGGGCAGGCTGCTTCCGCTCCCAAGTGGTCACGTCTCCTCTCCTTTGCGCCGCACGCCGAGATCTTCTCCGAGGGCGACCCCGCCAACTCCATCTGGGAGATCATCGAGGGCGCCGTGATGCTCTACAAGCTCCTGCCGGACGGCCGCCGCCAGGTGGTGGAGCTGCTGGGCCCCGGCGACTTCTTCGGCTTCGGCGCCGAGGACATCGTCGACTGCAGCGCCGAGACGCTGACGGGCGCGCGCATCCAGTGCCACGACCGGCGCTCTTCCGAGAACTGCACCGCGTTCCAGACGCGGCTGATGGCGCAGGTGCGCCGGCGCGTCCACGCGCTGCACGAGCACACCGTCCTGCTCGGCCGCAAATCCGCCGTCGAGCGGGTGGCCAGCTTCCTCCTCGGCCTGACCGGCGGCGAGGTCATCCGGCTGAACCTGAGCCGGCAGGAGATCGCGGACTATCTCGGCCTCACGATCGAGACGGTGTCCCGCTCCTTCACCGAGCTGCGCAAGCGCGGCGCCATCGCCCTCGACCGCCAGGACACGGTGCGCCTGACCGACCGGGGCGCGCTGGGTGAAATAGCGGGCAATTTCTGACGCCGGCGGAGCCGGGCGTCCGCCTCCTCTTTCGCCAGGGGGTGAACTTGTGGGGCGGGTTCGCAAACCCGCCCCTCCTTCTGTCGGCCCTCTCGAAGTCTTCGACCCTCTCCGAACTGGTGGCGGCACCGCTTCGTCCGAGGGGAGGATGTCCGGACGATGGATCCGACGCCGGCCGGATGCGTTGTCTCCAAGGATCTAGACCAGACTGCAGGTTCGGAGAGCTGCCGTGATCTTCCAAAAAACCGCCTTGGCTCTGGCCATCACTCTGGGCATGTCGGTGTCGGCGCACGCGGTGCCGGTCCTTGCCGTCGTCGACGACACGGCTTCCACCGTCGAACTCGTCAAGGGCCCGCCCGCGCACGCACGTGGAAACAAGGCCCGGTACAAATCACACAAAGGGCCGACGGTCAGCCGATGGGGCGAGCCCCGGCAGGCCAGGCGGGGTCCCCCTGACCACGCCCCGGCCTGGGGTTACCGCGCGAAGAGCCGGGACGAGTACTGCCGGGACAGGTATCGGAGCTACGACCCCGCGACCGGGATGTACCGCACGTATTCCGGCCGGTGGGTTCCGTGCCTCTGAGGCATCTCAGCGTCGCAGATGAGTGAGAGCGAGACTTCGGGTCACACGGCCAGCGAGTGCCGCGCGGCCTGCGGCGCGAGGTACGCGTCGAACGCGGCCGCCGGGAGCCTCGCGAAGCTGCGCATCGCTTCGGGCACCCGGAGGTGGCGGCCGCGAAGCTCGACGATGCCCGCCTCCTCGAGCTCCCTGAGCGCCGGCTCCGCGTCGTCCATGAGATCGACGGGCAGACCGTGCGCGAGGGCGACCTCGCCATGATCTGCCTCGAGGTCGCACATCAGCCGCTCGATGACGGCGGCCCGCGCGACGTCCTCGGGCTCGAGCGCCCGCCCCCGCGCACTCGGCAGAACGCCTGCCTCGACGGCGCGACGCCAGCCGCCGATGTCCGGCGCGTTCTGCACGTAGCCTTGGGGCATGCGGCCGATCGAGGAGACCCCCAGACCGATCAGCGTCGTCGCCGAATCGGTCGTGTAGCCCTGGAAGTTGCGACGCAACGTGCCCGACCGGAGCATCGTCGACATCGGGTCGTCCGGCCGCGCGAAATGGTCGAGACCGACCCGCACATAGCCTTCGGCGACGAGTAGGTCCGCTGCGAGATCGGCCTGCTCCAGGCGCTCCATCGCGCCCGGCAGCTCCTCTGTCCGGATCAGCTTCTGGTGGCTCTTCATCCACGGCACGTGCGCGTAGCCGAAGAGGGCCACGCGGTCGGGCCGGAGCGAGAGGGCGAGCTCGACGCTGCGGGCGACGTCCTGGGCGCGCTGCTGCGGCAGGCCGTACATCAGGTCGAAGTTCAGCGCCTCGATTCCGGTCTCGCGCAGCGCGTCGACGGCCGCGCTCACCTGGGGGAAAGGCTGGATCCGACCGATCGCCTTCTGGACGTGCTCGCCGAAGTCCTGAACGCCGAGGCTCGCGCGGGTCACCCCGATCTCGCTCAATGTCCGCGCGAGCTCTCTCGTGACCGTTCGCGGATCGAGCTCGATCGCGTGCTCGGCCCCCGGCTGGAGGTCGAAGGCCTCCGCCAGCCGCGCGGCCAGGTCCAGGAAGGCCTGTCGCGGCAGGATGCTCGGCGTCCCGCCACCCCAGTGCAGGTGGGAGACCGGAAACCTCTCCCCCGCTTTCTGCCTCACGAGGTCGATTTCGCGCCCGAGGGTCTCGGCATACTCGAAGATCGGCCCGTCGCGGCGGATCGCCTTAGTGTGGCAGCCGCAATAGTGGCAGATCGTCCGGCAGTACGGGACGTGGAGATAGACCGACACCGGCTCGCGCCGGGGAAGTTCGGAGAGCCATCCCGCGTAGACGCCTGCGTCCACTGCAGCGCAGAAATGCGGCGCTGTGGGGTAAGAGGTGTAGCGCGGCACCTGCCGGAGGGCGTAGGGAAGAAGCCTGTTGTCCATGCCGCGAGCATGGGATCTCCGGCGCCCCTCCGCCTTGACCTCCATCAAATCCGGGGAACGATGTCTGGTCTCCTGAAGCTGACCCTCGCCGTCTGCGGCACGATGCTGATTTCGGCGGCCGGCGGGCTGGTTTTCGAGGTCCTCGACATCCCGGTCTCGTGGCTGTCCGGCGGCATGATCGCTGTCGCGGTCGCCGGGCTCGTCGGCGTGCCGGTCGTGGTGCCGGCGATGCTCCGCAATCTCGTCTTCTTCGTGATGGGGCTCTCGATCGGCAGTGCCGTCACGCCCGAGAGCCTGAGGGGCATCGGCACGTGGCCGGCCTCTATCGTCGGCATGGTCGCGACGGTCGTCCTGATCACCTTCACGTCCTTCGCGATCCTGCGCTGGCGGGGTGGCTGGGATCGCCGCGACGCGTTCCTCGCGAGCGCGCCCGGCGCATTGTCGCTGATCGTCAGCCTCTCGGAGTCGCTCAAGGCAGACGTGGGCCGCATCACCCTCGTGCAGTCTCTGCGCGTGGCCCTTCTCGTGCTGGCGCTGCCTCCGATGCTCCGGCTGATCGCGCCTGCCGGCGTCGAGATCGAGCTAGGCGCGCCGGCGACCGAGTTCGACGTCGGGCAGTTCCTGATCCTGGCCGCGGGCGGGGTCGCCGGCTCGGTGGTCTGCTACCTCATCCGCATGCAGAGCCCGATCCTGCTCGGCTCGCTGCTCGGCAGCGCCATGCTGCACGGAACGGGCAATATCGACATCGCGGTCCCGAGGTTCATCCTGATCCCGGCGCTGATCGCCATCGGCGCAATTGTCGGCTCCCGCTTTCGCGGCATCGGATGGGCGGTCTTGCGCCGCTCGGCGGTCGACGGCGTGTTGACCTTCGTGGCGACGCTCGGCCTCGCGCTGCTCGCGGCGGCCATTGCCGCGGAGCTGTTGCGCTTCCCGGTGGGGCAGACGGCGCTCGCCTTCGCGCCGGGCGGCTTCGACGTGATGACGATCATGGCGTTCGCGCTCGGCTTCGACCCAGCCTATGTCGCCGCACACCACGTCGTGCGTTTCCTCGGCATCGCGATCCTCATCCCCCTGATCTTTCCCCGCCGCAGGGACTGATGCCCGCCGGGCACATGTGGCCCGGGCGAGGAGGAACTTGATCGACATCAATGCGGCGAACCGCCCGCCGCAGTTCCGTCCACGTGAACAGTTTCACGAGGTTCGGCAACATGACGCACGCTCAGGCTGCGAAAAGATTCTCGTGGGACGAGGGCGGGATCATCGCGCTCCTCGGGCTCACGACCCTATTCTGTCTCTTCATCGTCGCTAAGACGCATGACAGCGCCTTCGCCTTCCATGGCTGGCTCGGCCTGATCGCCTCGATCGGCGGCATCTTCGCCGTCGTGAACGGCTATCAGAACCGCAAGGGCGAGCAGCCCGAGGAGGTCGGCGGCCTCCCCAACTACCAGATGGGGCCGGTCAAGCTCGGAACCTTCTTCTCGGTGTTCTGGGGCATCGCCGGCTTTGCCGCCGGGCTCTACATCGCGCTCCAGCTCGCCTTCCCTGCGCTGAACCTCGACCTTCCCTGGACGACATTCGGCCGCCTGCGCCCGCTGCACACCTCCGCGGTGATCTTCGCGTTCGGCGGCAACGTGCTCATCGCGACCTCCCTCTACGTGGTGCAGCGCACCTGCCGTGCCCGCACGGCCGGCGGCCTGTGGCCGTGGTTCGTCGTCTGGGGCTACAACTTCTTCATCGTCATCGCGGCGACCGGCTACCTGCTCGGCATCACCCAGTCGAAGGAATATGCCGAGCCCGAGTGGTACGCCGATCTGTGGCTGACCGTCGTCTGGGTCGCCTACCTCCTCGTCTTCCTCGGCACGATCTGGAAGCGCAAGGAGCCGCACATCTACGTGGCGAACTGGTTCTATCTCGCCTTCATCGTCACGATCGCGATGCTGCACATCGTGAACAACCTGACGTTGCCGATCTCGCTCACCGAGCCGAAGTCGTACATCGTCTGGTCGGGCGTGCAGGACGCGATGACGCAGTGGTGGTACGGCCACAACGCCGTCGGCTTCTTCCTGACCGCCGGCTTCCTCGCCATCATGTATTACTTCATCCCGAAGCGGGCGGAGCGGCCGGTTTATTCCTACCGGCTGTCGATCGTCCACTTCTGGTCGCTCATCTTCATCTACATCTGGGCCGGCCCGCACCATCTGCACTACACGGCCGTGCCGCAATGGGCGCAGACGCTCGGCATGACCTTCTCGATCATGCTGTGGATGCCCTCGTGGGGCGGCATGATCAACGGCCTGATGACGCTGTCGGGGGCATGGGACAAGCTGCGCACCGACCCCGTCCTGCGCATGCTCGTCGTCTCGGTCGCCTTCTACGGCATGTCGACCTTCGAAGGCCCGCTGATGTCGGTGCGGGCGGTGAACTCGCTGTCGCACTACACCGACTGGACGATCGGTCACGTGCATTCCGGCGCTCTCGGCTGGGTCGGCTACATCTCCTTCGGCGCGCTCTACTGCCTCGTGCCCTGGCTCTGGAACAAGCGCGAGCTCTACTCGCTCAAGCTCGTCGCCTGGCACTTCTGGATCTCGACGATCGGCATCGTGCTGTACATCACCTCGATGTGGGTCTCCGGCATCATGCAGGGCCTGATGTGGCGCGCCTACACGAGGCTCGGCTTCCTCGAGTACTCGTTCATCGAGACCGTCGAGGCGATGGAGCCCTTCTACGTGATCCGCGCCCTGGGCGGCGCCCTGTTCCTGATCGGCGCGCTGATCATGGCCTACAACCTCTGGATGACGGTGCGCGTCGGCGAGGAGGCGGAGGAACCCGCCGCCACGCCCGCGCTGCAGCCCGCCGAGTAAGGAGCATCGGAAGATGTCCGTGTTGAACAAGCACGCCGTCCTGGAGCGACACTCGATCCTCCTGACGGTGGCGATCCTGATCGCGGTGGCGATCGGCGGTATCGTCGAGCTGGTACCGAATTTCTACCTGAAGTCGACGATCGAGGAGGTGGAAGGCATGCGGCCCTACACCCCGCTCGAGCTCGCCGGCCGCAACGTCTACATCCGCGAGGGTTGCTACACCTGCCATTCCCAGCAGATCCGCACCCTGCGCGACGAGGTGGAGCGCTACGGCCACTACAGCCTCGCCGCGGAGTCGATGTACGACCATCCGTTCCAGTGGGGCTCCAAGCGGACGGGGCCCGACCTCGCCCGCGTCGGCGGCAAGTACTCCGACGACTGGCACCGCGACCACCTGATCGACCCGCGCTCGGTGGTGCCCGCTTCGATCATGCCGGCCTATCCCTTCCTCGCGGAGAAGGAGCTGGACCTGCGCCTCGTCGCCTCGGACCTGAAGGCGAACGCTGCGATCGGCGTACCCTATGACGACCAGATGATCGAGAATGCGCGGGCCGATCTTCTCGCCCAGCTCGATCCCTTCAGCGCCGGCGCGGACGGGCTGAGGGAGCGCTACGGCGACGTGGCGATGCGTGATTTCGACGGCGACCCCAGCCGGGCGACCGAGCTCGACGCGCTCATCGCCTATCTCCAGATGCTGGGCACGCTCGTCGACTTCTCGCTCTATGACAACCAGGCCGACGTGAACCTGAGGTGACGCGATGTACGAGAGCATGGCGCAGTTCGCGCAGACCTTCGGCCTCGTCTATTTCTTCCTGATCTTCGCCGCCGCCGTCGTCTACGCGCTGTGGCCGTCGAACCGGAAAAGGTTCGACGCCGCGGCCGAGATCCCGCTGCGGGAGGAGTGAGTCAAATGGCACACGACAAGCAAGTCGACGACGTCTCCGGCGTCGAGATGACCGGCCACGAGTGGGACGGGCTTCGCGAACTGAACAACCCGCTGCCGCGCTGGTGGCTCTGGACCTTCTACGTCACCTGCGCCTGGGCGGTCGTCTACTGGGTTCTCATGCCCTCGTGGCCGCTCCTCGACGATTATCTTCGCGGCGTACGGGGGCACTCGCAGCGCGCCGTCGTGATGGAGGAGGTCGCAGCCCTCCAGGCGCAGCGCGCGACGGCGGGGGCGGGCCTTCAGGAGGTCTCGCTGGAGGAGATCCAGCAGACGCCCGATCTCCTGCAGTTCGCCATGGCGAACGGCGCCGCCGCCTTCGGCGACAACTGCGCCGCCTGCCACGGCTCCGGCGGCCAGGGCGCGACCGGCTACCCGAACCTCAACGACGACGTCTGGCTCTGGGGCGGAACGCTCGACGAGATCCACCAGACGCTCCTCTACGGCATCCGGGCCGAACACGACGAGACGCGTATGGGGGACATGCCCGCCTTCGGCCGCGACGGTATCCTGAACCGCCAGGAGATCAGGGCGACCGCCAACCATGTCCTGACGCTCTCGGGGCAGGAGCCGGAGGAGGGGGCGGACCTGGCGCTCGGCGAAGAGCTGTTCGTGAACAACTGCGCGGCCTGTCACGGCGAGAGCGGCGAGGGCATGAGGGAGCTCGGCTCCGCCAACCTCGCGGACCACGAGTGGCTCTACGGCGGCAGCCTCCAGGCGGTCATGGCCTCGATCGACCAGGGGCGGGCAGGCGTGATGCCGGCCTGGGACGCGCGCCTCGACCCCGTCACCATCAAGTCGCTCGCCGTCTACGTCCACGCGCTTGGCGGCGGCGAGTGAAGCTCGGGTCGGCATAGCGGGAGGGCGAAACGCCGGCTCTCGCCCGACAGCATGGCGCAGCACCGACGAGGTGCTGCGCCTTCATCCGTTGACGGCGATCAATCACATGCGCCTCCGGCAGCGCTAGGGTCCCACGGTCCTCCCCGATGGGGGGCAACACGACAAGGGACAAGACGATGCGCGCCGACACCACGACCGGCGGTGCGGGTGGCGGTGACGCCCAGCTCTACGCGCCCCGCAAGAAGGTCTACCCCCAGAAGGTCTCCGGACGCCTGCGGACCATCAAGTGGTCCGTGATGGTGTTCGCGCTGGGCGTCTACTACTTCCTGCCCTTCGTGCGCTGGGACCGGGGCCCGAACGCGCCGGACCAGGCGGTGCTGATCGATTTCCCGAGCCGGCGCTTCTACTTCTTCTTTGTCGAGATCTGGCCGCAGGAGGTCTACTACCTGACGGGCCTCCTGATCCTCGCCGCGATGGCGCTGTTCCTCATGAACGCCGTGGCGGGCCGGGTCTGGTGCGGCTATCTGTGCCCGCAGACCGTGTGGACCGACCTGTTCTACGCCGTGGAGCGCCTCGTGGAAGGCGACAGGCGCGAGCGCATGAAGGCCGACAAGGGCGGCTGGACACCGAAGCTCGTGGGCGAGAAGGTCGCCAAGCACACGCTCTGGCTCCTGATCGCGTGGTGGACGGGCGGCGCGTGGGTCCTCTACTTCGCCGACGCCCCCACACTCGTCCGCGATCTCGCGACCTTCCAGGCCTCCTGGACGGCCTATCTCTGGATCGGCATCCTGACCGGCACGACCTACCTCCTTGCGGGTTTCGCGCGGGAGCAGGTGTGTACATACATGTGCCCCTGGCCCCGCATCCA
This sequence comes from Lutibaculum baratangense AMV1, assembly GCF_000496075.1. Classification (GTDB taxonomy): domain Bacteria; phylum Pseudomonadota; class Alphaproteobacteria; order Rhizobiales; family Tepidamorphaceae; genus Lutibaculum; species Lutibaculum baratangense. The sequence continues at coordinate 108,314 of NZ_AWXZ01000015.1, forward strand.
GGCGGCCCTGACCGACGAGTGGGCGCTCAACGTCACCTATCGCCACGACCGCGGCGAGCCGCGCATGTCGGTGAAGGAGGCGGAGCGGGCGAGGGGCGTGGGCCAACCGGCCGGCGACTGCATCGACTGCTATCAGTGCGTGGCGGTGTGTCCGACGGGCATCGACATCCGCGACGGCCTGCAGCTCGAGTGCATCCAGTGCGGCCTCTGCATCGACGCCTGCGACACCGTCATGGAAAAGATCGGCCGGCCGCGCGGCCTGATCGCCTACGATACGGACATCAACATCGCCCGCCGCCAGGAAGGCAAGGAGCCCGTCTACCGCTTCGTCCGCGCGCGCACGATCATCTATGCCGTCATCATCGTCGGCGTCGCCGCCCTCATGGGAATCTCGCTATGGAACCGCGAGACGGCCGGGATCAGCGTGCTGCACGACCGCAACCCGCTCTTCGTCGAGCTCTCGGACGGCGGAATCCGCAACGGCTACACGATCCGGCTCATCAACAAGGAGCGCGAGCCGCGCGACTTCACCGTCGGTGTCGACGGGTTGCCCGGCGCCAGCATCGACGCGATCGGGATCGCCAGGACGGAGGGGAACCTCCCCGTCGTCACCGTCGGGCCCGATACCACCCGCGAGGTGCGCGTCCTGGTCGTGGCTCCCGACGCGGCCGCGCTGTCCGGCTCGACCAGTGTCACCTTCACCATCACAGATCTCGCTACCGGAAACACGGATGTCGCACATGACTTCTTCCGCGCACCTGGCGGAGCCGAATAAGGGCGGCCGCGGCCGCGTCACCGGCCGCACCGTCGTCCTCTCCCTCGTGGGGTTCTTCGCCGTCATCTTCTTGGCCAACGGCGCGCTCGTCTATCTCGCGATGGCGAGTTGGAACGGCGTCGAGACCGGCAGCGCCTACAAGGACGGCGCCCACTTCCCGAAGGAGATCGCCGCGGCGGAGGCGCAGGCCGAACGCGGCTGGCACGTCGCCGCCGACCTCGCCCGCAGCGGCGACGGAGCGACGATCGACGTCAGCCTGCGCGATCGCGACGGCCGGCCCCTGCCGGGCCTGACCGTGACGGCCCGGCTCGAGCGGCCGTCGCACGACCGCGCCGATACGAGCCTCGTCCTGTCCGAGACGGAGGCGGGTCGGTATGTCGGCCGGTTCGCCGCTCTCGAGAGCGGCAAGTGGCATCTGAGGCTCGATGCCGGACGCGGCGAGGAGCGGCTCTACCGCTCGCTCAACCGGCTGAGCCTGGAGTAGGCAATGGGCAAGCACCAACGCGACCTCGACAATTTCGTCACGCCCCTGCCGGGCGGCCTCGCCCATCTCGACCTCGCCGTCGAGGGCGTCCGCTGCGCGGGCTGCATGGCGAAGATCGAGAAGGGCCTCGGCGAGGTGCCGGGCATCGAGCGGGCACGGCTGAACTTCTCCTCCAAGCGGCTCGCCGTCGACTGGCGGGCCGGCGAGGTGGCGCCGGGCGACATCCTCGACAGGCTCGAGGCGCTGGGGTTCTCGGCCTATCCGTTCGATCCCGGCGCACGCCGCGAGGCGGAGGCGGAGGAATCCCGCCGGCTCCTGAAGGCCGTCGCGGTTTCGGGCTTCGCCGCCGCCAACATCATGCTGCTGTCGGTGTCGGTCTGGTCCGGCAACGCGACCGACATCGAGCCTGAGACGCGCGACCTCTTCCACTGGGTCTCGGCGTTGATCGCCATTCCCACGGTCGGCTACGCCGGCCAGACCTTCTTCCGCTCGGCGGCCGCCGCGCTGAAGGCGGGCCGGGTGAACATGGACGTGCCGATCTCGATCGGCGTGATCCTCGCGCTGTCGCTGTCGCTGTTCGAGACCTTCACCGGCGGCCGCCACGCCTATTTCGACGCGGCGACCATGCTCCTCTTCTTCCTCCTGATCGGGCGGTGGCTCGACGTCGACATGCGTCGCCGGACCCGCGCCCAGGCGGAGAACCTCGCCGCGCTGAAGGGCGAGAGCGCGCTGCAGCTCCTGCCCGACGGGGAGATGCGGCGGGTTCCCCTGTCGGCACTGGCCGCGGGCGACCGGGTCCTCGTGGCGGCGGGCGACCGGATCTCGGTCGACGGTACCGTCGAGAGCGGCCGGTCCGAGTTCGACCGCAGCCTCGTCACCGGCGAGACGGCTTACGAGGAGGTCGCCGAGGGTGGGCAGGTCCATGCCGGCACCCTGAATATCGGCGGCGCGCTCGTCGTCAGGGTGACGGCGGCGTCCGAGGGCACGCTGCTCGACGAGGTGAACGGCCTCCTCGAGAAGGCCGAGGCTGCCCGCTCGAGCCGCCTCGCGCTCGCCGACCGGGCAGCCAAGCTCTACGCGCCGATGGTGCATTCCACCGCCGCGCTCACCTTCCTCGGCTGGATGCTGGCCGGCGCGGGCTGGCAGGAGGCCCTGACGACGGCGATCGCCGTCCTCATCATCACCTGCCCGTGCGCGCTGGCGCTTGCCGTGCCGGCGGTGCAGGTGGTCGCGAGCGGCCTCATGTTCCGCGCCGGCGTTCTCCTCAACGACGGCAGCGCCATCGAGCGGCTGGCCGACGTCACCACGGTCGTCTTCGACAAGACCGGCACGCTCACCCTCCCGTCGCCGGCGCTGGTCGAGGGCCAGGACATTCCCGGCGAAATCATTCAGCGCGCCGCGCGGCTCGCGAGGTCGAGCCGCCATCCGCTCGCCGAGGCGCTTCAGCCGCTCTATCAGGGCGAGCCCTTCGCTGGTGCGCGCGAGCACCGGGGGCAGGGCGTCGAGGCGACCCTCGCCGACGTGACGATGCGGCTCGGCAGCGCGACGTTCTGCGGGGTGCCCCAGCCCGAAGTGGAGCATGTGGCCGACGGCGGGCACTCGATCGTCTGGTACCGTGAGGGCGACGGCCCGGCATGGCCGATTCGGATCGGGCAGACGCTCCGGCCCGACGCCGTCGAGACGATCGAGGCTCTGAAGGATCGGGGGCTGCGGGTGGTCGTGCTTTCGGGTGACCGTCACGCGGCCGTCTCGGCGGTGGCGGACGAGCTCGAGATCGACACCTATTTCGCGGGCCTCACGCCGACCGAGAAGGTGGGCCTCCTCGACGACATGAAGCGTTCGGGCCAGCACGTGCTGATGGTCGGTGACGGGTTGAACGACGCGCCGGCGCTAGCCGCGGCGCACGTGTCTATGTCGCCCGTCTCGGCCGTGCATCTGTCGCAGGCCGCGGCGGACGCGATCTTCCTCGGGGACAGGCTCGTGCCCGTGTTGCGCGCGCTGAGGATCAGCGGCATCGCGCGCCGCGCGATGAGCCAGAACCTCGCCTTCTCGGCGCTCTACAACGTGTTCGCCATTCCGGTGGCGGTGGCCGGCTTCGTGACCCCGCTGCTGGCGGCGGTGGCCATGTCGCTGTCGTCGATCACCGTGACGCTCAACGCGCTGCGGCTGCGCTACGCAGCCAGGAAGGTCTGAGACATGGAAGCCCTGTTCTTCCTCATCCCGGTTGCGCTGGGGCTCGGCCTCGCCGGTCTCGCCGCATTCCTGTGGTCGCTCAAGTCGCGTCAGTTCGACGACCTCGACGGTGCGGCCTGGCGGGCGATCATGGACGACGACGTCGCTCCGCCGCACCGCCGCCACGGCGGATGAGCTCCTCGATCCGTCAGGGGTGAGGGGAGGCGTTCGCCCGGCTCGGGCGCTTTCCTCCGGCCTCTGCCGCTGGCGGAGGCTGAGGAGGCGCATTCGGCGAGGCCGTGGCTGAGGCAGTCAGCGCGGCGACACGGTTGCCCCTGGGATAGTCGGCGACATACCGCACGCAGTCGTCGATGACCGGCTCGCACAGTGTGTCGCGACCGCTGGCGGTGTCGTTGTTGCCGGCATAGGCGATCCGGCTGACGCGGCCGTCGACGAACAGGAACTGCACGCTGCAGGTGCCGCCCGACGAGTAGTTCATCGACGTGTTGGCGATCCCGTAGAGCACGGGCGTCGACACGGCGAGATTGTTGCCGGTGGTCTTGAACCTGTAGCTCCAGATCTCCGATCCTTCGTTCGCCTGCTTCTGGTCGGGGAAGCCTGCGCACAGGGTGACGTCCTGCTCGCTGAGGCCGAGGAGCATCGTCTTGGCGTCGTCGACCATGGAGAATCGCTGCGGCACGGCGCAGCCGCCGACGACGCCGGTCGCGACGAGGCAGCCTATGGCCGCAAGTGCCCGTTTCTCGCGAATTCGCACCTTCATGGGGTCGTTCTCCGAAATCTCGAACGACGTCTCGACCGGCAGGTGCGCATGAGCGCCGGTTTGCGTGCCGACCGGGAGCTTCCGTTTGCACTGCAGCATAACGGCGGCGAGCCGTCATGTTTCCATGTCCACCTTGCTCCTAACCTCCGGATCTGGCGGCAATGAGATGGCACAGCCGGTCTCGCGGGTCGATTTGCGCCGCAAGCCGAAGATTCCCTCTTGTGCCGACGTGGGGATCTGGGGGAAGTAGGGGAAACTCGACTTTGAGGCGCAGGATGGGCGACGCCATCCGCGCCCGCCGCAGGTCCATCCGATGCTCCGCGACTTCTTCTCCTACTACCGGCCTCATCGCCGGCTGTTCGTCCTCGACTTCGGCTGCGCCGTCCTGTCGGGCATCCTGTCGCTCGGCTTTCCGCTCGCCGTGACGGGCTTCGTCGACCACCTCCTCCCGCAGGCGAACTGGTCGCTGATCCTGCTCGCCTCGCTCGGGCTCTTCCTCGTCTACGTCCTGAACACGGGCCTGATTGCCGTCGTGACCTACTGGGGGCACGTCCTCGGCATCTCGATCGAGACGGAGATGCGCCGGCGCGCCTTCGACCACCTGCAGAAGCTCTCCTTCCGTTTCTACGACGAGCAGAAGACGGGCCATCTCGTGGCCCGCGTCACGAAGGACCTCGAGGAGATCGGCGAGGTCGCGCATCACGGGCCGGAGGACGCGTTCGTCGCGATCATGACGTTCCTCGGCGCGCTCGCGCTCATGTTCCTCGTCCACGTGCCACTGGCGCTCGTCACGGCGGCCATCGCGCCGCTCGTGATGTGGCTGATCGTCCGCTACGGCGGCGCGATGACGAAGAACTGGCAGGCGCAGTTCGGCCGCGTCGGCGCCTTCAACGCGCGCATCGAGGAGAATGTCGGAGGCGTCCGCGTCGTGCGGGCCTTCGCCAACGAGGAGCACGAGCGTGCGCTCTTCGCCGCCGACAACGCCGCCTACGGCGCGACGAAGCTCGAAGCCTACCGGCTGATGGCCGCGGCGACGGCGATCAACTATTTCGGCATGCGCCTCGTCCAGGTCGTCGTCCTCCTGGCGGGCACCTGGTTCGTCACGCGCGGCGACCTCTCGGTCGGCGGCTTCGTCGGGTTCCTCCTGCTGATCAACGTCTTCTACCAGCCGCTCGAGAAGATCGCGGCGCTGATAGAGACCTATCCGAAGGGCATCGCCGGCTTCCGCCGCTACCAGGAGCTCCTGGCGACCGAGCCCGACATCGTGGACGCCCCGGGCGCGCGCGAGGTCGACGTGCCGAGGGGCGACGTCGCCTTCGAGAACGTGACCTTCGGCTATTCGCCGGGGCGGCCGGTGCTGACGGATCTGACCCTGCGCGTGCCGGCGGGGGAGACGGTCGCGTTCGTCGGGCCCTCGGGGGCCGGCAAGACGACGCTCCTGTCGCTCCTGCCGCGCTTCTACGACGTCGAGGCGGGCCGCATCACGGTCGACGGCATCGATATCAGGGACATGACGATGGCCTCGCTGCGCCGCCAGATCGGCATCGTGCAGCAGGACGTGTTCCTGTTCGCGGGCACTTTGCGGGAGAACATCGCCTATGGCCGCCTCGATGCGAGTGAGCCGGAGCTCCGGGATGCCGCGAGGCGGGCCCGGCTCGACACGCTGATCGAAGATCTGCCCGAAGGGCTCGACACGGTCATCGGCGAGCGCGGCGTCAAGCTCTCCGGTGGGCAGAAGCAGCGTGTCGCCATCGCCCGGATCTTCCTGAAGAACCCGCCGATCCTCATACTCGACGAGGCCACCTCGGCGCTCGACACCGAGACGGAGCGGGCGATACAGGCCTCGCTCCTCGAGCTCTCGCAAGGGCGAACGACGCTCGTCATCGCCCACAGGCTGGCGACCATCCGCAACGCCGACCGCATCGTCGTGCTGACGCCGGACGGCATCACCGAGGAAGGGCGGCACGAGGATCTGCTGACGGCCGGGGGCGCCTATCGCCGGCTGCACGAGGCGCAGGCGCTTCACCAGAAGGGGGCCGGCCTCGCGGCTGCGGAGTAGCCGGGGCCCACCGTCCCGGCCCGGACCTAGACCGCGCGCTCGGCGTCATCGCGCGGTGCGAGGCGCACCGGCACGACGAGCGGCACTCCCTCCCACGACAGTGTGGCCGCCTCTATCCGATAGACCTCGGACAGAAGCTGCGGCGTCAGCGTCTCGTCGGGAGGGCCGTCCGCCTTCAGCCGGCCGCGGTCGAGAACGATCAGGCGGTCGCACCAGCGTGCGGCGAGCGACAGGTCGTGCATCGTGACCATGACGAGCCGTCCGGACCGTGCGATCTGCGCCAGGCGCTCCATCAGGGCGATCTGGTGCTCGGGGTCGAGCGCGTCCGTCGGCTCGTCGGCGAGAAGGACGTCCGGCGCCTGGGCGAGAGCCCGCGCGATCAGGACGCGCGCCTTCTCGCCGCCGGAGAGCGTGTCGATCCGCCGGTGCGCGAAGGGCGCGATCCGCAGCTCGTCCATGACGCGGTCGACGATCTCGTGATCCTGCGGGGAGGGAGGCGCCAGCGGGCGGCGGTGGGGATGCCGGCCGAGCATCACGACGTCCCGGCAGGCGAGCGGCCAGCTCACGCTCCGCTCCTGCGAGAGATAGGCGATCCGCCGGGCGCGCTCCTTCCCGGCCATGTCGGCCGTGTCTTTCCCGTCGAGGGCGACCCGCCCCGGACCGGGGCGCGCAAGGCCGGCGACGAGGCGCATGAGCGTCGTCTTGCCCGCTCCGTTCGGCCCTATGAGCCCGACGAGCGCGGGCCTTTCGCAGGAGAACGACACCCCGTCCAGCACCTGTCGGCCGCCCCGCCCGAGGCTCACCCGCTCCACGTCGAGCCGCATCACGAGATCTCCCGCCGTGCCCGCAGCACGAGCCAGAGGAAGAAGGGGACGCCGAGAAGGGCGGTCACGACGCCGAGCTTCAGGTCGCGCTCCGGCATCACGACGCGGATGCCGATGTCGGCGGTCAGCACGAGCGCCGCGCCGCCGAGCGCGCTGGCCGGCAGGAGCCGGCTCGGGAGGCTCCCCACCAGCGGCCGCAGGAGGTGCGGAACGACGAGGCCCACGAAGCCGATGGCGCCCGCGACGGCGGTCGCCGCGCCGACGCCGCAGGCCGTGCCGAGCGTCGCGAGGAGCCTGGTGCGCGTGAGACCGATTCCCAGTGTGCGGGCGACGTCCTCGCCGAGGCTCAGGCCGTCCAAGGCCGGGCCGGTGGCCAGAAGCAGGCCCGCTCCCACCAGGATGAAGGGCAGGGCGAGCCGGACGTGGTCCATGCTGCGGTCGGCGAGCGAGCCCATCATCCAGAAGACGATCTCGGCCGCCGCGAACGGGTTCGGCGAGAGGTTCAGGGCGAGCGAGGTCAGGGCGCCGCACAAGGTGGTGATCGCGACGCCCGCCAGGATCACCGTGAGCGTGTCCTGGCTGCGGCCCGCGAGGGCGTTGACCAGAAAGACCGCGAGGAAGGCGCCGGTCATGGCCATCAGGGGCAGGGCGAAGGGCAGGGAGGCCGAGAGCCCGCTATAGATCGCGAGGACGGCACCGAACGAAGCCGCGGAGGTCACGCCGACGACACCCGGTTCGGCGAGCGGATTGCGCAGGAGCCCCTGGAGAACGGCGCCCGACAGGCCGAGGACGGCCCCGATCGCCGCGGCGAGGATCGCGCGGGGCAGGCGGATCTCCTGCATGACCAGCACGATCGGGTCGGCCCCGCCCGACCAGAGCGCTTCGAGCGCCCTCGCGATCCCGATGCCGGCTGGACCGACGAGGAGGGATCCGACGAAGAGCAGCGCGACGAGGAGCATCAGCGGCAGGTAGACGAGGGCGGTGGCGCGCGGGGTCAACGCGGGGCCCGGGCGGTCTTCGAACGCCGCAGCGCCAGCGCCTCGACGGCATCGGCCGTGAACGGTCCGCCGCACACCCACGCGCTGTTGGCGATCTCGATGCGCCGGGCGCGTCCGAAGGCGCGTTCCAGAGCAGGGTGGGCGAAGATCTCCTGCGCCTTGGCAGGCGCGTCGTAGTCGTGCGTGCCGAGGATCAGGAGGGCGGGGTCGTGCATCAGCAGCACCTCCAGCGGCACCGGCGCGGTGCCTTCGAGGCCGAGGCGGGTGCCGAGATTCTCGTAGCCGGCCGCCTCGATCACGGCAGCCGCGAGGCTCCGGCCGCCCGAGCTGAAGCCGTTCGCATAATAGGGCGCCGCGAGGGGCGGCGCATAGGGGCGGCCACGGACGGCGCGGAGCCGTTCGTCGAAGCGGGCGACGAGATCCCGCGCCCGCTCCGGCTGTCCCAGAAGCTCTCCCATGTGGGCGATGTTGTCGCGGATCTCGCCCAGCGTCGAGGCCGAAGGCATCTGCTCCACACGCACACCGAGCCGGCGCAGCATGGAGAGCGTCGTCGGCCGCGCCGTCGTCCCCGCGATCACGAGGTCGGGCTCGAGGAGGAAGATCTCCTCGGCCTGCCCGTGATGGATCGGATACGCCCGAGCCTCCTCTGCGAGAGCCGAGGTCGCGGGGTCCCGCGTGAGATGCGAGATCGACACGAGCTGGCCGGGCGCGGCGACGAGCATCGCGAGCTGGTCCGTGCAGACATTCATCGACACGACGCGCTCCGGCGCGCCGGCGACCGCCCCCGAGGCGCCCGCCGCGACGAGCGCCGCCGCGACGAGGATGTGTCGAAGGAGCCTCAAAGCCGCTCGCTCCCGAGCGTCATGCGCAGGCCGGCATAGCCCGTGATCCCGGCCGTGTTGTAGCCGAACACGTTCTCGTACTCCTCGTCGAACAGGTTCTCGACCCGGCCGAAGACGGCAAGCCGATCGTTGACGCGGTACTCGCCGCCGACATTCACGACGACGTAGTCGTCGAGGATCACGCGCTCCGCCGAGAAGTCCACGAAGTAGTTCACGTAGCTGTCGTCCTGCATCCTGCCGTTGAACACGACGTCGGCGAAGACGTTCGCGCGCCCCTCCGCGAAGGTGTAGACGGCGCTGACGGAGCCGGAGTGGCGGGGCCGCCGGATCTCGGCGCTGCCGTCGGGGTTCCGGGCACTGAGGTAGGTGTAGGCCGCGGTGACGCTGAGCCCCTCCACCGGCCGCGCGGTGAACGCAAACTCGACGCCCTCGCGCGGGCTCTTCCCCGACTGGTTCACCGCGGTCGAGAGGCCGGACGGCAGGTAGATCGTCGTGATCTCGTCCCTGAGGGTGGCGTTGAAGTAGGTGATGTCGGCGGTCATCCGGCCGTCGAAGAAAGACCGCTCGATGCCAACGTCCCAGCCGAAGGATTCCTCCGGCTTCAGGTCCGGGTTCGCGATGAAGCTGTCGGGATAGTAGCCGAACTGCTCGGTGAAGGTCGGATTGGTGATGCCGGTTCCGACCGATGCATGCAGGCGCGTTTCGGTGGGAAGCAGGTACGCGGCGGACGCGCTCCACGTGGTGGTATTCTCGAACGCGTCGTTGTCGTCGTGCCGGACGGCGCCGGTGAGGAACAGCCGGTCGAGCAGATCCACCCGGTACTCTGCCACGAAGCTCGTCGTCCGCCGCTCCTGCTCCTCGAGCTGGTCGGGTGTCGCCGGCGGGAGATTGCGATAGGTCTCCCGCTTCGCCTCCACGCCCCCTGTCAGCCTGTGATGAGCGTCCAGCAGTTCCGGCGTGTCGAAGTTGAAGGTCGCCTGGTAGGTGCCCTCGACCCGGCTGCCCTCGTTGGAGGACGAGCGGGCGCCGTCCGTCGCATTGTCGCGGCGGATCTGCGACCCTTTCAGCCGGGCCTCCTGCACGAAGCGGCCGCCGAGAAGCTCCCAGGTCAGCCCGATGCCGCCCAGGCTCTCGGTCGTATCGGTCCAATCGTCCGTATCGATGACGAGCCCCTGGTAGGGGCCGCCCGAGAAGTCCTGCGCATCGGAATCCGCGCTGCGATCGACGTAGCGGCCGCTCGCGTCGAGAAACAGGTTATGCGCGAGATCGATCCGCGTCTTCGCGTTCACGGTCGCGTTGCGGTGACCGTCGTCCTCGGTGCCGAGGTCGGAGATATTGAAGCCGTCGTTGCGCCTGAAGGCACCGGAGACGGCGAAGTCGTAGCGCTCCCCACCCACCCGGAGGGACGGGTTGAGCATCGCCGTCCCGTCGCTGCCGACCTCGCTCGTGACCCTCGCCTCGCTCGACCCGCGCCGGCCGGACTTCGTCACGATATTGATGACGCCCGCGGTCGCGTTCGAGCCCCAGAACGCGCTCTGCGGCCCCCGCAGCACCTCGATGCGCTCGATGTCCGCCGCGAGCAGCCCGCCGAAATCGAACTCTCCCTGCGAGAGCTCGTTCGCCTCGACCCCGTCGATCATCACCAGGACGTGGTTGCTCTCGGAGCCCCGCATGCGAACCTGGGTGATGCCGCCGGTGGTGCCGGTCTGCGAGACCGAGACGCCCGGCACGTGGCGCAGCGCCTCCGACACGTAGCGGATCTGCAACTCCTCGATGCGCTGGCTGTCCAGCACCGTGTGCGCCCGCCCGATGGCCCCTGACGGCGCCGGTGTGCGTCCGGCCGACACCACGATCTCGCCGAGGTCGAAGACCTCCTGAGCCGCGGCCGGCACATGAGGCGCTGCAAGTGCAAGGCTGCCGGCGACAAGGCCGGCCAAACCGTTTCGTCCCCTCACGGGACCCCCCTTCCGTCGTGCCCGGGCGGAGTCCGGGCCAGTGACCTTCAAAAGGACACGCGGAGGACATGGAGAGGGCGCGGAAGGTGGCATATCGGTTCCACCCGACGCGCCGGATCCCATGCTCCACGGGTCCGCTCGCCAGATGTCACCGCTACGGAATACCGCACCTCGGCGCACCCCGTGCCGAAGGTCGGGTGACGGTCGACGGCAGGTCTCCTGGCTCGCGGGTCGCCGCTTCGCGTCCGCCTTCCCACGCGACGTCCCGGAGGAGCCGCCCAGTGGCACGATCGACGCGAAGCTCGCCGCTCACAGTTGCGGGGGCAGCCACGGAATCGGCAGGTCGCCTTCACCGTGTTCCCTTTTCACCCGCCCGGATGGGCGGAGACCGTCGGCGCCGGGATCGTTGCCGCGCGGGGGTATCGTGTCAAGCAGGCAACAGGCCGGTCGCCGCGTGTGTGGCGGCAGAAGCACAGTCCGCGGGCGAAGTCGGCCAGTCCGATATTATGACCTTTAAAGTCAGCTTTTCCGGGGCTAGGCAAGTCTGCAAGATCAACACCGACCCAAGGTCTTCCTCGTGCATTCCTCGCGAAACCTCCTTCGCCGCCTGCTCGTGTCCTCTGTCCCCGTCATCTTCGCGGGCGGGCCCGCCTTTTCACAGACGGCCGTCGAGCTCGACACCGTTGTCGTGGAGGCGGAGAACGCGGTCGGCGTGGCCGATCCCGCCCCCGTGGACGGCTATGTCGCCCGTGACGTGACGGCTGGTTCGAAGACCGCCGCACCGCTGGTCGAGGTTCCCCAGTCAGTCTCCGTGATCGGATCGGAAGAGCTTCAAGACCGGGGCGTGCAGAAGGTCGACGAGGCGCTGCGATACACGCCCGGCGTGTTCGCGCAGCCGTTCGGCGCCGATTCAGACACGGACTGGATCTACATCCGGGGCTTCGACGCGACGCAGAGCGGCGTTTTTCTCGACGGCTTGCAGCTCTACTCCTACGCCTTCGCGGGCATCACGGTCGATCCGTTCCTGATCGACCGCATCGAGGTGCTGCGCGGGCCCGCATCGGTCCTCTACGGCGGCTCGAGCGCCGGCGGCATCGTCAACTCGGTGCTGAAGCGTGCGGACGGCCAGCGCTACCGCTATGTCGAGGCCGGCATCGACGACAACCCGAACGGCTATGTGGGCGCCGACATCGGCGACCGGTTCTCCGAGACGAGCCCCTGGAGCTGGCGCCTCGTCGGCCGCGTGAAGGGCGGGGACACGCAGACCGACCACGCGGATAATTTCCGCGGCGTCGTCAGCCCGAGCGTGCTCTTCGAGGGCGAAAGCACCCGCCTCGAGGTCTACGGCCTCTACCAGTACGACGACCAGCGCCACATGGGCGGCTTCTGGCCCTATGTCGGCAGCGTCGTGCGGGCGCCCTACGGCGTCGTGCCGAGGGATCTGTTCTACAGCGAGCCCGGCGTCGACAAGTTCGAGGCGCAGCAGGCGGCGCTCGGCTTCGAGCTCGAGCATGACGTGAACGACTGGACGACCCTGCGGTCGAACACGCGGTGGATCCATGTCGAACGGGAGGAGTACGGGCCTTACCCCTATGACTGGGACACGACGGACGACGTGCTCAACCGCATCAATTTCGCCCACGACACGAAGGCCGACCTGTTCGAGACGGACAACCAGGCGATCTTCGACTTCCAGACCGGGGCGGTGTCGCACCAGCTGCTCGCCGGCGTCGACTACAGGCACTACCGGATCGATCAGTGGCAGGCGACCGGACCGGCCGACCCGCTTGACCCGGTCGACCCCGACTACACGAACGAGCTCGGGGCCCTCTTTGCTCCCTACATAGACGAGAAGGTCTCGCTCGATCAGCTGGGCGTCTACGTGCAGGACCAGCTGAAGTTCGGCGGCGGCTGGATCGCCACGCTGAACGCGCGCTACGACCAGTACTGGATCGACCGTGGCGACCGCACGGCCGCCCACAACGACTACGACGTCGAAAACGGCGCCTTCAGCGGCCGTGCCGGCCTCGCCTACGAGTTCCCGAACGGCTTCGTCCCGTATGTCAGCGTTTCCAAGCTCTTCGAGCCCCAGATCGGCACGAACACCGCCGGGCAGCCCGTGGGAGCGCAGGATGGCGAGCAGTACGAGGCGGGGATCAAGTGGGCGCCGACCTTCATGCCGGCCGTCTTCACCGCGTCGGTGTTCGACCTCACCCGGCGCAACACGCTGCAGAGCCGTCAGCTCGGCGACGGGAGCTTCGTCAACGAGGCGCTCGGCGAGGTGCGTTCCCGGGGCATCGAGCTCGAGGCGAAGGCCAACATCACGGAGAGCCTCAAGCTGGCCGCGACCTTCACCACCTACGATCTCGAGATCGAGGACGACGCCAATCCCGCCTTCATCGGCAACCAGCCCTACCTGATCCCCGAGACGCTCGCCTCGCTCTGGATCGACTATACGGTCCGCGGCGGCACGTTCGACGGGCTCGGCTTCGGCGCCGGCGTCCGCTACCAGGGCGAGAGCTACGCCGACAACGAGAACACGCTCAAGGTGCCGGACGCCACGGTGTTCGACGCGGCCATCCGCTACGAGCGCGACAACTGGGGCGTGTCGCTGACCGCGAAGAACGTATTCGACAAGGAGTACGTGGCCGGCTGCGGCGGTATCTACACATGCGGCTATGGCGAGGGCCGGACGCTGCTGCTGCAGACCCACGTTACCTTCTGAGGCGGCGTTCGGATCAGGGATCCGGCAGGGGCCTGCCCGGGAGCTCGCGCGCCGGCCAGAGGGGTGCATGGCTGCCCTGCCGACACGCCATAGCCGGCGAATGGGCTTGGCCTTTATGGTCGGTGGCTTCGCGGAAGGAGCCATCGAAGCGAACCGCCATGTCCTGTCTCGATACCACGACCGAGGAGGCGGCCGCGGCCCGCGCCTCCGCGGGGCGCCTGCTCCTCGGCGGCTTCCTGACCTTCGCCATGGTGATGGGGATCGGGCGGTTCATCTACACGCCCCTCCTGCCGCTGATGCGCGACGAGTACGGCCTCGAGCCCGGGCTCCTCGGCCTCCTCGCATCGCTCAACTTCGTCGGATACTTCGTCGGATCGGCCATCGGCATCGTTCTGGCCCGGGGGCAGCCGCGACTGTGGGGGCTGCGGGTCGGCGTCGTCTCCAGCGTGGCGACGACGGCGGCCATGGGGCTGACGGACGATATCGGGCTCTGGATGGTGTGGCGCACGCTCTCGGGTGTCGCGAGTGCGGTGGCGATGCTGTCCGCCGCGGGAATCGTGTCGGAAGCCCTGGCGCGGATCGAGGATTCCGGCCGCGTCGGATGGCTCTTCGGCGGGGTGGGGTTCGGCATCGCCCTGTCTGGAACACTGGTGCGGCTCACCAGTGACACGTTCGACTCCTCGGGTCTCTGGCTGTTGGGCGCCGCCGTCTGCGGCCTGATGCTGCCCGTCGTCCTGGCGGAGGTGCGCGAGCGCGACCTGCCCGTGCGCCGGCGGGCGCAGCGGCGGCAGAGACGCGTGCCTCGGCCGCTGCCGCTCGTCCCGCTCGTCGTCAACTACACCTGCGAGGGCCTCGGCTACTCCGTCTTCGTCACCTTCATCGTCGCGATCGTGAAGGCGCGGCCGGGTGGCGAGGTGCTGGGCGACTGGGTGTGGGTCATCGTGGGGCTGTCGGCGCTGCCGGCCTGCCTCCTGTGGATGCAGGCGGCGGAGCGGATCGGCTTCGCGACGGCCCTCATGCTCGCCTACACCGCCCAGGTGGTGGCGGTGCTTCTGCCCGTCCTGTCGACGTCGGGTGCTGCGGCCGTCGCGGCCGCCATCCTGTTCGGTGGCACCTTCACCGCGATCAGCGCGCTGACGCTGCCCCTCGGCCGGCACGGCGGCGGCGGGCGCGGCTTCGCCATCCTGACGGTCTTCTTCGGGATGGGCCAGATCGCCGGGCCCGCAGCCGCCGGCTACATGGCGGAGCTCAGCCCACGCTTCGACTTCTCGACCGCGCTCGTCGCCTCGGCGGGGGTGCTGATCCTGGGCCAGGTCTTCCTCGCCTATGCCATGGCGACGAGACGGGACGTCGGCGGGTAGCGGCCCCGCGAGACCGTTGGCCATGGCCGGCCGAATGCACTACCTCTGGTACTGCACGATGGCGGCGAGGGATGCCTGCCCCACGATTCCGGTTTTGGAAGGTCTGAAGGTTCATGAGAGAGGTCACCCTGGCGGCCACGCAGATGGCCTGCACCGACGTGGTCGAGGAGAACGTCGCGCGGGCGGAGAAGCTCGTCCGCGAAGCCGCGGGCAGGGGCGCGAACGTCATCCTGATCCAGGAGCTTTTCGAGGGGCTCTATTTCTGCCAGCGGCAGGTTCCCGAGGATTTCAAGCGCGCGCACCCGGTCGAGGGGCATCCGACAATCACCCGGTTCCAGGCGCTGGCGCGTGAGCTGAACGTCGTCCTGCCCGTCTCGTTCTTCGAGCGCGACAACAACGCCCACTACAATTCGATGGTGATGGTCGACGCAGGCGGCGAGCTTCAGGGCACCTACCGCAAGGCGCACATTCCCGACGGGCCGGGATATCAGGAGAAGTTCTACTTCAACCTCGGCGACACCGGCTTCAAGGTCTGGGACACGAAGTTCGGCAGGGTCGGCGTCGGCATCTGCTGGGACCAGTGGTTTCCCGAGGCGGCCCGCTGCATGGCGCTGATGGGGGCCGAGATCCTGCTCTATCCCACCGCGATCGGGTCGGAGCCTCCCGATCCCTCCTACGACTCCATGGCCCATTGGCAGACGGTGATGTGCGGCCACGCCGGCGCGAACCTGATGCCGCTCGTCGCCTCGAACAGGATCGGGAAGGAGACGATCGGTGGCTCGAGCATCAAGTTCTACGGCTCGTCCTTCATCGCCGACTGGCGGGGCAACAAGGTCGCCGAGGCCGACCGGGAGAGCGAGACGATCCTGACGGCGACGTTCGACCTCGACGAGGTGGCGTCGCGGCGGGCGAGCTGGGGCCTGTTCCGCGACCGGCGGCCCGATCTCTACAAGCCGATCCTGACGCTGAACGGGAGGGCGTGACGGAGCGGCCCCGCCGTATTTCGGCCCCGCCGCCGTCATATGGTGGCCTTTCGACCGCTTGCCCCGGAGACGCCCCGACATGACCGATCTCGTGCCTGCGACGGCGGACGGCGTCCGCAACGGTCGTTCCGCCCCCGCGTGGCGCCGCTGGCTGCCGTTTCGTCGCGAGCCTCGCGCGAAAGTGGTCCGGCGCGGCTTGATCGCCTCGCTTCTCTGGCCGCTGTCGGTGGCGGCGAGTCTCATTCTCGTTGTCGCCGCGCTCATGACGTTCGGCACGACGTTCTGGAAGAGCGTCGAGCGCGACAGGCTGTTCTCCGCTCCCACCCGTCCGGACGCGAGCGAGGTGGCGGTGCGGGGACCGGCGCCGCTGGCGGAGGCGGTGACGGTCGTCACGCGTGACGCCGATGGGACGCTGCGGCGTCTCCTCGTCGAGAAGTCGGCGGCGGACGCCTTCGCCATGACAGCCTCCGCAGGCTCGACGCCGCCAAGCTCGCGGCCAAGGAGGCGGCCGGGCGCGAGATCGCACAGCTCTTCGATCTCGCCTTCGCCGACCGCGACGACGCCATCGAAGCCTATGCCGACTGGTTCTTCGCCTGGCGCAGACCCTATGTCGTGCTGAAGGAGGCGCTCGCCTCGAGCGGGACGAGGCTCGTCTCGATCGGCGGGGTGGAGCCGTTGCGCGTGGCCGTCGAGCGTGACGTCCAGGAGTACTTCCTCACGCACTACACCGAGCAGGTCCTGCGGCCCGAGTTCCGCGACCCGATGATCACCCGCGGCTTCGAGGAGGCGGCGCGGCGCGCGCACGAGCGCTACCAGGCGGCCGTGGCGCAGGAGGATCTGCGCCTGCAGCTCTTTCTGGCCGAGAATGGCCGGCCGATCGACGGGCCTGCCGCCGACGAGGCGCTCACGGCACTCGAGCTCGATTGGAAGTCGCAGTCCTTCAAGGCTCCGGTCCACCTGATGGACGAGGCGGCCTTCGACGGCGTCACCTCGCTCGCGACGATCGCCGCCGGCGGCACGATCGGGGCGCTCGTCCTGAAGCCCGTGATGGAGCGGGCGACCGGCAAGATCTTCGCCGCCCTTGGCCGCCGCTTCACAGCGGCCTTCGCCGGACGCATCGCGCTGGCGGGCGGCGGTGCCGCGGCCGGCACGGCGATTCAACCCGTCGGCGGCACCGTGATGGGCGCCGTCGCCGGAGGGCTGCTCGGCGTCGCCGCCGACTATGCGATGAACGAGGCGGCCGAGGCATGGAACCGCGAGGGGTTCGTCGAGGCGAACCGGGAGGCGGTCGACGCCACGATCGGGGTCTGGCAGGCAAAGCTGACCGACGGGGTCGATGCGGCTCTCGACCGGTGGTTCGCCGATGGTCGAGCCGCGGTGGTCGCTGTCGCCGACTGATCGTCCTTGCCTGCGTGGGATCCGGAGCGGTTCGGGATTCGTACGAATGGCAGCGGCCGCGCCGATGCGGCAGAACAGCGCGCAGGCGTTCATTTTCGCCGGCAGCTACTCTAAACTCATTCCAAACTAAGGGCGCGACGTCGCGCCCCCGACCCTCAGTCAGCCCCGCGAGATCGATGACCGAGCCCCAAGTGATTTCCTTCCCGGCCCAGGACAAGTCGCACCTGCCGGCCGGCCACCCCGACGTCGCCTTCGGCCGCGTCGGCGTCCTGCTCGTCAACCTGGGCACCCCGGACGCGACGGACTACAAGTCGATGCGCCGCTACCTGAAGGAGTTCCTGTCCGACCGCCGCGTGATCGAGACGCCCCGCTACATCTGGTGGCCGATTCTGAACTTCGTCGTCCTGACGAAGCGGCCGAAATCGTCGGGCGAGGCCTACGACCTGATCTGGAACCGTGAGCTCGACGAGAGCCCGCTGCGCACTATCACGCGCAGTCAGGGCCAGCTTCTGGCCGAGCGCCTGAAGCCGCTCGGGCCGAAGGTCGTCGTCGACTGGGCGATGCGATACGGCAATCCCTCGATCAAGGAGGGGCTCGACCGGCTCACCGAGCAAGGGTGCGAGCGGATCGTCATCTTCCCGCTCTACCCGCAATACGCGGCAGCGACGACGGCGACCGTGAACGACAAGGCCTTCGAGGCGCTGATGCAGATGCGCCGCCAGCCGGCGGTGCGCACCGTGCCGCCCTATCACGACGATCCCGTCTATATCGATGCGCTGGCGAAGTCGGTGAAGAAGGAGCTGGCGAAGCTCGACTTCGAGCCGGAAAAGATCATCGCCTCGTTCCACGGCCTGCCGCAGGAATATTTCGACAAGGGCGACCCCTATCACTGCCACTGCGCGAAGACGACGAGGCTGCTCCGCGAGGCGCTGGGCGTCGACAAGGACTACCTGCAGATGACGTTCCAGTCGCGCTTCGGCAAGGCGGAGTGGATCAAGCCCTACACCGACGAGACGATCAAGCAGCTCGCGCGCGACGGCGTGAAGCGCATCGCCGTGCTCACGCCGGGTTTCGTCGCCGACTGCGTCGAGACGCTCGAGGAGATCGCGGGGCAGAACAAGGAGTTCTTCGAGGAGGAGGGCGGTGAGCACTTCGCCGCGCTGCCATGCCTGAACGACAGCGAGGAGGGCATGGACGTGATCGAGCACGTCGTCCGCCGCGAGCTGGCGGGCTGGGTGTAGGCGATCGGCCTCAGCCGGCGCAGCCGGCACGACACGAAAAAGGGCCGCGCGGTGCGCGGCCCTTTTTCGTGGCTCTCGGGGGACGGCAGGCGGAGTTCGCCTACTCCTCCTCGTCCTCTTCGACACGCGGCGCGTTGAGACGCGCAAACACGGAGTCGGCGCTGTAGGTCTCCTCGCGCTCCTGCTCCTCGTAGCGGGCGCGTTCCCGCTCGGCCGCCTCCTCGGCCAGGCTTTCCTCCGGCGTCAGGAGGCGCGGCCCCTCCGACTGCACCATGGCCGGACGATCCTTCGCGGCCTTCTGCACCTCCATGTCGAGCTCGAGCTGGGAGCAGAGGCCGAGCGTGACGGGATCGGAGGGCTGAAGATTGGCCGCGTTCCAGTGGGTCCGCTCGCGGATCGAGGTGATCGTCGCCTTCGTCGTGCCGACGAGGCGCATGATCTGGGCGTCCTTGAGCTCCGGGTGGTTGCGGATCAGCCAGAGGATCGCGTTGGGCCGATCCTGGCGCCGCGAGACGGGCGTGTAGCGAGGGCCGCGGCGCTTCTTCGGCTGGGGCAGGCGAACCTTCGGTTCCTGGAGCTTCAGCTTGTACTTCGGGTCCTTCTGGGCCCTCTCGATCTCCTCGCGGCTCAGCTGGCCGGTCGACACCGGATCGAGACCCTTGATGCCTTGCGCCGCCTCGCCGTCGGCGATTGCGGCCACTTCGAGCTCGTGCAGGCCGCAGAATTCGGCGATCTGCTTGAAGGAGAGCGAAGTGTTGTCGACGAGCCAGATGGCCGTCGCCTTTGGCATCAACAGTGTTGCGGGCATGAGTTTCTCCTTTGCGCGCCGCTTCTCTTCGCGACGCTGCCCCCGGTCCGTTTCAGGGTGTTCATGGAATCTGACGCCCTATATAGCGCGTCCCTGCCCCAGCGCAAAGCAGGAGATCAGGCCGCCACGGTCAGCACGACCTTGCCCACGTGGCTTCCCTCGTCGAGCCTGGCGTGAGCCTTCGCCGCCTCGGCGAGCGGATAGGTGGAGTCCATGATCACCTTGACCTGGCCCGAAGCCAGAAGCGGCCACACCCTCTCCTTCAGCTCCGCGGCGATCGCCGCCTTGTCCTCGACGGAGCGCGAGCGCAGCGTCGAGCCGGTGTGATGGAGCCGCTTGAGCATGAGGCGGGTGAAGTCGACCTCCGCCTTGGCGCCGCGCAGGAACGCGATCTGGACGATGCGCCCCTCGGTGCCGGCGACGGCGTGGTTCTTGGCGATGTAGTCGCCGCCGACCATGTCGAGGATGACGTCGACGCCCTTGCCCTGGGTGAAGTCCTTCGCCGCCTTCACGAAGTCCTCCTCCCGGTAGTTGATGGCGAGGTCGGCGCCGAGCTGCCGGCACACCTCGCACTTGTCGTTCGAGCCGGCCGTGGTGATCACACGGGCGCCGAAGGCCTTGGCGAGCTGGATGGCCGTGGTGCCGATGCCGCTCGTGCCGCCGTGGACGAGAAACGTCTCTCCCTCCTTCAGAGCCCCGCGCTGGAACACGTTGTGCCAGACCGTGAAGAACGTCTCGCAGACGCCCGCCGCCTCCACGGGCGAGAGGCCCTGAGGCGCGGGAAGCGCGTTCGTCTCGTGCACCACGGCATATTCCGCATAGCCGCCGCCGGCGAGGAGGGCGACGATCTCGGTGCCCTCGGGATAGAGGTTCGCGCCTTCGCCGCGGCCGACGACCGTGCCGAAGATTTCGAGGCCCGGCCATTCGGGGGCGCCCTTGGGCGGAGGGTAGCCGCCGGTCCGCTGGATCACGTCGGGCCGGTTGACCCCGGCCGCCGCCACCTGCACGAGGATCTCGCCGGGGCCCGGTTGCGGCACCGGGCGCTCCTCGATGACGAGCACGTCCGGCCCCCCGGGCTTCCGGATCGCGACGACGTTCATGGTGGTCGGCAGTGCGCTCATGCTCTTCCTCCTTGGCGTGGGTGGGGCCTGCAATAGCCGGGCAAGCGCCGCGCTGACAATGGCAAGGGCCGGCGTCCGCCGTGTCCTCAGTTGGAGCAGCGCGACCGTTCTGGCAATCTTCGTCGCGCCATGGCAGCTCCCGGGAGGGGACGGCGGGAGCGCCGACAGCCGATGGAGGTCGATCGATGAGCCCGGATTGGGACGAAGCCAGGAAGACGGAGCCGAGCCACCGGGTCGGCGAGGATCTGTCGCGTCTCTCGGTCGCGGAGCTGCGCGAACGACTCGACCTGCTGGCGCGAGAGAAGCTGCGGATCGAGGACGAGATGAAGAGGAAGGATCGTTCTCTTGCCGAAGCCGAAGGGGTGTTCGGCGCGAGGGGAGGTGAAGCCTGAAACTTCCTCTGCGGCAACCCCGAAATTAACCATTTGATAATCTTTCCACGGTAAACACAGGGTTATCCAGTCCTCTGGATTCGAGTGGTTTCCTGTCCACTCTGTTTGACGCCTCCCTGTTAACCAAACTGAGCCGTCGTCAAGGCGGCTCTTTCTTTTTGTCTTTCGTTGCGTGGCTTGTTCGCCAATCTTGCGCGGCAAGCGGCCCAGGATTCGCGGGCGGAACATGCGGCACGAAACCTGCAGCGGGTTTCGCAGGACGTGCTCCGCTTGTACCGTATTGGGCCAGAGGCATCGGGTGCGATCTCGGCCGGGTCGAGAGCCGTTCCACCCGGAGACAACGCAGTTCGGAAGACGATCAAGATGACAGGAAACAGCGCCGAGAGCGCCGTCGCGGGCAACATCACCACCATCTCCTTCGCCGAGCGAATGGCCACCTCGGAGGGCTTCGCCACGCTCTTTCGGGAAGGCATGGCACTGCTCGAGGAGACGGCCGACTATCTCGACGGGCCGGGCCGCGACTCCTCGCGCCATCTGAGCCGCCTCGGCAGCCTCGCCTATGCCACCGAGAGCATGAAGCTGACGACCAGGCTGATGCAGGTCGCCTCCTGGCTTCTCCTGCAGCGGGCGGTCAATGACGGCGAGATGTCGCCGGACCAGGCGGCCGAGGAGAAGAGCAAGGTGAGGCTCGAGCAGCCCGAAGACCAGGAGCGTTCGACCGCCTTCGACGAGCTGCCGCAAGAGCTCATGGCGCTCATCGACCGCAGCCTCCGGCTGCAGTCCCGGGTGCGCCATCTCGACCGTCAGCTGAACGCGGCGCCGGCCCCCGCCCGCGCGGCACCGAACGCGGTGACGGCGCAGCTGGCACGCGTGGAGAGCGTGTTCGGCGGCAGTGGAGACTGAGCCTCGCACCCGGCGTCTCTTCCGGGTGCGCACAGGCGAGCGGAACGCCGGTTTTTTCGAGCGGCGGCGCGGATGCGCCGCTTTTTCGTTGGGCGGCCCCGTGCGGCGGAGCGGCGGACAAGAAAAAGCCCCGGGCGATGCCGGGGCCTGTGAGGTCGCGCGCGAGACGGGCTTCTCAGATGAAGCCTTCGAATTTCTTCTTGAACCGGCTGACGCGGCCACCGCGATCGGTGAGCTGCTGGCTGCCGCCCGTCCACGCCGGATGCGTCTTGGGGTCGATGTCGAGGGTGATCGTGTCGCCCTCCGCCCCATAGCAGGAGCGCGTCATGTACTCGGTGCCGTCGGTCATCACCACCTTCACCGTGTGGTAATCCGGATGAATGTCCTTCTTCATCGCTCGCATGCCTTTCGCCGCCGACCCTATCGCTTTGACAGCGCCGCGACCTATTGTGACGTTGACGTGGAATTTGCGAGGGGTATAGCCCGGAACGCCGAGGCAGACAAGACGCCCATGGCTGCGGGACCATCTCCCCGTCGCCCAATCATCGGAAACAGGGACAATCGTGGCTCGCCGCAGAAAAGACAACGCCGCCGCGGAGGATCCGGGGGCGGCAAAACGTCGCTCTCTCAGGCCGCTGCGCATGCTGGCGCCTTATCTCGCACGATACCGTTTCCAGGTCGGCCTCGCCCTCGTCGCGCTGACGACGGCCGCTGCGGCGACGCTGGCCGTGCCCCAGGCCGTCCGGCGCATGATCGACCTCGGATTCGGCGCGGCCGACCCGGAGTTCATCAACCAGTATTTCGGGATGCTGATCATCGTGGTGCTCGTTCTCGCCTTGGCGAGCGCCGCGCGGTTCTATCTCGTCACCTGGCTCGGCGAGCGTGTGGTCGCCGACGTGAGGACGGACGTGTTCGGCCACATCGTCTCGCTCGGGGCCGACTTCTTCGACCGAGGCCGCACGGGCGAGATGCTGTCGCGCCTCACCGCCGACACCACGCAGATCAAGTCGGCCGTCGGCGCCTCGGCCTCGATCGCGCTCCGGAACCTGTTCATGGGCGTCGGCGCGGCGGTGATGATGGTGCTGACGAGCCCGCGGCTCTCGGGGCTCGTGTTCCTTGCCATTCCCTTCATCGTGCTGCCGCTCGTCGGCTTTGGCCGCACGGTGCGCCGCCGCTCGCGGGATGCGCAGGACAGGCTCGCCGAGGCGACCGCCTTCGCAGGAGAGAACATACAGGCGACGCGCACGATCCAGGCCTACAACAACGAGACGCTCGTCGCGGGGCGCTACCGCTCGGCCGTCGAGGACGCCTTCGAGGCGGCGCGTGTCAGCACGCGGGCCCGGGCGATCCTGACGGGAGTCGCCCTGTTCCTCGTTTTCGCGAGCATCGTCGCGGTGTTGTGGTACGGCGCGCGGGACGTGCTCGCGGGCCACATGACGGCCGGCATCCTGTCGCAGTTCGTGCTCTACGCGGTCTTCGCGGCCGGGGCGCTGGGGCAGTTGTCCGAGGTGTGGGGCGAGATTCAGCAGACGGCCGGCGCGGCGGAGCGTCTCGACGAGCTGAAGCGCACGCAGGCATCGATCCAGGCGCCGGCCGAGCCCGTCGCGCTGCCGGTGCCAGCCCGCGGCAGGCTTTCCTTCGAGAACGTCTCATTTGCGTATCCGACGCGCTCGGACGCCCGCACGCTGCACGAGGTCAGCTTCACGGCCCAGCCCGGCAGCACGGTCGCGATCGTCGGGCCGTCGGGAGCGGGCAAGTCGACGCTCTTCCATTTGGCGCTGCGCTACTACGACCCGAGCGCGGGCAGGATCCTGCTGGACGGCGTGCCGCTGCCCGACGCGGATCCGGCGGAGGTGCGCGCTCGCATCGCGCTCGTGCCGCAGGAGCCGGTGCTCTTCTCCGGCACCATCGAGGAGAACATCCGCTACGGTCGCCCGGATGCGACCGGCGAGGAGGTGGCTGCGGCGGCCGCGGCCGCGCGGGTGGACGAGTTCTCGAACCGTCTGGCAAGGGGCCTCATGACCGAGATCGGCGAGCGCGGGATCACGCTGTCCGGCGGGCAGCGGCAGCGCCTGGCGATCGCGCGTGCCGTGCTGCGCGACGCGCCGATCCTGCTCCTGGACGAAGCGACAAGCGCGCTCGATGCGGAAAGCGAGGCGCTGGTTCAGGAGGCCCTCGACCGGCTGATGGAGGGCCGCACCACGCTCGTCATTGCCCATCGCCTCGCGACCGTACTCGGCGCCGACCGGATCCTGGTCATGGACGAGGGGCGCGTCGTGGAGGAGGGCACTCACGAGACGCTGATCCGTCGTGGAGGCCTCTATGCGCGCCTGGCGCGCCTCCAGTTCGAGCAGCGGCGCGGCGCGGACGTGGCGCGCGAGCAGCTCGGCACCGCCGTGTAGCGGTTCAGGCGGCTGAGGGCGGCCGCTTCGGCGCAGGCCGCACCTCGTTGCGCAGGCGCTCGAGGAGGAGTGGAATTTCGCGCGGATGCCGTGCGGGGCTGAACAGGAAACCCTGGACCTCGAGGCAACCCTCCTCCCGAAGCTTCTTGAGCTGGGCCGGCGTTTCCACGCCTTCGGCGGTCGTCGCCATCCCGAGGCTGGCGCCGAGGCCGGCGACGGCTTTCACGATGGCCAGCGAGCCCGCCTCGTCGGGAAGGTCCTGCACGAACGAACGGTCGATTTTGATCTTGTCGAAGGGGAACCTGCGGAGGAAGCTGAGCGAGGAATAGCCGGTTCCGAAGTCGTCCATCGAGATGCGAACGCCCAGCCTGCGAAGCGCGTGCAGCGTCTCGAGCGTCGAGCCGGTGTCCTGCAGCATGACCGTCTCGGTGATTTCGAGCTCGAGGCGCGTGGGGGCGAGGCCCGAGGCTTCCAGAGCGACGACGACGTCGAGGCGGAGGTCGCGACCCCTGAACTGGGCCGGCGAGAGATTGACCGCCAGGCGCAGCTCCTCCGGCCAGGTTGCGGCCTCGCGGCATGCCTCCATCAGCACCCAGGCGCCCATCGGGCCGATCAGGCCGATCTCCTCGCTCAGTGGGATGAAGTCCGCCGGCTGAACCTCGCCGCGCTGGGGATGGTTCCATCGCAGGAGGGCCTCGAACCCCGTCACCTCCCCGGAGGCAATGTCGAGAAGCGGCTGGTAGTGCACTTCCAGCGCCTCCTCCTCGAACGCCCTGCGCAGCTCGACCTCCAGCGCCCGGCGCGCCTGCACCTCGACATCCATCGCCGGTTCGAAGAAGGAGCAGGTGTGTCGGCCATCGGATTTCGCGCGGTAGAGCGCGAGGTCCGCGAGCTTGATGAGCTGGTCGGCGTCGTCGCTGTCGAACGGCGCGACGGCGACACCGATGCTGGTGCCGATGACGACCTGGTGGCCGTCGATGTCGTAGGGCTCGCTCAGCGCGGAGATGATGCGGTCGGCGAGCTTCTTCACGCTGCGCGGCCCCCGTACGCCGCCCTGCAGGATCGCGAACTCGTCGCCGCCGAGCCTCGCGACGAGGTCGGTGTCCCGCGTCTGGGCCCGCAGCCGCTCCGCGACCTGTCGCAGGAGCTGATCGCCGACGGGGTGACCGAGCGTGTCGTTGACGTGCTTGAAGTGATCGAGGTCCAGGCAGAGGATCGCGAGCTGGTGTCCGTCATGGACACGGCCGAGCGCCCGGTCGAGCTCCTCGCGGAAGAGGACCCGGTTCGGCAGATCCGTAAGCCCGTCGTGATGGGCCATGTGGGCGATCTGCGCCTCGATCCGCCGGATCTCGGTGATGTCGTCATGCGTGGCGACCCAGCCGCCGCCTTCCAGGGGGCGGTGGGAGATGGCGATCGAGCGCCCGTCGGCGAGCTGGTGGATCTTGACCGACGGCCGTCGCTCCTCGACCGCCGCGATGCGCTCGCGAAGGTAGCCCTCTGGATCGCTGCCGGCGAAGCTCCCGCTGTCGACGCGGTGCTGCAGCACGTCGAGGAAATGGACCCCCTGCCGCAGGAAGCCGGGATCTATGCCGTAGATCTCTGCGTAGCGGGCGTTCGACACGATCAGCCGCTTGTCGCCGTCGAACATGCAGAGGCCCTGCGACATCTGGTCGAGCGCGGTCCTCATATATTCCGTCCGATCAAGATCCTCCGCGGTTTGCGTCGGTGGAGCGCCGAGATCCGGCGGGCGGCGGTGCCGGGCGATCACAAGTGCCGCCGCGGCGAGCAGGCCGACCGTCGCCCATCCCGCCATCTGCACCGGAGCAGGCGTCGAGCCGGCGGCGAAGAAGCCGGCCGCGACGGTCGCAAGCAAAACGCCCTCCAAGGCGAGTTTCGGCCAGAGTGCGGAGATCGATCTGTATCGCCGTTCCGCCGACACGGCAGCGTCCATCGCATCTTTCCCCCGCTGCGCCCGATTTCGCTGTTCCAGAGGCAGCATCGTGGGCGTCGATGATCGTTCGAGGGGAAGTAGATCACGAGTGGGTTAAATATCGGCCAAAGGTGACGCCTGACTTGTTCAGGTCGAACACTGACGCATAACGCCGGCCTCGTCCCGGGCCGGGTCGACGCCGCGTCACATCTGTAGCCGGATGCGCCGCCCCTCGCGCGCGCTCGCCCGGCCGGCGTCGAGCATGCGCATGAGATCGAGTGCTTCCTGCGGCGTCACCGGAGGGAGAGCGCCCGTTTCGATCGCCGCACGCACGCCGGTGTAGAAGGGGCGGTAGTCGCCTGCCCGTCGCGCCACCGGCTCCTCCCCATGGGCGCCGATCAACGTTCCGTCGGGCGCACCTTCTCCCCAGCCCGGCTGGCCCGGCCGCATACCCGCCTTCAGCTGTCCTTCCTGCGGATCGAGGCCGCGTATCTCGAACGAGCCGGACGTGCCGTGCAGGACGAAGCGGGGAGCCTCGGCCGCGGCGAGGGTCGTCGCGTGCAGGATCACACGCAGCCGGTCATAGTCGAGGACGGCGTGGAGGTAGTCGTCCGTCTGCGCCCCGTCGCGCAGGGACGCGAGGTCGACCGTCATCCCCTCCGGCATGCCGAAGAGCTGCAGCGCCTGGTCCAGGAGATGCGGTCCGAGATCGTACCAGAGGCCGCTTCCGGACCCCGGCCGGTCGCGCCACCGGTCCGGGACGATTGGGCGGAACCGGTCGAAATGCGATTCGAGCTGCACGGGACGGCCGATCCGGCCCGAGGCGATGACGTTGCGGAGTGTCAGGAAATCACTGTCCCACCGGCGGTTCTGGAAGACCGTCAGCGTGAGACCGGACCGCTCGGCCATCCTCAGGAGCCGCTCCGCCTCCCATGCAGACAGAGTGAAGGGCTTTTCGACGACGACATGCTTGCCGGCGCCAAGGGCGGCCTCCGCCAGCGGCGCATGAGTGTCGTTCGGGGTCGTGATGACGACGAGGTCGATTTCGGAATCGCGGCAGAGGGTGAGCGGGTCAGGCAGCACGCGTACGTCCGGCAGCGCCTCGGCGACGGCTTCGGGCCGGATCGATGCGACTGCGGTCAGATCGAGACCGGGCTCGGCGGCGATGAGTGGCGCGTGGAATACCCGCGACGCCATTCCGAATGCGGCGAGCCCGGTGCGCAAGATGCGGTTCGTGTCGGTCGGCATCAGAGGCGGTTCGTCCGGCTGATCGACCCGTCATACCCGAACGGCCGGGCGTTCGGCCACCCTCAGCCGCAGGACCTTACGGGCTTGCCGCCGACCGAGATGCGGACACTGGCCGTGCCGGCGTTGCGAAATCCCAGCCTGTCGGCAGCCGCCCGCGTCACGTCGATAACGCGACCGCCGACGAAGGGGCCTCGATCGTTGATCCGGACGGTGACCGAGCGTCCGTTCTTCAGGTTCTCGACCATCACCTTCGTGCCGAAGGGCAGGCTCCTGTGCGCGGCCGATAGTCCATCAGGGTTGGCAATCTCGCCGCTCGCCGTCTTCTGGCCCGCATGCGAGTACCAAGAGGCGCGACCGCACTGTGCGGCTGCGCTGTCGGTGGCGACGAGGCTCAAGATCAAGGCGGCACCGGCCGCTGCAACGCCTCCGCTCTTCGGAGTCATCCACGCGTCCCTCCACTCTGGTCGTGCCTCGGTGGCTTGACGTCGAAATGGGGCGAGAAGGCGGCCCGAGCGCGGCAGGTCCACCTGGGGCCGCAGGCGTTGCCGGGAGGGCACGGTCATCGGGAGCGGAGACGGGGACTGCGCGCGCGGGAACGGGGAGCCTCAGGCCGACTCCACCTGCGTCGGCGATGTCTCCTTCGCGCGGACCGGACGATGCTGTTGGAACCACTCCAGGCTCGCGCGGCTGCAGCCATGCGGCGAGTATTCGCATCCGATATGTCCGTCATATCCGAGCGCCCGGATCTCGCCGAAGATGTGTTCGAAGTTCAGTTCGCCTTCGTCCGGGCCGCGGCGATCCGGTGGGTTCGCGATCTGGATGTGCCGGATGATGTCCCAGTGTTCGCGCAAGCCGTGCGTGACGTTTCCTTCTGTCATCTGTCGATGATAGATGTCGAACTGCAGCCGGAGGTGCGGGGAGGCGACGGCATCTATCGCGCGCCGCGCGGTTTCGGTGCGGGAGACGAAATAGCCCGGCATGTCGCGGCGGTTGATCGGCTCGATCAGCAGGGTGATCTGCCGACGGCGGGCCTCCTCGGCCGCCTGCGCCAGGTTCTCGACGTAGATGTCCATCGCCCTGTCGGGGTCCGAGGTGGCCGGCAGCACCCCCGCCATCACGTGGATCAGCCGGCAGTCCAGCGCCTCGGCGTATGCGAAGGCCTGTCCCATCGCCTGCTCGAACTCGCGTTGGCGCCCGGGGAGGGCCGCCAGGCCGCGCTCGCCTTCCTCCCAGTTTCCGGGCGGGGCGTTGAGCAGGACGAGCCTGAGCCTGTTGGCCTCCAGCTCCGCCAGGATGGCACCGGGAGTGAGGGCGTAGGGAAACTGGCACTCCACCGCGTCGAAGCCCGCCATGCTTGCCGCGGCGAAACGCGACCGGAAGGGCAGCTCCGTGAAGAGGGTAGAGATGTTCGCCGAGAACTTCAGCATGAGAGCTCACCGGTCAATATGATGACGGGAAGAGAGCGCAGCGAATGCAGTTGTCGAGGTCGCCGGTCGCCTCGACGGCAGATTAGCGCCTTTTCTGGCTAACGAAAGGTTCAAGCGAGCCGGGAACCTGCCGCCGGACGGCATCCAGAGCCGCCGTCTCCGCGTCCTCGACCGCGCCGTCGTTCCTGACCTGCGGCCAATCCTCGGGCACCGAGAGGTGCTCCACCTGTTGCGACACGACCGCCGGTGTGGCGTCCGACGCGTCGCCGGTGCGCACGTCGACCCGGGTGGACAGCGTCGAGCGGTCCGCGTCGATCCACACGCAGGCGAACGGGACCCCGGCATCGCGCGCGGTCTCCGCAATGGCCCGTCGCTCCTCCGGCGTGCCGTGGACGGCGTCCGCCATGGCGGAGAGGCCGGACGAGGCGACGACGCGCGCGCGGACGCGCATCGCGGCATAGACCGCGTCCGAAGCCTCGCGCGTATACGCGGAAGCTGGAAGCCTCTCCATCTCGCCCACCCCGGCAAGCTCCTTGCGGATCTGGTCGCTGCGCAGCACGACGGCGCCCGGCGGCGGTGCGAGATGGGGGGCGATGCGGCGGGCCAGGGTGCTCTTGCCGCTGCCGGAGAAGCCGCCGACGGCCACGATCGTCGGGGCTGCCGGCTCGAGCATGACCGTCGCGACCTGAAGATATCGCCGCGCCTCCTCCAGATGGCTTTCAGCCTCTCCGGGTTCCTTGTCCCTCGATCGGGCGGCTGAGACCTTGGCACGGACCGCCGCGCGCATCGACATGAAGAGCGGAAGGAGGGCCAGCCCCTCGAGGTCGCCGCGGTGCCGGCGGCGGCTGATCCAGCGGTTGAGGACGCGGTTCGCCTCCGCCGCGGCACCCCGCTGCCAGAGGTCCATCAGCAGGAAGGCCAGGTCGTAGAGGACGTCCGTCGTCGCCAGGCGCTCGTCGAACTCGAGCGCGTCGAAGACGACCGGTCTTCCGTCGATCAGCGCGATATTCGCGAGGTGGAGGTCGCCGTGGCAGCGCCGAACCTCCCCCGCGCTGGCCCGGCGCGCGATCAGGGCCGCGTGCCGTCCGAGGGCCTGGCCGGTGCGCGTCCTGAGGCGGACGGCTTCGTCGGCGGGGAAGGCCGCGGCATCCGCCTCGATGTCGGCGAGGTTCGACATCGCCACCCGCTTTACCTGCGCGAGCGCCTCACCGTCGCGGTGGACCTCCGCCTCCGCATGCATCGCCGCCACCGCATCCGTCAGCTCGTCGACGATGTCCGGCTTCAGGCCGTGCCGTTCGATCTCGCGGTCGAGCGTGGCGCTCTGGTCGAACCGGCGCATGTGGACCACCCAGTCGACGGGCTCGCCGCCGCCGCCGATCGACAGTCTCCCGCCGTCGCGCGTGACGGGCAGGCAACCGAGATAGAGTTGCGGCGCCGTCCTGCGGTTCAGCTCGATCTCGCGGCGGCAGACCCGCTCGCGCTCCTCGAGCGACGTGAAGTCGAGGAAGGGAAAGCGCACCGCCTTCTTGAGCTTGTAGGCGTTCTCCCCGGCGAGGAAGACGATCGCGGCATGCGTCTCCACGGTCTCGGGCTCGACCCCGCCATGCGTGGCGCTATCGGAGAGGAACGCAACCGTCTCGCGCTGGTCGTCCCGGTGCTCGTTCTCTGCCATGGCGGATCTCCGTTGACTTCGCTCAAGGCGGACGCGGTGCCGAGCTGGTCTTCTCGCGTCATGATGTGCTGCTGCGATATGTTGGCGTGCGAGATCGCACAAGAGACCGCGAAGAAGACAGACGGAGGGAACGGCCGTGACCGAGACACTGAACCTGCGCCGCGTGCGGCTGAACCTGGCACGGAGCCACGATTTTCCGCATGGAAGCTCGCGTCATGGCTACGAGTTCGTCGCGCCTCTCGATCAGGAGGGGAAGATCGACGCGGGCGCATGGCGCAAGGCGCGTGACCGCTGCCGGGTCCGCCGGTTCTGGGCGGGCGAGCAGGACGATCTCGGCCATCTCGTCCACCGTCCCGGCGGCAGCTGGGCGTTCCACTACGACATAGAGGGCGACGAGGACGACGAGCCCGGCTACCGCTTCGGCGACCACAGCTTCAATCCCGGCGAGTACGTCTCCATCAGGGACGACGAGGGCGAGATGCACACGTTCCAGGTCGCCACCGTCGAGCGGGCGTAGGCGCCGGACCCCTATCGCCATCATGTGCAGGCAGGCCCGCGATCCCATTGCGATCACGGGCATGCTTTCCATCACCCTCAGTCCCGGGCGGGCCGGTCGAGCCGCAGCCTCACCTGGACGACGCCCGGATCCTCGCGGCTGTGGATCTCGGCGAAGCCCAGCTCGCGGCACATGGCGAGCATCGTCTCGTTCTGGCGCAGCACGTCGCCGGTGATCTCCTTGATTCCGTCGGCCCGGGCATAGTCGATGATGAGCTTCATCAGCTCCCAGCCGAGCCCTTTCCCCTTGAGATCGGAGCGCACCATGATCGCGTACTCGCCGCTCACGTGGTCGGCGTCGGCATGGATGCGGACCGCGCCGAGCATCTCTCCCGTCGCCGGCGTCAGCGCCACGAAGGCCATGGCGCGCGCGTAGTCGATCTGCGTCAGGCGTGCGAGGAACCGGTGCGACAGGTCGGGATGCGGCGTGAAGAACCTCAGCCGCATATCCTCGGGCGAGACGCGGGAGAAGAACTCCTCGAAGAGCGGCTCGTCCTCGGGCCGCACGGGGCGCACCTCGACGGCACTTGCGTCCGAGAGCACGATTTCGCGCTCCCACTCGCTGGGATAGGGGCTGATCGAGAAGCGCGGGTTGACGCCATGACGCCCCCGATGCGTCTCCGCCTCCACCCTGATGCGGGAATCGAGCGCCAGCACGCCGTGCTCGTCGGCGAGCAGCGGGTTGATGTCGAGCTCGCGGATCTCCGGCAGGTCCGCCGTCATCTGCGCGATTTTCACGAGGGTGAGGGCGATCCCGTCGAGGTCGGCGGCGGGCTGGTTGCGATAGGCGTTCAGGAGCCGCGAGATGCGGGTCTGCGCGATGAGGTCGCGGGCGAGCGTCAGGTCGAGCGGCGGCAGCGCGAGCGCCTTGTCGCGCAGCGTCTCGACGGCGATCCCGCCGGCCCCGAAGAGGACCATCGGGCCGAACGTCTCGTCGTCCGTGAGGCCGACGATCAGTTCCCGCGCGGCCGGGCGCTCGACCATCGGCTCGACCGTCACGCCCTCGATGTGTGCGGTGGGGACGGCGGCCCGCGCCGCATCGATGACGTCGCGCGCGGCCTGCTCCGCGGCCGCACGGCTCGTCATGCCGAGACGCACGCCGCCGACGTCGCTCTTGTGCTGGATGTCGGGGGAGCGGATCTTCACCGCAACCGCCTCGTGCTCCCGCAGCAGGCGAGCCGCGATGTCGCCGGCCTGCTCGGGCGTGTCCGCGCCCTCGATGCCGATGACGGGCACGTGGTACGCCTCGAAAATGCGACGGCGCTGCCGGGAGGAGAGCCAGCTCTGGCCCCGGCTCAGCGCCTCCGCGATGACGGACCTCGCGGCCTCGACGTTGGGCGTGAACTCCCTCGGCAGGCTCGGAGGCGTCTGCATCAGCGCCTCGAGGGCGGAGGAGTAGCGCACGAGATGCGTGACGCCGCGGACGGCGGCTGTCGGAGATGCGAAATGCGGCACGCCAGCGGCCTCGAAGACGGGTCTGGTGGCGTCCGCGGCCTGCCCGCCGAGCCATGCGGCGAAGACGGGTTTCCTCGGCCACACGTGCCGACCCTGCTCGCGCACCGTCTCTGCGACGGCCTCCGCCGCCGCGCTGCTCGAGGCGAGGGCGGTCGGGCAGTTCATCACGAGGATCGCGTCCGTCGACTTGTCGTTCAGCAGCACCTCGAGGGCGGCCGCGTAGCGATCCGGCCCGGCATCGCCGACGATGTCGACGGGGTTGCCGCGCGACCAGGTCGGGGGAAGCACCGCATCGAGCGCGGCTATCGTGTCGGGCGACAGAGGACTGAGCGTGCCCCGCTCGTCGAGCAGGCGGTCGACCGCGATCACGCCGATACCGCCGCCATTCGTCAGCACGCTCACGCGGTCGCCGCGGAAGGGCTTCACGCGGCTCAGCGTCTCGGCCGCGTCGAAGAGCTCGTCGAGATCGTCGACGCGCAGCAGCCCCGCGCGCCGGAAGGCAGCGTCATAGACTTCGTCGACGCCTGCCAGCGCACCGGTGTGCGAGGCCGCGGCCTTCGCCGCCGCCGCATGCCGCCCGGACTTGATCACGACCACCGGCTTCGAACGGGCGGCCGCGCGGGCGGCGCTCATGAACTTCTTCGGCCGGGTGATCGCCTCGACATAGAGCAGGATCGCCCGCGTGTTCGGGTCCAGCGCGAACCAGTCGAGCAGGTCGCCGAAATCGACCTCGGCCATGTCGCCGAGCGAGACCATGCCGGAGAAGCCGATGCGGCGGTCGTTCGCCCAGTCGATGAGCGTCGTCACGATCGCGCCCGACTGGGAGATAAGAGCGAGGTCCCCCTTCATCGGGCTCGACTGCGCGAACGTCGCATTCATGCCCGTGCCCGGTACCGCCACGCCGAGGCAGTTCGGGCCGACGATCCGCGTGCCGAGTGGCCGGGCCGCGTCGAGCATCGCCTGCTTCAGGGAACCCGGGCCGGAGCCGAGCCCCGCGGTGATGACGACGGCGGAGCGGCACACCTTCTTCGCGAGCGTCTCGATCGTGGAGGGGACGGCCGGCGCGGGTATCGACACGACCGCGCAATCGATCCCGTCAGGCAGGGTCGCCACGCCACGGTGGCATGGGCGGCCGCCGATCTCGTCGTATTTGGGGTTCACGAGATGGAGCTCGCCGGCGAAGCCCGCCTCGGCGAGGTTTCTCACGATGATGCCGCCGACCGCGGAGGGATCGGCGCTCGCACCGACGACGGCGAGGGATCGCGCCCGGAAGAGCGAGTCTAGATTGTGGATGGACATGAGGTCGCGTGGGCTCGGCTCGTGGGCATCTTGATCCCGGATGTTCGGGCTAGGGTCTCACCCGACCATCGTTGCGGGATCAATGTGACATGAGAACGGGCACCGTCATGCTTTCGAGAATGCCGCGCGTCGCGCCCCCGAGCACGATCTCGCGAAGCCGGGAGTGGCTGTAGCCTCCCATCACCATCAGATCGAAGCCGCGATCGGCGGCATTCGACAGGAGAGTGCCGGCGATGTCCTGGGTCGCGTCGAGATGCTGCAACTCCACGTCGAGGTCGTGGCGGGCGAGGGCCTCGGCGAGGTCGGCTCCCGGGTCCTCACCCTTCGCCGTGCCGATGCACCCGACCGTGACGATGCAGACGCGCTTGGCTCGCTTGAGGATGGGCATCGCGTCGTGAACGGCACGCGCGGCCTCACGGCGTCCGTCCCACGCCACCGCGACACAGTCGAGCTTCGCTTCCGAGGGCCCGATATAGGGCACGATGAGAGACGGGCGGCCGGTCTCGAACAGCGCGGTCTCGATGAGGATCTCCCGGATGGGCAGGCGGTCGTCGGGCTCGCGCTGGCCTGTCATGATCAGATCGGAGACGCGGCCCTGAGACGCGAGGATCTGCAGCGCCTCGCCTTCGGTGCACTCGCTGACGCGCACGGCATGGGAAATGCCGGCGCGGTCTGCCTCCTGCCGGAACGCCTCGGCGGCCGCGCGCGCGAGCTTGCGGTTGCTCTCGCGCTGCTGGTCTATCAGCGAGATCGGAACCTCGCCGAGCACGGTCGAGGGCACGAAGGGGTCGAGCGCGAAGAGGAGCCCGGTGACGTGCGCGTCGAACCGCGAGGCGAGCGACAGAGCGTAGCCGATCCTCTGCCGGCCCGTTTCCGTCTGCTCGTCGGCGTCGATATGGAGGAGAATTTCCCTGATGCCCATCGCCCCTGCTCCTGTGCGGCTCGACTTCGGCACGAAGCTTAGCAGGCAGAATGGGAACCGCGTTGATCGCCGTCAATCTAGACGGCGCGGCGCGCGCCGCGCCGTCGCGGGAGAGCCGCCGGTCCTACTTGTCGTGCTCGCCCGGTCGTGTCGTCGACGGCGGGTCGCTGGCGGGGAACGTGTCCTCGAGTTCCTCGTCGAGCTCGTGGTCCTGCTCGCGCTTCTCGCGCTCGCTCTCCTGCGACTTCGCCTTTTCCTTGTCACCGAACATGTTCGCTCCTTCGACTGGCTTTCGGATCGTGCCGAACGGGGCGGCGCGACGCGGGCTTCGAGCCTTCTCGTCTTGAACGCGGGAAGAGCGGAAAAGGTCGCGCGGGCGCCAAAAACGGGTGTCCGCGGGAAAGAGGGCGGCGTAACTCTGGCGGCCGCCGATCACGCGCGAAAGGAGAGACGTGCACAAGGTTCAACCGATGGGAACGGCGGAGTGGACGTTCCTCCTGCTGCTTTCGCTCCTCTGGGGCGGGTCGTTCCTGTTCGCGGGCCTCGCAGTACGGGAGATGGGGCCGCTCACCGTCGTCCTGGGGCGGGTGGCGATCGCGGGCCTTGCTCTTCTCGTGGCGACGAAGCTGCGCGGGTCGAAGGTTGTCGAGCGGCCGCGCGACGTCTTCGACTACGTGGTGATGGCGGTCCTCAACAACGTCATCCCCTTCTCGCTTCTCTTCTGGGCGCTCCAGCATATCGGGCCCGGCCTCGCCGCGATCTTCAACGCGACCACGCCGTTCTTCGCCGTCATCTTCGCGCAGATCCTGACCGACGACGAGAAGATCAACACGGGCAAGGTGATGGGCGTCGTGATCGGCATCTCCGGCGTCGCCACCCTCATCGGAGCGAAGGCGCTGCACGGTGTCGGAGACGAGCTCCTGCCGTCGCTCGCCTGCGTCGGGGCCGCAATCGCCTATGCCGTTTCGAGCATCTGGGCGCGGCGCTTCCGCTCCAAGCCCCTCACCGTGCCGGCGACCGGCCAGCTCCTCTCGGCGACGGTCATCCTCGTCCCGATCGTGGTCGCTGTGGAGCGGCCGTGGCTCGGCGACGTCCCGAGCGGCGTTGCGATCGGCGCTCTTCTCGCGCTGGCGCTCGCCTCCACGGCGCTCGCCTATCTCCTCTACTTCCGCATCCTGCGGACGGCCGGGGCGACGAACCTGACGCTGGTGACGCTTCTCATTCCCGCCAGCGCCTCGGTCCTGGGCGCGTTGTTCCTCGACGAGGCGCTGGGTCCGGAGGCATTCGTCGGTATGGCCCTGATCGCGCTCGGCATCGCAGCGACGGACGGTCGTCCGGCCGCATGGCTCGGTCGCCGCGCCGCGTGACCCGTGGAATCAGGCCCTGATCGCGATCTCGATGCCGTTCGCATCCCGCGGCGGCTGGCTGGGGTAGACGACGGCCTCGCCGCGCAGGATTCGCAGCGCCGTCCATGTGCAGGCTGCCGCATCGAGCACGTCGTCGCCGCCCGCCCCGGCAGGAGGCCGCTCCATCGTTGAGACGATGTCCTGCGGCATGCCCGCCGCGAGGAGAAGTTGCGCGCGCTCCTGGAGGCCGTCGGGGTTGGCGCGGCTCCTGATCTTCTTCGGCAGCGAGGCCGGTCGGCCGCCGTTCATGTGCAGGAAGGACATCTCCGGATGCGTCTCGAACACCCTGGCCCGCAGCTCCGGGCGCGCGACCAGCAGGCCGTCGATCTCGCGAATGCGGGGGAAGAGCATGAAGCACTGCTTCGACACCTTGCGCGGCGGCATGGAGGTCGCGAGGGCCGCGGCGCAGGAGGCGGCGTAGTCGCCGGCGAAGACCGCGCGGCGCGACGGCGTCGAGAAGACGCTCGACTGGCGCGGGCCGAGATGCGGCCGCACCGCCATCTCGCACGCCCTGCCACTGCCCTCGATACGCTCCGGCAGCCCGATCGGCATGTCGACGGAGACGATCGAGGGCGCATCCGGGCCGTCGACGATCTCCTCCAGACGGAGGATGACGCGGAAGTGGAGCGACGTGAGATCCTCCGTCAGCACACAGGCGATCCAGCCGGCGCGGTAGGCGTCGACGCCGGCGACCCACCGCGTCATATCGGCGTGACCACCGCGCTCGTTCGCGGCGACAGGAGAACGTCCTGTGCGTCGGCCAGCACCATCTCGTCGGCATCCCGGCGCGCGGTTTCCTCCAGCACGTCGTGCACGATACCGGCGGCGAGTGCGGCCGCTTCGAGCATGCTCCGCCCGATCGCGATCTCCGAGAGCACGATGCCCGAGAGAAGGTCGCCCGTGCCGTTGACGCGGCAGGGCAGGCGGGCGGTCTCGATCCGCCAGGCGCCGTTCCTCGTCACGAGGAGGTTGCAGATCCGGTCGCGGCTCGTCGCGGGAGCCGAGGTGACGAGCACCGCCGGCACGCTGAGGGCCAGCGCCCGCTCGATCGCCTCCGCCTCGCTCATCTCGAGGGCCCGCGACACGGATGCCGGATCGCTCAGGGCGGCGAGCTCGGTCAGGTTCGGCACGATGATGTCGGCCATCGGCAGGAGGTGCGTCGCGATCTCGCCGTTCACCGCCGGGTCGACATAAAGCTCTCCGTCGTCGCCCATGATCGGATCGACGACGAGCGGTATGGCCGGCTTCAGCGCCCGCGCCTGCGCCACGATGCCGGCGATGTTCACCGCCTGCGGCGCGAGAGCCACGTAGCCGACGAGCACCCCGTCGACCGGGTGCGGCTCGGGGCTTTCCAGCACGTCCGTTCCCATTTCGAAGAGGCCGGTGATCTCGGTCCGCGTCGGGTTCGGCGCGTGTCCGGGATGGTGGGCCAGCACCACGGTCGGCAGCGAGATCACGTCGTGGCCGCGGCGCATCAGCGGAAAGGTGGTGGCCGAATTGCCCACGTGCCCGCGGGCGACCCAGGACGAGATCGTCAGTAGCCTTGCCATTCCTGCCCCCTTCGATGGCGCCGGAGACTCGCACATCGGGCGGCGAGCGGCTAGGCTTCCGCTCACATTCGACCAGCCGACGGATACCAAAGAACGATGATCGACGTCCGCCCGCGCCGCAGCGCGCTCTATCTACCCGGAACGAACGAACGGGCCCTCGAGAAGGCGAAGACGCTGCCGGCCGACGTCGTGATCATCGACCTCGAGGACGCGGTGGCGCCGGAATTGAAGGAAGAGGCGCGGTCACGGGTCTGCGAAGCGGTGAGGGAAGGCGGGTTCGGCGAGCGCGAGGTCGTCATCCGCGTCAACGCGCTCGGCACGCCGTGGGGCCGCGACGACCTGGAGGCCGCCGTCGCGGCGGGACCGTCGGCGGTGCTCGTAACCAAGGTCGGGCGCCCGGAGGATGTCGACGAGGCGCGCGACCTTGCCGAGCGCGGCGGGGCAGGCGAGACCGTCGAGCTCTGGGCGATGATCGAGACGCCGCACGCGATGCTGAACCTGCGCGAGATTGCCGCCAAGGCCGAGGAATCCGGCCCGCGCTTCGGCGCCTTCGTGCTCGGCACGAACGACCTCGCCAAGGAGACAGGCGCGCGGCAGGTGCCCGGCCGGGCGCCGATGCTGCCGTGGATCTCGGCCGCGGTGATCGCCGCGCGCGCCTATGGCCTCGCCGTCCTCGACGGGGTGTGCAACGACTTCCGCAACGGGGAGGCCCTGGTCGCCGAATGCCGCCAGGCGCGGGACATGGGGCTCGACGGCAAGACCCTGATCCATCCCTCGCAGATCGGTCCGGCAAACGAGATCTTCGCGCCGGGCGAGGAGGATCTGGCGGAGGCGAGGGCGATCATCGAGGCCTTCGACCGGCCCGAGAACAAGGGCAAGGGAGCGATCAACCTCGGCGGGCGGATGGTGGAGATCCTCCACGCCGACATCGCCCGGCGGACGCTCGCCCTGCACGAGGTCATCGGGCGGAAGGCGCGATGACCGGCGAGGCGAAATCGTCCGTCGGCCGCTTCTTCGAGGACTTCGCCGTCGGCGAGGTCATCCATCACGCGACGCCGCGAACGATCACGCATGGCGACGTCTCGCTCTACACCGCGCTCACGGGCTCGCGCTTCGCGCTGCCTTCGGGCGACACCTTCGCCCGCGCGGTCGGCTACCCCCGGTCGCCGGTCGACGACCTCCTCGTCTTCCACGTCGTCTTCGGCAGGACGGTCGCGGACATATCGCGCAACGCGATCCTCAATCTCGGCTATGCCGGCTGCCGGTTCCTGAAGGCCGTCTACCCCGGCGACACGTTGACGGCGATTTCCGAGATCATCGGCCTGAAGGAGAGCACGAACGGCCGCTCCGGCGTCGTCTATGTCCGCAGCCAGGGCGTCGACCAGGAGGGCGAGCGGGTGCTCGACTATGTCCGCTGGGTCCTGATCCGCAAGTCCGAGGAAGGCTCGCCGGCGCCGGACCCGCTGGTGCCGGACGTGCCCTCCGCGATCGCGCCGGACGCGCTCGGAGACGCCGTGCCGGAGATCGACGCCGGCGAATGGGACTGGCGCCTGTCGGGCAGCCCCTCGCGCCACGGAGACTATGTCGTCGGCGAGCGCATCGACCATGTCGACGGCATGACGATCGAGGAGGCGGAGCACCAGATGGCTGCTCGCCTCTACCAGAATTCCGCGAAGCTGCACTTCAACCAGATCACGGAGGTCAACGGCCGGTACGGTCGCCGGGTCGTCTATGGCGGCCACGTCATCAGCGTGGCGCGGGCGCTTTCCTTCAACGGCCTGCAGAACGCCTTCCAGATCGCCGCCATCAATCGCGGGCGCCACGTCATGCCCGTCTTCGCGGGCGACACGATCCACGCCTGGAGCGAGGTGCTCGACACGGCATCGCTGCCCGGCCGGGAGGACGTCGGCGCGCTCCGCCTGCGTCTCGTCGCCACCAAGGATCGGCCCTGCTACGACTTCCCCTATGCCGAGCCCGACGGCAGCTACGATCCGAGCGTGGTGCTCGACCTCGACTATTGGGCGGTGCTGCCGCGGTAGGAAGGTGGGTGAATCTCGCTCCGCCGCCTCGCCCTGATGGCATGGTAGCCATGCCTTCGCGCCTGCGAATTGCGTCACCCGGCGGCGCGCGCTAGAAGTGCCGCACGACCGGGCCTCTTCGCCCCCGCCCCGTTCACCGAGATCCAGCGCAGCTTCGATGGCAACGCCCGCACTCGAACAGAAACGTCCCCTTTCGCCGCATCTGTCCGTCTTCCGGCCGATCATCACCATGGTGATGTCGATCGTGCACCGTATCACCGGTGCCGCGCTCTACTTCGGCACGCTGCTTCTCGTCGTCTGGCTCGTCGCCGCGGCGAGCGGGCCGGAAGCCTTCGAGACGGTGCATGGCCTCTACGGCTCGATCCTCGGCCGCATCGTCCTCGCTCTCTACACCTGGACGCTGATCCATCACATGCTGGGCGGCATCCGCCACCTCATCTGGGACTTCCAGCTGGCGATGGATCCGCCGAATGCGAGCCGGCTCGCCTGGGCGACGATCATCGGCTCGGTCACGCTGACGATCCTGATCTGGATCGCGGCTTACATCGTAATGTGAGGCGTCATGGCGAAATCGATCCGCACACCAGGCGCACGCGTTCGTGGGCTCGGCGCAGCCGGCGAGGGAACCGGCCATTTCCTGCTGCAGAGGATGACGGCGGCGTCCAACATCCTGCTCATCCTGTTCTTCATCGGCCTCGTCGTCGCGCTGGCCGGTGAGGACTACCTGACCGTCGTCGCGATCCTCGAGCGGCCGCTCGTCGCGATCCCCTTCCTTCTCGCGATCGTCTCCGTCACGTTGCACATGCGGGTGGGGATGCAGGTGATCATCGAGGACTACGTCCACACCGAGGGGCTGAAGATCCTGGCCGTGATCGGCAACAACTTCTTCGCCGCAGCGATCGCGCTCGCCGCCGTCTTCTCCATTCTCAAGATTTCCTTCGGAGGCTGATGCGCATGGCCCAGAACGGCAGCAACGGTTCCGCACCCGGCGCGAACGGCCGCGCCTATTCCTTCGTCGACCACACCTACGACGTCGTCGTCGTCGGCGCCGGCGGCGCGGGCCTGCGCGCGACGCTCGGCTGCGCCCAGGCGGGCCTCCGCACCGCCTGCATCACCAAGGTCTTCCCCACCCGCTCCCACACCGTGGCCGCGCAGGGCGGCGTCGCCGCCTCGCTCGGCAACATGGGCGAGGACGACTGGCGCTACCACATGTACGACACCGTGAAGGGGTCGGACTGGCTCGGCGACCAGGACTCCATCGAATACCTCGTGAGGAACGCGCCGGCGGCCGTCTACGAACTCGAGCATTTCGGCGTGCCGTTCTCGCGCACCGAGGACGGACGGATCTACCAGCGCCCGTTCGGCGGCATGACGACCCGCTACGGCCAGGGCACCGCGCAGCGCACCTGCGCGGCCGCCGACCGCACCGGCCACGCGATCCTGCAC
Organism: Lutibaculum baratangense AMV1; assembly: GCF_000496075.1. GTDB lineage: Bacteria > Pseudomonadota > Alphaproteobacteria > Rhizobiales > Tepidamorphaceae > Lutibaculum > Lutibaculum baratangense. Next base: position 149,487 of record NZ_AWXZ01000015.1, read on the forward strand.
ACGCTCTACGGCCAGGCGGTGCGGCACTCGAGCGAGTTCTTCATCGAGTATTTCGCGATCGACCTGATCATGGACGAGGAGGGCGTCTGCCGCGGCGTCGTCGCGCTGTGCATGGACGACGGGACGCTTCACCGCTTCCGCGCCCGCCGCACGATCCTCGCCACCGGCGGCTACGGCCGCGCCTATTTCTCCTGCACCTCCGCCCACACCTGCACCGGCGACGGCAACGCCATGGTGCTGCGCGCCGGCCTGCCGCTGCAGGACATGGAGTTCGTGCAGTTCCACCCCACGGGCATCTACGGCGCGGGCTGCCTCATCACGGAAGGGGCCAGAGGCGAGGGCGGCTACCTCGTGAACTCCGAGGGCGAGCGCTTCATGGAGCGCTATGCGCCCACCGCGAAGGACCTCGCCTCGCGCGACGTCGTCAGCCGCGCCATGACGATCGAGATCCGCGAGGGCAGGGGCGTCGGCCGGAACAACGACCACATCCACCTGCATCTCGACCATCTCGACCCCGCCGTCCTGCACGAGCGGCTGCCGGGCATCTCGGAGTCGGCGAGGATCTTCTCCGGCGTCGACGTGACGAAGGAACCGATCCCCGTGCTGCCGACCGTGCACTACAACATGGGCGGCATCCCGACGAACTTCCACGGCGAGGTTCTGACGTTGAAGGGTGGCGATCCCGACTACGTCGTGCCGGGCCTGATGGCGATCGGCGAAGCGGCTTGCGTCTCCGTCCACGGCGCGAACCGGCTCGGTTCGAATTCGCTCATCGATCTCGTCGTGTTCGGACGCGCGGCGGGGCTGCGCTGCGGCGAGCTTCTGAAGCCCGGCGAGAGCCAGCCCGACCTGCCTTCGGACGCGGGGCAGAACTCGCTCGACCGGCTCGACAGGTTCCGCTACGCCGACGGCGACACGCCGACCGCGAAGCTGCGCCTCGACATGCAGAAGGTCATGCAGACGAACTGCGCCGTGTTCCGCACGGGCGAGATCCTCGAGGAAGGCCACACGCTCATCAACGACGTCTGGCAGGCGGCGCGCGACGTGCGCACGACGGACCGCTCGCTGATCTGGAACACCGACCTGATCGAGACGCTCGAGTTCGACAACCTGATCTGCCAGGCCGTCGTGACGATGGACAGCGCGGTCAATCGTCAGGAGAGCCGAGGCGCGCACGCCCGCGAGGACTTCCCCGACCGCGACGACGCGACGTGGATGAAGCACACGCTCGCCTGGGCCGACACGAACACCCGCGAAGTGACGATCGACTACCGCCCGGTGCACACCTACACGATGTCGAACGACATCGCCTATATCGAGCCGAAGGCGCGGGTGTACTGAGGCTGGTCCCATCGAATGGATCACGTAGGGCCGGCTCCCGGGAGCCGGCCTGCTTCGTTTGTGGGCTTCCGGCCCCGGCGCGACATCGGCTGACGCCGAAGGCGCTTCCTTGCACGTGGCGATAACGTTGAGAACGAGTCTGTCGGTATCGGCTCCTCGGGTCGCGGGTCCCCGGTCTGGCTTTGCGCGGCGACGCAGCAATGGCGCCTTTCACCACAGCAGCAGGCGGCCAACTGCACATTGTTGACAGGCCCACCGTTCCCCAGCATCCTCGCATCTTCACCAGGGGGGTCCCGACAAGGGGCTGAGATTCCGCTGGCCGTTCACGGCAGCGCGGTGACCCTACGAACCTGATCCAGTTCACACTGGCGTAGGGACGGTGCGAATGCCCGGGCGACGGCGCAGCTCATATCGACCGGCATTCTTCCCCGCCTTCGTTTCGGAACTGGGTTTCCATGCGCGAGAGCGAGGGAGCCTCATGTCGCCTGCACGTTCCATTCCCCAAGCCACTCCTCCCCAAGCCACTCCGGCCGTGACGACGGGGCCGCTGCCGGCCTCCGAGAAGGTCTACGTTTCCGGCGCGATCCATCCGGAGATCGCCGTGCCGATGCGTCGGATCTCGGTGCATCCGAGCGCCGGCGAGCCGCCGGTGACGGTGTACGACTCCTCCGGCCCTTACACGGATATGAAGGCGGAGATCGCGATCGACCGCGGTCTTCCTGCCTTTCGCCGCGCCTGGGTCGAGGCTCGCGGCGATGTGGAGACCTATGAGGGGCGTACGGTCCTGCCTGCGGACAACGGGTTCGTGTCGGGGGAGAAGCTGACACCGCCGTTTCCCGTCCCGCGCCGACCTCTGCGCGCGGCGGGCGGCAAGGCGGTGACGCAGCTCGCCTATGCGCGCGCCGGCATCGTGACACCCGAGATGGAATATGTCGCGATCCGCGAGAACCTCGGTCGCCAGGCGGCACCGGAAGGCTTCCAGCGCGACGGCGAGAGCTTCGGCGCCGCCATCCCGGATTTCGTGACGCCCGAGTTCGTACGCGAGGAGGTGGCGCGGGGCCGCGCGATCATCCCGGCCAACATCAATCATCCCGAAGCCGAACCGATGGTGATCGGGCGTAGCTTCCTCGTGAAGATCAACGCCAATATCGGTAACTCGGCGGTGACATCCTCGATGGCCGAGGAGGTCGACAAGATGGTCTGGGCGATCCGCTGGGGCGCCGACACGGTGATGGACCTCTCGACCGGGCGCAATATCCACAACATTCGCGACTGGATCCTGCGCAACTCGCCGGTGCCGATCGGGACGGTGCCGCTCTACCAGGCATTGGAGAAGGTCGGCGGCGTCGCCGAGGATCTGACGTGGGAGATCTACCGCGACACGCTAATCGAGCAGGCCGAGCAGGGGGTCGACTATTTCACGATCCATGCCGGCGTGCGGCTCGCGCATATTCCGCTGACGGTGGACCGCGTCACCGGCATCGTGTCGCGCGGCGGCTCGATCATGGCCAAGTGGTGCCTGCACCATCATCGCGAGAGCTTCCTCTACGAGCATTTTGCCGAGATCTGCGAGATCTGCAGGGCCTACGACGTGTCCTTCTCGCTCGGCGACGGGCTGCGCCCCGGCTCTATCTCTGATGCCAACGACGCGGCGCAATTCGCCGAGCTCGGGACGCTTGGCGAGCTCACGCAGATTGCATGGGCCCACGACTGCCAAGTGATGATCGAGGGCCCCGGCCATGTGCCGATGCACAAGATCAAGGAGAACATGGACAAGCAGCTCGCCGTCTGTGGCGAAGCGCCCTTCTACACGCTCGGCCCCCTCACCACGGACATCGCGCCGGGATACGACCACATCACGTCAGGCATCGGCGCTGCGATGATCGGCTGGTTCGGAACGGCCATGCTCTGCTACGTGACGCCAAAGGAACATCTCGGCCTTCCCGACCGCGACGACGTGAAGACGGGCGTCATCACGTACAAGATCGCAGCGCATACCGCCGACCTGGCCAAGGGGCATCCTGCGGCGAAGATCCGCGACGATGCGCTGAGCCGCGCGCGCTTCGAGTTCCGCTGGGAGGATCAGTTCAACCTTTCGCTCGACCCCGAAACGGCGCGCAGCTTCCACGACGAGACGTTGCCGAAGGAGGCACACAAGGTCGCCCATTTCTGCTCCATGTGCGGCCCGAAGTTCTGCTCCATGAAGATCAGCCACGACATTCGCGAGGAGGCGCGGGCGCAGAGGGGCATGGCCGACATGGCCCAGCGTTACCGAGAGGGCGGAGACATCTACATGCCTGTCCGCGAGGTGAAGTAGACGACGCGAAGGCTGTCCGCGAGAGGATCGCGGACAGCCTTGGGGGCCATGTGCGCGGCCGCGGCGACGCCGCAGCGCCGGGGCGACGCCGCAGCGCCAGGGCGAGGCGCGAGCTACCGAACGTTCCTCCCGCCTCAACGTTGACGTCACACAAGTTCAAGCCGGGGAGGCCGCATGCGCATCGCGTTCCACAGGCACGCGCGAGGACCGTTGAGCCGGGCGGAGGGCGTCTGGGATCGCACGCGCTTCGCCGTCAAGAACCGGCTCGGCCTCGTCGAGCCGCCGATCGTCATTCCCTATCGCGGCTTCGGCGACGCGACCCGCTACTGGCTCAAGGGGCGGGTGCTCGAGGATCCCGGCATCTCGCAGGAGGCGGCGGAGCACTCGCTGAGGCAAAACCTCTGGCTCACCTACAAGCGCTACGAGACCGACGAGGTGCCTGACGCCCGTCTCGCATGGCGCTTCGGGGAGCGGAGCGGCGAGGTGACGACGGACGAGGAGGGGTACTTCGAGACGACGATCGAGCCCGGCGGCGCGCACGACACCGGCAGGGCGTGGCAGGCGGTCGAGGTCGAGCTTCTCGACAGCCCCGTCCGGGGAACGAGGCCTCACCTCGCCCGGGCCATGGTGCGCACACCCGGGCGTGATGCCTCCTTCGGCATCATCTCCGACATCGACGACACGATCGTGGAGACGGGGGCGACGAACCTCGTCAGGCACTGGCGCACCGTCATCGCCAATTCGGCCCAAACCCGCGTCGCCTTCCCCGGCCTCGCGGCCTTCTATCGCGGCCTCGTGGGACCGGGCGAACGCAACCCCGTCTTCTACGTCTCCTCGAGCCCGTGGAACCTGTTCGACCTCTTCGAGCGCTTTCTGCATCTCCGGGGCATCCCGCACGGGCCGATGCTGCTGAAGGATTTCGGTCTGACGCAGACGCGCTGGCTGACGGGCGGGCACCACGGTCACAAGAGCGAGATGATCGAGACCATCCTCGCAGCCTATCCCGCCCTCCGCTTCATCCTCATCGGCGATTCCGGCCAGCGCGACGCCTTCATCTACCGCGACATCGCCAAGGCCCATCCCGGCCGGATCGCCGCGATCTACATCCGCGAGATCAAGGGCGGTCGCCACCATGCGCTCGTCGAGGAGGCGCTGGAGGAAGCGCGCGGGCTCGGCGTGGACACGGCCTGCGGCGACGACCTGTGGGTCGCGGCCGAACATGCCGCGGAGCGCGGCTGGCTCGGTGAAGAGCATCTCGAGACGGTCCGGCGCGACGTGAAGCGCGACGAGGCCGCCTGAGCCGGCGTCGCGCCGCGCGTACCAGCCATGCAACCTCGCTGCCGCCCGCGCGCCGGGGGTGACACGGACCCTGCGGCATGCGAAAGAGTGCGGGAACAAGAGTTTCTCGCGGATGCACGCGCCGCTTCGCGGATGCGGCATGCCCCTTAGCCCCAGGGAAAGCGATGGTTCAGCTCACCCTCCCGAAGAACTCCAAGATCACCAAGGGCAAGTCCTGGCCGAAACCGGAAGGCGCCAAGAAGACCCGCGAGTTCCGCGTCTATCGCTGGAACCCCGACGACGGCCAGAACCCCCGTATCGACACGTTCGAGGTCGATGTCGAGGATTGCGGGCCGATGGTGCTCGACGCTCTTCTCTGGATCAAGAACACGGTCGACCCGACCCTGACGCTCCGCCGCTCCTGCCGGGAGGGCGTGTGCGGGTCCTGCGCGATGAACATCGACGGCATGAACACGCTCGCATGCACGAAGGGCATGGACGAGATCGAAGGGCCGGTGAAGGTCTACCCCCTGCCGCACATGGCGGTGGTCAAGGATCTCGTGCCCGACCTCACGATGTTCTACGCCCAGCAAGCCTTCATCGAGCCCTGGCTCCAGACGAAGACGCCGGAGCCGGAACGGGAATGGCGTCAGAGCCATGAGGACCGCGAGAAGCTCGACGGCCTCTACGAGTGCATCCTCTGTGCCTGCTGCTCCACGGCCTGCCCGTCCTACTGGTGGAACTCCGAGCGCTATCTCGGGCCCGCCGCGTTGCTGCAGGCGCGGCGCTGGCTCGTGGATTCCCGTGACGAGGCGACGGACGAGCGGCTCGACAAGCTCGAGGACCCCTTCCGCCTCTACCGCTGCCACACGATCATGAACTGCGCCCAGACCTGCCCCAAGGGACTGAATCCGGCCAAAGCCATTGCCGAGATCAAGGAAATGATGGTCGCCCGCCGCACCTGACGGGCTGCCGCCGCGTCTCTTGAAGCCGGACGCGGCCACCGCGTCCGGCTTTGTCGTTCCGCGGCGGTCCCCGGGGCGTCGTATTGCACTGCAGCGGCGCCTTGGGGCCGGCATGAACCTGCGGATCGGCGACATCGTCGAGACGGTGGCCGAGCTCGAGGCCGGGGCCGACATGGTAATCGTCAGGAAACGAGGCGAGGCGGCCGATTTCGCCAAGGGGCATCTCGGCTCGAACCTCAAGCGGATCGTGCGCTCGTCGAAGAAGCCGATATTCGTCGCCTCCCGCGCCTTCGCTCCCGTCGAGCGCTTCCTGATCGCCTATGACGGTGGCGTCTCCAGCATGAAGGCCCTCGATCACGTGGCGCGGAGCCCTCTTTTTCAGGGGCTGAAGTGCCGGCTGCTCACCGTCGGCAACGAGACGGCGGAGAACACGAAGCGCCTCGACGACGCCCGGCGGGTGCTCGAAGGCGCCGGCTACGCGGTCGACGCCGACATCGTGCCGGGGCAGGCCGACACGGTCATCGCGCAGGCGGTGGAGAACGAGAGGATCGGCCTCCTCGTCATGGGCGCCTACGGCCACTCGCGCATCCGCAGCCTCGTCATCGGCTCCACGACGACCGAGATGGTGCGCTCCTGCCGGATCCCGGTGATGCTCTTCAGGTAGCGGAACCCGCCGCGTCGCGGAGCCAACCTCGCTCGATCATGCCGCGCACCCATTTCAGGTCGCCGCCGAAGGCGACGCCGTGCCTTCCGCCGTCGTCCATGCGCATCGCCCGCGTCATGCCGTACCGCTCCGGCGTCAGGTCCACATCGACATCGCAGCGGACGATGTGAAAGCGGTCAGGGCGGAGGAGAACGAGCAGCGCGATCGCATCGTGCGGGAAGCACCCCTCTATGCCTTCCCACCGTCGATAGCCGGCGGCGTACGCCCTCAACGCAGCTTTCAGCGGCTCCAGCCGCCCGTCCGGGCCTGGCGGCAAGGCCTCGATCGCCGCCCGGGACAAGACGACCTTCCGGCAGATGTCGAGCGGGACGAGCGTCACCGGCACCGTGCCGGCCAGAACGGATCGCAGGGCCTCGGGGTCGGCGTGGGCGTTGAACTCGGCCACCTCGGTGATGTTGCCCCGGTCGAGGAGCGAGCCTCCCATCGTCACGATCCGCACGATCCGGCTCGGCCCGAGGAGCTCCACGAGGCGCGGAGCGTTGCTCGCGGGGCCGATCGCCAGGATCTCGAAGCGAGCGTGCCGTCCGTGCATGGGAAGGAGACGCTCGACCACCGTGTCGAGCGTAGGGAACTCCGGCGGATCCTCGCCGGCGAACACCCGTCTGGCGCCGCCGAGACCGTCTTCGCCGTGGACATCCTGTGCCCCGCGCGAGAAGCCGCAGGACCCAGATGCGGCACCCAGCGCGATGGGGGGCAGGGGGGAGATCCCGGCGAGCCTCAGGGAGTAGGCGATGTTGGAGGCTGCCTGGGCGACGCCGACATTGCCGAAGACCGCGGTGAGGGCGGCGAGGCGGTCGCGGCAGAGGCTGGCCGCCATCGTCAAGGCCAGCATGTCGTCGACGCCGCCGTCGCTGTCGATGATGAGGAGCGGCGGCTTCTTCTCGGAGGGAACGGGCTCCGCGGCGTCGGATCTTGAGAGCATTAGGCTCCGCCGGCGGACGCGACCCTGGTCGAGGCGGGCGACCGGTTCATCAGCGCCTCGATGCGGGCCTTCTCCTTCTCGAAGCCCGCGAGGACGCGACCGTCGAGCACGCGACCGCGCGGCAGTCTGATGCGCATCGGGTCCACGAACCGCCCGTTGACCTTCACCTCGTAGTGCAGGTGCGGTCCCGTCGAGCGGCCGGTCGAGCCGATCTTGCCGATGAGCTGGCCCTGGTGGACGGACTGTCCCTCCTTCACGGAGATCGCCGACATGTGGCTATACGTCGAAAGATAGCCGTTGGCATGCTGGATCTCGACACGCTGTCCGTAGCCGGAGCTCCACCCGGCCTGCACGACCTTGCCGTTGCCTGCCGCGATGATCGGCGTGCCCGTACGCGCCGCCCAGTCGACGCCGGTGTGCATGCGGGAGTATCCGAGGATGGGATGGCGCCGCATGCCGAAGCCGGAGGTGAAGACCGTGTTGGGAGCCGGCTTGCGCAGAAGGAACTTCCGCGCGCTCTTTCCTGTCGGGTCGTAATAGTCCATCTCGCCGTCGTCGGGCGTGCGGTAGCGGTAGAAGCGGTGGGTCTCGCCGCGTGTCGTGATCGAGGCGAAGAGGATCTCGGGCTGGGCCTGCTCGCCGTCTTCGTCGGTATCCGTGAAGAAAACCTCGATCGTGTCGCCAGGGCTCGTCGTGCGCTGGAAGTCGACGTCGAAGGCGAAGATGTGGATGAGCTCGGAAACGAGCGGTTCGGGGATCTCGAGCTCCGCGCCGGTTTCCCACAGCGCGTCGTAGACGTTGGCGCGGGGACCCTGCCGGGCGGAAGCGCCTTGCGAAGGCCGAAGCATCGCGGGCGCGATCACGTTCGCCATGCGCTGGAACCCGTTTCCTGCCAGGGCCACCGTGAGAGGGTGCCCGCGCTCCGAGGGGAGGCTGACCCGGACCGGCCGGTGTCGCTCCGACTCTCCGGCCTGTGCGATCGTCAGTCGCACCTCTTCCCCCGGCCGCAGCGAAGGCGCCTGGCCTCCCCGGCCGAGCGCGGCGAGGATCTCGTCCGCCTCGTCCTCGGTCGCCCCGTGCGCAAGGAGCACCGACCTCAGCGTGTCGCCCGCATTGAGCGTCACGCTCATCTCGTCGGTCGCCTCCTCCGGGAGGGACGCGCCGCTCTTCGCGATCGTCGTGACGTTGGCCCCGAAGCTCGAGACGAGGTCACCCGCTGCGGCCGGACCGAGGCTTGCGGCGGCGGTGGCCCAGCCGGCGGTGCCCGTGCCGACGGGAAAAATCATCGGAACCGCGAAGGCCGTCCCTTCCGGCAGGAAGGCGGCCGTTTCGCGGACCGTCTCCGACACTTCCTCCGGGCTGAGCAGGTCCGCCTCGTCGAACTGCGCGAGCGAAGCCGAGAGGTCGCTGAAGGCGACGGCGACGTTCTCGTCGCCCGGGTCGTCCTGCTTCGTCGCCGGCGCGTCGTCCGCCTTGCCGGCACTGAAGGCGCCGACCTCGGCGTAGATCCTCACGGGGTCGAATTTCGGGGCGCGCTCGGCGTGGTCGCCGCGATTGAGAGCGAGGTTGCCGCCGGCCCGGATGTAGGACCTGACGTTGACGAACTCCTTCCCGCCGACGCTGCGCGTCGAGGACTCCTGGATGACCTGCCGGCTCGCGGCTCGGCGTGGCAGGACGACGAGCCTGTCTGTCTTGCCGGAGCCGAAGGCCGAGGGGCGCTGGAACGCGGCCTCGGCCTGGCCGACCGCCATTCGCGGGGCTTCCGCGAACTGGGCCTGCCGGTCGGCGGCGATGAACAGCGCTCCCGCGATCAGTGTGCCGCCAGCGAGCCCGGTCAGGCACGTGCAGGCCAGCCAGCGAAGATTGAGGAAATGGCGATCCGGCAGCTGGTCCTGCGCGGACCGGGTCAAACCGAGCGGCGGCTCCCTGCCGAGGTCTACGGTTGCCATGGGCGCTGCCAGCTTCTCCTTCTGCCTGTCCTGGCGGACGGGACGGTTATCGTTTGGACCGCCGGCGGCGGGCCATGAAGGCCTGAACGCCGGCCCACGCGAAGCAGGCCATGACGCTCTGCACAGGAGTGGAGGGACGATGCGTCCACGCCCCGACCCTGTCAACTTGCAAAGGCGCCGCGGCGTGTCCGCGGGGCGCCGCCACCGGTGCGAAGCGCGCTCCGGCGACGACCGGCATTGTGCCGCCCAATATGGCGCCTGTGAGGCTTGAGGCACTTTCTCACGAGCCGGAATCCTTGCCCCTCTAGGCGAGAGGGGCGGAGGATGAAAAAAATGCGACGCCGATCGCGAAAGGGCGTTGACGGCGAAAGGGGCACGGATCTATATACGCATCACCGACGGCGACGGGCGCTCTGCTCCTTCCGGGGTTTCGGCCCTGGATGTTTGCCGATTTGGTCTTTACAAGATATCGCGATTGCGGCAGGGCCCTGGGGTTTCGGCTTTGGGGATTGCGGATTGCGCCTTGGGCATTGCCTGAGGGTGGGAGGTTTTGCTGCGTGATT